>JANLPV010000199.1:0-71582 GCA_031367435.1 Actinomycetes bacterium | reverse complement strand
ATGCACGGCATTTGTCGTCGGAGTGCCGGCAAGGTCGATGTTCTCCTTGACGGTGATCGGCACGCCGTGCAGTGGTCCCATAGCGCCACCGTCGCGACGGACGCGGTCGGCGGCGTCCGCGCCTGCGCGGGCTTCGTCGGACAGCACACGAACAATGGCGTTGAGATGAGGATTCACCGCAGCGATGCGGTCGAGGTGGGCATCGATGACTTCGCGACTCGTTACTTCGCCGTTGCGAATTTTGGCTGCAAGCTCGAGCGCGCTGTCGCGCCACAACTCACCAGACATGACATCTCCTTTGACGCGTGTGTCCGAGAAGTATTGCCTGTATTCGTCCGAAGCAACTATTTCGGATCACACTGTCACCATGACAGCTGCCGCTCACGTGGGAAACCCTTGGATCGCCGGAGCGCGCCCGCGCACGTTGCCCGCCGCGGTTGTGCCTGTCGCCGTCGGGGCAGCCTGTTCCGCGGGGCTCACGGATCCCACATGGTGGCGCGCAGTCTTGGCACTCGTTGTGAGCCTCGCGCTTCAGGTCGGCGTGAATTACGCGAACGACTACAGCGATGGCATCCGCGGCACCGACGATGTTCGCGTCGGCCCGGTGCGCCTCGTCGCCTCGGGTCTCGCTCCCGCCAAGACCGTGAAGCGGGCCGCGTTCGCGGCATTCGGAGTCGCTGCGGTGGCGGGTTTGGTGCTGGCCCTCACAACGTCGCTGTGGCTCCTGGTCGTCGGTGTTGCCGCGCTGCTCGCGGGCTGGTTCTACACCGGCGGTCCGAAGCCATATGGCTACCTCGGACTCGGTGAAATCTTTGTGTTCGTCTTCTTTGGTTTGGTGGCCACGATTGGTACCACCTTTGCAGTGGCCGAGCAGGTGACAGCTTTGTCGGTGGTGATGGGCAGCGCAGTCGGTGCGTTGGCGTGCGCATTGCTCGTGATCAACAACCTGCGCGACATTCCGACCGACCGCAATGTGGGCAAGAAGACCCTTGCGGTCCGTCTCGGCGACGCCCGCACGCGATGGCTCTACGCTGCACTCATCTCGTCGGCTTTCGTCGCCGGGGGAGTCGCGGCAGCGGTGTGGCGGCCATGGGTCGCGCTGATCGGCATCGCAATCGCGCTTGCCGTTGCGCCGCTGCACAGAGTCATGCGCGGCGCGATCGGGCGCGATCTCATCGCAGTGCTCGGCGAAACCGGTCGCTTGCAAATGGCGTTCGGACTACTCGCCTCGCTGGGTCTCGTCCTGAGCCGCTAGCTCACGCGTGCATCTACGCAGGCAGGGTGCGCAGGGCAGTGGTAACTGCGTGGGGGTCTTCGAGGTGGGCGGCGTGGCCGGTGCCCGGAATCCCGACGAATGTTGCGTTCGTCCCGATCGCTGACACGAGTTGGTGGCCGAGGTCGCTGAACTTCGCGTCGAGCTCGCCTGCGATCACCAACGTAGGCGCTGAGATTCGATGTAACTCGTTCCACAGTGGTACCTGAGTTCCGCTGCCAGCATGGCGCAGGCTGCTCGCCAAACCGAGCGCCGTGTTGGAGCGTCGATCATCGATGCCGTGCGCGCTTGCGGGCAAGGTGGCGAACAACGGCAGGCTCAGCCACCGTTCGAGAAACTGATCGACGCCGTCGGCCAGGATCTGGTCGGCGAGGGTTTCATCGGCGCGCATTCGCTCAGCGCGTTCGGTGTCGTTGGTGATGCCACCGGTGCCACCGATCAACACCAGTGAGCGAACGAGATGTGGATGTGCAAACGCGAGATGTAGGCACAGGCGAGCACCCATCGAGTAACCAACGTATGTGGCCGCTGCACATGTGGCGGCTAGCAGGTCGGCCCCTTCGCTCAGGCTCGCGCCGATGTGGCGTGAGTCGCCGTGGGCGGGCGCATCGACGAGCACGACTTCGTGGTCGTTGGTGAATTGCTCGGCCACTGGAATCCATGACCGCCCAGTCTGCGTGAAGCCGTGAACGAAGACCATCCGCGGCCCCGTGCCGCGCCGCAACGAAGAGAGCGGGGCGTCGTCGTGGCGTCGCCACCCTGCGGGTGTGTCAGACATCGCACACGTCGTCGACGCAGACCTGTCCATTCGCGAGAAGCTCGGAGTCGGCGTCGCGTTGCTCAGCTTCTTTGGTCAGTAGGCGTTCAAGGACCCGTTCGAAAACGTCGACGTCCTGCGCACCAGGTACTGCCCATTGTCCGTCGAATACGAATGTCGGCACAGCGGTGATTCCGTTTGCGGCGGCGATCGCAAGCTCTTCCATCACCTCACCGTGTCCGGCATCGGACCGCAAAAACTTGGCGACTTCGTCGGCGTCAAACCCGACGTCGGTCGCGCATCGAACGAGTGCATCGATGTCGCCAATGTTCACTCCTTCAGTGAAATAGGCCAGTAGTAGCCGTTCTTTCAACGCAATTTGATTGCCGTGCGATTCGGCAAACCAGAGCAGACGATGGGCGAGCAGGGTGTTCGCGCGCAATGCCTTATCCATGTTGAACGTGAGGCCGTCGGCAGCGGCGACGGCCGTGAGCTGATCGATGATCTGTGCGGCTCTCGCGGGGCCACCAAACTTCTTTGCATATGCATCAAGAACGGGCTGCACGCGCCCAGGAGCAGCGGTCGGATCGAGTTGGTAGGGCTTGAAGACAACCTCGATGCCATCGGCGCCACGCAGATGTTGCACGCGCTCGAGAGCTGTCTCGAAGCGGCGCTTGCCGATGTAACACCACGGGCAGACCACGTCAGACCAGATCTCTACACGCATACATGACACGATAGATCCGATGCCACCTGCAATGACGCCCGAACCGACTCGTCAACCGAAACCCGAGCGAGCGCCCGAGGACACGGCAGCCACCTTCTGTGCGACCCTGGTGGACGAGTGGATTCACAGCGGCGTCCGTCACGCCGTGATCGCCCCGGGTTCGCGCTCCACTCCGTTGGCGCTGGCGCTCGCAAGCCGCACCGAGTTGCACATTCACGTGGTGCATGACGAGCGCGCCGCCTCGTTCGTTGCGCTGGGCATCGGTCTGCAGGGCGTGCCCGCGATTCTGCTGTGCTCGAGTGGCACGGCCGCAGCCCATTTTCATGCTGCGGTCATCGAGGCACACCTTTCGATGGTGCCGATGATTGTGTGCACCGCTGACCGTCCGCCCGAACTTCGCGACGTCGGTGCGGCGCAAACCATCGATCAGGTGAAGCTTTTTGGTAACGCGGTGAGATGTTTCCACGAACCCGGTGTGGCCGATGGCGCCGCGGCGCACTCATGGCGCTCGCTCGCCGCGCACGCCTTCGCGTCGGCAACGGGTGTGTTTCCCGGCGCGGCGCATCTCAACCTTGCCTTCCGCGAGCCGTTGATGGGCGTTGCGGGTGCCCTGCCGCGCCGTCGCAGCATCGAGGGCGTACCTGTTGCGCTCACAAGTTCACCTGGCATCCACGAGTCGGCACTCCAACAACTCGCACAATTCATCAACCATCCGCGCGGTGTCATTGTCGCCGGACGCGGGTGCGGTGATCCCGATGCGATTGCGCAGCTGTCGCGTGCGTCGGGTTGGCCGGTGCTTGCAGATTCCCGTTCGGGGGTTCGGCATCTCCACGACGTCGCGATCTGTGCATCCGATCAGCTCGTGCGCAGTCCGGCATTCGCCCGCGAACATTCGCCCGATGTGGTGCTGCGCCTCGGGGAACCGCCGGCGTCAAAGGTGGTGAATCAGTGGTTGGCGGCATCGACTGCCGTGCACGCGCAGGTCACGGCGTTTCCCGACTGGCGCGACCCTGACGGTGTCGTTGCCCATTGCGTGGTGGCCGACCCCACCACCCTCTGTCGTTCCCTCGCGCCGTTGATCGAGCACGCCGATCGGGGCTGGCTGTCGAGCTGGCTCGCGGCAGAAGCCCTCGCGCAGACGACCATCACAGGCGTGTTGAACGACACATCGATCCGTGCCCTACCCGAACCGCTCGTGGCGCGTTCGATCGGATCGATGTTGCCGGCGGGAGCGCATCTCGTGGTTTCATCATCGATGCCAATTCGCGACCTCGAGTGGTTCGGGCTCATCAGTGAGGGCGTTACGGTGCACTCGAATCGCGGCGCGAACGGAATTGACGGCGTCCTCTCGACTGCAATTGGCGTGGCCGTTTCGACTGCCCAGCCCACGGCCGTGCTGATCGGCGACGTTGCGTTTCTGCATGACAGCACCGCGCTCGTTGGGCTCGTGCGCCGCGAGATCGATCTGCGCATCGTTGTCATCGACAATGACGGTGGAGGTATCTTCAGTTTCCTGCCTCAAGCCACGTCGTTGCCCGCGCAGCGTTTCGAGCAGTTGTTCGGCACGCCGCATGGCGCGGACCCCATTGGCTTGGCCACGGCGCACGCCATACCATCACGAACAGTCGCAACGGTCGACGAGCTTGCTGCAGCGCTCCACGAGCCGGGGCCGAGCATCATTCGTGTACGAAGCGATCGCCACTCGAACGTCACCATTCATCAACAGATCGCCGATGCTGTAGTAAGTGCCCTCGCCCACACCGCCCTCTAGCTGTACCACTAGCGAGCGCCGACCCGCCGTCTACCTCCCCCCCGTCTACCTCGCCCCCGTCTACCTCCCACCCCCGGTTCACTGGGCGGGATCCGGGCCACACGCTGGCCCGCTTGTCGCCCATTGTTGGGGTGTCTGGTTGATTGGGCGCGTTCCGGGCCACACGCTGGCCCGCTTGTCGCCCATTGAGCCGTGGTTGGGTGAGCGGGTTGGGTGAGCGGGTTGGGTCGACCCCCATTAGGTGAGCGAGTTGGGGTGAACGGGTTGAGGTAGGGGGCGAGGGTCAGGGGCGAATGATGGCCGATAGCATCGCCTGAAACTTGGCTTGCGTTTCGGCGAGTTCGGCGAGCGGATCGCTATCGGCCACGATGCCTCCGCCAGCAAACAGTCGCGCCTGGCGCCGGTCGGCGGAGAACTCGGCGCATCTGATGGCCACTGCCCACGTTCCGTTGCCCCGCGAATCAACCCATCCGACGGTGCCGCCGTAGTGGCCGCGGCGAAACCCCTCCACCTGTTCGATCAGCTCGAGCGCAGCGCGTTGGGGATGGCCACCAAGCGCCGGGGTGGGCGACAGTGTGCGAGCCAATGTGAGTACGTCGGGGCGCGGGTGAGAGAGCTGGCCCTCCATGCGCGTGCCGAGATGCTGCACGTTTGCAACTGCAACAATCGATGGCTCGGGCTCCCAGTCGAGATAGCTGGCCCACGGCAGCAGCGTGTCGTGCACGACATCGATCACGATGCGATGTTCAATCTGGTTTTTGGGACTCGCCAGGAGTTCGGATGCGAGCTGCGCGTCCGTGGCAGGATCGCCCGTGCGTGGCGTGGTGCCCGCAAGCGGATGAGATGTGACCGTTGAACCGTCGAGGCCAACGAGCAGTTCGGGTGATGCACCGAGAAAGCCGTCGATCGCGTAGCGGTAGCTCGAACCAAAGCTGGCCCGCAACCGAAGCATCACGGCGTGAAGGTTGATCGGCTGACTTGATGTCACCACGATGTCTCGGGCGATCACGGCCTTGTCGAGTCGACCGGCGAGCACAGCATCGCGAGCAGCCGCCACGGCAGCGAGATAGGTGTCGATGGCGACGCCGGGTCGCACGCTGAAGTCGGCGGCTGCAGGCGAAGGTCGTTGCTGCGGTCGTGGCACCTCGGCACCATCGATCACCGTGACCCATTGCAATCCGTCGCGCCCTTTACCGATCGTGACGGCAGGAATCACCAACTTCGCGGAGGCGCCCGGTTTGAACGGCAGCACGCCGAGAGCGACTGGCCCGCACCCGGCGAGGCCGACGTGGTCGTCGCATTCCATCGCCGCGAGAAACTCGACCACCGCATCGGCCTCCACCCTGGCCGCAACTCCTTGACCGGCCAAACCCACGCCGTCACGTACAAAAAGGAAACCGTTGTCACCGGCAAAGTCATTGAGATCAACGTCTTCGTCGAAGACCGTGGTGACGGCATGCACTCGATCAGCTTACGAGGCGCGCCAACTGCGCAGGCTTTACGAACGCGTGGCGAGCAGCAGCTGGGTGATGCCGCCGCTGAGCAGTCGGTGCTCGGCATCGGCGAACCCAGCGTCCACTAACGCGCTGAGCATTGCGTCGGTGGATGGAAGGTACGCAACGCTCTTCGGCAAGTAACGGTAGGCGGCTTTGTCGCTGAGCAGCCCGCCGATGAGGGGCACCACCTTGCCGAAGTAGAACCCATGCCCGGCACGAACGAGACGGCTCTTCGGGATGCCGACATCGAGCAGTGCAATACGACCGCCGGGTCGCACGACGCGGCCGAGTTCATAGAAGAACGCGGGAAGGTCGACCAGATTGCGCAGGGCGAACCCGCATGTGACGCCGTCGACGCACGCGTCGGGGAACGGCATGTTCAAGATGTCGGCCTGCGCCCGCGGAGAACCGCTGCGGTCGGCGGCCAACATGCCAAAGCTGAGATCGATCGACAGCGGTTGGTGTCCGGCACGCGTGAGGTCGATACACAGATCACCAGTGCCACTCGCGAGATCGAGCACTGTGCTGCCGATCGGCAGCGCGAGCAGTTTCACAGCCTTTCGCCGCCAGCGAACGTCGAGGCGAAAGGTCATGATGCGATTCACCATGTCGTAGCGCGGTGCGATGCTGTCGAACATCTGCCGAACCGCTACGACCTTGTCGTCGCCCTGGGGTAATGCATCGGTATCCCATGTGGCCTTCGTCATTACCTGCAGGCTACGTCCGAACGAGTGGCGCAGCGCGCGCTGAACCGGCGAGACTCGTCGAATTCGTTTGCGGTGGGGTACCGCAACTGAGCCGTGGAGGCCCACCATGATCGATTTCACATTCCCGCCCGAGGTGGAAGAAATCCGCATGAAGGTGCGCCAGTTCATGGACGAAGTGGTGCGACCGCGATGGGACGCCACCGACCAGGACGATCGCGGCGAGGTCATCAAGACGATCGGAAAGCTCCGTTACAAAGCCAAAGAGGATTGGGGCTTGTGGTTGCCACACATGCCTAAGGAATGGGGTGGCATGGCACTCGGTCCCACGGCTATGGCCGCGGTGTCCGCGGAAGCTGCGAAGGTCAGCATCGGTCCGTTCGTACTTAACGCGCAGGCCCCCGACGAAGGCAATCAGCACACGCTCGAGCATTGGGGTACCGACGAGCAGAAAGAGAAGTATCTCCGCCCGCTCTGTGATGGAACAGCGCGTAGTTGCTTCGCGATGACCGAACCCGAGGTTGCCGGCAGCGACCCCACGCTCATCAAGACCTTCGCATACCGTGATGGCGACGAATGGGTGATCAACGGTCACAAGTGGTTTATCAGTGGTGCCCGCGGTGCCAAGTTCGCACTCCTCGTCGCGCGCACCGAGGAGGATCCCGATATTCCTCAGGCCGCGAACAGTTGCTTTATCGTCGATCTCCCGAGCCCCGGTTGGACAGTGGTGCGCGACGTGCACACCATGAGCGGCGGACACAACCATTGCGAGATTCTCATCGAGGACCTACGCGTGCCGGCGGCGAACATGCTCGGCGGTCAGGGTCAGGGTCACCTCCTCGGTCAGTACCGCCTCGGCCCGGCCCGTCTCGCGCACTGCATGCGCTGGCTCGGTCAAGCCGAGATGGCGCTTGACCTGATGGTGAAGCGCTCAATGGAGCGCTACAGCCACGGTTCGTATCTGGCCGAAAAGCAGGGCATTCAATGGCTCATTGCGGACTCGGCGATGGAGTTGTATCAGAGCAAGCTGATGGTGTTGCATGCCGCGTACAAGATCGAGAACAAGATGGATTTCACCAGCGAGGTCTCGATGGCGAAGCACTTCGTTGCGAACAGTTTGTGGCGCATCATCGACCGCGCGGTGCAGGTGCATGGTGCGCTCGGCTACTCCACCGATACTCCGCTCGCCGGCATGCTGATGCAGGCACGGTGGAGTCGATTTGCCGATGGCGCCGACGAGATTCACCAAATGCGCATTGCGCAACGCACCATCGCCGCGTGGAACGACAACGGCAGCACAAAGAAGGCCACCGGAGATCTGCCGCTCTAGGGCTGAGCCACCACGCCGATGCGTGCGCGCGTGAATTGCATCGCGCCATCCACAATGGGCGACTTGCGAAACATCGCCTTGTCGCGACTGTAGTTCTGTGGATTGATCCACGGTTCGCGATCACCCTGTCGTGGCAGTTTGTGCATCATGCGTTGCATGTAACCCGCCGAAAATCCATCGATCCATGGGCGCTCGGGCATCGCATTGTCGGTGGTGCGTAGACGTGGTGTGCATTGCACGGTGTCGGTGCTGTGCATGTGATTGAGCAACCGGCAGACGTACTCGCACGTGAGATCGGAGCGCAGCGTCCACGACGCGTTGATGTACCCGAACGACGACGCGAGGTTCGGCACATCTGAGTACGCAAAGCCCTTGTAGGTCCATGTGCTCGAGAAGTCGACCGGCGCTCCATCGACCACGAAGTCCATCTCGCCCAACGTGACCATCTGCAGGCCGGTCGCTGTGATGATGATGTCGGCATCGAGGTGTTTCCCCGATGCGAGCGCGACACCTGTCTCGGTGAACGAATCGATCGTGTCGGTCACGACTGAGGCCCTACCGGATTTGATTGCCGTGAACAGGTCGCCATTGGGAACGAGACACAACCGCTGATCCCACGGGTTGTAGCTCGGCGTGAAGTGGGTGACGACATCGAAGTCGGCGCCGAGGGCCTTGCTCACCTTGCCGATCAGCCACGCCTTCACCTTGGCCGGTTGGGTGCGCGTGCGCTTGTACATGAATTGTTGCAGCGTCACGTTCTTCAATCGGGTGAGCTTGTAGGCGGTCTTGGCGGGCAACACCTTGCGCATCGCGTTCGCGATTGTGTCGGTGTCGGGTGCAGCCACCACGTAGGTGGGGGAGCGCTGCAGCATGGTGATGTGTGCCGCCGATGTGGACATCGCGGGAATGAGTGTCATTGCGGTTGCGCCGGACCCGATCACGACAACGAGCTTGCCGCTGTAGTCGAGGTCGTTCGGCCACTCCTGCGGATGCACGACCGTGCCGTCGAATCGATCGCGTCCCGCGAACTCGGGGGTGAAGCCCTGTTTGTAGCTGTAATAGCCCGAGCACATGAACAGGTACCCGCACGTGAACGTCAACATCGCGCCGGTATCGGTGCGCTCCGCGCTCACACGCCAGAGCGCATCGTCGCTCGACCACTCGGCTTTGGTGACACGATGCTGAAACCGGATGTGGCCATCGATGCCGAACTCCGTCGTAGTGTCACGGAGGTACTGCAGAATCGACGGGCCGTCAGCGATCGACTTCTCTGCGGTCCACGGTTTGAAGCGGTAACCGAGCGTGTGCATGTCGCTGTCGGAACGCACGCCCGGATATCGAAAGAGGTCCCACGTGCCACCGATATCGGCGCGGCCTTCGAGGATCACATAGCTGCGGTCTGGGCACAACGTCTGCAGGTGATAGCCAGCACCGATTCCGGAGATGCCAGCTCCCACGACGAGCACGTCGAAATGTTCCACTGGCATCGCTTCCCCCGAACCCATCAGCCGTGCGCGGCCTTGAGTTTGGCCCATCGATAGTCGGCCTTACCACTGGGTGAACGTTCGATCTGATCGACAAAGACGAACGCCTTCGGCAACTTGTAGCGGGCGATGTGGCGCGCTGCCTCGTCGAGCAGGTTGGCCTCGGTCACCGAGTAACCCTCACGAATTCGCACGACGGCAACGACTTCGCTACCCCACCGTTGGCTGGGCCGGCCGGTGACGAGACAGTCGTACACGCCATCGTGAGCTTTGAGCGCGGCCTCGACCTCCTCCGCAAAGATTTTCTCGCCGCCGCTGTTGATGGTGACGCTGTCTCGGCCGTGCAATTCGATCGTGCCGTCACGACGCAACTTTGCACGGTCGCCCGGCACCGCATAGCGCACGCCACTGATCACGGGATACGTGCGCGCCGTCTTGTCAGGGTCGCCGAGGTAACCGAGCGCCAAGCGTCCGCTCTTGGCCAACCAACCGAGCTCATCACCTCCCGGTATGACCTCCCGGTCGAGTGCCTCTGTCAAGACGTGATTGCCCGAAGTCATTGGGAACGTTCCGGTCGAGGCTGCGCTACCGGCGGAAACATGCGTGAGTTGGCCGCCCGCTTCTGACGAACCGAGACCGTCGACGATCATCAACGTCGGTAGGTGGCGTAGGAACTCGTCTTTGAGATTGGCCGACAGGGCTGCTCCACCTGACAGCACAACGGTGAGACTGGAGAGGTCATACGAACCTCGTGCGAGTTCGTCGAGCAAGGGTCGGGCGAATGCATCGCCGACGATGAGTAGGAAGTTGAGCTTCTCTCGTTCGATTAGGCCCCAGACGTCTTTCGGATCGAGACGGTCCGGCTGGTCCTGCACAAATACTGTGCCGCCCGTATGCCAGGTGCGAAAACTCATCCAATGTCCCGCGCCGTGCATGAACGGCGGGGCAAGTAGTGCCCTCAGTGCGCCGACCGCCTCCGTGGCGAACTCATCGAGCGTCGTCGCGGTCTTCGGGCCACCAAAACATTCCACTGCGGCATCACCGCTTCGCCAGAGCACACCCTTTGGCATGCCCGTCGTGCCGCCGGTGTAGAGGATGTAGAGATCGTCACCAGATCGCGCAATCGGCAGTTTCTCGTTCGACGATGACGCAAGCGCGTCTTCGTACCACACCGCGTTGGGGAGCAGCGCGTTGCCTGAGGCGTCGGGCACTTGCAGGATCAGGCGAAGCGATGGCACCTCGGCGAGCACGTCGGCCAGGGTCGGTGCAAACTGGGAATGCACCACAATCGCCGTCGCGCCGGAATCGTTGAGTAGATAGCGCAGTTCCTCTGCCACGTATCGGTAGTTCACATTGACCGGTGCAACGCGAGCCTTGAAAGCTCCGAGCATGGATTCGAGATACTCGTTTCCGTTGTGGAGGTAGATCGCGAGGTGATCCTGACCGCTCTGAGAGCCGTGAAGCTCAGAGCGCTCGGTGTGACAGCCCAATTGATGCGAATGCAAGTAGTTGGCAAGGCGTCGCGTTCGGTCGGTGACGTCGGCCCACGTGAGCCGACGATCACGAAATACCAAACACAACTCGTCGGGTCGAGTAGCGGCGATAGCTTCGTGAATATCGCCCACGTTGAAGTCAACCGCGCTGGTTGTCACGAAGCGTCACGATAGGGCGACTTTGATGTGCGACACGAACCGGTCATGGGATTCGTCGGGCCAACAGCGATGGCTCGCCGATCGGTGGTGCTATCTCAGTTCGTTCCGCGTAGCGTGCGGCGCATGAGTGATGTCACGTTTGGTGTGTTCATGCCGCAGGGCTGGAAGATGGAATTGTCCTCGATTGACGGCGCTGAGGCAAAGTGGAATCGAGCGGTCGATATCGCCCTGCTCGCCGAGCAGTTGGGTTACGACTCAATCTGGTTGTACGACCATTTTCACAATGTGCCGCGCCCTGCTCACGAGGCAGTGTTTGAGTGTTGGACCACAATCGCGGCAATCAGTCAGCGCACCAGCCGCATCCGGCTCGGGCAGATGGTTGGGTGCAATAGTTATCGATCGCCAGCGCTGCTCGCCAAGATCACGTCCACCGTCGATGTCATCTCCGGCGGTCGACTCGATTGGGGAATCGGGGCTGGGTGGTACGAACTCGAGTACAAAGGCTATGGCTTCGAGTTTCCTGCGCCGAAGGATCGCATCGGGATGCTCCGCGAGAGCGTCGAGATCGTTAAATCAATGTGGTCCCAGCCGGAAACCACGTATGACGGCAAGTACTACAAACTCCTTCGCGCCAACTGCGACCCCAAGCCGCTACAGCAGCCACATCCACCGATCTGGATTGGTGGTGGTGGAGAACAACTCACGCTTCGCGTGGTTGCACAGCACGCCGATGCCAGCAACTGGGGAGGCAAACCCGAGGAATGGGCACGCAAGCGTGAGATCCTCAAAGGTCATTGCGCGGTAGTAGGGCGTGACGAGGAAACGATTCGCAAGACGTGGTCGCCGGAGATCTTCATCCGCGAGACCGAGGCCGAGATTGTCGAGGCCGGCAGCAAGAGTCTCAATGGTGAACCGTTCGATTCGTGGCGCGCCGGCAACTTGGTGGGCACACCCGAGCAGGTGAGCGAGAAGATCGCTACATACATCGCCCTCGGGTGCACGGGTTTTATTCCGTGGTGCAGCGACTATCCCGAGACAACGTCGATGGAGTTGTTGGCCACGCGGGTGATGCCGAACTTTCGTTGATCGCCAGCGCTGCGCCGATCAGATCGTTGGTCAGATGTAGGAGCGGAAGATGATTTCTGCCACGCAAGCTGGCTTCGGATTGCCTTCAACCTCGAACGTGAATTCCATCGTGCTCTGAATGCCGCCGGCGATGTCGTCGACAGCGAGCAACTTCACGCCGAGACGTAGGTTCGACCCAACGGGCACGGGCGACATGAAACGAATCTTGTTCGCGCCGTAGTTCACGCCCATCGAAAACCCGCGTATCTGCACGACCTGTGGGTAGAGCACCGGGCCGAGTGACAACGTCAGGTAACCGTGCGCGATTGGTCCGCCGAATGGGCTTTCCTTCTTGGCGCGTTCGACGTCGATGTGGATCCACTGGTGATCGCCGGTCGCATCGGCAAACAGGTTGACCCGCTCTTGCGTGACCTCGAAGTAGGGGCTGTAGCCAAGATGCTCGCCGATCAGCGCTTTGGTGCCGTCGATGCCGTCAATCACTCGTACTGTCATGCCGCAAGTGTTGCAGGTGCCGACGGCAGTGTTGCAAACGAGCCACTCGAGTTGGCCAACCGATACTGTGCAGTCATGTTTCGCTCGCTGCTCCGGGGCGCGCGCCGTGTTCTTGATGTGCCGTTAGTGCTGGTGGGTATGGCTCGGGATGCGAGTGGTGTGGCGCTGCGTGCTATGAACGGGCGTATGCCCGACTTCCTCACCGTGTATGCGCAGATCCAGCCTGACAAGCCAGCGGTCATCGACGACCGCCCGGGTGGTCAGGTCACCTCGCTCACCTACTCGCAGCTCAACGAGCAGGCCAACCGGCTCGCCAACGTGCTCATCTCGTTCGGCGCTCGACCTCCCGAGACCAAGGTGGTGTGGTGCGGGCAGAACTCCATCGGCCTCGTCACGATGATCAACGCAGCGCGCAAGCTCGGCGTCACGGCGGTGCCGCTGAACTATCGCCTCAGCGACGACGAAGCCGCCTACGTCACTGATCACTGTGATGCCACGATCGTGTATGTCGATGCCGAGTTCGCGAGCACGTTCGAACGCATTCGCGCCGAGATCCCTCAGGTGCAACACATTCTCGTCTTCGATGGCGCAGCACCCGACGGTATGCAGAGCGCCGACGCGTTGATGGCGGCTGCCAGTGCCGACGAGCCCGAGATTCCCGCGGCTACCGAGGCTGGCGCGACGATGATCTACACCAGTGGAACAACGGGTAAACCTAAAGGTGCGCTTCGTCGCGGCGCCGGAAACGCCGAGCAGGCGGGTGCGATGGTTGCCTTGGTCGGATACAACTCCGACGACGTGTACGTGCCCACCGGCCCGCTGTATCACTCGGGTCCTGGCGGTTTCATGGGTATCGCCCAGGCCCTTGGACAGACGGTCGTGTTGCAGCGAAAGTTCTCGCCGGAGGATTGGTTGCGCATTGTGTCGACCCACAAGGTCACGTCCACATTCAGTGCGCCGACGCCAATTCGAATGATCTGCTCGCTCCCTGCGGAGGTGAAAGCGAAGTACGACACGTCGTCGATGAAGCGGATGATCGCCAACGCTGCACCGTGGAGTTTTGCGCTCAAGCAGATGTACCTCGCCGACTTCCCGCACGACTCGTTGTGGGAGGTGTATGGCAGCACCGAGCTTGGCGTCAACTGCATTCTCAAACCCGAGGATCAGCTTCGTAAGCCCGGCTCATGCGGCCAGCCATCGCCGATGGTGGAGGTCAAACTGTTCGATGACGATGGCAACGAAGTCACGGGTTACGGCCCGCAGAACACAGGCGAGCTCTTCGTGAAGAGCCCGAGCGTGTTCGCCGACTACTACAAGCAGCACGACAAATTCGAAGCTGATCAAAAGCACGGCTATCAAACCGTTGGTGACATCGCCTACGTCGACGACGAAGGCTACGTGTACATCTGCGATCGTAAGAAGGACATGATCATCTCGGGTGGCATGAACATCTACCCGGCCGAAATTGAGGCTGCGCTCGAAGCTCATCCCGACGTGTACGAGGCCGCCGTGTTCGGCATCCCCAGTGATGAATGGGGCGAGACGGTGCATGCAGTCATCGTGGCGCGTGAGGGCTCGGGCCTTGACGACGCGCAGGTCACGGCGTATGCGCGCGAGAAGTTGGCGAGCTACAAGGTGCCGCGATCGATTTCGTGGATGGATGAATTGCCCAAAACCGGTAGTGGCAAGCTGCTCAAGCGCGAACTCCGCGCACCGTTCTGGGCCGGACGTGACAGCCAGGTCTGACCTCCGCTGAACACGACATCGCCAGCCCCACGCGTCGGCCCAAACTGAACCAGTGACGCTCTCCGGTAGCGTGCTGACAACATGAAATCTGGCTTTATCACCTTTGTCGGCCGCCCGAATGTGGGCAAGAGCACGCTGCTCAATGCCGTGTGCGGGCAAAAGGTGAGCATTGTCAGTGATAAGCCGCAGACCACGCGCACTCGGATTCGTGGCATTCTCAACCGACCCGACGCGCAGCTCGTGTTCGTCGATACGCCTGGCCTGCACAAGCCCGTGACTGCACTCGGTCGGCGTGTCAACGCAACGGCGCTCGAGTCGGCCGAAGACGTCGATGTTGTGTGTCTCGTCATTGATGCCACCATGCCGTTCGGCTCGGGCGATCAATGGGTCGCCGACCGAATTGACATCAGCAAGGCGATCCTCATCCTGAACAAGGTCGATGCCGCGTCGAAACAGGCTGTTCTCAAGCAGTTGGTGCGCTCAAGTGGTCTCGATGCCGCGGCGTACTTTCCGGTTTCGGCGCTCACGGGTGAGGGCATCGCCGAGCTCGTCGACTATCTCGTCACGCTCGTGCCCGAAGGTCCGATGTATTACCCCGAGGGCACCGCCAGCGATGTCGAGGAACACAACTGGGTAGCCGAACTGGTGCGCGAGCAATTGCTGGCCGTGTTCGAAGATGAGTTGCCCTATTCGATCGCCACCCGGGTCACTGAGTGGGAGGGAAAGCGCATCCGCTGCGAGATCATCGTCGAACGCGAGAGCCAAAAGGGCATGGTGATCGGTAAGCACGGCGCCATTCTCAAAGAGGTCGGCATTCGCGCGAGGGCACAGCTACCTGCCGACACCTACCTCGAGCTGTTCGTCAAGGTCGACAAGGATTGGCAGCGCCGTCCTGCGCGAATCGAGCGCCTCGGCTACTGAGTATCGCCGTGGCTACTGAGTACCGGCTGAGAATGAGTATCGGCTGAGTTTCGGCGTTGTGTCGAAGGTCTTCGGCTGATGGTCGCTATTTGCTGATCGTTGTGGCCGTTGGCGGACCCGTTGGCACGGTCTCGCTCACCGAGGAACCAGTCAGCAACTGGTCGTAATCGGCGCTCACCAACACCTGTCCCGGCAGCGTTAGTTCGCCGCCACCGCGAAGCACGCTGATCGGCACACCGCCTTGAGTGAATGTGACTTGGCCGACACCGCGTTGATTGGTGAGTGTGACGACGATCTGGGCGATGGCCAATCGTTGGTCTTGTGGCGCCATTGCATTGAAGAACGTTGCCGGCAGATCGACGGTCGCGACGCCGCCCGCTACTTTGATCGCGCTCTGTGAGCGTTCTGGTATTGCAGTGCGAAGCCCGATGCCGAGTTCGCCCTGCGGACCCGTTTCGAGCACTGACATGGTCTGCGCCAACGACGCAGGACTTGGCAGCAGTTGGGTCACTGGTCGTAGCTGTGTACCGGCGACGAAGAAGAGCAACACCGTCTCGGTTGCGATGGTTGTGGCCGGTTGAACCACGGTTGTTGTGCTGGCGAGCGCGATGGTCGTTGTGGTCGTCGGCACGGCTGTCGTCTCGCTGAGTCCAAACGGGATGTTCTTCTTGTCGATGGCGGTGAACTTGCTCGAGCCGGGCACGCCGCATGAAATGGTTGCAACCGTGAACGCCGCAAGCACGATCGCCAATCGGTAGCGCATCAGTGACCACCTCCTTGGCGTTGGAACGGGAAGCGTACGACAAAACGTGCGCCGCCGCCGCTGCGGTCTTCCACCCACGCGTCGCCGCCCATTGCGTGCGCGTGCTCGGCCACGAGCGCGAGGCCGAGTCCGCTGCCCACTCGATGTCGAGCCGCGGTGCCGCGTGCGAAGCGTTCGAAGATGCGTTGCCGTTCGCCACGCGCGACGCCAGGTCCAGAGTCTTCGACGGCAAGAAGTAGGCCGCGACCGCGGTCAGGCTCGATACTCACCCGTGTCGGGCCACCGCCGTGTTGGCGAGCGTTGTCGAGCAGGTTCGCCAGAATCCGTTCGAGCCGGAGCTTGTCGATCCAGAGCGTGTGATGCGCGCTCTGATGTACCTCGATCGGCACGTCATCAAATCCGTAGCGCTGTGCGATGCGCGGCACGATGTCGTCGAGCCGTAGTTCTTCGGAGTGCAGGTCGCTGACGCCGGCGTCGATTCGTGAGAGTTCGAGAAGGTCCATCACCATCTGATCGAAGCGGCGCACCTGATTCACCACCACGTCGAGCGCTTGTTGGGTTCGCTCGGGAAGATCGGCTCGACGCGCGTCGAGTACCTCCACAGCGGCCGTCAGCGCAGTGATCGGTGAGCGCAGTTCGTGGCTGACATCCGAAGCAAAACGCGCCTCTCGTTCGATGCGCGTTTGCACGGCATCAGCCATGTCGTTGAACGACTGGGCCAGGCGATTCAGCTCAGGGTCGCTCTCGGGCTCGAGGCGAATGCCGAGACCGCCCGACGCAATACCGCCCGCTGCGACAGCAACTCGACTGACCGGTTTGAGCAATCGGCGACTCGTCCACCAACCGAGCGCGGCGGCGAGCAACGTGATCACGGCCGAGCCGGCCAGCAGCGCGGTGCCGATGACGAACAACACGCGATCAGTGCTGGTGAGCGGGAAGGCCTCGATGTAGTTCGCGTTCGATTCCCGAATGCTCACGCCGACGGCAATGTAGGGCGAACCATTGAGCTCGAAACTCTGTTGCCCGGTTCCCCCGTCGAGTATCTGGCTGACCAGGTCCGCAGGAAGGAGGTCTTGGGTGAACGGCACTTTTTGCGGATACGAGCGGTCGCCCACGTTGAGCAGGGCAAAGCCAGTGTCGTCCGTGCGGACGCTGGTGATGAACCTGCTCAAGTCCGGCCGCGGTAGGCGCAGTTCGTCGCGGGCGGCCTTTGCGTTGGCGAAGGTTTGGGTGCGCGCAACAGCAGATCGCTGGCTGAGTAGGTAATTACGCGCGGCGGTGTACGTGAGCAAGGTGAGCGACATCGAAGCGACGAGCGCGGTCAAACTCAAGAACAACGTGACACGCGTACGCAGACTCAGCGTCCGTTTGGGTTGTTTCACTCGTGCCACTCCGCCAGTGTTGCCGATTTCGTCGGTCGAGGTGTGTCGTTTCCGCAGGGCGCGGAACCGATCCTTGGTTACGCGGCTGCGGCCACAATCTGGCGGGCCTGGGCCAGATTGTGCAGAATCGGCGCCAACGAGTCGAGATCGCTGAGAATCAGGTTGGCGCGTACGTCGAGCGATTCGCTGACGATCACCAGCCTGATCCCTTCGCCCGTTGCCGAACCAGCGAGGTCACGAAGACCACGTAACCCGGTCGTGGACAACGTCGTCATCTCGTCCATCTCGATGATGAGGCTGTATCCGCGTGGTACCTCGGACAAGGTGTGTCGCAACCCGGCAATGTGATCGGGTGTGGTAAGCGGTCCGGACACCGTCAAGATGACGGCACCCAAATGGGAATCGGTTCGTGAGCACAGAACGGGTGCAAGCATTGCAGTTCCTCCAGCATCAGTTGGCGGCTCGAGGTCTGACCCTCGACCCAACGTTGATTGCCCGCTGGTTTCTCGCTGCCGGTGGAGCACCAGGGGGAGGAAGGTACCCCACCGAAGCAGCGTGAACACCTGTCATGATGGTGCACGTGTGTGACGGGCTCTTGCCTTGCGTGTGCGATTTCTGTAACAGAAACGGTGATCTGTGTACTCCTTGTTGTTCGTAGAAGACGACGATTCCATTCGACTTGCGCTGCGCCTGGCCCTCGAAGATGAGGGCTATGAGGTGCGCGAGGCGCCCGACGGTCGCTCCGGACTCGCAGCATTTGCCGAGCGTGAGCCCGATCTCGTGCTGCTTGACCTGCGTTTACCCGATATGTCGGGGTTCGAGGTGTGTCGGGTGATGCGCGCCAAGAGCATTGTGCCGATCATCATCGTCACGGCCCAGACCGACACCCACGACCTCGTGGTTGGTCTCGAAGCCGGCGCAGACGACTATGTCACCAAACCCGTGGTGCCCAAGGAGTTGGCCGCGCGTATTCGCGCCCAACTTCGCCGTGTGCAACTGCACGAAACCCCAAGCGCCGAACCGCGCTCGAGCAGGTTTGGCGATGTTGAGGTTCGCCACGATCAAGGAATCGTGCTCAAGGGTGGCGTTGAACTGAGTCTCACCAAGACCGAGTTCAGATTGATCTGCGAGTTCGGCGAACACGCGGGAGCAGTACTTTCGCGTGATCAGTTGCTGGAACGTGTGTGGGGTTACGAATACCTCGGCGACAGTCGCCTCGTCGATGCGCATGTGCGCAGGCTGCGCTTGAAGATCGAGGATCAGCCCGACGATCCGAAGCTGCTCATCACAGTGCGCGGCTTGGGCTATCGCCTGCTTGCGTGATCTCGCGGAGAAACGCCTCAGCCTCGCCTCGATGGCGAGTGCGCTTCATCGGCGGCAACGCCTTGACGATGTCCCATCGATAGTTCGCGGTGCCCAGACGTGAATCCATGACGGCGACAACGCCTTTGTCGGTGGCGGTACGGATCAAGCGGCCGGTGGCCTGAGCCAGCAACGTTGCGGCGCGTGGTATGTCGATCTGCGCGAACGCTTTGGCGCCGAGCAGCTCTCTTCGCGCAGATAACAACGGATCGTCCGGGCGCGGAAACGGCAAGCGATCGATGGTCACGAGTGACAGCGTTCGGCCAGGAATATCGACGCCCTGGAAGAAACCTGCGGTCGCGAACAACACCGACGTCTCGTCGTCGACAAAGGCTTTCACGAGCGCTGTCTTCGGCAGATCGCGCTGGGTCATCACCGTGTACGGCAGGCGCGCGCGTGCCGCCTCGGCTGCGGCTTCCATCGCCTTCCAACTGGTAAACAACGCGAGCGTTCGACCGCCCGCGGCAGCGATCAGCGCGATGAGTTCTTCGTGCATGCCAGCTGTGAACTGCGCCGACCGTGGGTCGGGCAGATGCACTGGGCAGTACAGCATTGCGTTGTGCTCGTAGTCGAACGGACTGCCGACGTCGATGACATCTGCGCCCTCCACCGGAAGGCCGACCCGACTGGTGAGCGATGCAGGAATGGTGGCGCTCGTGAGCACTGCGGTGTGTTTGTCCCACACGCCGGTTCGAAGTGTTGGGCCGACGTCGAGTGGTGCAATCTCGAGACGAGGCACCTCTGAGCCACCCGACACGAACGCGACGTAACCGGTATGGGTGCCAATCGCGGTGTCGATGTGTTCCATGAGTCGCGTGGCCTGTTGCTGCGCTCTGAGCTTGCGCTGCTTCGCGTCTTCGACCTCGGTGTTGATCGCCCGCAGCGCGGCCTGCGCGACATCGATACGGGCGCGGCCAGTGATCAGCGCATCGGTGATTGTGTCGGGGAACGGAATCGGCAAACGTTGTCCGGCGAACGGGGTGAGTGCTTCGCGTAACGCAACGCCGGACTCGACGACCGACGCCAGCATCTGCGGGTCGTCGAGGATGCGCTTGAGCGTTGCGGCCAGACTCGTGAATCGCCCGCTGCCGATTGATACCCCGACGGTGTCGCTCATGATGTCCTCGAGTGAATGGGCCTCGTCGATGACGATCACGTCGTGCTCTGGCAACAACACGCCTCCACTTGCTACGTGCAGCCCATACAAATGTGTGTTCACCACGATCACGTCGGCCATGGCGGCACGTTGGCGCGCGGCTTCGGCGAAACACGGTTGACCCATCGGGCATCGCGTTGCGCCCGGGCATTCGTCACTGCTCACCGACACCGATTGCCACGCTCGATCGCTCGGCATCCAGTCGAGCTCAGCGACGTCGCCCGATGTCGTGGTGCCGGCCCACTCGCTGAGCCGCTTCACCTCCAGCTTCACCACAGGGGCGAGTTCTTCCATCTCCAACTGCCCGGTGTCGGTGGCTTGCACCTCACGTACGCGTTGCAGGCAGATGTAGTTGCTGCGCCCTTTGAGGATGGCCCAGTCGAACGGCACGCCGAGGTGCTCAGCGAGAAACGGAAGGTCTTTGCTGGCGAGTTGGTCCTGCAATGCCTTCGTCGCTGTGGCAACCATCACGCGTTTACCAGCGAGCACACTGGGCACGAGATAGCCCATCGTTTTTCCCGTACCCGTGCCAGCGGCTACTACGAGGTGGCGTCCGGTCGTGAGCGCTCTGTCGACCGCGATCGCCATTTCGATTTGACCGAGCCGGTCCTCGGCCGCGGGTAACGCGCTGGTGACCGCGGCGAGCGCGGCCCGAACGGCTTCGACTGACATAGCAAACGACCCTACCGGCGGTGAGCGATCGGGGCAGTGGATTCAGCAGAGCAGTGCAAGCGCAGCGTCGAGTTCGTGCTCGTCGAAATCGGGCCACGCTTTGTCGGTGAAATAGATCTTGCTGCCAGCGATCTGCCACAACAGAAAGTTTGAGATACGCATCTCGCCAGAGGTACGAACGAGCACATCGACGGTCGGCAGATCGGGAAGATAGAGCCGTTGTTGCAGATTCTCAGCGGTGGCGGGGACGCCGTCATTGATGATCTGCTGTGCGGCGCTCGCGAGTTCGGCGCGGCTGCCGTAGTCGAATGCGATCGTGAGCGTCATGCCAGTGTTGGTGGCGGTATCGGAGATGGCTTTGCGAATAGCGCGCTGCACGTATCGCGGCGTGCGCGCGTCGGGCGAATTGAACGGCCTGCCGATCCACTGGATACGCACGTTGAGTTCGTTGAGTTCGGCGACACGGCCGAACAGCTTCTCGTGGAGGCCGAGGATGTGGCGCACCTCGGCGCGGGGTCGAACCCAGTTCTCTGTGCTGAACCCAAACGCGGTCAACCAACCGACGTCACGCCGTACCGCTGCGCGAACTACGGCGGCGAGGTTCTCCTCGCCCTCGGTATGACCCGCGGTACGTGCGAGTCCGCGAGCCTTGGCCCATCGTCCGTTGCCATCCATGATGCAGGCAACGTGCGGACCGGTGTGATGTTCGCGCGGCATTGCGTTCGAGGTTGAGTTCGACGTTGAGTTCGCCGTTGAGTTCGACGTTGAGTTCGACGGTTGGACAGCTGGCGACACGGTAGGCCACGTTAGTGATGTTGCTTGGCGATCGGTGAGCGCGACGCACCCCGCGGCTCGCTGGGCTGCTCGCCCGGCTGTTCGTTCATGCGGGTCGGACAGGCCCGCTTCGTGAGAGAATCACGACGTGGCCAAGAAGCGATCCGAGAATGCCGGCGTTCCGGCGCGCGACGTCTCCGCACTTGGACATGTGCTCGTGGTTGGTGGAACGTTGGCCGAGTGGGATGAGCTGAGTGATGCGCGCTGGATCGAGCGCCGCGCGAGCCTGGCCGGCACGGCCGCCCGAGCTGGCGCGCCATGGCTCACCCTGCGGCCGTATCGGCGCGGCGACTCGCCCGCTGCCTCGGCTTCGCGACGGATCATTGAGGAACACGTCGGATGCACCGTTGTCGTCGACCCGTGTCCTGATGGTCGCGAACGGTTTCTCCAGGCAATCGATGCACTGCGCGCTCGATCGACGACCGTCATCGACGAAGCCGCCCTGGCTGCAGAATTGATGGCCCCGGCGCCAAGCGAACCTGACCTCACCGTCGTACTCGGGCCCAGCACGCAGTTGCCGCCATCGTTGGTTTGGGAGCTCTCATATTGCGAGTTGGTATTCATCGACACCGCGTGGAACGACCTATCGGGCGGCCACATCGAGCATGCGATCAACGAGTTCGCGCATCGTCACCGGCGCTTCGGCGGCATCGAATGAGCCGTCTGTACCGATCCACAGGCGTGGTCTTACGCACGTACAAGTTGGCCGAATCGGATCGCATCATCGTGTTGCTCACCGAAGAACACGGCAAGGTGCGCGCGGTGGCCAAGGGCGTGCGTAAAACCAAGTCGAAGTTCGGCGGTCGACTCGAACCGATGAGCCACATCCATCTGTTGCTACACGAGGGCCGCGACCTCGACATCGTGAATCAGGTCGAGACGGTCGAGTCGTTGGCTCCCATGTTTGTCGACCTCGATCACATGACCCGTGGCATGGCGGTTCTCGAAGCGGTTGATCAGATTGCGATGGAGCGCGAACCGAATCCGCAGCTGTACCGGATGTTGGTCGGTGTGCTGCGCACAATCGCGATCAGCGACTCGCCGCTCGTCGTTCCCGGCTTCTTCTGGAAGCTCCTCGCGCTTGAGGGCGTTCGCCCCGAGCTCGACGCGTGCGTGCGATGCGGCGAGACCGAAGCCCTCGTGGCGTTCGACATGGATCACGGTGGTGTGCTGTGTCGCTCGTGTCGTTCGGGCGCACCACTGAGTGCGGAGGCACTCGAGCTGATGCGGATGATTCTCGGTGGTCAACTCAACGCGGCGCTCGCCGCACCGATTTCGCAGGCATCACATGAAGTGAGCACGCACGCGACCCGGGCGGTCGAACATCACATTGAGCGGAGATTGCGGTCCGTGGCCGTATTTGAGCGTCACTAACGTGCGGCGTCGCGCGTAGCCTTGTCGCCTATGCCC
Organism: Actinomycetes bacterium; assembly: GCA_031367435.1. Classification (GTDB taxonomy): domain Bacteria; phylum Actinomycetota; class Acidimicrobiia; order Acidimicrobiales; family Ilumatobacteraceae; genus WLMZ01. The sequence goes on along the minus strand of JANLPV010000199.1, from coordinate 48,564 downwards.
GCAACCGAGCTCGACCAAATCGTCAACCTCTGCAAACGCCGTGGTTTCGTGTATCCCTCGGCCGAGATCTACGGCGGTTTCCGCTCGAGTTATGACTACGGCCCGCTCGGCTCGCTCATGCTGCGTAACGTCAAAGATGCGTGGGTGCGCAGCATGGTGCAACAACGCGATGACGTTGTGCTCATCGACGCCTCGGTGCTGTCGCCACCTCAGGTGTGGGAGGCCAGCGGTCATCTCGCCAACTTCACCGATCCACTCGTCGATTGCACGAAGTGCAAGCAGCGTTTTCGTGAAGATCATCTCGACGATCCCAACATCTGCCCCAACTGTGCAGCTTCCGGTTCGTTCACCGAAGCTCGCGCGTTCAACCTGATGTTCAAGACACAGGCGGGCCCGGTCGAAGGTGCCGGTGCCGACGTATTTCTTCGCCCCGAAACGGCGCAGGGCATGTTCTTGAACTTCGCCAACGTGCTGCAGACCAGCCGCAAGAAGCCGCCGTTCGGTATCGCGCAGGTCGGCAAGAGCTTCCGCAACGAGATCACACCAGGCAACTTCATCTTCCGCACCCGCGAGTTCGAACAGATGGAGATGGAGTTCTTCGTGCCTCCCGCCGACGGCCCGAAGTGGTACGAGTACTGGTGCGCCGAGCGTCTCAATTGGTATCGCGAACTGGGTATTCCCGCCGAACTGTTACGCATGCGTGCCCACGACGCCGATGAACTCAGTCACTATTCAACCGGCACAAGCGACATCGAATTCAAATTCCCGTGGGGATGGGGCGAGCTCGAGGGCGTAGCCCAACGCACCGACTACGACCTCAAACAGCACGCCCAACACAGCGGTCAAAAGCTCGACTATTTCGATCAGGCAACCAATGAGCGATACGTGCCATTCGTGATCGAACCCGCCGCAGGTGCCACGCGCACGATGGCAGCGTTCCTGCTCGCCGCCTACGACGAAGACGAAGTAGGTGGTGAGGCGCGCACCATTTTGCGCCTGCACCCGCGCCTCGCTCCCTACAAGGTGGCCGTGTTGCCACTGTCGAAAAAGGACACGTTGTCGCCGCTGGCACGTCAGGTCTTCCAAACACTCAGCAACCAGTACATGGTCGACTACGACGACACGCAGTCGATCGGACGGCGCTATCGCCGCCAGGACGAAGTGGGTACGCCCCTTTGTGTCACCGTCGACTTCGATTCGCTCGACGATGACGCAGTCACGATCCGCGATCGCGACACCACCGAGCAGGTGCGGGTGCCGATCACATCGCTGCTTGGCGAACTCAGCGCGCGGTTGGGTTTCTAAACCGAGGGTGCGGCAAGGCCGAGCAACGGAAGCCGAACGACGAAGCGTGCGCCACCGGCTGGTGATTGCGACACCATCACGCCGCCGCCCATGGCCTCGATCAACTCCTTGACGATGGCTAGGCCCAGCCCGCTCGAGTTCTCCTTTCGAGCCGGCGCGTGTCGGGCCACGTACAAACGGTCGAAGACGTGCGCCAAATCGGCACTGGCAATTCCGGGCCCGTCGTCATCTACTGCGAGCACCGCCCACGTTGCATCCTGTGCGGTAGTGACGGTGACAATGGAGGATGCGTACTTGAGTGCGTTCTCCATGAGGTTGGCGACGACTTGCATCAGTCGGTCGTGATCGGCCGACACGATCAACTGCGAGCCCGCACCCACATGATCGATGCGAAGTTTACGTTCGGCGGCGTCGGGCTGGAATCCTTCAATCGACACGGCGGCCAACGCGATCAGATCGATTCGTTCAAGGCGAAGCGAGAAACCCTGGGCGCGGAGTTTGGCAAGATCGAGGAGGTCGGCCACGAGTCGTTCGAGTCGACGTGCTTCGCTCTGGATCACTATGGCTGCGCGCTGTGGATCGCTGGCGCCGTCGCTGATTGCTTCTGCGAAGCCGCGAATCGATGTCAGCGGAGTGCGTAGGTCGTGCGAGACGGAGAGTAAGAACTGCTGCTCCAACACGCGGGCGCGCTCGAGTTCGGCTGCCATTGCATTGACCGACCGAGCAAGCTGGGCGAGTTCGTCGTTCTGTCGCATTGACGGCTCTGGTAGGCGAGTGGAGAGTTGGCCGCGGGCGATCTCCCGCGTTGCCTCGCTTGCCTCGCGGATGGGTCGCGTCAGCCGCCGTCCGAGGATTATGGCTGCCCCGGCGCCAAGCGTCAATGTTGCCAAGGCGGCCAGCAAGAACGTGCGTAGCGATGCAGCAAGCCCGGAGTTGGCTCTACGTGAGAGCAACACAATTATCAAATTGCCTGTCGGCAGACGTGCCGGTGCAGCAGCGAACACAAGGTTGCCGCTCACCCCGGAGACCATCCGCAATTGGCGCAACTCGTTGACAGACAACGCGCTCGCGGCGAGTCCGGTCGGTAGCACGTCACCAGTAAAAGTATTGTTGGCTTGCAGCGTGAGGATCGCGAGGCCGTCAAGTTTGAGCACGGAACGAAACGCGTTGAACAATCGAAGTCGTCGGCGAACAGCGGCGGGGGTCGAGGTCGCGGCGTCGTTTTCCACTACCTGGTCGATATTGGCTGCCACTGTCGTCGCCTGCCGACGAAGGTCGAGCTCAGTGGTCTGGCGTGCTCGCAGGTTGCCCACCACCAGGGTGCCCACTCCCGCGACGAGAAGCGTTGCGAGAACGACCGAGACGATCACGATGGTGAGCCGACGGGTCATAGATACGCGCAGTTTGGTTGGCTCATGTGATGGAAGTGTTATCCCAGGCGATAGCCGATTCCCCACACTGTGGCGAGAGGTAGTTCCTCGCCAAGCTTCTTGCGCAACTGCCGCACGTGAACGTCAACCGTGCGATCATCGCCATACCAGTCGGCTCCCCACACACCGTCAAGGAGTTGCTGGCGCGAGAGGGCGATGCCCTGATTGTTGGCGAGATGCGCCATGAGATCGAACTCACGCGTCGCCAAGGCAACGGGTTGTCCCTTGGCTCGTACCTCGCGGCGGCCAAGATCGATCTGAAAGTCGTCGCCGATGTTGATGACCGTTGCATCGTCGGAGGACACGGGTTGACCTCGTCGGAGGATGGCCTTGACGCGAGCGACGATTTCGCGAGGCGAGAACGGCTTTGTCACGTAGTCGTCCGCGCCAAGTTCGAGACCGAGCACGCGGTCGATCTCACCGTCGCGGGCGGTGAGGAACAACACCGGCATCTGGCTTCGCGACCGAATTCGCCGACACACCTCGAAGCCGTCGATATCGGGTAGGCCGATGTCGAGGATGGCCAGCGCAGGGGAGTGTTGTGCGATCAGCTCAAGGCCGCGTTCGCCAGCGGGCGCGAGGAGCACACGAAATCCGGCGCTGCGCAAATAGGTGTCGAGCAGATCGGAAATGTTCGAATCGTCCTCGATGACGACAATCGTCTGTCCGGTAGTCATCGACACATCGTTGCACCTCGATCGTGCGGAGTGGTGTATTAGCGGAGTCGGAGCTGCGGTGTGTACGGTCACCTCTTGCATCACCGCCAGCAACCCGCTTTGGAGAAGATTCATGTCACAGGTAGTCGTCATTGCGAAGATCCCCGCCGCGCCCGGCCAACGCGATCAATTGGCCGCGGCCATGCGTATGGGTCTCGATGCCGCTGAGAACGAATCGGGCACGCGCATGTACATCCTGCATGAGGATTCGGCCGACGCTGATGTGCTCTGGATGTACGAGATGTACGACAATCAGGACGCGCTCCTCGAGCATTCCGGTAGCGAGAGCTTCAAGGCGCTCGGCCCGGTTATCAAGCCGTTTCTCGGTGGTCGCCCTCAGCTCACCTTCGCCAAGCCAATCGGCGGCAAGGGTCTGTAGTCGCGCACGGCCAAGTGCTAGGCAGCGCTGAGCAGATCAGATCAGATAGCGTCACCGGCCACATGGTTACGTATCTCGATCGCATCTTGGCGCGTCACCGCGAGGTCGCGGCCGACGACGAGCGAGCTCTGGCTGCTCTCATCGCGCAGGCGTCCCAGTGCGCGCCGACGCGTCCATTTGCATCATCGCTGCGCGATGCCGGTGCAAGCGGTGAGCTGGCGGTGATCAGCGAGATCAAGCGTCGGTCGCCGTCGAAGGGCGCGTTGAACCTCAACCTTGATCCCGCCGAGATGGCCGCAACGTACGAAGCCGGGGGAGCGGCTGCGCTGTCGGTGCTCACCGACATGGAGTTCTTCGGCGGCTCCGTGGTCGATCTTCGGACTGCTCGTGCATCCGTGTCGTTGCCAGTGCTCCGCAAGGATTTCACCGTGTCGCCACACGACGTGTGCGATGCCCGGCTGATGGGAGCCGATTGTGTGTTGCTCATCGCCGCGGCACTTCACCAGAACGAACTCGTCGAACTGCACGACCTTGCCAACGACGTCGGCATCGAGGTGCTCGTCGAGATTCACGACGAGCGCGAACTCGATGCTGCGTTGGCGGCCGGTGCAACGATGGTGGGCGTCAACCAACGCGATCTCATTAGCTTTCAGGTCGATCACGAGCGCGCCGTACGAATGGCCGCAGTCATTCCCGATGATGTTGTCAAAGTTGCCGAGAGCGGAGTGCGCGGCGCAGCCGATGCCCGTGATCTACAACGAGCTGGCTATCACGCGGTGCTTGTCGGCGAGACATTGGTGACCAGTGCTGACCCCACCCGTACGCTGCGCGAGCTGCGCGGAGCACCTTGAACAGTCGGCCGTTGCCGTGTCGTTGCCCACGAAGTCAGGTCAGTTCGCAAACACCGTAATAGAACAGGAATTCGTGCGCCTGGCGCTGTACGGTGACACTCGAATGTTCGTCAAGATCTGCGGAATCACCAACGAAGACGATGCACTATTTGCAGTTGCAATGGGTGCCGACGCAGTGGGCTTTATCTTCGCGCCGTCACCTCGCCAGATCGCGCCGCAGCAGGTGTACGACATCACCCGGCGCTTACCTCCCGAGATACTCACCGTCGGCGTGTTCCGAGACGATCACCCGAGCCGGGTCATCGACATCATCAACCGTTCCGGGGTACGCGCCGCACAGTTGCACGGCCACGAGACGCCGGCCGATGTTGCCGAGGTGTCCACGCGTGTGCGATGGGTCATCAAGGGCATCTCGGCCGCAAGCCCCGATGCGCGGCGTGCCGACAAGTTCGGCACCGACCTCATCCTCGTCGATGCCACGTCGCCTGGGTCGGGCACGATGTTCGATTGGTCGCTGGTCGACGACATCCCCGAAGGGCCACGCATCATTCTCGCCGGTGGTCTCGATCCCGACAATGTGGCGTCTGCCGTGCATCGCGTTGCGCCGTGGGGTGTCGATGTCTCCACCGGGGTCGAGCGTTCGCCGGGGAAGAAGGACGCGCTCAAGGTCAAAGCGTTTATCGAGCGCGCGCGTGAAGCGGCGCCACAACAGTACGTAGGGCCGGACGAAATGCCCTACGACTGGATGGATGACGAATAGCTCTGCAACAGAGCCTGTGAAAGGAAGCATTGTGTCGATCATGGCCGAACCCTCCGCGGAGGGTCGCTTTGGTGAGTTTGGTGGTCGCTTTGTCCCTGAAACGCTGGTACCAGCGTGTCAGCAGCTCGAAGCGGCCTTTCGTGACGCGTGGGTAGATCCGTCGTTTCGTGGTGACCTCAACCACTTGCTCGGCGAGTACGCGGGGCGTCCGAGCATCATTACCGAATGCCACAATCTTGGTCGTTCACTCGGCCTGCGGCTCATCCTCAAGCGCGAGGATCTCAATCACACCGGATCACACAAGATCAACAATGTGCTCGGCCAGGCGCTACTTGCGAAGCGGATGGGAAAGACCCGACTTGTGGCCGAGACAGGCGCTGGTCAACATGGCGTTGCCAGCGCAACCGCGGCGGCATTGCTCGGCATGTCGTGCAAGGTCTATATGGGCGCCGTCGATGTGGAGCGTCAGTCGCTCAACGTGTTTCGGATGAAGTTGCTCGGCGCTGAAGTGGAGGCGGTGAACAGCGGCAGTCGAACACTCAAGGACGCAGTCAACGAAGCAATGCGCGATTGGGTGGCAACCGTTGGCGACACGCACTATTGCCTTGGCTCCGTGATGGGTCCCCATCCGTATCCGTGGATGGTGCGCGAGTTCCAGCGAGTGATCGGCGGCGAAGCGCGGACGCAGTGCCGCGACCTGCTCGATGGCGACGATCCCGACTTTGTCGTTGCGTGTGTCGGCGGTGGATCGAATGCGATGGGCCTGTTCAGCGGATTCGTCGACACGGCCGCTCACCTCATTGGTGTCGAGCCCGCCGGTGGCGCAGCGGTCGGTCGAGGTGTGCCCGGCGTGGTGCACGGCATGCGCAGCTACCTCATGCAAGACGAATACGGGCAGGTGCAAGAGGCACACTCCATCTCCGCCGGCCTCGACTATCCGGGTGTCGGACCGGAGCACTCATATCTCGCGTCAATCGGTCGAGCGCAGTACCCAACGGTCACCGATGCCGAAGTCATCGACGCCTTTCAACTGATGGCACGCGCAGAGGGCATCATCCCCGCGCTCGAGTGCGCGCATGCAATGGCGTGGATCTCGCGTGAGGCGCCGTCGATGCAGGGCAAGGTCGTCTTGATGAATCTTTCCGGTCGAGGCGACAAAGATGTTGCACAAATGATGGAGATCTTGGGCAGATGAACTTCGGGCGAATGGAAACCGAGTTTCGGGCCAAGCGCGCCGATGGCCGCAAGCTGTTGGTGCCGTACGTCACCGGTGGTCTCACCGGATGGCAGCAGGCCATTCGTGCCGCGGCAGATGCCGGCGCGGATGCGATTGAGATCGGCATCCCGTTCTCCGATCCGGTGATGGATGGTCCCATCATTCAAGAAGCGTCCCAGCGAGCGCTCGATGCCGGCGTCACCCCGGTCAGCATTTTTGAAGAGGCGCGCGAGCTCGAGGTCGGCATACCGCTGGCGGTGATGTGTTACTACAACACGGTCCACCACGCTGGCCATGAGCGGTTCGCCTATCAGCTCCTCAGCGCCGGAATCTCGGCCGCAATCGTTCCGGATTTACCTCTTGAAGAGGCCGGTCCCTGGTGTATCGCCGCCGACGATGCCGGTATCGAAACAGTCATGCTTGCCGCACCCACAGCGCCCGACGAACGTCTCCCTCGAATTGCTGCACGAGCGCGAGGTTTCGTTTACTCAGTCGGCCTGCTTGGCGTTACAGGCGAGCGTGACCAACTTGCGGCCTCAGCAACGGCTCTGGCAAAGCGTCTGAAGGCCATCACGGAGGTGCCCGTGCTGGTCGGTGTGGGGGTCTCTAACGCCGCACAGGCGCGCCAAGCGTGCCTTGTCGCCGATGGAGTGATTCAGGGTGCAAGCGTCGTGCGTCGACTCATGGACGGCGGACCTGAGGCGGTTGGCGACTACGTCGCCGAGGTACGTGCGGCGATCACGTTCTGATCCGTTGCCGTCCGCCGAGCAGCTATCCCCGCCGGAGCGACACCGGGCGACTACAAAGAGACCATGAGCTCTGCTGACTGCGACCTGTGCGAGGCGGCGCGAATCACGCCCTGGTTCTATGAAGATGATGTGTGTTGGATTGCTGAGTGCGAGATCTGCTCGGTGCCGATGGTGGTGTGGCGCGAGCACGATGCGTCACCACCGCAACATGTGAAGGACTATCTGCACGACCAACTTGCCCAGGTGGTCGCCGCGCACTTCGACTTTGTGCATTACGTCGACGACAACATGCGCAACATCCCCGACCATTATCACGCCCACGCGCGTCCGCGTGGTGGTTTCTTCGGTCACGGACTCAAACGGTCGACCTGACCCGCGAACGGGCACAGCGTCAGTCGCCGGAACGATCAGCTCAGACGCGAAAAAGCACATGCTTTGCCGAAACTCGGCGCCGACATGTGCTTCTTCAGTGTTGTGCTGTCTTGTTTGTTCGCCTCAGCGAGTGAGCAGAATGCTGCTCCACCACCCCGCATTCGATGACGCGCATCGGATGCAAACGAATTGTCTCTCGATTGTTGCGCTGCTAACCAGCTGAGCTGGTTAGCAACACGTCCAAAGACGACTCCACCAAGGTGTTGTCGTTTTGTCAAACAAGAGTCGGCATTCACCTGCTCATTCGGACCGGTTTGGGCCGGTTCTGGTCTCTCCGAACAAGAAGGCCACGCTCCGTAGTATTTCCCTCAGTGAAGCAAATACTACTGAAAGTGGTATTTTTCAGACAGGCTTCCAGACGATTCCACGCATTTTCGTGTCCTCCCACCCTTATCAGGAGCATTTCTGCTCGTCAACATGTGTATTTCTACCACGGACCCCTACGAGGAGCAAGAAGTTTGTCAAGAAATGGCTTGAGAAATGGCGACCACCCAACGTAGTGACACCACAGAACGTGCTGATCGTTGATCAAAAACGTACGCAGTCAGCGGCTTGGGTTCGGTCTGAGTTGGGTTTCACGCTGCGCGCTAGTGTGAGTGCCCATGCTCACTCCAGGTGATAATTCCCCCATCGTTGCCCTGACAGATCAGGATGGCGCTGCGTTCGACTGGTCGAGCGTGCGCGGGCGCATGGTGTTGATCTTCTTTTATCCCAAGGCGTCGACCCCTGGATGCACGCAACAGGCGTGTGCGCTGCGCGATGTGGCGGATCGCGTGGGCGACACGCAGATCATTGGCGTCAGCCCCGACAAGCCGGCGGCCCAGAAGAAGTTCGCTGACAAGAATGCCCTGACCTATCCGCTCTTGGCCGACGTCGATCACGCGCTCGCAGAGGCGTATGGCGTCTGGAAGCTGAAGAAGCTGTACGGTCGCGAATATATGGGTATCGAGCGGTCTGCATTCCTCCTCAACCAAGACGGCAAGGTCGTCCACGCGTGGTACAAGATCAGCCCGAAGGACACACCGCTGAAGTTGCTCGAGGCGCTGCAGGCGTGAGCGAGTTCCCTCGGCCATCCGATGTCATCGCGCACAGGCCGCCGTTTCTGTTCGTCGATGAGATCGTCGCGCTGCAGCCCGGTGTGAGCGCGACGGGTCTGTGGAGGCTCACCGGTGACGAGTGGTTCTTTTCTGGGCACTTTCCCGGACGCCCAACGCTTCCCGGCGTGTTGATGTGTGAGGCCATTGCGCAAGTCGGAGCGATCGCGCTGCTCACCGACATCCGCTTCGCGGGCAAGTTGCCGCTGTTCGGCGGACTCGATGCTGCTCGCTTTCGCAAACAGGTCGTTCCGGGTGACACGCTCGAGCTCACCGTCGAACTGGGCCGGATGTCGGCGCGTGCGGGCAAAGGTGCCGGGAAGGCGTTACTCAGCGGCCAAACCGCTTGTGAGTGCGAGCTGATGTTCGTACTCGTGAACTCGTAGGTACCGCCCTGCGGCCCAGCGTCGTGGCTATGCAGCGGTGCCGTGACCGGTACTGGTACCGGTACCGGTACCAATTACGACCGATCCGTTGTGGCCACCGAACCCGAAGTTGTTCGAGATGGTCGGGCCGGGAATCCATTCGCGTGGTTCGCCCATGACGACGTCGACATGCATATCGTCGGAAAGCTTGGTGGTGCCGGCGGTTGGGGGGATGAGTCGATGCTCCATCGACAGCAATACGGCGGCGGCTTCGAGCGCGCCGGCCGCACCGAGCGGATGTCCTGTGACACCCTTGATGCTTGTCATTGGTGGGCCCGCGTCGCCGAACACCGCTCGAACAGCCTGAGCCTCAGCAGCATCGTTGAGCGGCGTCGAGGTGCCGTGAGCGTTGATTTGGCGAATATCGGTCGGCGCGAGACCGGCGTCGTCGAGCGCGAGCGACATGCAATGAATCGCGCCGGTACCACCTGGCGCAGGTGCCGTGATGTGGTGCGCGTCGGCGGTACTCGCAGAGCCGAGCACCTCTCCGTAGATCGTCGCACCGCGGGCGATGGCGTGTTCCCATTCCTCGAGAATGAACGTCGCTGAGCCTTCGCCCATCACAAAGCCATCGCGATCCACGTCGAATGGGCGACTTGATCCGGAAGTGGACAACGCCGTCATGTTGGTGAAGCCAGCGATGCTCGTGAGTGTGCCCGCTGCCTCGGAGCCCCCCGTGACCATGGCGTCACAGCGGTCCCATGCGATCAGGCGGGCTGCGTAGCCAATGGCGTGAGTGGCAGCTGCGCACGCGGTGCAAATGGTTTCGTTCGGACCCTGTAGGCCGTAGCGCATCGAGATGGCCGCTCCCGATGCGTTGCCCATCATCATCGGCACGAGAAACGGCGAGACGCGGCGTTCGCCCTTGGCTAAGCGCAACTCGACCTGTTCTTCGAGCGTGCGTAGTCCACCGATGCCGGTGCCGTACACGACGCCGAAGCGACGAGGATCGACGTCGGGTCGACCGGCGTGCTCGAACGCTTCGATCGCCGAAGCGACGGCAAATTGTTCGACCGAGTCGGCGCGCCGCGATTCCTTCGGGCTGGCAAAATACGGTGCCGGATCCCAGTCCGCGAAGGTAATCGATCGCGTACCGGTGGTGGCAGGGCCAAGGAGGCCCTGCCAAAACGCAGCTTTACCCATTCCGCAGGGCGCGACCACTCCGTAGCCGGTGATGGCGACGCGCCGTCCACGCCCTTCCATCAGAGTTTGCCGACAACCAGCTCGTACGCCTGGCCGACGGTTTCGATGCCTTCGAGTTCCTCTTCGGGAACTTCGACACCAAACTCTTCTTCGAGGGCCATCACGAGCTCGACGAGATCGAGGCTGTCGGCGTCGAGATCGTCGGCAAACTTGGCCTCGGGTACGACCTGATCCTCAGACACCGACAACACGTCGACGGCACATTTCCGAAAGCGATCGAACTTTTCCTGATCCACTGAATTCTCCATATTGTGATGTTGGTTGTTGATGTTGGTTGTTGATGTTGTGTATTGCGTGTGGCAGTGCCTAATGGCCCATACCTAGGCCACCATCAACGGGGATCACTGCCCCCGTAATGTAGGCCGCGTCGTCGGAGGCCAGAAAGGCCACGACTCCGGCGATTTCGTCTGGGGTCGCCATGCGACCGAGCGGAACAGCTGCGGTAAGTTCGCCAAGGCGCTTGTCGCCGAGTGCGGCCGTCATGTCTGTAGCGACGGGCCCGGGCGCGACTACGTTTGCGGTGATGCTGCGCGAGCCCAGCTCGCGCGCCAGCGAACGCGCCAGTCCAATGAGTCCGGCCTTACTCGCTGCGTAGTTTGCCTGACCCGCGGAGCCGAGCAAGCCAACCACAGACGAGATGAAGATGAGCCGCCCGGCACGGGCGCGCAACATGCCCTGCGCGGCCCGCTTGGACACGCGGTACGCGGCTGTCAGGTTGGCATCGATGACGCTGGTAAATGCCTGCTCGCTCATTCGTAGCAGGAGACCATCGTTGGTGAGACCGGCATTCGAGACCACGATCTGCACTGGGCCGAAGTGCGCCTCGGCGAACGTGAAGGCGGCATCGACATCGGCAGCGGACGTGACATCGCACTTGATTGACGCGAAGCCATCCGGCGGCGGGGAGCTGTTGTAGGTAACGACGACGTTGTCGCCGAGCGACGCGAAGCGTTGTGCGCAGGCGAGGCCGATACCTCGCGACCCACCGGTGATCAGTACCGTGCGACTCACGTCTCGTCGCCGCCCCAACGCAACAACGTGCTGGCCGCTGTCATGCCCGCGCCGAAGCCGACGAGCAGTACGAGGTCACCACGCTTGACTCGGCCGGCATCGAGCGCATCGACCAGCGCGAGTGGTATCGACGCTGCCGACGTGTTTCCGGTGAAGCGCAGCACCGTTGCTGCTCGTTCGATCGGAATCTTGAGGCGATCACATGCAGCCTGGATGATGCGAATGTTGGCCTGATGCGGCACCACGAGGGCGATGTCGTCCGCGGTGACGCCGGCATGATTCATCGATTTGGTGGCCGAATCGACCATGATGCGCACGGCGCGGCGAAAGACCTCTTTGCCCTCCATTTGGAGGTAGCCACCTGTCTCGGCGTAGAGGAATCGTTCGGCGCTGCCGTCTGCATCGAGGTCCCAGCCAACGAGTTGTCCACGGCCGGGCACGTGCTCGAGCACGACTGCGCCGGAACCATCAGCGAAGAGGATCGCCGTGTTGCGGTCGGTCCAATCGGTGATTCGGGAGAGCGTGTCGGTGCCGATCACGAGCACTTTGCTGGCGCCCATAGCGATGAGTCCGTGCGCGTTGACGAGGCCGTACATGAATCCGGAGCATGCGGCGTTGACGTCGAACGCGCCGCAACGCAAGCCCAGTTCGTGTTGCACGGTGGCCGATGTTGCCGGCACAGTGCGGTCGGGAGTGGTCGTCGCAAGGATCAACGCGTCGATTTCGCTGGGGTCGATGCCCGCCATTTCGATGGCCTTGCGACCGGCCTCGATCGAGAGCCCTGCTGTGGTGCCTCCGACGCGTCGTTCGCTGATGCCGGTTCGCTCAACGATCCATTCGTCGCTCGTTTCGAACATGCCTTCGAGGTCTTTGTTGGTGAGCACCTTGGGCGGCAACGCAGAGCCCCACCCACTGATGACGGCGCCGCGAACGCCTTCGGGGATCTTGGGCATGTCAGACCGTCCTTAGCCAGGCAATGGGTTGGCGCAGAGTAATGCGCTCGCCCTGAACAGCAATGTAACTCTGCAGAACTCCAGCAAACGGAGAGCGCACCTCGGCGTCCCCGACGTGGCCGAGCACCATTCCGACAGTGATCGTGCTGCCGTCGGCAATGGCCGACAGCGGCGTGAATACTCCGGCAGCCGGGCTGACGACAAGACGCTCAACCGCGAAGAGGTGTTCGCCCTCGAGTTGGGCAGCTCCGCGTGGAGAGCCGGCGTTGACCCACTCGATGAGCTTGTCGAGTTCTTCGGGTGTTGACACCGAGATCGTGCGCGCCGAATCGACGGTGCGCTTGGCCATACCTGTAAGTACGCCACCCGGCCCGAGCTCGGCAAAGCCGTTGACGCCGAGTTCGGCAAGCGTGAGCAAACAGTGTTTCCAACGCACTGGACTGCTGAGCTGAGCCGACAGCAGGCTGGCCCATGTGACGCCGGTGTCGTGCGCGAGCGCATCGACGTTTGAAACCACCGGCACCTCGGTGTCGCGCGGATTTGCCTCAGCAATTGCCAGCCGCAGTCGGTCGCGGGCGGGCACCATGAACGGCGTGTGAAACGCACCGCTCACCTGAAGCGGCATCACTTTCTTCGCGCCCATTTCCTTGGCCACCGCGCTCGCCGCAGCAACACCTTCGCGCGATCCGGCAATCACCACTTGGCCGGGTGCATTGAAGTTGGCAACCCATACGTCGCTATCGGCGCGCCGGCAAGCGACCTCGACCTGATCGTCGTCGAGTCCGAGCACCGCAGCCATCGTGCCCGGGTTGTCAAGGCCCGCCTGATGCATTGCGTCGGCGCGCTCGCAGACGAGACGCACGCCATCTTCGAAGCTAAGTGCGCCGCTCGCCGTGAGCGCCGTGTATTCGCCGAGGCTATGGCCTGCGCAGAAGCTCGGTTCGATGCCGAGGCGCTCGACCGCGTCGAGCACCATCAGACTCGAGACGAACGTGGTGAGCTGAGCGTTGCGGGTGTCGCGCAGTTCGTCGGCGTCGGCATCGAGCAATAAGCGGGCAACGTCGCGTTCGGCATACACCGATGCCTCTTCGACAAGCTCCCAGCTCTCGTGATCTGCCCAGGGGCGTCCCATGCCCGGCCGTTGTGAACCCTGGCCAGGGAAGGTAAAGGCAAGCATGGTGCGTTTGTTGGTCTCCTCGTGCGGGTGTTCCCCTGGGTACAGAGGCTAGACGGTTGCGTACCGTCATATGTTGCTACCCGCGGGTAGGTAGCGTCGGTGCATTGTCAGCAGGTGTGCGGTCAGCAGGTGTGCGGGCATCCCAGAGCCGTTCACCGGACTGTGTTGTCTGTCGCGTCATTTGGTTACACTGGTCGTCCACTTGCCCGAGTGGCGGAATGGCAGACGCGGAGGACTCAAAATCCTTTGTTGGCAACAACGTGTGGGTTCGAGTCCCACCTCGGGCACTTGTTGCAATTGCATCCAGCTCATTTTCTCGATCGCTTTCATGAGCAGCGTTGATCATGCCGCGGTATACCGGGGTGTCCGTGTCCGCATCGCGGCTCTCGTCACCCACCTACCGGATGCGATGCTCGACGTTGTTGCGCCGGCGACTCCGGAGTGGCGCGTTCGTGATGTTCTGGCCCACCTTGCCGGCGCAACGGCTGATATCGCCTCCGGCAACCTCGACGATGTAGCGAACGATGGGTGGACCGGCGCTCAGGTGGATGCCCGCAGGGACGTCCCGATCGGCGCGGTGCTCGACGAGTGGGCACGTTGCAGTGCGATCGTCGAGCCGATGATAGCGACGCTCGACCCTCTGATGCGGGCAATGCTGTTGACTGACGTGGTCACCCATGAGCACGACGTACGCGGCGCGCTCGGTGTTCCAGGCGAGCGCGACTCCGACGCGATCGCCTATGCGTTCCGCGGAATTTCCGGCGGCATCGGTTCGCAACGCGGAGATGCCGGAGCATTGCGCATCCTGCACGACGCCGGTGTGAGCATCGTCGGTGCCGGCGAACCAACCGGGACAGTTCGGACGACGCGATTCGAGATCGTGCGGGCCAGCGTCGGACGCCGTTCATACGACCAGATCGCAGCTTGGGATTGGGACGGCGACTCTCGTCCGGAGAGCGTGGTGCTCGCACGCTTCGCTCCACCGCGCGTCACCGCACTCAACGAGTAGGTGGACCCGCGGACCGAGCGTCCTTTAGAACACCGCGCTTGGAGCGTCCGCCGCGCTTGGAGCGTCCGCCGCGCTTGGAGCGACCTATAGCCGTGGCCGACTCGTGTCTCTCATCGCCCGCTCTGGATCGCCCCGACGCGCCGTCCTGGTTTGTTCGACACGGTGGTGGATTTTCCACCGTGGTGGGTGAAAATCCACCCACTCCCTAATAGCAACGCGCGCGATCGGCGGCATATCGGCTTGCGTAGCCAGCGATCTATATTGGTTGCGTTTGCAACGGAGCGTGACCGCATCCCGTCGCATTGCGGCAATCGCACCACTTCGGAGCAGGGTTTTTGTTGATATTCGGGGTTTGCCAGACATTTGCTTGACTCTTCCTTGATGGAGTGCGACAGTTCCGGCACAGAACAGCGTGCCAGTCTGGTGGCACCAGTCATTTGGGGGAATTTCATGTTGCCGTCAACATCGCGTCGCTATGCCGAAAAGAGCTTGCGCAGCCGTTTGATTCGTGCGGGGGTCGCTGGCCTCTTCGTGGTCACTCCGGTCGCAGTCATGCTCGGGAGCGGCTCTGGCGAGGTGTCGGCGTCGAGGTCGTCCAAGTCGGATATCGATCATGACGGCATCCCGAACCAGGTCGATCCCGATGTCGACGGTGACGGCATCCCGAACGGCAGCGACACTGATGTCGACGGTGACGGCATCTCGAATGGCAACGACACTGATGTCGACGGTGACGGCATGGCCAACGGCTCACGTCGTGAGCTCGATATTGATGGTGACGGCCGTCCCGACACGAGCGATTCCGATATGGATGGCGATGGCATTCCGAACGGCAGCGACTCCGATGTCGACGGTGACGGCATTGCCAATGGTAGCGATCCTGATGTCGACGGCGATGGCGTCCAAAACGGTAAGGACGCCGACGTCGATGGCGATGGTGTCAGCAACGGCAACGATTCCGATGTCGACGGTGACGGCATTGCCAACGGTAGCGATCCTGATGTCGACGGTGATGGTCTCGCCAACGGCGCGACGGCCGAGAAGGACATCGATGGCGATGGCATCAAAGACGGCATCGATACCGATGTCGATGGTGATGGCATCCCCAACGGCTCCGACTCAGACGTCGATGGTGACGGTGTCAGCAACGGCCACGATTCCGACGTCGATGGTGATGGCCTCGACAACGGAACGAAGGCCGAGAAGGACATCGATGGCGATGGCGTGGCGAACGCAGCCGACGACGATGTCGATGGCGATGGTGTCTCCAATGGCAGCGACGACGATATCGATGGCGATGGCGTGAGTAACGCTGTCGATGACGACGAAGACGGCGATGGCGTGAGTAACGCTGTCGATGACGACGCCAACGGCGACGGCGTGAACGAGGACCATCACGGCGGCGATCACGGTGGCGGCGGTCACGGTGGCTCGACGACAACAACGAGCACCACGATCCGTCCCTAGTTCACGGTTGCTTGTGCGCTACCTCGCTAAGGGGTAGCGCCGAAACCGTCAGCGGAAGACGTTTGCGCCAGTTCGATCCACCGACGGTGCCTGGCAGGTTTGGCCTCTGGGATACTGCGCAGAGGTCATCGGTGGCCAGCAGACGCAGGTGCGCGTTTGACGTGAGTATTGCGTTGTGCGCGCGTTCGATAACGACTTCCAGCGATTCATCGCCGCAGGTTTGGCCCGCCACTGCCGCGAGTCGTGCGCGCTGCATGTTGTCGCCGTCCGTGCCTGCGAACACGCCAGCGATGGTCGGTAGGTCATGCGTTGTAACTGTCGCGAGCGAGTCCTGTGGCCACGTCGCAGGCGGGTTGGGCTCGAACCACAACACCATGGTGCGTGCAATGTGTCGTTCGCCGAGGCGTTCGCGAACACCGTCTTGCACGGTTCCCAAGTCCTCGCCGACCACGAACGCCCCAGCGCGGGTGGCCTCGAGGCAGATGATTGCCAGGAGTTCGTCGGCCGGAAAGCAGATGTACGCGCCGTCAGATGGTGTCTGTTCCGCCGGAATCCAGAACTGACGAAACAGGCCCATTACGTGATCGATTCGGAGGCCACCCACACCACGCAGAGTTGCTCGAATCGTCGCAATGAACGGCGCATAGAGGGCGTTGCGAAGGCGCCACGGAACGAAGCCAGGGATACCCCATTCTTGCCCGGAGGTGTTGAAGGGATCGGGTGGGGCACCGACGCGCACATCGAGCGCGAGTAGATGCTGATACGCCCATGCGTCGGCCCCTTGTGGTGAGAAACCCAGCGCGAGATCACCGATGACGGTAACCCCGCTGTGCGCGATGCTGGAGAGTTGTTCGTGCACTAGGCGTTGGCACCATTGGTGAAAACCTGCGCGTTGGGCGAAGTGAGCGTTGTCTCGGAGCCGAAGGGCAATCACATTGGCGTCGTGCTGCCTGAGCTCGGCCGGCCATGACTGCCAATCAGGCCCGAACTCGTCGCACAGCGCGTTCCAGATCGCGACCTGATCGGGTAGGGGCGTGGGGGTGCTTGACTCTGCGAGCAACCGTTCGAGCTCTGCTCGCTTGGCAACCCAGACCTCATCGCGATCGATCAGCGACTCAGGTGAGCAGCTGAGGTGAAGCGGCGGACGCTCGCCCAACGCAATCAGCAGCGGATTCCAGGCTCGCCGACTACTCGGATAATACGGGCTGTCTTGTTGCGGCAGAGATGGTGCCGGCTGGTGGAGCGGGCTAACAAGTATCGCCCTGCCGCCCGCATCGGCGAGCGCCCATGCAAGGCATCCAACATCGGCGAGGTCGCCGATGCCCCACGAGCCAGGGCTCCATAACGAGTAGATCTGCGCGGCCACGCCCCACGCTGTGGGAATCGGTGGACACGACGTGGGGTGTACAACGAGATGTGTCGTCGGCCCGCCCTCGGGCGCGTGAAGCAGGTGGTAGCCGATCGGAAGGTCGGCTGCGAGCGAGGTGATGGTGCCGAGATCGGTGCCGTCTTCCAGGATCAGCTGGCACGGATTCCACAACGTGTGAGATTCGCCCGTCGCCACGAACCACATTGGTGGTCCGGGCTCCGGAGTGCCCATTGCTTCGCGAAGCAGATGCCGCGTGAGATCACTAGTGGCGTGCCATGTGCCGGCGACGTCGAAGTATCCGTGGCTGATTCCCCACTCGTCATACACGTCGACAGTCTGCCCGAGGGCGTTAGCGATTGCGTTCATTATCCCAGAGCCTCACGTAGCACAGGGCCATTTGTGTTCGCCCTACATCGCCGTACTTCTAGACTGCCGACGTGGGAAAGTGGTTGGTCGAACATCGTCTCCGGCAAGCAAGCGTGCGCTTGCGGCATCTGCGCGAGGAACTCGGTGTGATCGACGAACAACTCGCGCAGCTGACAGATGAGGCGGGCGACATGAGTATTCGTTCGCTCGTCTCCGAAACTCCCGGTGCGTCACACGACTACCACCATGCTCAGGCGCACGCCGATGCAATGGCCAAGCATCGTTCGTACGTGGCCGAGTCGATCGCGGAACTCGAGCATCGTCAGGATCTCCTGCTCGATCGAATGGTTGGTTGACGACGGGACCGAGCGTGGTTTCCGCGTGATTGAATATGGGGGCGGGCAAGCCTGCTATCGAAAGGACGGCCCAGTGACCATCCGTGTGGTGATCGCCGAAGATGAAGCCATTATCCGGCTTGACCTGAAAGAGACCCTTGAGGAAGAGGGATACGACGTTGTCGGCGAGACAGGCCGAGGCGACAAGGCTGTCGACCTCGTTCGCGAGCTGCGCCCCGATCTGGCCATCCTCGACATCAAGATGCCAGGCATGGACGGCCTGGCTGCTGCTGCAGTGATCAATGCTGAGCGGCTCTGCGGAGTGTTGATCCTTACCGCGTTCAGCCAGCGCGAGATCATCGAGCAGGCGCGCGACTCGGGTGCGCTCGCGTATCTGGTGAAGCCGTATCAAAAGAGTGATCTCATCCCAGCAATCGAAGTTGCGATCGGACGCTTCCGTGAACTGCAATCGCTCAGCGGTGAAGTCGACGCGCTCGAGGAGCAACTCGAATCACGCAAAATCATCGACCGGGCAAAGGGCATTCTTGCCGATGAGTGCGCGATGAAAGAGCACGAGGCGTTCACCTTCTTGCAGCGAACCGCGATGAGCGAGCGAGGTCGTATGCGCGATGTCGCCGAACGCGTCATCGCCGGAACTTTGCGTCCGTAGGTCACCGCGTGGCGAAACTTCTCGTTCTCGACGGCAACTCGCTGACCTACCGCGCCTTTTTTGCTCTACCCACCGACATGGCAACGGCCAGTGGGCAGGTCACGAACGCCGTCTTTGGCTTTGTGTCGATGTTCATCAACCTCGTCAAAGAACACAAACCCGACGGCGTGTTGGTGGCATTTGACCGGCCCGAACCAACGTTTCGGCACTACGCGAACCCGGAGTACAAAGCACAGCGCGAAGCAGCCCCGGACATTCTGCGCCAGCAGATGGGGCTGGTGCGCGAGATATTGGTTGCACTCGATGTCACCGCCATCGACCTCGTGGGCTTCGAGGCCGACGACATCATCGGCACCGTTGCGTTGATGGGCAAAGAGCGTGGCGACGACGTCATCATTGTCACCGGCGATCGCGACAGCTATCAACTGGTGAGCGACCCTCACGTCCGTGTGCTCTACAACAAGCGCGGTGTCAGCGACTATGCGCTCTACGACGAAGCCGGCATCTTCGAAAAGACCGGCGTCACTCCCGCGCAATACCCAGAATATGCGGCGCTTCGAGGAGACAGCAGCGACAATCTCCCCGGCGTCCCTGGTGTTGGCGAAAAGACCGCGGCGAAGCTCATCGCCAAGTACGGCGACCTCGACGGCATCTTTGCCCATGTCGATGAGCAGACCCCAAAGCTGCGTGAATCGCTCATTCAGAACGAGACGCTCGCCCGACTCAACCACGACCTGATGGTGGTTCGCTGTGACGCCCCGATCGAGGTCGATCTCGACGCTCTGACATTTACACCGAATCCGGCAGAGGTCGCGCGGTTGTTCGAGTTTCTCGAATTGCGCACCTTGCTCGTCCGCCTCAACGATGCGCTTATAGCCGTGGGTGTTGCCGTCGCACCAACGCACTCATCGGAGGTGCTCGAAGCCGAATTGTCGATCAGCTCGTCAGCGGCCGAATCGTGCGAGCTGATTCAGTCGTTGGCAACGCTCGATGTCGCAGGTCGATGGCTTGGCGAGCCTGGGCGTGGCGAACTGTTGGGCCTTGGCATCGTGGTCGATGCTGATGCGGCCGAGTGTTGCTGGGTGCCTGTTGAACACCTTCGCGACCCTGCCGTTGCCGATGCCATTCGTACTCACGGTCGCGTTCGCGGTCACAACGTCAAGCCGCTCATGCGCTGGCTGCTCGCGAACGAACTCGACCTTCGGGGTCTCGTGCTCGACACTGCGATCGCCGCGTATCTCATCGATCCATCCGAGTCGCGCTACGCGATCGCGGATCTGCTGGAGAAGTACACCGCGTATCGCTTTCCACTCGACGAGCCAGGCGCACGAGGGCAATTCGATTTTGGCGACAGCGGGGTCGACGAGCCCAAACGTGGTGTCCGCGAAGCCTTGGCCACCTCGCGGCTAGCCGACGCGTTGGTGGCCGCGCTCGAGCTGCAGGGCATGGGTGATCTGTACTCCTCGATCGAGAACCCTCTGGTGCACATTCTCGCGAAGATGGAACATGTCGGTATCGCTGTCGACGTTGCTGAGTTGCGCCAACTCAGCAGTCGGCTATCGGCCGAAACGCAACGCCTTGGTGGTGTGCTGCAGGCCGTTGTGGGTCGACCGTTCAACCTCAACTCGCCCGTGCAGTTGCGCGAGATTCTCTACACCGAACGCGGGCTTGCACCGGGCAAGAAGACAAAGACCGGATTCTCCACTGATGCAGCGACGTTGGAGAAGTTGCGCGACCAGTGGCCCGAGTTCATCGAGCCGTTGATGCAATATCGCGAAGTCGAAAAGCTGCGCAGCACCTATGGCGAGGGTTTGCTCAATGAAGTCGCAGCCGATGGTCGTATCCATGCCACGTTCAATCAGACTGTGGCCCGCACCGGTCGACTCAGCAGCGATCAACCGAACCTGCACAACATCCCCGTGCGGTCCGAGGAAGGTCGCCAGTTTCGACGAGCGTTTATTCCAGGTGCCGGATGCGTGCTGCTCGTGGCTGACTACAACCAGATCGAACTGCGTTGTATCGCCCATCTTGCTGCTGACCCTGGGTTGATTTCCGCTTTCGCCAGCGGCCAGGACATCCACAACGCCACGGCGGCGCGCGTGTTCAGCGTCGCACCCGCTGATGTCACGGTCGACCAGCGTTCGAAGGCGAAGATGGTTTCGTACGGCCTCGCCTATGGCATGGAGGCGTATGGCCTCGGCCAACGATTGGGCATCGCCACCGACGATGCGGCTGTCATCCTCAATGCGTACTTCCAGGCATTCCCAAATGTGCGGGCCTACATGGACGACACCGTTCGCCAAGCTCGCGAGCGCGGTTACACCGAGACGCTGTTCGGCCGGCGTCGACCGATCCCTGAACTCAGCAACTCAAACTTCCGAATTCGTCAGGCGGGCGAACGCCAGGCCATGAATGCCGGTATTCAAGGTCTTGCCGCGGACATCTTCAAGGTCGCGCTGGTACGCATCGACCAGGCCCTCGAGGAGGGAAATTTCGTCAGCAGGCTCATTCTTCAGGTACATGACGAAGTGCTCGTCGAGGTACCTGAGGATGAGCGAGACACCGTCGGGCCGTTGGTGATCGACATCTTGAAAGGTGCTGCGCAACTCGACGTGCCGCTCGAGGTGAATGTGAGTTGGGGCGACAACTGGGCCGCCGCGAAAGGCTGAACATGTCGTCGGGGGAGCCGCACCACTGGTTCGAGCCCATTGCCCAACATTTGGGACCCGCGTACCTTCGGTACTCGTTCACGAAGGGCACCGTCCGCGAGGTCGACTATCTCGAGGCCGTGCTCAACATGCAGCCAGGCATGCGAGTGCTCGACGTTGGTTGCGGCCCAGGGCGACACGCGCATGAGCTTGCCCGACGTGGCTTCGAGGTTCATGGCATCGACATCAGCCAATCGTTCATCGATCTCGCCGCTGCCGACGCGCCGCCGAACGCGACGTTTGAGCGTCGTGACGCGCGCGACCTGTGCTTCGACGCCGAGTTCGATGTCGTGATCTGCCTATGTCAGGGCGCGTTCGGACTCATGACTGCCAATGGCGACGACACCCGCGTACTCGCGTGTATCGCTCGAGCTCTCAAACCAGGTGGGCGTTTGGCGCTCAGTGCCTTCAACGCGTACTTCGCCGTGAAGTATCACGACGAGGCGCAGTTCGACGCGCTCAGCGGCGTGAGTCACGAACGAACCCACGTAAAGAATCCTGCGGGCGAGGCCATGGAGGTCGACTTGTGGACGGGCTGTTACACGCCTCGCGAGCTCCATTTGCTCTGCGGTGTCGTGGGGCTTCGCGTCGATGTGATCAGTAGCGTTGAGCCAGGTGCCTATGGAGCCGAGCCAGCCACGACGGAGTCACCCGAGTTCCTTGTGCTGGCCACTCGGTCCAGGTGATGAATCCCCAGCGTGCTGATAACCTCGCCGCAACGTCGCGAACCCGTCGCGTCAGATAACCATGTCCTTATCCACCTCTGAAAGCGAATACCTCTCTTGTCCGACACCGCTACGTCCTCTTCCTCCGCCTTTGGCACCTTCGATGAAGAGGGCAATTACACCCCCCGCCAGGTCATCTCCGACGATCTCGGAATGTCATTCGCCGATGCAATCGCCGGCACGCTCGTCGAAGTCGACGATGGCCAACTCGTGCACGGCACGGTCGTCAAGATCGACCGAGATGAAGTTCTCCTCGACATTGGCTACAAGAGCGAAGGCGTCATCCTTGCTCGTGAGCTGAGCATTCGCAACGATGTCAATCCGCACGACATCGTCAAGCTCGGCGAAAAGATCGAAGCACTGGTCCTGACCAAAGAAGACAAAGAGGGTCGCCTGCTGCTGTCCAAGAAGCGCGCGCAATACGAGCGTGCGTGGGGCAACATCGAAAAGCTCAAGGAAGCCGATGGCATGGTCGAGGGTCTGGTGATCGAGGTCGTCAAGGGCGGCCTCATCGTCGATATCGGCCTGCGTGGATTCCTTCCCGCGTCGCTCGTCGAATTGCGTCGAGTCCGCGACCTTCAGCCATATGTCGGCAAGATGGTGCAGGCCAAGATCATCGAGCTCGACAAGAACCGCAACAACGTCGTGCTCAGTCGTCGTGCGTACTTGGAAGAGACGCAAAAGGAAGCTCGCGACGAGTTCCTTACCAACCTCAAGCCGGGCGAGATCCGCAGCGGTGTTGTCAGCAGCGTCGTAAGTTTCGGTGCGTTCGTCGATCTTGGCGGCATGGACGGACTCATCCACGTCAGCGAACTGTCGTGGAAGCATGTCGATCATCCGGGCGCGGTTGTCGCAGTTGGCGATCCAGTCACGGTGCAGGTGCTCGACGTCGACTTCGATCGCGAACGCATCAGCCTGTCGCTCAAGGCCACCCAGCAAGATCCATGGCAGACCTTTGCCAATAGCCACGAAGTGGGCCAACTTGTGTACGGCCGCATCACCAAGCTGGTGCCGTTCGGCGCATTCGCCCAGGTTGGCGAGGGCATCGAGGGTCTGGTGCACATCAGCGAGATGAGCGCACATCACGTCGACTCACCCGAGCAGGTCGTGACGCCGGGCGAAGAGTTGTGGGTCAAGATCATCGATCTCGACCTCGCTCGCCGGCGCATCAGCTTGTCGATCAAGCAGGCTGCCGAGGGTGGCGAGTTGGCCGAAGAGTACCGTCAGCACTTCGAGATGGACGAGCACGGCAACTGGGCCGCCGGCACCGACGATGTCGAGCGCGAGTCAGCCTGGGCCGAGTACTACCAGGAGAACGGCGGAGCGCCAGCCGAGGCAGCAGATGGCGAATCAGCGCCAGCGGTCGAAGCCGCAGCAGCCGATGAGGGCGCAGCAGCCGATGAGGCTGACGTTGCCGATGAGGCCGCAGCAGCCGATGAGGCAGAAGTTGCCGACCAGGCCGCTCCTGCCGAGGCAGCCGTCACCGAGTAAAACAGTTGGCCTTCGGGCTCTAGAAATCAGATGAAACGATGGGGTTGGGAAACCGGCCCCATCGTTTCATCTGAGGCGCACGATGCCCATTCGCACCGCGGTGAGTACGGCTTGCGTGCGGTCACGGGCGTCGAGCTTTTCGTAGATCGAGGCGAGGTGGTTCTTCACGGTCTTCTGGCTGATGAAAAGCCGAGACGCGATCTCACCTGTGCCGAGACCATCGACAACGAGCTGCAACACTTCTTCTTCCCGAGGGGAAATGAGCGGTTCGTCGTCTGCCTCGACATTGTGTGCCTCGCTGAGCATGAGCGTTGCGAGATTCTTCGACAGCACCGTGTCGCCGTTCGTCGCAAGGCGGATGGCCTCGACGACTTCCTTCATCGAACAATCCTTGGTGAGGTATCCAGTCGCACCAGCGCGGAGGGCAGAGTCGATGATGCTGCGGTCCATGTGCATCGTCAGGATGATCACCTTCTGGCGCGCATCGGCTTTGAGGAGCCGGCGAGTTGCCTCAATGCCATCGACGTTGGGCATTGACACGTCCATCAACACGACGTCGGGGCGGAGCTCGAGCGCGAGTCGCACGCCGATCTCGCCGTCACCAGCCTCACCGATGATGGTGAGGCCCTCTGCTTCGAGCCCGCGTCGAAGGCCTTGGCGCAGCATGGTGTGATCGTCAACGAGTATTGCGGTCAATCCCATTGTCTTGCCCCCTGAGGTTGTCGCAGTCCGACCCGAATGACCGTACCGCTTGGGGACGATTCTGTGGTGAGTTGCGCCCCGATACTTGCCGCTCGCTCGCGCATTCCCATCATGCCGTACGAATCTATGCGGGCCGCGTCTGGGGTGAGACCGACGCCGTTATCACGAATCGTGAGGATGGCATGCGACGGCTTGCACACCCAACGAACAGACGCGGTGGTTGCCTGGGCGTGGCGTTCGACGTTGATCAATGCCTCGCGAGCGATATGCCAGAGCTCACGTTCTTGAGCGATGCTCAGGCGCATGCTCTGATTTGACTCGAACTCGATTTCCAAACCGCTGCGAATTCGAACGCGGTCGACGAACTGCTTCAGGGTCGACGACAGGTCTTGCGTCTCGGAGACGTCGGATCGTAGGTCGTACAGCGTTTCGCGCACATTGCTGATCATTCCGCTCACCTGTATGCGCAGGTCCTTGAGCGCCGTATCAACCGAATCGCCCCGAGACGCAGTGGTGATCGAACGATCGATCTCGAAACCCAAGAACGCAAGCGATGAACCGATGTCGTCGTGAATGTCGCGGGCGATACGGTTGCGTTCCTCGTCTGCCGAGGCTATGCGGAGGCGCTTGAACAATCTGGCGTTGTCGATCGCGATACCGAATGGCTCTGCTAGACCGTGCAGGATTTCGGCTTGTTGCTGCCCGAAGTGGCCGGGTTCGAGCGACTCGACCGCGATGATGCCGATCACGACGCCGCGGGCGCGCAGTGCTGCATAGAGACCAGAGCGGGCACCCGGGCCGAGGCCGTCGGATCCTGAACCCATCTCAGCGGTGGACGCGGAGAGGTTGTCGCGTCTGACCGTCTTGGGTGCGCGCAGTGCTTCCTGTGCGGCGTCGGGAAGGGCGAGCTGACGGCGCGAACCTTCGAGTGTGTAGCCCTGGATGCGCGCTGGGGTGAGGCTATTTGTGATGTCGTTGTGCAACAAGATGGTGAGCATGCTGTGGTCGATCAAGGACTGCACTCGTGCGACGGTTGAATCCAAGACGTCTTGCAAGTCGAGGGACGCGGGCAACGTCTGTGCAATGCGCTGCAACGAGAACAACAGCGCGTTCGCTTCGGCGAGTCGCCCGACTCGGTCGAGAGCGGCTTGTTGATGGCGTGCCGACTCGAGCGACGCGCGGTGCGAGACGCCACTGGTGACAGCCACGAGGAGCAGCAGACCAATCCAGAGTTCGGATTCGCGAATGGCCTGATGCGCTCCGACATCTTTGAGATATTGCAGCGTGATGACGGCAGCTGCGCCGGCTCCAAGCTGGGCGCTGAAGATCGTGCCACCAACGAATCCGGCGAGCATGCAGGTTGGAACGAGGCACACCGCGAGTGGTGAGCTCCAGCCGCCAGTGGTGAGGACGGCACCAGTGACTAATGCAAGTTCGACGACAACCCGCAACCGAGTGCGATTGTCGTTGCGATAGGGCACCGGCCGAAAGATGGCGAACAGTGTGTAGGCCGCGATGAAACCCGTAGCGACCGACAGCTCCCAGTTGGCCTTGCTGAACGCGTCGAAACCACGCACCGCTGCGCCGATAAGCGCGGCGATGCGGAAGGGCATGAGTGGCGCGGCCTGCACAGTGGCCACGAGCTTCGCGGATGCGGTGCGATCGGCGAGACGCCGGTCGACCCCGATATAGGTGCTCGCGTGGCTTCGGCGTCGTTCGACCAAAGGCCACGAGGTTGGCTCGCTCGTCGTGGACGCAGGCGCGGACAATGTGTTGCGTGTCTCACCAGGGCCGTCGTGAGACAGCGCGTCTTCAGATTGATCCAGTTGTTCGCCCATTACGTTCGCGATGGTAGCTGCGTTGCTTGCTACCGTCGTCGCATGATCGTCGTGGGGCTTACTGGTGGGATCGGTTCGGGCAAGTCGACCGTGTCGGCTGGCTTGGCCGCGAAGGGGGCAGTGGTCATCGATGCCGATGCTCTGACACGCGAATTGCAGCAGCCTGGGGCCCCTGTGTTCGAGGCGATCGTGGAGCGGTTTGGCACCCGAATCGTTGCTGAGGACGGCTCCCTCGATCGCCTTGCGCTTGCCGCAATCGTGTTCCCGGATCCCGAGATCCTGAAGGAATTGAACGCCCTCGTGCACCCTGCAGTCGGCAGGGCGATCCGCGAACGAATGCGCGAACACCTCGGCACCGATGCAGTCGTCGTACTCGATGTTCCGCTGCTCATCGAGAACAGCCGATATCCCGTCGGGGGTGTCGCTGTCGTGGATACACCGATTGAGATTGCAGTTGATCGACTGGTTCATTCGCGTGGGATGGACGAAACCGATGCGCGATCGCGCATCGCACGCCAAGCCACCCGCGAGGAGCGGCTCGCAAAAGCCGACTATGTCATCGACAATGCTGGCGATCGCGAATCGCTCGATGCTGCTCTTGAGGGGTTGTGGCGTTGGATGCAGTCACTTCCGGCGGTGACCGCCGATGATGCGCGCTTGGCAGATCCGGTCGAAAATCCGCCGGCGGGCGATGGCAAGAGTTTGCCCTAGATCGAACGGTTGTTCGCTGATACACTGCCGGAGTGATTCCGTTCAAGGTGGTCTCCGATTTCGCTCCTGCCGGCGACCAACCCAAGGCAATCAGCCAATTGTCCGAGGGTATCGAGAGTGGGCTTCGCTTTCAGACGCTGCTTGGCATCACCGGTTCGGGTAAGTCGGCAACCATTGCGTGGACCATCGAAAACGTTCAGAAGCCAACGCTCATTCTCGCGCCTAACAAGTCGCTTGCCGCACAGTTGACGCAGGAGATGCGCGAGTTCTTCCCGGAGAACCGCGTGGAGTACTTCGTCAGCTATTACGACTATTACCAGCCCGAGGCGTACATGGCTTCGAGCGACACCTACATCGAGAAGGACTCATCGATCAACGATGAGATCGATCGGTTGCGTCACAGTGCAACTGCGGCATTACTCACCCGCCGCGACACCATCGTTGTTGCATCGGTCAGTTGCATCTACGGCATGGGCAACCCCGAGGAATACAAGGGTCAGCTGCTCGAACTCCACACTGGCGTCGATTATGACCAACGCAGCATTCTGCGTCGTCTCGTCGATCTCCAATTCGATCGCAACGATATTGCGCTCGGCCGCGGCAAGTTCCGGGTACGTGGCGACACCATTGAGGTGCACCCTTCGTATGACGAAACCGTGCTGCGCATCGAGATGTTCGGCGACACCGTCGACCGCATCACGGTGATCGATCCGCTCACGGGAGAACAACTCAACGAGCTCAGCGAGGTGATGATCTTTCCCGCGACTCATTACGTGGCTGGTGATGAACGCATGCGCAAGGCGGTCATCGGTATCGAAGCCGAGTTGCAGGAACGGTTGGCGCTGTTCGAATCACAAGGCAAGCTGCTCGAGGCGCAGCGTTTGAGGATGCGCACCGAGTACGACCTCGAGATGATCCAAGAGGTCGGTTATTGCAACGGCATCGAGAACTACTCCATGCACATCGATGGTCGCACATTCGGCGAGCCACCGTTCACCCTCATCGACTATTTCCCCGACGATTTCTTGTTGGTGATTGACGAGAGCCATGTCGCTGTCCCGCAACTGCACGGTCAGTACATGGGTGACCTCAGCCGTAAAGACCAACTGGTCGAGCACGGCTTTCGCCTACCTAGCGCACGCGACAACCGGCCCCTTCGGTTCGAGGAGGTGCTCGAGCGAATTCCGCAGTGTGTGTTCTTGTCGGCCACGCCATCGGCATATGAACTGAGGGTGTCCCAGCAAGTGGTGGAGCAGATTGTGCGTCCTACGGGTCTGATCGACCCTGAGGTGATCGTCAAACCAACGAAGGGACAGATCGACGATCTCATCGAAAATGTGAATGCCCGTGTTGCCCAGGGCGATCGGGTGCTCATCACCACGCTCACCAAGAAAATGGCCGAGGACCTCACCGAGTACCTGCTCGAACAGGGGCTGCGCGTTCGCTACCTGCATAGCAACATCGACACCATCCAACGCATTGAAACGCTCCGTGGATTGCGCCTCGGCGAGTTCGACGCGTTGGTCGGTATCAACCTGTTGCGTGAGGGCCTCGACCTGCCCGAGGTGTCGTTGGTCGCAATTCTCGATGCCGACAAAGAGGGCTTTTTACGCAGTGAGACCTCGCTCATCCAGACGATGGGTCGCGCCGCCCGAAACGTCGACGGCCAAGTCATCATGTATGCCGACCGCATCACGAACTCGATGACCAAAGCGATCGAGGAAACGCAACGCCGCCGCGAGCGGCAAATCGCGTACAACCTCGAGAACGGCATCAATCCGCAGACCATTCGTAAAGCGGTCGGCGACATCTTGTCGCTGCTGCGACCCGATTCGTCCGCACCGGTGCCCGGTAAGGATCGCCGTAAGCAACGCGAACGAGACAAAGTGCAACGCGAGCTCAAGACGCTTCCCCAGCAGGAATTAGCCCGTCTCATTCTCACGCTTGAGGAAGAAATGCACGAAGCATCTGTCGAGCTTCGGTTCGAGTACGCAGCGCGTCTGCGCGACGAAATCAATGACCTCCGCCGCGAACTTCGCGATGCAGGCTGACCAATTCTCCTGCGTTTCCCTTCGCCCACTTTCCTAGGTAGGTTCGCCAGATGGCTGACAAGATCATCGTTCGCGGCGCACGCGAGCACAACTTGCGCAATGTCAGCGTCGATCTACCGCGCGACAAGCTCATTGTGTTTACTGGGTTGTCCGGCTCCGGCAAGTCGAGCCTTGCCTTCGACACCATCTATGCCGAAGGTCAACGGCGCTACGTTGAATCGCTCAGCGCATACGCGCGTCAATTTCTGGGGCAGATGGACAAGCCCGACGTCGATGTCATCGAGGGTCTCTCGCCGGCTATCTCGATCGACCAGAAATCGGCCAGCCGCAACCCGCGCTCAACAGTCGGCACCATTACCGAGGTGTACGACTACCTTCGTCTGCTCTACGCGCGCATCGGCATCCAACATTGCCCCAACGACGGCACGCGACTGCAGCGCCAAACTCCCCAACAGATCGTTGATCGCATCCTGCTCATGCCCGACGGCACACGCTTTCAGGTGCTCGCGCCCGTCGTGCGCGGCCGAAAGGGTGAGTACAAAACGCTGCTCGAAGACCTTGCCGGTCAGGGTTTCGTTCGGGCGCGGGTCGATACCGAACTTGTCGACATAGCCGAGTTTCTCAAACGAGATGAAAGTCTGGCCCGCTACGAGAATCATTCCATAGAGGTCGTTATCGACCGACTCGTTCGGCGCGATGGCATCGAACGTCGACTCACCGACAGTCTTGAGACGGCGCTGAAGTTGGCCGATGGCGTGGCCGAGATCGAGATCGTTGGCACCGACGGCGCTGCGCAGGACACGCTCACCTTCAGTCAGCACCTCGCCTGCCCGAAGTGTGGCACCAGCTTCGAAGAGCTCGCTCCGCGAAACTTCTCGTTCAACTCGCCGTACGGCGCGTGCGCGGCGTGCGATGGCCTCGGTACCACGTTCGAAATCGATCCCGAACTCATTGTTCCCGATCCCGAGTTGTCGATCACCGGTGGTGCAATTGCACCGTGGCGTTCGGCCCATACCCAGTATTTCAATCGCATGATCGAAGCCGTTGCCGACGTGTACGAGATCGATATCGATGCCCCGTGGAGCGCGATGAATGCGAAGCAGGCCAAGATCATCCTCCACGGTGTCGAGGGCAATCTCGCCGTCAAGTACAAGAACCGTTATGGGCGCACTCGCGCGTACTCCACTGCGTACGAAGGCGTGATTCCTTGGATCAAGCGACGCCATCAGACCGCCGAGAGCGATTGGAGTCGCGAGCAGTACGAGGGTTACATGCGTCTGGTGCCGTGCCCAACATGTGATGGGGCGCGGCTCAAGCCAGCAAGTCTCGCCGTGACCGTCAACGGCAAGCACATCTCCGATGTCTGCGATATGAGCATTGGTGAATCGGCCAAGTTCCTGGTTGGTCTCGAACTCAGCGAACGCGATCGTATGATCGCCGAACGAGTCGTCAAAGAGGTCAACGCCCGACTCGGATTCCTCCTCGACGTCGGGCTCGACTATCTCTCGTTGTCGCGTTCGGCAGCAACGCTCGCTGGTGGCGAGGCGCAACGCATTCGGCTCGCCAGCCAAATTGGTTCGGGTCTGGTTGGCACCCTATATGTCCTCGACGAACCTTCGATCGGGTTGCATCAACGCGACAATCACCGCCTCATCGAGACGCTCGAACGCTTACGTGATTTGGGCAACACGGTGCTCGTGGTCGAGCACGACGAAGACACCATTCGCGCCAGCGACTGGATCGTCGACATTGGCCCCGGCGCGGGCGAGCACGGCGGAGAGGTGGTGTACAGCGGTCCGGTCAAGGGAATCCTCAAGGCGAAGGATTCGGTGACCGGTCAATACCTCTCTGGTAAACGCAGCATCCCTGTGCCGAAGCAGCGTCGCGCGCCGAGCAAGGACTGGCTGACGGTGAAGGGTGCGCGCGAACACAATCTGCAAAACATCAACGTGAAGATTCCGCTCGGCTGTTTCGTTGCTGTCACGGGCGTTTCTGGATCAGGCAAGAGTTCGCTGGTCCGCGACATCTTGTTGCCCACGCTGATGCAGAAGATCTACAAGTCGAAGCTGGCGGCGGGCAAGCACACGTCGGTGCTCGGCATTGAGTTGCTCGACAAGGTGATCGACATGGATCAATCGCCGATTGGGCGCACACCGCGCTCGAACGCGGCAACGTACACCGGCGTATTCGACAACGTACGCAAGTTGTTCGCCAGCACACAGGAATCAAAGGTGCGTGGCTACATGCCGGGGCGCTTCAGCTTCAACGTTGCCGGTGGTCGCTGCGAGGCGTGCAGTGGTGACGGCACCCTCAAGATCGAGATGCACTTTCTCCCCGACGTCTACGTGCCATGTGAGGTCTGCAAGGGCGCCCGCTACAACCGCGACACCCTCGACATTCAGTTCAAAGGCAAGAACATCGCGGAGGTCCTCGACATGCCCGTGGCAGAGGCCGTCGACTTCTTCATCAATCAGCCTGCGATTGCGCGCTATATGCAGACGCTTGTCGACGTCGGGCTCGGCTATGTGCGTCTCGGTCAACCTGCGCCAACGTTGTCCGGCGGCGAGGCGCAGCGAGTCAAACTCTCAGCCGAACTGGCGAAACGTTCAACCGGCCACACCATCTATCTGCTCGATGAGCCCACCACTGGTTTGCATTTCGAAGACGTCCGCCGTCTGCTCACTGTCCTGTCTCGGCTCGTTGATCAGGGCAACACCGTGTTGGTGATCGAGCACAATCTCGATGTCATCAAGACGGCAGACTGGGTGATTGACCTCGGCCCCGAGGGCGGCAACGGGGGAGGTCTCATCGTGGGCGAGGGGCCACCCGAGCACATCGCCAGCCTGCCAGCGAGCCATACTGGCCACTTCCTCAAGCCCCTGCTCGGTGTGTAACACCCCGCCGGGCGACGTTGCTCTAGTTGCCTTTCTTGCGCAACCGCTTGCTGGCTTCGTTGAGTCGACGCTTCTCCTCCGACGTCAGGCCGTCCATCCCCACAAGCGCGATCTTGTCCAGGATGCCATCCACCTCGGCCTGATCTTGCATGGGTGTGTAGGTGGCAGTTGTTGGCCAATTGCCGTCGACCACTACCGGCCCTTTGAACTTTCGTTTGGGCGCACGACCGGCGCTGCCCTTACCGAGCTTGATCTGCGGCAGCCATTGCAGATCGGAGAGCATGCCAAAACTGCGTGCCGACCACACCGCTGTCGCGATCGTCACCAACAACACGATGATCAACTTGTAGAGGCGGTCGGCCACGTATTGCAGAATCTCGATGCCCACGAGAACGACGGCCAATACCCATGCGGGGATACCGAAGAAGAACGGCGCACGCGGGTACTGCACGACGAACACAACGAAAAGGGCCACCTCCACGGAACGGATGGAGAACAGCGACACGTTGAGTCCGGTGGCCACAAGCGCTGGAATCACCGCGATGAGCACGACGGTCCACGCAAACTTGGCACGGCCGATCTGGTTCTCGATCTCCTTGCCGAAGTACCAGAACAAGGCAATCGAGATCACGTTCCAAATTGCCTGATTGCCGGAGAGATCGTTGGTGATAGGCCACGTGACGAGACGCCAGATCTGTCCAGACGTCACTTCGTTAGGGATCAGCGCGCCGTGCGACCAGGCAACGGTGTCGGCCGACCACACGAAGATCGAAATGACGCACAACGCGGTGACCAACACGGTAGTGGTGACATCGATGGAGCCGACTCGGAACCACGGGTCGGAGTGGCCGCGACGTGACGGGAATGAGAACCTGTAACGACCGGGCATTTGCACAACCATACCGTCGCCGCTCTGTGGGGCAGCGGCATGTGCATTGGACGGCACGTAAACTCGGCGCATCATGGTGAACCGTCCGCCCACCGGAAGCATCCCCGAATCGCCAGGCTCGTATCAGTTCAAGGACGCTGAGGGTCGGGTCATCTACGTGGGCAAGGCATCGAATCTGCGCCAACGGCTGAGTAACTATTTCCAAGACCCGCGCAACATGCACATCCGCACCGCACAAATGGTGGCGACTGCTGAGAGTGTCGAATGGATCGAGGTGCGCAACGAGGTCGAGGCATTGATGCTCGAGTTCAGCCTCATCAAACAGCACCGGCCGCGTTTCAACATCCGACTTCGCGACGATAAGAGCTATCCATTTCTGGCAGTGACGCTCGACGAGGAATGGCCGCGCGCGTTGGTGATGCGTGGTCGCAAACGTAAGGGCGTTCGTTATTTCGGGCCGTATGCGCACGCATACGCGATTCGCGACACACTCGATCTGCTGCTGCGCAGTTTCCCTATCCGCACCTGCAGTAATGGCAAGTTCAACGAGCATCACCGGCTGGGCCGGCCGTGTTTGTTGTTTCATATCGAGAAGTGCAGCGGGCCATGCGTCGGCAACATCGAACGACCTGAGTACTTCCAACAGGTCACCGAGTTGTGCGACTTCCTCGACGGCGACACCGACGAAATCGTCGATCGCCTCGAGGCCGACATGCGCGCCGCGGCAAAGGAACTGGAGTTCGAACGCGCCGCACGTCTACGTGATCGCTGGGCCGCGGTGCAACGCGCCATCGAGAAGCAACAGATGGTCGCCGAGCGCAGCGAGGACATCGACGTCATCGGCCTCGCCGAAGATGAACTCGAAGCAGCGGTACAGGTGTTCTTTGTCCGCAAGGGCAGGGTGGTGGGTCGCAAAGGTTTTGTTCTCGACAAGGTGGAAGACCTCTCGCCGGGTGGGCTCGTGGACCGAATCATGGAGCAGATGTACGGCGACGAACCGCCGCTCGGCATTCCCAAGCAGGTGCTCGTGCCGGTGGATGCCGAAGACGTCGACACATATGAGGAGTGGCTCACGCACTTGCGTGGATCGAGGGTGCAGATCAGAGTGCCCCAGCGCGGCGACAAGCGCGATCTGCATGAGACGGTCACGCGTAACGCGAAGGAGGAGTTCACACGCCATCGCCTACGTCGCGCTGCGGATCACAACACCCGCAGTCGCGCGCTGATGGAGTTGCAAGATCTGCTCGGTCTGCCGGAGGCACCGTTGCGCATCGAGTGCTACGACATGGCTCACCTGCAAGGCACCGACTACGTCGGGTCGATGGTGGTGCTCGAAGACGGTCTGCCGAACAAACGTGAATACCGCCGTTTCAAAGTGAAGACCGTGGAAGGTAACGACGACTATGCAGCGATGGAAGAGGTGCTCACGCGGCGGCTGACGGCGTATCTCGAACAGCGAGACCAGCCGGTGAATGAGCGTGGCGACCGACCCGGCAAGTTCGCGTATCCACCGCAGCTCTTACTCGTCGATGGCGGCAAGGGCCAGCTCGCAGTCGCAGAGCGAGTTGTGAAGGCGTTGGGACTCGAGGACGAAATTCCCATCGCGTCGCTGGCCAAAAGATTCGAAGAGGTGTACCTACCGGGCAATAGCCAGCCGGTGAATGTGCCGCGCGGCAGCGAGGCATTGTTTATGTTGCAGCGCATTCGCGACGAGGCCCACCGCTTTGCCAACGCCTTCCACCGCGAGTTGCGCGGCAAGCGCATGACGAAGAGCTCGCTCGATGACATTGCCGGATTGGGTGAGAATCGCAAGGCCCGTCTGACCAAGGAACTTGGCGGTGTCAATGCTGTCAAGAAGGCGTCGCTCGAAACGTTGAAGTCGTTGACGTGGTTACCCGATTCGGTCGCCGAGACGATCTATGCCAAGTTCCACCCTGAACCACCAACGGCATAGGCCGTAGCGCACCCAGTCGCAGGAGCTATCGGAACGCTGACAGCACCTCTGCGTGTAAACGTTCGAACGCGAGCATGCGCTTCTCCGCAGAATTGCCGAGCGTGAAGTCGGGGATGGCGAACTCGTCGACGCCCTGCTCGACGTATTGTCCGATTTGGTCGATCAGTTCAGCGGGGCCACCCACCAGCGAACGCCCGGCCGGTGCGAATTCGCGTAGCGAATCACGGGTGGCGTCGTCGTCGGTGAGAAAGACGAGTGCCTGGGCCGAGCGGCGAACCGACGCAGGGTCGCGGCTCTCCGTCGCGCACGCGCGATGAAACAGTTCGGTTCGTTCGAGTACTTGGGCGGGGTCGCCCCACGTATTCCACTCGTCTGCCCATTTCGCCGTGAGTCGCAGCATTCGTGGGCTGCCAGTGCCGACCAGAATCGGCAGGGGAGTCTGCACGGGCTTCGGCTTGAAGGGGGCGTCGGTGAGCCTGTAGTGGTGCCCGTTCATATTGGTTCGCTCATCGCGAAGGAGGCGATGGATCACCTCGATGCCTTCGGCAAATCGGGTGACGCGTTCGCCGGGCGGAGGGAGCTCAAATCCGTACGCGGCGTGCTCGTTCACCTGCCATCCGGCACCGATACCGAGCACAGCACGTCCGCCGCTGATGTGATCCACGGTCGTGACGCGCTTGGCCAAGACCACGGGGTGATGAATGGTGAGTGGTGACACCATCGACGTCAGTCGGATGCGTGGAACGGCGGCGGCGATGCCAGCGAGAACACTCCAGCATTCCAGCGCCGGTTCGTCGCTGACTGTGTCGTCGTTGCCTTGCGGCATGAAGTGGTCGGCGTACCAGAGCGCGTGCCACTGATGTGACTCGAGGTACTGGGCGACATTCAGGACCTCGGTCCACGAGCGTTCGTACGATGTCCAGACGGAAAACTTCATGTGGCGACCGTAACCCACATCGTTGATCGTCGTCATCGGTTGCCTGTGTTGTTGCTGCCTGTGTTGCTGTTGCTGTTGCTATTCCATGATGTGGCGTTTCGCGTACTCATTGCTGAAGACGATCGCTGCCACGAGCAACATGACAATGATGGCGAGCGACACGTACGTGTTCACATGAAACCAGTGCGACACGCTCATCTTCACGCCGACGAACACGAGAATTCCACCGAGAGCGTGAGAGAGATAGTGGAATTTCTCCTTTGCGTTGGCGAGCAGGAAGTACATCGCGCGCAAACCGAGGATCGCGAACGCGTTCGATGAGAGCACGATGAACGGCTCTTTCGAGACGGCGAGGATTGCCGGCACAGAGTCGACTGCGAAGATGATGTCGGTCGCCTCAATCACCACGAGCGCGGCGAGCAGCGGCGTAGCGGCGCGCCGACCGTTCAGCCGCGTCAAGAAGTGGTGTCCGTCGAGGTTCTCGGTGACGGGCATGATTCGCGACAGCAAACCGAGGCCGTGTGTGGCCTGGTCGGTGCCTTCGTCCGCACGGTGTCGCACGACCTTGACGCCCGTGTAGATCAGGAACACACCAAAGACCACCAGCAGCCACCAGAACTTGGCGATGAGGGCGCTCCCGACCAAAACGAACACCGCCCGCAGAGTGAGCGCACCGAAGATGCCCCAGAACAGAACACGGTGCTGATATTTGATCGGTATCGCCATTGCCGTGAACAGCATCGACCACACGAAGACGTTGTCGACGCTGAGCGACTTCTCGATGAGATAGCCACTGATGTATTCACCGAAGGCAGCGCTTCCGAAGCTGAAGGCGATAACAGCGCCGAACGCGAGTCCGCACGCCACCCACACCGCCGATTCCACCAACGCTTCTCGGGGGCTGGGGGCGTGATCGTCGCGGTGGCGAAAGAGGTCGACAGCGAGCATGAGGGCGATGACCGCGCCGAGTCCGATCCAGGCCCACGTCGAAATGTCAAGATCGACGAAATTGCCGGGGGTCACGCTTGCCAAACTGAACATGAGGGTGCTCCTGTGCCGCGCTCACGCGCTGTTACAGGAGGTCTTCCCCACCTCGTGTCGAGGCAGACAAACCGGACCAAGATGTGGCTTGGTCGTGATGACGGCTTGCCGTTTGATGGGGTACTCCCCTCCTCCGAGGACTCTACCGGTACGCTGGCCCGATGGCCACCGATGACCTCTGGGAAAGGCACGCCGATTGGTGGATCGACGGTTTCACCGATGGTGCCGACATCGAATACGAAGAGCAGATCCTTCCGCTAGCGGCGTCCGAACTTGCCGCGGCAACGTGCGTGCTCGATGTCGGCTGCGGTGACGGCCAGGTCAGTCGGCTCGCCGTCAAGCTCGGCGTCGACCGTGTGGTTGGTGTCGACCCGACATGGAATCAGGTGTCGGTAGCCCAGCAACGCGGTGGGGGAGCGGTCTACCTACGTTCAGGTGCTGCCGCGCTGCCATTCCCTGACGCGTCGTTTGATGCCGTCGTTGCCTGCCTGGTGTTCGAGCACATTCGCGAGGTCGACCAAGCGATCGCGGAAGTTGCCCGCGTCCTGCAGCCCGGTGGCAGGTTCTGCTTCTTCCTGAATCACCCGCTACTGCAGGTGCCCAACAGCGGCTGGATCGACGATCAGATGCTCGATCCGCCTGAACAGTATTGGCGCATCGGCCCATACCTCATCGAGGACGAGACGATCGAAGAGGTCGAAAAGGACGTCTTCATTCCGTTCATCCATCGCCCACTCAGTCGCTACATCAACGCGTTGGCCGACAACGGCCTGATGCTCGAGCGAATGGTCGAGCCGGCACCACCGCCCGGCTTTCTTGCCAAGGCATCTGAATACGAAGCGGCTGCGTCAATCCCGCGGCTGCTCTACCTGCGTACGTGCAAGCGATGACGATAAGCATGCGGCGCGATGGCTGACATCCTCGTCATCACAGGGTTGTCCGGTGCGGGTCGCTCGAACGCGGCCGACTTCCTCGAAGACATGGGCTGGTTCGTCGTCGACAACCTGCCGGTGGCGCTCATGGACAAGATCATCGAACTTGGTGTCGGCTCGGGTATCGGTGCAGGCGCAGGCTTTCAACAGCTGTGCGTTGTCGTCGGACCAACTGCAGATCAAGCCGACGTCGTCAATGAGATTCGCCAACTTCGCAATAAGGGTCATCGTGTGCGGGTGTTGTTCCTCGAGGCCAGCACGCCCGAACTCGTGAAGCGTTACGGCAGCACGCGGCGCAAACACCCGCTCGACGACGGCACCGCCGCCATGACCGTCGCCATCGAACGCGAGCGTTCTCTGCTCGATCCCGTAAAGGCCGAATCTGACCTCATCATCGACACCTCTACGCTCAGTGTTCATCAACTCAAGGCGCGTATCACCGATGCGTTCGTCGACGAAGCCGACGGCGTGGCGATGCGCACCGCAATTACCAGCTTCGGGTTCAAGCAGGGCATCCCGCTCGATGTCGATCTGATCATGGATGTTCGATTCCTGCCCAACCCGCATTGGATCGAAGAACTGCGCCCGCTCACCGGTCTCGACGAGCCTGTTCGTCGCTACGTGATGGAACAACCCGACACGGCCGAATTCCTTGTTCGCTACGAGCATCTGCTCGACCTCTTGTTGCCCGGATACTCGAACGAGGGCAAGAGCTATCTGTCGATCGCAATCGGCTGCACCGGCGGGCAACACCGCTCGGTCGCAATCGCAGAAGAACTTGCGTCATGGATGCGCAGCCGCGGCTATCAGCCGCGTGTCTCGCATCGCGACATTCCCTGAGGTGTGGCGTCTTCGTCGCGAGTTGTGTAACCCACTATGGTTGACCTGCATTCTCCCCTCGTGAAAGGACACGTCTCGCATGACGGTTCGTGTAGGCATCAACGGATTTGGCCGCATCGGTCGTAACTTCTTTCGCGCAGCCAAGCTGCGCGGCGCCGATATCGATTTCGTCGCAGTCAACGATCTCGGGTCGCTTGCGACGATGGCTCACCTGTTGAAGTACGACTCGATCGCCGGTCAGTTGCCCAGCACGATCAAGGCTGTGAAGGACGGCATCAGTGTCGATGGCGACACGTTGAAGGTGTTGCAGATGCGCAACCCCGACGAGCTGCCCTGGGGTGATCTTGGCGTCGACGTCGTCGTTGAGAGCACCGGCTTCTTCACCGATCGCCCCAAAGCTGCATTGCACCTCGACGGTGGCGCGCCGCTCGTCATCGTGAGCGCACCATCGAATGGTGCAGATGCAACATTCGTGTTTGGGGTGAACCACCTCGAGTTCAATCCAGCCAAGCACAAGGTCATTTCCAACGCGAGTTGCACCACGAACTGTCTCGTACCGCTCATCAAGGTGCTCGATGATGCGTTTGGTATCGAGAACGGGCTGATGACAACGGTTCACGCATACACCGGTGATCAGAACCTGGTCGACGGTCCACATAGCGATCTTCGTCGTGCGCGCGCCGCAGCGATCAACATCGTGCCATCGAGCACCGGTGCAGCGCGAGCAACCAGCCTCGTGATGGCGAGCATGAAGGGCCGTCTCGACGGTACGGCGTTGCGGGTGCCTGTTCCAACCGGATCGATTACAGACTTCACCGGCAACCTCAAGAAGTCGGCGACGGTCGCGGAGATCAACGCCGCGTTCAAATTGGCGGCGCGTACGTCGTTGAAGGGTGTGCTCAAGTACACGGAAGATCCCATCGTGTCCAGCGACATCGTCGCCGACCCGCACAGCTGCGTGTTCGATGCCGGTCTCACGATGAGCATGGGCAACCTCGTCAAGGTGCTCGGTTGGTACGACAACGAGTGGGGTTACAGCAATCGCCTGGTCGATCTCACGATGTACACCGCGAAGACAATGAAGAAGGCAGCATCCGAAGCCAAGAAGGCCACCGCTAAGAAAACCCGATGACACAGATTCCGGTTCTCGACGACCTCGGCGATGTCCGGGGCAAGCGCGTGTTGGTCAGAACAGATTTCAACGTGCCGATGCACGATGGTGAAATCACCGACGACTTCCGTATCCGTGCCGCGTTACCAACCATCAATTGGCTCACCGATCGCGGCGCAAGCGTGGTGTGTGCGAGTCACCTCGGTCGACCCAAGGGTCGTCCCGAGCCGAGGTACAGCATGGCACCCGTGCGTGAGCGTCTTGCCGAGCTTGCGCCCGGCGTCGACCTGATGGAGAACCTTCGCTTTCACCCTGGCGAAGAAGGCAACGACGCGGCATTCGTGGCAAACCTCCTCGACGGTGTCGACATGTATGTCAACGACGCGTTCGGTGCCGCGCATCGCGCCCACGCTTCCATCGTCGGTCCTCCGCTGACGTTGCCCTCGGCCATGGGCCTACTGCTGCAGAAGGAAGTTGAGGTTCTGCTCGGCTTGCGCAATCATCCGAAGCGTCCGTTTGTGGCAGTGCTTGGTGGCGCAAAAATCTCTGACAAGCTCGGTGTTGTCGAGGCGCTCCTCAACATTGTCGACTCGCTCGTGATTGGCGGAGCGATGTGCTTCACGTTCTTCGCGGCGCAGGGCAAACCCATCGGCGACTCATTGTCCGAGCCTGACCACGTCGACACGTGTCGGCGGCTGCTTGCGTCTGGCAAAACGATCCACCTTCCTGAGGACATCACTGGTGTCAACGCCGACGGTGCGTATTCCACATGGGGCACGCGTCTGCCGGAAGGCGCGAAAGGCTTCGACATCGGCCCAGGTTCGGCCGCAGCGTTCAGCGACATCATCATGGATGCGCGCATGGTCTTTTGGAACGGTCCAATGGGAATGTTCGAGGACGATCGTTTTGCTGCTGGCACGCGTACGGTTGCGCAGGCGATGGCCGACACGAAGGCCTTCACCGTCGTTGGTGGGGGAGACTCGGCCGCGGCGCTCGCGCAATTTGGTTTCGCCGACGACGTCGATCATGTCTCAACCGGTGGCGGCGCTTCACTCGAGTTGCTCGAGCTTGGCGATCTTGCCGGTCTTGCCGCCTTGCGAGGAGCACCCAATGCCCACTGAAGCTGCACGTCGCCCAATCATCAGCGCGAACTGGAAGATGCACAACAACCACTTCGAGGCAATTCAAAGTGTTCAGAAGTTGTCGTACCTCATCGGCAAGGACGACGTTGCGGCGGTCGACGTGGTGATTCATCCTCCGTTCACCGATATCCGCAGTATTCAGACGCTGATCGAGGCCGACGAATTGCACTATGCACTTGGGGCGCAGAACTGCCACTGGGAAGACAAGGGTGCCTTCACCGGAGAGGTCTCACCGGTGTTTCTTGCCAAGCTTGGTGTTCGTTACGTCATCTGCGGACACAGCGAACGGCGTGAGCTGTTTGGCGAGACCGACGATGTCGTTGCCAAGAAGGTCGAAGCAATTCAACGCCACGGCATGACGCCGATCATGTGTGTAGGCGAAACGTTGGAGCAGCGCGAAGCTGGTGAGACGGAGTCAACTGTGCTCGCCCAATTGCGCGCCGCTCTTACCGGGCGACCCAATGACAAGATCGCGTCGATGGTCATTGCCTACGAACCGATCTGGGCCATCGGCACCGGTCGCACCGCTACAGCTGACGACGCGCAAACAGTCTGCAACGCCATCCGCAACTGCGTCGGCGAGATTGCCGGAGCCGTTGCCGCTGCTGCGGTTCGTCTCCAATACGGCGGCTCGGTGAAGGCTGCCAACATCGCCGAATTGATGACGAAACCGGATATCGACGGTGCCCTCGTTGGCGGAGCGAGCCTCGATCCCGACGAATTCGCACGCATCGTGCAGTACCGCAACCACTGACGGCGCCTACGGGCCGCGGCCGCTGACGGATCGATTTGTCCGTTCGATTGGCCCACAGGGCTGGAAGAAACACACCACAAATATTCGCTGGCGGAACGGTTGGCCTACCAGGTGGTAACTCGCGTGATATTGTGCCCACACCCGTATTGATCGGGGAGGACAATACGGGCGACTGCCGGGCTTGGCCCGCCAACGCACCGGCTAGCCACTTCGGTGGTGAATTCCTTCCCTCCCGACCCATCAGGAGGACATCACATGACTATTACGAAGCGCAGCAAGTTCGCTGCTCTCGCTCTAGGCCTTGTCCTTGTTGCCGGCGCGTGTAGCTCCGACAAGAAGGTAACCAGCAGCGAATCAACCCCGGGTACCGGTACAACCGGTGACACAGCCGCACCTGGCTCGTCGACCCCAACAGCCACTGGCGGCGAGGCCATCTTCGCCCAAGAAGAAGGCGGCGTCGCCTACAACAACTCCACGTCGACGAACAACTCGTTCGCCAACACTGAAGTGAACAACCTGCTTCAGCCCAGCGCGTTCTTCATCGACGACAAGCTCAACTTCGTGATGTGGAAAGATCTCATGGATTCGGCCGAGGTCACTTCGTCGAGCCCACAGACCATCGTCTACAAAATCAATGCGAAGGCCGTCTGGAGCGATGGCGTGGCCATCGACTGCAAGGACTTCTACCTCGACTACATGTCGCAAAACGGCAAGGTCACCATCAAGAACCCAGACTTCAGCGGTCCGGGTGCAACTGACAAAGATGGCAACGCAATCTCGGAGACCCTCCCGGTGTTCGATGCTGCCGGCACCACTGGCTACGACCAGATGAAGTCCGTTACGTGTTCGGCCGACCTCAAAACTGTCACAGCCGTCTATGACACACCGTTTGCCGACTGGAAGGGCACCTTCAGCGCCCTCGTGCCGGCGCACATCATCGAGAGCAAGACCGGCGTTGCTGACATCACCAAGATCGATGCCACCAAGGACTCACCAGAGATCGAAAAAATTGGTGCTTCGTGGAACAACGACTTCAACGGCTGGGATCCTGCTGTTGACCTCTCGGGTGCTTGGTACAAGATCGAAAAGTACACCAAGGACGTCAGCATCGTGCTCGTCAAGAACGACAAGTTCTGGGGTGCCCCTGGCAATCTCGACACGATCACTCTGCAGACCATCACCGACGCCACGGCTCAGGCCGCCGCGTTGGAAAATGGCGAGATTCAGGCCATGCAGCCACAGGCCGACCCTGGTGTTGCCGCGACGTTGGCTCAGGCCGCTGGTGTGAAGTTCTCACCTGCGTCCGGTCTCGTGTTCGAGCACCTCGACATGAACGCCAAGAACCCGATCTTTGCCGATAAGGCAGTTCGCTCGGCCTTCGCGCAGTGTGTCGATCGTCAGGACATCATCGACAAGCTTGTTGCCCCAATCAACCCAGACGCCAAGCCGCTGAACTCGGTGATCTTCATGCCACAACAGACTGGCTACGAGGATCGCTTCGCCAAGTACGGCACCTTCGACGTCGCAAAATCCAAGAGCACGCTCGAGGCTGGCGGTTGGAAGTTAGGTGCCGATGGCTTCTATGCCAAGGGTGGCCAGCAGCTGACCTTCAAGA
Organism: Actinomycetes bacterium; assembly: GCA_031367435.1. Classification (GTDB taxonomy): domain Bacteria; phylum Actinomycetota; class Acidimicrobiia; order Acidimicrobiales; family Ilumatobacteraceae; genus WLMZ01. Next base: position 5,312 of record JANLPV010000199.1, on the reverse strand, counting down.
TCAGCCACAAGGGCATCCAGCGTCGTTCGGACACCACGCAGAACATTGTTGCCTCGTGCAAGAAGGCGGGCTTCAACATCATTGAAGACAGCGACACCAAGTTCAACTCAGCTCGTTTGCCAATCGGCGATTACGACGTGGCGTTGTTCGCTTGGGTCGGTAACCCGCTGCTCTCGGCCGCAACTGGCATCTACTCCATCGATGGTGGCGGTAACTACCAGGGCTACGTGAACAAGAGCGTCACCGATCAGTACAAGGCCGCCAACGGCGAGCTCGACGAGGCCAAGCGCCTCGCCGCGATGAAGAAGATCGACGGCGAGATCCTCGACGATGTGTGGACGATTCCACTGTTCCAGTTGCCGGAAATGCCAGCTTGGTCAAACAAGCTCACCGGCCCATCGTTCAATGGTCCTTCAGGTCTCACCTGGAATGCCAACGTGTGGACAGTCAGCTGATCCAGCGACTTCTGTCGTAATCAAGCAAGTACTTCACTTCAGTACGTAAGGAGGGCGGGACACCGGAGCAATCCGGTGCCCCGCCGCCTTCTCTGGTTTCTCGTTGTCCGCAGCATCTGAAAGGCAGGCGGGTGCTCTCCTTTATCATCCGGCGAATCCTGGTCTCGATACCGCTGCTGTTCCTGGCGTCGATCGTCGCTTTCATCTTGGTCATCAACACTGGTGACCCCCTCGAAGATCTCCGTGCCCGACCATTGGTGCCAAAGGCCACCATTGTGCTTCGCGAGCATGAACTCGGTCTTGACAAGCCGCCCGTTGAGCGATATGTCAAATGGCTCGGCAAAGCCATCCATGGCGATTTTGGTAGGACCATCAAGAATCAACCCGTCTGGGATCAGGTGAGCCGTGCACTCGGTGTCACCCTGCGACTGGTGATCTTTGCCGAGATTTGCTCGGTGCTCATTGGCGTCATGATCGGGGTGATCTCTGCAGTTAAGCAGTACTCCTGGTTCGACTACACCGCGACGACCGGAGCGTTCTTGCTCTATTCGTTGCCCGTGCTTGCCGTGGGCTCGTTCTTGAAATACATCTTGGCGATTCGTCTGAACAGATGGATCGGTCGTGGCGACAATCCGCTGATCAAAACCATCGGTGAGGCTACGGCGAACTTCTGCACGAAAAGCAAACCGCAGAACTGTGGCTTCATTCCGAGCGTCACCGATTTCTTGAGCCACGCGTTCTTGCCGACATTGACGCTGGTGCTCATCACCTTTGCCGGCTACGCGCGTTTTTCGCGTGCAGCGATGCTCGAGACGCTGAACGCCGACTACGTCCGAACGGCGCGTGCCAAGGGACTGAGCGAGCGTCGTGTCATTTTCAAACACGCGTTCCGTAACGCGCTGATGACCGTCGCCACGGTTATTTCGCTCGACTTCGGAGCACTCATCGGCGGCGCGATTCTGACCGAGACCATTTTCGAATGGCACGGTATGGGCCGCGTGCTCGTCGAGTCGATCACGAAGATCGACCCCAACCTCTTGCTCTGCTGGTTCTTCGTTACGGCGATCGCGGTTATCGTGTTCAACCTGATTGCCGACATCATTTACGCCTTCCTTGATCCGAGGATCCGCCTTGACTGAGCTACAGGCCCCCTTCGACGACATGCCGCCAAGCGAGTCGGACTCGGTTGATCCCACTTTGGGCGCTGAGCGTGAGTTCACCGTTCAGCAAAGAAGTCAATGGAAGACCATCGCGCGACGCTTCACGCATCACAAGCCAGCAATGATCAGCGTTGTCGTGTTCATATTGCTGATGATCTTCGCGTTCGTCGGCCCCATGCTCTGGAAGTACAAGTTTGCACAGGTGCTCAAAAAGCCGCCGGGCGCGAACAAGGACTGGATCCGGCCGTCGTGGGAACACCCCTTCGGTATCAGCAAGGGCTACGACGTGTTTGCCCAGGTCATGCGCGGCACGCAGTACTCCATTCGCATCGCACTCGTCGTGACGGTTGTGAGCGTGAGCTTGGGTGTGGTGGTCGGCGCGATCTCGGGGTACTTCCGTGGTTTCACCGACAGCGTGCTGATGCGTTTCACCGATCTGATGCTGGTGATCCCATACCTCGCAGCGGTGGCGGCATTGCAGCGCAACGTCAAGGGCTCCACGTGGCTGTGGCTGGCGTTGTTCTTGGCGATGTTCGGTTGGATGGGCATCGCTCGAGTGATCCGCGGCGAGTTCTTGTCGCTGCGTGAGAAGGAATTCGTGGAGGCTGCTCGCTCGGTCGGTGCGTCAGCGCCTCGAATCATCTTCAGACACATCCTGCCGAACACGCTGGGCCCAATCATCGTGAATGCAACCCTTGCTGTTGGCGGCGCGGTGTTGGCGGAAGCGGCGCTGTCGTTCCTCGGCCTCGGCGTAAAGCCACCCGACACCTCGCTCGGCAAAATCATCGAGGTCGGCAAGAGCAAGGCCACCACGTACCCCAACGAGTTCTGGTGGCCGGTGCTGATGCTGTGTCTCATCTCGCTCACCATCAACTTCATCGGAGACGGTCTGCGCGATGCATTCGACCCGAAGCAGAATCGAGTTCGGGCATGAACGAAGTTGAACCGATCCTCAAGGTCACCGATCTCGCGGTCGAGTTTCCAACCGACGATGGCATCGTCAAAGCCGTTCGCGGAGTGTCGTTCGAAGTTCGTCCACGCGATGTCTTAGGCATTGTCGGCGAGAGCGGTTGCGGCAAGTCCGTCACAGCGATGGCCGTGCTTGGCTTGCTGCCACGCTCGGCACGTGTCACGGGTTCGATCAAGTTCCGCAACGAGGAACTCGTTGGTTTGAAGCCGAAGGAGATGCGCGCGTATCGCGGCAAGAAGATCGCGATGGTGTTTCAAGATCCGATGACGGCGCTCAACCCCGTGTACCGCGTTGGGTGGCAATTGGCCGAAGCTGTTCGAGCACACGAAGACCTCAGCCGTAAACAGGCACGCGCCAGATCGATCGAATTGCTCGACATCGTTGGCATTCCTCAGGCGGCGTCGCGCATTGACAATTACCCGCACGAGTTCTCGGGCGGAATGCGTCAGCGCGCGATGATCGCCATGGCGATTGCGAACAACCCCGACGTCCTGATCGCCGACGAACCCACGACTGCGCTCGACGTCACCGTGCAGGCGCAGATCCTGGAGATGCTGATCAAACTCAAGGATCATCTCGACGCGGCGATCATTCTGATCACTCACGACCTGGGCGTCGTTGCCGGAATCACTGACCGCATGCAAGTGATGTATGCCGGTCAGGTCGTAGAGACCGGCACAGCCGATGATGTTTTTTATTCGCCGCGGATGCCATACAGCATTGGCTTGCTCGGTTCGTTGCCCGCGCGCTCGGGCACTCAGGAACGACTCAAGCCGATCGGCGGGGCACCTCCCTCGCTTATCAATCTGCCAGCCGGTTGTCCGTTCTCGCCACGTTGCCCATTGGCGGACAACATCTGCGAGACAACGGAAGCACCAGTAGTGAGCCTGGTTGCCGGACACACGTCGCGTTGTCATCACGTCGATGTGCTGAACTCGATGCCCGATCCTTTGAAGCTGTTTGAGACGGTGAGTCAATGACGGTCGTGGACGAACCGACGAAGGCGCCGCTGTTGTCGGTGCGTGATCTCGTCAAGACCTTCCCAGTTCGCGGCGGCGGCATTCTTCGCCACACCATCGGTCAGGTGCAGGCGGTGTCTGGCATCAGCTTCGATATCGCGGCAGGGCAGACACTCGGCCTGGTTGGCGAGTCCGGCTGCGGCAAATCCACCGCTGGTCGCGCGATCTTGCAATTGCAACCACCGACGTCGGGCTCGGTTGTGTTCGACGGCCAAGAACTCGTTGGTATCTCGAGGCGCGCCATGCGACCGTACCGAGCGAACCTTGGCATGGTGTTTCAAGATCCGTTCGCCTCGCTGAACCCGCGCATGCAGGTGAACGAAACGATCGCTGAGCCGCTCAAGATCCACGGCACCTCGGCGACCGACGCGCGTGTCCGCGTTGCCGAACTCCTGCGCGAGGTCGGGCTCAACCCTGAGCACGGCAACCGATATCCGCATGAGTTCTCCGGCGGTCAACGCCAGCGCATCGGTATCGCTCGCGCATTGGCACTCGAGCCCAAGCTGATTATGCTCGACGAGCCGGTATCGGCGCTCGATGTGTCCGTTCAGGCCGGCGTGGTGAACCTGCTCGACGATCTGCAGCAGCGCCTCGGATTGACGTACTTATTCGTCGCTCACGACCTGTCGGTGGTGCGACACATTTCGGATCGCGTTGCGGTGATGTACCTCGGCAAGATCGTGGAGATCGGCACGCGCGATGAGGTCTACGACACGCCGTCGCACCCGTATACGCAGGCATTGCTGTCGGCTGTTCCGATGCCGGACCCTCGTAGCGAACGCGCCCGCCAGCGCACCGTGTTGCAGGGAGACGTTCCTTCGCCGGTGAATCCGCCCAGCGGTTGCCGTTTCCGTACGCGTTGTCCGAAGGCGCAAGCCATCTGTGCGCAAGAAGAACCGCAATTGATCGAGCGCGGCCAGGGTCATAACGTTGCCTGCCACTTCGCCGAAGTGGTTCAGGTCGCTGCCCCTACGGTGAACCGATAGAACTCTGTCCCGATAGGATTGCGAACCGTGCGCGACTTCGTCTTGTATGTAACGATTGGTATCAATGTGCTGGCGATGTTCGGCATGATCGCGGGCATTCTCATGCATAGCGGTCGCGGCGGCGGGCTGTCAGACATGTTCGGTGGCGGCGGTGGTGCCGCACTTGGCTCGACCTCGGCCGAACGTAACCTCACCCGGATCACCACCGTTTTGGTGCTGGTGTGGGTCATCACGGTAGTCGCTCTCGGATTCCTGTTGGTGCGTAGCTAAGGCTGCGGTATCGTCAAGGTCTCCAACACGTCGAAGTGGCGGAATAGGTATACGCGCTAGCTTGAGGTGCTAGTGGGAGAAATCCCGTGGGGGTTCAAGTCCCCCCTTCGACACCAGCGTTCTCCCCTTTGTGGCCGACTTCGGCCAGGGCGATGTTCAGAGTGGGTGTTCCGTGGAGCTTCACTTGTAGGTGGTCGGGTTGCACTATGACGCAGTCGACCAGCTCATCGAGTAGCTGTCGCTGCTCGGTCTCGGTTGCATGTGCCCACAACGCGCTCATGTCCATTGCTTGCAGTAGTTGAGAGACGCGCTCGAACTCGCCGACCATGTGCAGGGCTGCGGTGTCCTCTGCGCGGCTTGCGTCGGACTCGTTGCGGGTCTGATCGATGAGCAGCGTCAGCTCGCGCTCTTCCTCGCCGAATAGCTCAGCGCTGATCTTGTCCTCGTAGTGC
>JANLPV010000072.1:0-11552 GCA_031367435.1 Actinomycetes bacterium | reverse complement strand
CACCACACTTCGGCCAGCAATCTGCACCTCGGTCGTGGTGTCAGCGGGCCGAAAGGCCTTGAGCTCATACTGGCCATCGATGGTCTTGTAACCCGGGCGGGTTTCGAGGAACCGCGCCGGTAACGGCGACACGATCGCTGGTAGCGGAGGAGCAACGGCGGACGGTATCAACTGCACGTAGCCGGGCGGCTTGGCGATGCCGGCCATCGCGGCGTTGATCGACGTCCACGTATCGGCGTCGTCGTTGCCGAGCGCCCAAAACGAAACGCCAGCGATTCCCTTGCTCTTCGCCAGAGCCATGCGCGCGAACACGCCATCGGGATCGACGTAGAACACGGTGTGGCTCACGTTGCAACGGACACCGAAGCCATTGCCGTCAGGACCATAAATCGAGTCGGTGTACGTGAATGTGCGTTCCTGCAGATCGCCGTTCCACAGCGGCGTTGCACCCTTCCTCTGCGCTAACGCGGGGAACTCCGACGTCTGATAGCTGGCCTTGCGTAGCCTCATGCCGCTCGGGATAATGCGCGGGCAACTGCCGTCGATCGCCGTGACCCAATCCGTGCCGTACAGCGGAATACCCATCACGATCTTGCCTGCGTTAGCGGCGCCGACGGCAGCGATCGCTGCATCGATTCGGCTGCTCACCCACGCGTACGGAGCGATCGGCCCCTGCGAACTCGTGCTGTACGAGTACGTCATGACCCGAATGCGATCGACGTATTGACCCAGCATTGGATAGTCGTACACCGGGTAGTTGCCGATGCCCGGTCCAATAGGTGGGACACTCACGGCCAGCGACCTTGGCGGAGTCAGGGCATGCAATCTGCCCGACAACTCCTGGATGAACACGTCCCACAGCGGCATGGTCGTCGGCCAACTCGCGCTGCCATCTGCGAACGCGAACTGCTCGTAATCCAGATCAACGCCGTCATAGCCGCCATCGACCACGAAGTTGACGAGATTCGTTATGTGATTCGCACGGGCACCCGGATCGGCCAGAATCCCAGCCATTACGTGCGCACCGTTGCCATCCACCACCGTGGGGATGAGCGGCTTGCCGGCAGCGTGCGTCACGTCCTTGTAGTTCTGTAGTTGGAACTTGGCGACGGAATTGGTGGCGATGGAGCCATCACCAATCGCCGAGAAGAAGAACGGCGACAGTTCGCCGAACTGCCCGGAGTGCCCGTTGAAGCGCTCCAGCGCTGTCGTTGCCTGCCACCACGGCGCCCATGCCGACACATCGAACACACCAGCAGCCTGCGCCGTAGGGGTGCCCGACGTTGTAGGCGCTAGGGCCGATGTCGATGCCCCCAACACCGCAACGCACAACAGAGCAGTGCGCCACGGCTTGAGCCGCGCGCCAGAGTCAGGTCGTGTACGGGACATGTACAAAGCGTAGGCCACCAAACGCCACGAGTGCCCGCGCCCGGCCCACCGCCCCGCCCCAGCCCCGCCGACCACCCCGCCGCTGCCAACCGCTGCGTCGGCGAAATCGCGAACTGGCAGTCAGAACGTGCCCTTTTGGGCGTTCGATGACTGCCAAGTGGCGGGCGGCGGCGATTTCGTCGATCCGGACATACCCGCACTCAGTCGAGGTATGCGCGACGCCGGCCTCTCCGCACTCTTCGCTCGCCAACGTGGCGTCATCTCATCGGCCCAACTCGACACGGTTGGGTACTCGACGAAACGCCGCCGAGCGAGACTCGCAAGCGGCGAGTGGACGACCGCAGCGCCCGGGGTGTTCGTACTGGCATCATCGCCAGACACCTGGTACCAACGAGCCACCATCGCCACCGTCTGCAGAGACGGTCCGCTGATGCTGTCGCACGAAGCAGCGGCACGCCTGCATGGCTTCGACGGGTTCGAGCGCTGCACCACCATTCATGTCGTTGCACGGCGCAGTCAGTCGCCGCGTGTGCCATCATGGGTCACGCTGCATCGTTTGCGCACGCTCGATCGAGCCGACGTGACCACGGTGCAAGGGCTGCCAGTCACAACGATTGCCGCGACGCTTGTGCACATTGCCGGGCTCGGCGATACAGACCGCACCGCACAAGCCTTGGACGGCGTACTGCGCAGCGGCGTATCGCCGCGCTGGATCCGTGAAACCGGAGATCGTCTCAGCGGCCGAGGAGTGCGTGGCCCCACCCTCCTCAGAGCCCTACTCGACGACCGCGTTGGCAAGCGTCTGCCACGCAGTTGGTTCCAACGCCTTGCCAAATCGATCCTGGAGACAAGTGGCCTCAAGTTGCTCGACGAGTACCCCGTGCTCGATCCATCGACCGGACGACTCTTGGCAGAACTCGATTTGGCCAACCCCGAACTGGCTGTTGGCGTGGAGTGCCAAAGCTGGAGACACCATGGATCACCATCCGCTCAACGCAAGGACCTCACGCGTAAACGGCGATTGCGTGCTCTTGGCTGGGAGATCGTTGACGTGTGGTGGAGCGACCTCAAACGCCCCGACGAGGTCATCGAGGATCTACTTGCCGTCATCAATCGGCAGAGAAAAATGAGAACTGGCAGTTGATTCACACCGTTTCGGGCACGAATCAACTGCCAGTTCGACAGTGACTGCTGGTCGGGACGTCAGCGTCAGGCGCGAGCCTGCAGCGCCTCGATCAGCTTCGGGAGCACCTTATGCACATCACCGACAATGCCCAGATCGGCAATGCCGAAGATGGGGGCTTCTTTGTCTTTGTTGATGGCGATGATGTTCTTCGAACCCTTCATGCCCACCATGTGCTGCGTCGCGCCGGAGATACCGGCAGCGATGTAAACGCTGGGCTTGACGACCTTGCCCGTCTGGCCCACCTGATAGCTGTACGGCACCCAGCCGGCATCGACGATCGCGCGTGATGCGCCAGGTGCGCCCTTGAGCAGCTTGGCGAGTTGCTCGATCATTTCGTACTTCGATGCCTCGCCGAGACCGCGGCCACCCGACACGACGATGTTGGCTTCGTCGAGCTTGGGTCCGCTCGTCTCTTCGACGTGCACGGCGGTGATCAGCGCACCGCCCGTTGTGCCGAGATCAGGAACCGCAGCAGCCACCACTGCCGCGGCGGCGCCACCGGATGATTCAGCGGCAAAGCTCTTGGGACGAAACGCGGCGAGATGAGGACCGGCACCCGTGAACCCCGTGGTGACCAACACGTTGCCGCCGAACACCGGCGTGGTGACGTGCACCGCATCGCCATCGACAGCAATGTCGACGTTGTTCGTGAGTACCGTGCGATCAAGCTTCACGGACAAGCGGCTGAGGACGTCGCGGCCCTCATAGCTCTGCGGGAACATGATCAGATCGGGTGCGTTGCCACCGTCGATGACGGCTTTCATCGCAGCGGACACCGCAACGCCGGGAAGCTTGCCGCCCAGATCGCCGGTTGCATACACCGTTGTCGCGCCGTATTCGCCGAGTGCCGCAGCAACACTGGCTGCATCGGCACCAACGAAGGCAGACAAGGTGCCGCCTAGAGAGCGTGCCTTGGTGAGGAGTTCGAGCGTGCCCGTGGTGGGTGCACCGTTTGCGACCTGCGCAAATACCCAGATGTTGTTCAATGCCATGACGGGCCTCAGATCACTTTCAGGTTTTCGAGGAAGGCGACGATCTTGGTGAACGACTCGCCATCGTCTTCGATGATTTCACCAGCGGCGCGGGCCTCGGCCTGCGTGACGGCGACAACGCCCTGACCGGCACCGGCCCAACCGACCGGCGACACGCCAAGATCGGCAGCGGTGACCTGATCAACGGGCTTGGACTTTGCCGCCATGATCCCCTTGAAGCTCGGGTAGCGGGGCTCGACCACACCAGCGGTGACGCTGATGACGGCGGGCAGGGGGCAGGTGACTTCGTCGTAACCCTCTTCGGTCTGACGATGCGCCTCGAGCGTGCCACCGGTGATGGTGACCTTCTTCGCGAACGTGACCGATGCCAAGCCGAGTACCTCGGCCAACTGCTCGGGCACGGTGCCGGTGTAGCCATCGCTCGACTCGGTCGCCGCGATAATCAGATCGGCGCCACCGAGCCGCTGCACTGCAGCAGCAAGGATCTTGGCCGTGGTGAGCGCATCGGAACCAAGGAGCGCCGGATCGCTAATGAGCACGCCCTTGGCGGCGCCCATCGCGAGAGCAGTACGCATGCCGGACACTTCGCCATTGGGCGCCATGGAGATGAGGCTGACCTCGCCACCACCCGCTGCATCGACGAGCTGAAGGGCCATCTCGACGCCGTAGCTGTCGGACTCGTCAAGGATGAGCTTGCCATCGCGCTTGAGCGTATTAGTAGAAGGATCCAGCGCGCCGGGGCTAGCCGGGTCGGGGATCTGCTTGACACAAACGATCACGTTCATAGGACTCCTATTGTTACCGACGTCTCGACGCGGTTCCTAACCCGCGCAGCAAGTCTGTGGTCGCTGCTACCCTCGGAGCCTTGCGGATCTTGCTCGTTGTCAACGCGTTTGCGTCGTCTGTGACGGCACGCAACACGGTCGTGGTGCATCAGATCCTTTCGCGGGGCAACGAGGTCGAGATCGTCGAGACAAACCGACGCGGCCACGCCACACGGTTCTCGCAGGACGCTGCCAGGCGCGGCGTGGATGTCGTCATCGGTTTCGGCGGCGACGGCACCCTCAACGAAGTCGCCACCGGTGTTGCGGGCACCAACACAGCGCTCGGCGCACTTCCTGGCGGCAGCACCAACGTGTTCGCACGCACGCTCGGCATGCCCAACGATCCGGTACTCGCAGTGCAACAGTTGGCAGACGGCATCAACAGTCAACACATCGAGCCCATCGGCCTCGGCAAGGTCAACGGTCGCTACTTCTGTTTTCACACGGGCGTGGGTTACGACGCAGCCGTTGTGAAGGAAGTCGAGAATCACGGCTCGCTCAAGCGTTGGGCAGGTCATCCGTTGTTCATCTATGCAGCAGTACGAACGTGGGCGTCGAAGTACGACCGCAAGAATCCACACTTCGAACTCGCCTTCCCCAATGGCGACCGCGTCGTGGATGGCTACTTCACCGTGGTACTCAACACGAACCCGTACACCTATCTCGGCAATCGACCCCTCGATCTGTCGCCGGCAGCCTCGCTCGACCACGGCCTCGTCGTGATCACGTTCAAGACAATGAAAGTGAGCGCCATCCTCAAGTCGCTTGGTGGGGCACTACGCGGCGGGGGCGTGAAACCAACGAGTTACCTCGACGTTCACACCGACATCGAAGCGCTCACGATGTCGAGCCACCAACCCTTTCCATATCAGGTAGACGGCGACTATTTGGGGGAAACCGCGGATCTCCAGTTCGAGCACGTACCAAACGCGGTCCGATTGGTGCGCCCCAACATCACCAGCTGATTGTCGGGCCGACTACGTGCCCGCGATACTCGCGGCGCGAACTTCGAGGGCCACATCAGGCACGTTCGTGCAGATGCCATCGATGCCCCACTCGATCAGTTCACGCATTCGATCAGGGTCGTCGCACGTCCATGTGTTCACGAGGATGTGTCCGCGATGGCACGTCTCGATCATTTCGCGGGTGAGGAGATGCACCCACGGATGCACAGCCACATGACCGCGCGTCGTGAGCATCTCGACGATGTCGTCGGGCACTGCGCCTGTGAGCCACGCGGTGCGAACGTGCGGGGCCATCGCACGACAACGATCGACGGTCTCGATGCGAAATGATGACATCAGCCAACGCTCGGATTCCCCGCGCCGATCGAGCAGCGCCATCGTCTGATCGGCAACCCATTCGGTGGGATCGAAGTCGGGCTCGTTCTCGTCGTTCTTGATCTCGAGATTCACCCACATACCTGCGCACGCATCAAGCGCCTGATCGAGCGTTGGGATGTGTGCGGTCAATTCGTTCGACGCAATGTCGACACTCGTGACTTCGCGGATGATGCGCTGGTCGGCTAGGCGCGCATCGTGATGAACAACAAGCACGTCGTCGGCAGTGCGACGAACGTCGAGTTCGACGCCGTCAGCACCCATGGTGTGGGCTCGGGCAAACGCGGCGACTGTGTTTTCGCGCTCTGCCCGGGAGGCCCCACGGTGGGCGAGTACCTGTACAGCCTGTGCTTCAGCCACGATCAGTCCGACTTTCGTTCGCTGGACGCCCATCTGTTTTTGTGATGGGGTGCATCAATTGTTTACCAAATGGACACATTCTTGAATTCAAGCCCTTGTCAAGTGAGCCCGCCCAACGTACCGTACGAGCGCCAGTTGAATTGCTTCCAGCCAGTTGGGAGGAACTCATTTGGCAGACCAATCTTTGTCTCACCCCTCCGTCCGTCAGGAGTAACGACGTGTCGATTCTCGCGTCAAGTCTCACCCTTGCCCATGCCGATTACTCGTGGCGCGGTGCATCTATCTGTCGTGACACCGACCCTGACCTGTTCTTCCCGATCGGCACCACAGGTCACGCGCTCACCCAGATTGCCCGTGCCAAAGAAGTGTGCGATGAATGCCCGGTGAACGTGCGGTGTCTTGAGTTCGCACTCGAGACAAACCAAGATTCCGGCATCTGGGGTGGCACTTCAGAAGAGGAGCGGCGCGTCATGCGCCGAGCTCAGGTAGCGCGTAACAAGTCGAACATCGCCAGCTGAGTTCGCGCGCTCGCTACTCGCCTTCGAGTGGTACGCGCAGATCCACGACTGTGCCAGCGCCCTGGCGATGCTGGGTCAACCCGGCAGCGACGAAATCCTCGGCCGCTCCCGGTCGCATCGTGAGTGATCCGGCGAGTTCGGTGGTCACCAACGTGCGTACGATCGACAGACCGAGACCCGTGGCCTTGCTGAGATCGAACGAGGGGTCGAGTCCGCGACCGTCATCCAGTACGCGTACCCGAAGCTCCGCACCATCGTTGGCGAGTTGCACAACCACCGTTCCCCCGTCGCTGCCCTCTGGGAAGCCATGATCGACGGCGTTCTGCAGCAACTCAGTGAGCACGACGCTGAGCGGAGTGGCCACGGTAGATGGAAGCCTGCCGCCGTCGCCCTGCACCACGAACTGTACGGGTCGATCGATGGACTGCAGTCCTTCTTCTGCCAGCCGCAAGAGTGGACGCACGATCTCGATAAAGGCAACGTCGTCGCCCGGCTCGCGCGACAGCGTCTCGTGAACGAGCGCAATCGTGCGGATACGCCGCACCGACTCGGCAATTGCCGCTTTCGCTTCATCTGAGGTGAGTCGCCGAGCCTGCAGGCGTAACAGCGATGAGATCGTCTGCAGGTTGTTCTTGACCCGGTGATGAATCTCGCGGATCGTGGCATCCTTCGACAGCAACAATCGGTCGCGGCGGCGCAGTTCAGTGACGTCACGCAACATCAGCATGCCGCCAGTGACCACACCATCTTCGATGATTGGGATGCAACGGGTGAGCAGGGTGACGTCGGCGTTTTGATCGAACTCCTCGATCACGGGCTCACTGCGTTCGTAGGCCTGGCGAATGGAGCTGTCGTTGAAGCCCAACTCCGCAAGGCGCATACCGACTGCATTGGCACTGATGCCAACGCGGTGCAACGCCGACACGGCGTTGGGCGACGCATAGCGAACACGGGCCTCGTCATCGAGCACCATCGCGCCATCGCCAACGCGAGGGGCGGCACCCGAATCGGCGATGCGACCCGGAAAGGGAAACTCGCCCTGAGCAATCATCTTTGCGAAGCGGTCGAAAATCGAGAGGTAAGTGCGCTCGAGCTCACCTGGCTGACGGCCCGTCGTACTCGAACGTTCGCGGGTGAGCACTGCGATGACGCGGTCGCCGTACCGGACCGGAATTGCCAACATCTGCGCGGGCGCTGACTGACTTTCAACGGCAATGTCGGCCTCTTGCACCTCGCCGCTGGCCATCGACGATGCCAGCAGTGGCAGCTCGGCCTCGCTCGCCCACGCCCCCACCCAATCGCTGAGGTAGATGGTCTGCCCAGTGGATGGCCGAACGTGCGCGGTAACGAGCCACCTGCCCTCACCGGCGGGTACATAGAGCAACAGATCGGCAAAGCACAGGTCGGCCAGCAAACCCCACTCGGATACAAGGTGCTGCAGGTGCGCAGTTTCATCGCGTGACAACGAGGTGTGTTGTCGCGCGAGTTCGGCAAGGGTCGCCATGATTCTCCTGTTCGGATTCTCCGAGTGGACAGTCCTATTCGCCTACGGTGAGGCGCTACCTCTGAGTCTGTCGCATCCGGCTAGCTCCAGAGATGATCTCCGAGTTCGAGCAAGCTGTGCAAATCATTGATGTCGTGATCGAGTGAGGGTGCTGTCACCGTGAACGGCCCAAGCCGCTCGAGTTCACTGCGGCGTTCGGCCTCGCGGGCGGCCACCATCGCGATGTCGTGGAAACGGTCGGCGATTTCGCTGAGCACACCACGCACGATCGCTGGCTCAGCTGACAGCGCGGCGGCGAGATCGTCGGCAAGAGTTCCGGTTTGGGCCGCGGCGCGGAGCTGGATTGCGGCCTTGTCGACGGCGGGCTGACGCAGCACCGACGGCATCGATCTGTTGATGACAATTCCCCCGAGAGGTAATTGACGATCGCGTAGCGCGGTGGCTAAGAACGCGGCCTCATGCGAGGGCGCGGCTTCGAGAGTGGACACCACGAGAAAGCTCGTGCGCGGGTCGGAGAGCAGCCGCTCGACTTCCTTCGCGCGTTCGATGAAACCCTTCTCCATCGTCTGGAACAGCACAAAGAATTCGGCGATGTCTTGCAGGAAACGCGACCCAAGCACCCGATCGGCTACTTGATAGAACGGCTTTGACGCAGCAGTAAAGAATCGTGAGCGATACGGCACCGTGAGCCAGCGCAGCAGCCGGCTGCCGAAGAACTCCATCATCCGTCCCGGCGCATCGAGAATGTCGAGCGCGTTCCGCGATGGCGGCGTGTCGATGATCACGAGGTCGTACACGCCCGTGGCATGAATCTCGTGCAGGCGCTCCATCGCGATGTAGTCGTGGCTCTGCACGAAGCGCCCGGTGATGTTTTGGTAGAGAGGATTAGCGAGCACCGTGTCGCGCAGCGCTGCGTCGGGCGCATGTCGATTGATCAGCTCGTCCCAACCAGCTTTGGTGTCGAGCATCGCGGCCCACAACTCGCCGCGCGGTTTCACACCGGCGTCGCGAAATGCGTCCACAGAGATCTTCGTCTCGGTATTGCCAAAGGCTTGCAGCCCGAGGGCGTTGGCGAGGCGCCGGGCGGGATCGACGGTGAGCACGAGCACGCGCCCGCCCACATGCACAGCGGCCTCGGCCGCGAGTGACGCAGCGATCGTTGTCTTGCCGACACCTCCACTGCCGCAGACAATCACCATCTCTTTTGACGCCAGAAGGTCGGCGATGCCTGGATCTGTGCCCTTGCGTTTGGTCGCCATCAGATGAGTTCCTCGGCGAGCGCATCGACGACTTGGCTCACGACGCGCCGACCGTTGGCCCGCGTGAACAGCTCGGGGATATAGAGCATTTGTGTATCGGCAGGCAGTTCATCGCGAAGCCGCTCGAGATGGCCCGAACCAACGCGTCGGCGGGATTCGTTCATTCGTGCAGCATCAAGAACGGCAGTGACCTTGGATCCGGCCGCGGCAACGAGCAGTTTTTGCGCCTCCGGCGTGAAGAGTTGGTCGAACACCAGTGTCTCGCGCGTGCCGAACAGGGCGGGCAAAACACGATTCACGATGATGCCGGCGAGGTCGACCTTGGTTTGCTCGCGTACACGCGCGAGCAGTTCGATCGTTTCGTTCACCGGCATCTCTTCGGGCGTCGTGACAGTGACCAAGCCGGTAATAGCAGGGTCCTCGAGAATGTCGAGCATCCACTTGGTCTGTTCACGCACGAGGCCGACCTGCACGAGTTCGCTGATGACACGCGGCGCGCCAATTTGGCTGACGATGTGCCCGCTTGCTTCGGCGTCGACCACAACGAGGTCGTAATGACGTTCACGAACTTCGTAACACAACTTGCCGATCGCGAGTATCTCCTTGACCCCCGGCGCAGCATCGGCAACGAAATCGAACGTGCGCGCCAACGGGCCAATGCGACCAACGAACGGAATACGCACGAATAGCTTGAGGTACTCGCGCAATGAGTCCTCTGTGTTCATCGCCATTCCGTGCAGATTCGCATCGATCTGCCGGGGCGAATACGGAAACGGTGAACAGTCGAACGCGGCAGCGAGCGCGCCCTTGGCATCCATCTCGCACACGAGTGTGCGCCGACCCTGCTGTGCGGCGAGTTGCGCGATTGCTGCCGCGACTGTTGTCTTGCCGACGCCACCTTTACCGGTGACGAAGAGCAGCTGGCGGTTGAGGAGATGCACGACTCAATCCGCCGCCATCACTCAGCCGCCGAAACCGATGCGCCGCTCGCTATCGGTGGTGCCGAGCTCGATGTAGGCGATCTTGGCCGAGGCCACCCCGATGTCTCGGCCCTTCTTATCCGTGAGCCACAGCACGTCGACGGCACCGGACAGGGCGGCCTCGACCTTGGTCTTCACTGCCGCGCGGTCGACGTCGTCGGCCAACTCGACACTGATTTCACGGGGGGCTTGGGTGACGCCGATGCGTACGTCCACGATGGTCCTTTCAACGCAGTCAATGCTTCGACCATCGTAGGGAGCCACATGTGTTGCGGCACCCTTTGGCGTAAAACGTGGGATATATGTCATTGACGCCACATCCGGTGTCAACGACGATGTCGTCATGAACCGTGTCGTCCCAAGCCGTGACGTGAACCGTGTGGTGATCGCCTGTTACCCAGGTCTGCAACCGCTTGACGTTGTTGGGCCGCATGAGGTTTTTGCCGGCGCGAATCGTGTGCTCGCACACATGGAGAGATCGTCGGCTCCATACGAGCTGTTGCTCTGCGCGATGGTGCCAGGCGCGATCGCAAGCGAAAGCGGTATGACGCTGTTCGCGCCAACTACCTTCCCGAGCGTTGGCGAGGCAACCTCCATCGACACGCTGCTCATTCCCGGCGGGTACGGCGTGTACGACGCGTGCGCGGACGACGAATTCGTGCAGGTGCTCCGCGAACTCGGCCAACGTTCGCGGCGCTTCACCACAGTGTGCAGCGGCACGTTTCTCGGTGCGGCCACTGGATTGCTCGACGGCAAGCGTGTCACCACTCACTGGGCACGCGCCGCGCAACTCGCGACCGCGTACCCCGCGCTCGACATTGACGCTGATCCGATCTTCATCAACGACGGCAATATCTGGACCTCCGCGGGCGTCACCGCTGGCATCGATCTGGCGCTGGCACTCGTGCAAGACGATCACGGCGCCGATGTTGCGCAGAGCGTCGCCCGGCATCTGGTGATGTTCGTGCGCAGGCCTGGCGGCCAATCACAGTTCGCCGCGCCAGTGTGGAGCAAGCCAGCAGACACGCAAGCAGTACGTGCCGCGCAGGATCTTGTGATCTCGAACCCGGCAGCCGACCTTCGGGTTGGTTCGTTGGCTGCGGCGATCAACATGAGTGAGCGTCATTTCACGCGGCTCTTCGCCGCCGAAGTGGGCGAGCCACCAGCCAAGTTTGTGGAACGCATTCGAGTCGAAGCAGC
>JANLPV010000062.1:0-47528 GCA_031367435.1 Actinomycetes bacterium | reverse complement strand
AGCACTTCGGGTACGGCGGGGTCGACCCGGAACTGTCGGACGCTGCGCATGTCAGTCGAGAGTAGTGCCCCGCGCCTTCGACGAAAACGCCGATGTGTAGACGCCGATCGTTGTTGCTGCGATCGCGTCCCAGGTGTAGAGCTCGGCGAGCAGCTTCGCAGCCGTGGCCTGTAGGTCGACTGCCAGCTTGGGCAGGTTGAAGATCTGCTCGATGCGGTCGGCGAGTTCGTTGTGATTGCCGGGCTCGAACAGCAGCCCAGCACCCGTGCCATCGACGATCTCGGCGAGTCCACCGGTGGCCGCGACCACAGTGGGGGCACCTGCGGCCATGGCCTCGAGCGCCACGATGCCGAACGGTTCGTACAACGACGGGATCACCGCGCAGCCGGCGCGGTGCAACATGGCGCGCAAATCGGAGTCGGGAACGAACCCAGCCAACTGCACGATGTCGGAGAGACCCTCGACGTCAATTTGCGATTGCAGTTCTGGCAGATACGACCCACGGCCGGCGATGACACAGCGAATGCCCGGCACCCGATGTCGCAGCGAGCCAACAGCTCGCGCCAGAACCTGAAAACCCTTTTCGTACTGCACGCGTCCCCAACCAACTACCAATGGTTCGCGAGTCAACGACTTGGCTGTTGCCGGGGCTTCCCACACGGCGAGGTCGACGCCGTTCGGCACGAGGTGCACCTTGTCGATTGGCAGTTCGAATCCACTCACCACTTCGCGGATCATGAACTTCGAACAGCAGATCACTTCCGTTGCCTGATACGTGAGCCACCACTCGATCGAGTTGATCGCAGCAGGCATTCCCGGAGGCACATGGCCGCCATGTCGGCCACGTTCTGTGGCATGAATCGTTGCGACGAGTGGACAATTCCACAAATGCGCGATCGTGTCGCCCGCCCACGCGACGAGCCAATCGTGAGCGTGCACGACATCGGGCTGCCAACGACCGAGCTTCGCAGCGAGCTGGGTGATCTGGTGGTTGGCCGAGGCCATACGCGCGACGAGGTTGTCGTCGGGTAACCATGGCAAGTCGATCTGGGCGCGCAGGATGCGCACGCCTTCGACAACGGCGTCGTCGGGTGCCTCGGCAGTGTGCAGGCTGAGTACAACGACCTCGTGGCCGCTACGCACCATGGCCCTCGCAAGACCATCGACATGGGCCGCAATGCCTCCCACGACGAGTGGTGGGTACTCCCATGACAGCATCAAGATACGCACGAACAATGACCGTAGCTGGGCCACTGGCGTACGCTCGGACTTCGTGACGAGCGTTGGCGATCTCCCGGTGGCTGACGGTTGGCCCGGACCGCTCGACGTTCACCTCTTCAACGAGGGCCGCCATCGCCGACTGTGGGAGTTGTTGGGCGCACATGTGCTCGACTCCGGTGGCGGGGCGCGCTTCACCCTGTGGGCACCGAACGCACGCGAGGTGTATGTGTCGGGGGATTGGAACGGTTGGGGCGACGGTACGGCGATGATGCCGATCGGATCGAGTGGCATCTGGGGTGCCGTTGTTTCAACTGCGCTGGTCGGCCACTGCTACAAGTTTGCAGTGGTGAGTCAATCGGGTCATACCGTGCTGAAGGCTGATCCGATGGCGCGCCAAACGCAGCGTCCACCGAACAATGCAAGCGTCATCGCCGCGCCGAGCGCGCATGTGTGGAGCGATCAGGAATGGATCGCGGCGCGAAGCAACAAACCTGACTCGGCGTTGCGCGTGTATGAGGTGCATCTCGGATCGTGGCGCGGCGGGGTCGACACCTATCACGATCTCGCCGATCAGATTGCCGATCATGTGTGCTCGCTCGGGTTCACTCATGTCGAGCTGCTACCCGTGGCTGAGCATCCCTTTGGTGGGTCATGGGGCTATCAGGTGAGTGGATATTTCGCACCGACCGCTCGGTACGGCACGCCCGATCAGTTTCGTGAATTCGTGGAGATCATGCATGCGCGAGGCATTGGAGTGATCGTCGATTGGGTGCCGGCACACTTTCCGCGAGACGAATGGAGTCTGGCAAAGTTCGATGGCTCAGCGCTGTACGAACACGCCGATCCCCGCCAGGGTGAGCATCCCGATTGGGGAACCCTCGTCTTCAACTACGACCGCAATGAGGTGCGCAACTTCCTCACTGCGAATGCGTTGTATTGGCTGCAGGAATTTCACGTCGACGGCCTACGCGTCGATGCGGTCGCGTCGATGCTGTATCTCGACTACAGTCGTCAGCCTGGTGAGTGGATACCCAATGCCCACGGCGGACGCGAGAACCTCGGCGCGATGGCGTTGCTGCAGGAAGTGAACACGATCGTGGGGCATGACGTGCCTGGCGCGTTGATGATCGCCGAGGAGTCAACAGCATGGCCGAAGGTGACCCAGCCGGTGCACGAGGGCGGGTTGGGCTTCACCCACAAGTGGAACATGGGCTGGATGCACGACACGCTCATCTACTTCGAACGCGAACCCGTCCATCGCCAGTGGCATCACAGCGAGCTCACATTTGGTCTGCTCTACACATTTGGCGAGCGGTATGTGCTGCCGCTAAGTCACGATGAAGTTGTGCATGGCAAGGGCAGCTTGCTCAGCAAGATGCCGGGCGACGATTGGCAGCGTTTTGCAAACCTACGCGCGTTGTACGGATGGATGTGGGCGCTGCCTGGCTCACCTTTGTTGTTCATGGGCGGCGAGATCGCGCCATGGTCTGAATGGAACGAGTCAGATGGCCTTCCATGGCATTTGTACGACCATGCGCCGCATCGAGGAATCCGTGATCTGGTCGCCGACTTGAACCACACCGCACACGCCTGGCCAGCGGTGTGGGCCGATGACAACTACCCAACGAGCTTCCAGTGGCTCGACGCCAGCGATGCGGCCCACTCGATCTACGCATTCATTCGTCGCGGTGTCGGCTCATCGATCGCGCGGACTGTCGTGTGTGTTGCCAACCTGACGCCAGCGCCGCGGAACGGCTATCGCGTCGGCGTGCCCGACGCAGGAGCGTGGACGTTCCTGATCGACACCGATGCCGCGCGGTACGGCGGCAGTGGGTACCGCGGCGACGCGACGCTGACGGCAACGACCGATATCGCGTGGCAGGGACAGCCAGCATCGATCATGGTCGACCTTCCGGCGCTGTCAGTTCTGTGGCTTGGCGCTCCGGTAGCTTGACCACTCCAATATGTCGGCGATGATGTCCACACTTCGTGATCCCAGGCTGCGGCCAGTGATCTCCGCGTGCATCACGTTGGGCTTCGCGGTTGGCGTGTTCGCCATCTCATTCGGGGTGGCCGCAGTGTCTGCGGGGGCCTCCGTCTTCCAGGCATGTGCGATGTCGTTGTTGGTGTTCACTGGTGCCTCACAGTTCAGCGCTGTTGCTGTGATTGCCGGGGGCGGCTCGATTGGTTCAGCGCTCGGTGGCGCGTTGCTGCTTGCCGCGCGAAACGGCGTGTTCGGTCTTGCCAACTCGCGCCGACTCAGCGGTCGGCTCCCCACCCGGCTGTTGGCCGCACAGCTCACGATCGACGAATCCACGGCGATGGCCGCTGCTCAGGATGATCCCGTCGCGCAACGCGCAGCCTTCTGGATCACCGGCATCTCGGTGTACGTGTTCTGGAACCTGGGCACGCTCATCGGTGCCTTGGCCGGAACCGCAATCAACCCAAAGACGTTCGGTCTCGACGCGGCGATTCCATCGGCGTTCGTCGCGATGGTGTGGCCCCAGTTGCGCACTGCACGCGGGCGCATGGCTGCAATCCTCGGCGCCGGTATCTGTCTCGCCACCATCCCGCTGCTGCCGATTGGCTTGCCGATCCTTGCCGCATCGCTCGGCATCCTCGTCGGCGTGCCGCGTAACGACGTCGATGCCGTTGCATCCGAAACCCCAACGCACACGGACTTCGTATGACCTGGACGTTGGTGTTGGTTCTCGCCGCAGGGGCATATGGCTTCAAGGTGCTCGGTTTGGTGGTGGTCGGCGACCGCACGCTGCCGGCGGCGCTCGAACGCTGCCTGTTGCTGATACCCGCAGCGCTGATCTCGGCGATCATTATGCTGAACACGTTCTCGTCCGGTCAACACCTCACCATCGAGCCACGCGTGGCGGGCGTGGCAGCAGCAGTGGTTGCGGCGTGGCGCAAGGCGCCGGTGATCGCAATCATCGTGATCGGTGCCACCGTCAGCGCGTTGGTGCGTCTGGTCTAGCGAGCACCTGCTGGGGCTGCCAACGTATGAGTGGTCAGCCTTCGACGAGTCGTTTGAGACCGCGGAGGTTGCGGCGCCAGATGGGCTTCATCACGAGCCATCCACCGATGGAAGAGCCAATCGCGCCGCCCAACCACCAAGGGAACTTCAGGTTCTCCGTCCATGAGAATCGCGTGCGTCGACCCAGATCGATTGGAGTAAGCGTGAATACTCCGGTGCCGGTCACCATGCCAGTGTGGCGAACGCCCATCGTCTCGCCGACGTTCCATTCGGTGATCTCCATGCGGTCGACGAGCTTGATGGGACCGACCTTGGTGTCACACAAGAATGCAGTGCCGACACCGCGCGTTTGATCGCTGAGAAAGTGAATCGCCACGGCGTCGTGCATCCAGTCGACATGATTTTCAACGGGCTCAACGATCTGCCACACACGTTCAGTGTCGGCGTCGATCTCGATGCTCACTGCAATACGGCTCATTGAGACCACCCCAAAGGGTGCGGTCTAGATGTTGATGGCAACACGGCGTAGCTTCTC
The DNA here is from genome assembly GCA_031367435.1 of Actinomycetes bacterium. Classification (GTDB taxonomy): domain Bacteria; phylum Actinomycetota; class Acidimicrobiia; order Acidimicrobiales; family Ilumatobacteraceae; genus WLMZ01. The sequence continues at coordinate 42,786 of JANLPV010000062.1, read as the reverse complement.
GGCCGCGTTCTCGGGCGGCACGATGTTGATGAGCACACCCGTGCCGCGCTCGAAACCTGCAGTGCTGACGAGCTTGGGCCATAGGTGAACATGCCAGTGGTACTCGCCGGTGTGCTGATGTGGCGCGGTATGGAACACAAGATTGTAGGCAACGTCGCCGAAGGCCTCACGCAGATTGAGCAACGCATCGCGGATGGCCCGCCCGACGGCCGCCAACGAGGTATCGCTCGCATCTTGGAGGTGTAGATCGTGCTGGCGCGGAATGATGAGCAGCTCATAGGGGCTGCCACTCCAGTAGGGGCACAGGCACACGACATCGTCGTTCGCGAACACGATCCGCTTGCCGTCGGTGAGTTCGGCCTCGATGGTGGCGCACAGAATGCAGGCGCTCTCGAATCGGGCAAAGGCACGCTCTTCTTCGAGGATCTCGCCTGGGACGAACGGCAATCCGAGCAACTGACCATGAGGATGCGACAGCGAGGCGCCGGCTTCGCGACCGTGATTCACGATGGCTTGCGTGTAGCGAATGTTCGGTGTTTTCGCGTGATCGACCAGGCGACGCTTGAGTGCCTGCATCGTTTCTGCGGTCTTGTTGTCGTCGCCGAGGTGGATACCGCCATTGTGATCGGGCGTATAGACGAAGATCTCGTGGATGCCACTTGCCTCAGCCATCACGTGAACGGGACCAAGATGGTGCACGGCGAACGGCTCGTCGCCATAGAAGGCCGGGAACAAGTTGGGCACAACGCGTAGGTGCCACGAGCCGCCTTCATCCACCTGTTCAAGCGCAGGCAGCGTTGCTTCTTCGTTGCCAGGGCAGAACGGACACGGCCGACTTGGATCGGCCTCGACCTCGAACACACGAGGGGCAAAGTCGGTTGGGCGCTCCGCACGGTCGGCCACGATGGTGACCCAACGCCCGGTGAGAGGATTCAAACGCATTTGAGACATCTTGTAAAAAAGGATACGACGGAGTGGCCGTCAAGAGGCGGATCAGACGCACTTAAATCTGGATCCGGTTGTACGTCACACGTTGCAGGTCACGTGTCAGGTCACGTGTCAGGTCATGTGTCAGGTCATGTGTCAGAGCATTTGTCAGGTCACGTGTCGGGTCGCGGGTGCTTCAGTCTCTGTCAGCGCGTACACGCTCACGTGGCGGGCGCTGGCGTCGGTGAACAGCTCGCCGTCGAATGACTCCCACCGTTCACGGAGGACGAATCCAGCCTCAACGGCCATCTCGTCGAGTTCGCCCGGCGAGGCGTAACGAATGCTCCACGGGCGCAGGCGTACCCCGCCCGATTCTGTGAACTCGATGAACTGACCTTCGGCTGTTTGATCCACGCCGTTGTACCGGGCCGCGCTCAACACCACGCGATCGCTGGCCATCGACTTCACCTCGACGAGACTGCCAGTGCGTGGGGGTTCCTCCGGCACAAGGGCCTCAATAACGAAGCATCCGTGCGGGCTGAGGCGCAGCGCGACGGCGCGCATGCATTCGCGTTGTCGTACTTCGGAACCCAGATTGAAAAATGTATTGAACGCAATGAACACCATCCCGAGCGGGCCGGACGGCAGATCGTCCACCATGTCGCCGAGGATGGTGTGCACCTGATGCTCGGCGTTCTTGGACACGAGCTGCGCGAGCATGGCTGCGCTCGAATCGATGCCAATGACTTGAGCACTCGGCACGCGTTGTGCGAGCGGCACTGCGAGCCGTCCGGTACCCACACCGAGCTCGACGATCGGGAGTTCGCCCGCACGAGCCGACACCCTCGACAACGCAGCCAATCCAGCCAACGCGGTCACCGTGGCATCGACGTCGCTGATGCCGCCATACCATTCGTCGTACACATCGGCGAACGCATCGCCGTAGCTGCTGTTGTCATAGCCCTGCATCGACGCCACGGTACTGCCAGGTGCTCACCGACTCGTCGATTCCGGCCATATGCACCTGTACCCTCATCGGGGTGAACGCACCAGACACGCTCACCTATCTCGATCATGCCGCCACCACGCCGATGCGTGTTGAGGCTGTCGAAGCAATGCTGCCATTCCTGACCGAGCGTTTCGCCAATCCCAGCGGTTCGCACCGCTTTGCGCGTTCGGTGCGTCAAGCGGTCGATGAAGCCCGCGATGTTGTTGCCGAGGTTGTTGGCTGCGAGCCGGGCGAGGTCGTGTTCACTGGTTGTGGCACCGAGGCTGACAACGCCGCGATTGTTGGTGTACAGAGCCGACACGGCGGCGTGGCGGTGTGCTCGGCAGCGGAGCATCACGCCGTGTTGCACGCTGTTCTGCACGGCGGCGGTCGGGTCGTGCCCGTCGATGCAGCGGGCCGCATCGACCTTGACGCGCTCGGGTCATCGCTCGCAGCCGATGTCTCACCCGTGTCGCTGGTGTCGGTCATGGCAGTCAACAACGAGGTCGGCTCCATCAGCCCGCTCGCCGATGTCGCTGCCGCCATGCGCGAGATCGCGCCGAATGCTCTGTTGCACACGGACGCGATCCAGGCTGCGTGTTGGCTCGACCTTCGAGAGGTGTTCACTCACGTGCACCTTCTGGCATTGTCTGCCCACAAATTTGGCGGGCCCAAGGGTGTCGGAGCGCTCATCGTGCGCCAGGGCACCGTGCTCGAACCGTTGCTGCAGGGCGGCGGACAAGAACGCGATCGGCGAAGCGGTACGCACAACGTTGCCGGCATCGTTGCAATGGCCGAGGCGCTGCGCCTTGTCGACAACGAGCGCGCGAGCGAAGTCGCCCGCATCGCCGGTCTGCGCGACCGGCTCATCGACACCTTGCTCGCCGAGTTGCCTGATGTGATCGAGACGGTGCCGCGCGACGCCAAAATTGCCGGGTCGGCGCACATCTGCATCGCCGACATCGAGAGCGAAGCCCTGCTGTACTTGCTCGACGAAGCCAATGTGTGCGCGTCAGCCGCATCGGCATGCGCGAGCGGGGCGATGGAACCTTCGCACGTGCTTGCCGCCATGGGCGTCGAGAAAAGGTTCTCTTTGGGCGCATTGCGGATGAGCCTTGGCCGCACCACCACTCATGCCGACATCGACCGCACATTGAGCGTGCTCGTTGCTGCCGTGCGCCGCTTGCGCGGGGCAACGCGATGAAGGTGATGATCGCGATGAGTGGTGGGGTCGATTCCTCCGTCGCTGCGGCACTGTTGGTTGAGCAGGGTCACGAGGTTGTGGGTGTCACGATGCGGTTGTGGGGTGGCGAGAGCGACACCGGTTGCTGCAGTGTCTCCGACGTCGACGACGCGCGCCGCGTTGCGCAGCAGCTCGGTATCGACCATCTCGTTTTCAATTTCAGCGACGACTTCAACGAGCACGTAGTGAATCCCTACGTGCTTGCGCATACGACTGGCATCACGCCAAACCCGTGCATCGAATGCAACCGCCATGTGAAGTTCGCGCGGTTGAGCGAGCGCGCGATGCTGCTGGGCTTCGATGCTGTGGCCACGGGCCATCATGCGCGGGTGACACCGTCAACTGATGGTGGCGTGCGTCACGATGTCGACGTCGCCCGGTTCGAGCTTGAACGCGGCTTTGATCGCGACAAGGACCAGAGCTATGTGGTGCACATGATCGATCAGCATGAGTTGTCGCGCACGATGTTTCCGGTTGGCTCGATGACCAAACAGCAGGTTCGCACGCACGCAGCGCGGCTTGGTCTGCGCACCGCCTCAAAGCCCGATAGTCAGGACGTGTGTTTCATCACCAGCACCGGTGGTCGCAGCACGTTCCTCGGTACCCGGATTCCATTTCGGTCGGCAACAGTGATTGATGCCGCTGGTACCACCGTGGGCGCCGTGCCCTCAATCGAAATGGTCACGCTCGGCCAACGCCGTGGGCTCGGACTTGCCGGCGGTGGGCCGAAGCGATTCGTGGTCGACATCGATCACGCGCACGGTGTTGTCACCGTTGGTGATGAAGCTGATCTGCTCACGTCTGGGCACACCGTGCACAACATGACGTGGGTGCATTCGGCCGAGCACGCGTTGCGATTCGAGACGGTTCTGGTGCAATGCAGTGCGCACGGCGTGCCGAGATCAGCGACAGTCGAGGTCGATGCCGATGGCACCACGGTAAAAGTGCGTTGGGCTGAACCGCAGCGGAGAATTTCGCCAGGGCAGAGCATGGTGTTGTATGACCCCACCGACCGATTTGTCCTGGGCGGCGGCATCTGTTCGTAGCTGCTCGTCGGGCCAACTTGGCAGTTGCAACGTGCCCGAAAGGGCGCTCGGCGACTGCCAGTTCGGGATTTCAGGTGCGCTCGTTCGTCAGCCGACCGGCAGGCGGCGCGCTGCGGCAGCGCGTAGTGCTTTGCCGGGACGAGTGGGGCTCACCAGCACACTCAAGACGTGTAGCGCCGTGCCTGCGGGGTCAGCGCGAGTGCCGGTCCTGACGATCGTGTCCATCTGATGCAGCACGATCTCCACGGCGACGCCAGCGGTGCCCCCCGTGAGGTCGGCAGCCTCTGTATCTGACGGGGCGAGGTGCAGCGCGGCTAGTTGCGTCGAACGGAACAACGCGTTCTCAGTGAGCATCATCGGGTCGTGCACCACGACGCCGGCGGGCACCACCACGAACCAGCGGCGCGCCAACTGATGGAATCGTGGGCCGACGAAGGTGGCCGCGGCTACCGCGATGAGCAGGCATAGTCCGCCCACTACCCACAGTCGATTCGCGAGTAGCACCACGGCCGAGATGGAGGCGGCGGCGGTCATCAACCACGAGATCAGCATCGGCACCAACAACGGCACTGGCGGCTTGAGTGGAAAGCGTTGTTCGGAACCGTAAGCCGAACCTTGGGCCAGCGCTACGCCTACTTCACCGCTGAACCAGGCAAGCATCGCGATGATCGAGGCACCAAGACCAGCAGCAACTTTCCACCCGGAAATGCCGACAACCGCGCAGATGAGGGTGACGACCATGAGCGTTGGCGCGACCATGCGGCCGATGGTGACGCTGACCGTGCTCGGCACGAGTGTGGCGAGCAGTACGACGGCCCACACGCCCCACGCAACCATGGCCACGAACATGCGACCCGCACCCGCCAGCGTTGCACAGGCATCGCGGAACACGGGAACGAACGCAAGCGGCTGAACCATCCAAATTGCCCGCAGCATCCACAGTGTCGGATCGAGGCGACGAGTCATCGTGGGTTACCACATGAGCGTGTGTTGCGTCCACACCGTTGAGTTTGCATAGGTAGGGCTCGACTCGGCATCGTTGGAGGAGTATCAGCGCACGAACGGTTCGGCTTTATGTAACACCGCTGTGTCACGATAACTGTTGAAGCCACTGCCCACGCCCCTGCTCGGAAAGGAGTCGCGATGCCATCTGAACTTGCACCACGTCGCCTCGCCGCTGCGGGTTGCGCGTCCACCAGGGTGCACGGTGGCATGTCGATGGCCATCGGCAGCCTGCCCCACCGATCTGTTGCGCATGCGGTTGCGCTCAGCTTGTCGGCAACTGACATCGTCACTATCCCTACGCTGCCCAAGCGTTCGCCTGCCGAGAGCATGGTCGCGCAGGCCCTTGTTGGTCTCAGCGGCGTCACGGTTGGCCAATACGGTTCGCTTGCAATCGATGTCGACCGCATCGACCCGTTCTCATCAGTACGCACCGATCTCGAACATGACGCGTACGGCGGTTTTCGCGAATTTCTGACTGAGGCGGCAGGTTTCAGTGGCCCGGTGAAATGGCAATTCGTTGGTCCCATCACGCTCGGTCTTGCGCTGCAACGCGCGGGCGTTCCTGCCAGCACCGCGTTCGATGTTGCCGTGCGCGCCGTACGGGCACACGTGCAGCACCTTCTCGACGCGGTAGCGAGCGCTCTGCCGCTCTGTGAGCAAATTGTTGTGCTTGATGAACCCGACTTTGGGGTGGTGACGGAACCTGGTTTTGCGTTGGCTCCAGACGTCGCTGTCGATGTGTTGTCGGGTGCCCTCGCCGTCATCGAACCCGTCGCGGTTGCGGGCGTGCACGCGTGCGCGCAGGCCGATCTGGCCTCGCTCATCGCGGCGGGTCCCCGCCTGCTGTCGTTGCCGGTGCATACGGGCCTTGTTGAAAGCGCCGGGTACCTCCATCGCTTTCTCGAAAGCGGCGGCTGGATTGCTTGGGGCGCTGTGCCCACCGAAGGCCCGGTTCCTGTGTCGGCTGAGCGACCGTGGAAGCAGTTGTGTGCGTTGTGGTGCCAACTGGTGCAGCGCGGCTGCGATCCGTCGCTCTTACGTCAGCAAAGCCTGATCACACCCGAGTGCGGTCTGGGTATGCACAGCAACGATGTTGCCGAGCGCGTGCTGCGCATTACGGCTGAGCTGTCGCGCCGGGTGCGCGACCAGGCCGCCGCCACCCGTTTCGCGTTCGGTGCGTAACACCCTTTCTGTAGGGTTCTGTTGTGGCTGCCCCTCCTGATATCAATGCGCGCATTGGCGAACTGCGAGAGCAGCTGGCGCTCCACAGCCAGCGGTACTACGAGCTCGATGATCCACTCGTCAGCGACGCCGAGTTCGACCAACTGATGCGTGAGTTGTTGGCACTCGAACAGCAATATCCCGAGACGGCGACCGACGATTCACCAACACGTCAGGTCGGTGGCATCAGTTCGGCAACGTTTGCACCGGTCACGCATCGCGTGCCGATGACCAGCCTTGACAATGCGATGAGTGTCGATGAATTGAACGCTTGGGGCGATCGTGTCTCGCGTGGTCTTGCGGGTGAAGCCATTCGGTTTGTGTGCGAGCTGAAGATCGATGGCTTGGCAGTGAGCTTGCGCTATGAGCGCGGCGTGCTCGTGCAAGCCGCCACACGCGGCGACGGTCGTGTTGGTGAAGACGTCACGGCCAACGTGCGCACCGTCGCAGCCATTCCTCGTCGGCTCGTGGTGGCACAGGTTCCCGATGTGCTCGAGGTGCGCGGCGAGATCTACATGCCGTTGGCCAGCTTCGAAGCGATGAACCAACGTGCCCTGGCGGCCGGTGAGAAGTTGTTCGTCAATCCACGCAACTCCGCGGCCGGCAGTTTGCGTCAGAAGGACCCCAGCATTACAGCGAGTCGTGAGCTCAGTTTTTGGAGTTATCAACTCGGCGAGGTTGTCGGTGGCCCCGATTTCACTTCACATCACAACACCTTGGAATTGCTCCGCGAGCTCGGGTTTCCTGTGAATCCCAACATTCGCTCGGTCGCTGGCCTCGCCGATGTCGCCGAGTTCTGCGCTCATTGGCAGCAACACCGCCACGACCTTGCCTATGAGATCGATGGATGCGTGGTGAAGGTCGATGACCTTGCCCAACGCGATCGGCTCGGGTTCACCTCACGGGCGCCGCGGTGGGCGATCGCCTACAAATTCCCGCCCGAAGAGCGCACCACGATGCTTCGCGACATCATGGTCTCCATTGGTCGTACGGGCCGGGCTACGCCGTTCGCCGTACTTGAGCCCGTATTTGTCGGCGGGTCCACGGTCGGTATGGCCACGCTGCACAACCAAGATCAAGTCCGACTAAAAGATGTGCGACCCGGCGACACGGTGGTTGTGCGTAAAGCCGGAGATGTCATACCTGAAGTCGTGGGACCCGTGCTTGCGTTGCGACCTGCGCAGAGCACACCGTGGCAGTTCCCCGCTCGGTGCTCGTGTCCATTGTCGAGTCAATTGGTACGCCCCGAGGGTGAATCCGACACGCGATGCGTCGAGCCGGCGTGCCCGTTTCAACGCGATCAGCGCATCATCTACTTTGCGACGCGCGGCGCGATGGATATCGAGGGCCTCGGTGAACGCACCGTGTTTCAGCTCAGCGACGCGAAGTTGGTGAGCGATGCCGCCGACATCTACGCGCTCACGGTCGATCAGCTCCTGCAGCTCGAAGGTTTCGGTCAGATCAGCGCCGAGAAATTGGTGGCCGCAATTCAAGCGTCGAAGAGCCGGCCACTACCAAAGTTGCTGACCGCCCTCGGTGCGAAGCACATGGGGCCGTCGGCGGCCGATGGCCTCAGCCGCGCCTTTGGCACGCTCGATGCGATCATGCACGCATCCGAAGCCGATCTGGCCACCACCGATGGTGTCGGCACCGTGATTGCGGCCTCCATTGTGAGTTGGTTCTCCAGGCCCGAGAATCAAATGTTGATCGAGAAGTTGCGCGCGTCGGGCGTCGAGTTCGGCAACGTGGTTGTCAGCCGTCAGGCGCAGGTGCTTGCGGGTAAAGCGGTGGTGGTGACCGGAAGCCTGCTCGGCTACTCACGAGAACAAGCCGAGCTGGCGATCAAAGAACGCGGCGGCAAGAGTCCAGGCACCGTCAGCGCGAAGACGTTTGCGGTAGTGGTGGGCGCCGAACCCGGTGCATCAAAGCTTGCCAAGGCAACCGATCTGAACATCCCCATCCTCGACGACGCAGGTTTTGCATATCTCCTAGAAACGGGTGACCTACCTGGCGAAACGCGCAGTTAGATCACGTCGAACTGCCATGTGAACGACCGCGCCGCGCCCGGACCGTCGAGGATCTTCCAGTAGCGCACCAACACGGTGTTGACCCCCGTGTTGTACTTCTCGATCAACGCACCCTTTGCCGGTTGGAACGACAGCGTGTTGTTGCCTGGCTCGAAAATGACCGTGAGCGGCAGTTCCACTTGCTGTCCTGGCAACGCAGGCGCGAGCGCATCGAGGCTCACCACGGGCAACTCGATGTTGTTGACCACCAGAACACCGGTATAGCCATCGATGAGATCGACCTGGATCTTTTCTTGCATTTGCACCTGAGCTGCGCTTCTTACGGGATTGATGCTCTGGATTTGGGCGGGGAGGTTCTGCGCATCGCGGCCGGTGACCGACGCGTTGAGTCCAAGAACGACCAGCGCGAAGCCGATGCCCACCGCGATGCCGGCGGTGGTTCGTTTGGCTGCAGGGCTGAAGCGTCTCACCTCCCTATTCTGATCCTCGCGGTGCCGAATGCCACCTTTGGTCCGAAGAAGTGCTGCGCAGAGTGGGCCGATACCCACTTGGCCGACTCAGCCGCTAGGTTTTATTGCTCATGGCGACCAACGATGCCCTCACAGGCCTCCTCCTGGCCGGCCGGTACCGATTGCATCAACGTCGGGGCGCTGGCGGCGACGGATTGGTGATGGACGCCATCGACGAACAGATGGAACGTCCCGTCGCCGTTCGGGTTCTCAGCACCGATTGGGCCGTGACTCCAATGGCCGAGCAGCGCTTTCGTGCCGAGGCACAGGTGGCGTCGTCGCTCATCCACCCCAACATCAACACCGTGTATGACTGGGGCATCGACGACTTCGACGGTGCCGTGCGGCCATACCTCGTGCTCGAATATCTCACCGGTGGCAGTCTGCGCGACATTCTCGATCGTGGTCGGCTGCTGTCACCATCGCAGGCACTCGTGGTTGGCCTCGACGCCTGCCGGGGCCTCGATTACATCCATCGTCGCGGCATCATCCATCGCGATCTCCGCCCGGCAACCTTGGTGTTCGGTGACGATCATCATCTGCGACTTGTTGACCTCGGCATCTCGCGCCTACGCGCCGAACAGACGTGGGACGACTTGTCCGCGGCAGGTATCGACGCGGCGCGTTACGCCTCGCCCGAGCAGGCGCAGGGATGCTCGCCGCAGGACGGTTCGCTCGGGCCACCATCTGATGTCTATTCCCTCTGTCTGATACTCGTCGAGGCTGTCACCGGTCAGATTCCGTTCGCTTCCGACTCGACGGTGTCCACTCTCAACGCACGTATCGACAAGCTCATGCCCGTGTCGGCCGACTTTGGGCCCCTCGCGTCGATCCTCGAGCGCGCGGGGCGGCCGCTTCCTGCGGACCGCTTCACGGCAGCCGAATTTGGCAGAGCGCTGATGCAGGCGGCTGAACGATTGCCTCGTCCGGCACCTATTCCCACGGTGGGCAGCACGTTGTTCGCTGACACGACTGGCGGAATGCGCCGACCGCTAGAACCATCCGAGCCCGTTCGTCGTGTCGCTTACGAACCTGGCGACAGTGGTCTCGATCAGGGCGGGCACACCGCGGCCCGACCACTCGAACGACCAGCGACGGCGGCTGTCCTGCCGACGACCGCTGCGTTGCCCGCTCCATTACCTGGCACTGCGGGAGTGCTCCAAACATCAGTGATGGCCCCGCTTGTTGCGGGTTCGCCAGACGTGCCCGTCTATGACCAGGGAACTGAGCCTGAACATTCGGGTCGATCATGGTTGCTGGCAAGTTTGGTGATCGTGCTTGCCTTGATCGCCGGAGGCTTCGTGGCGTACCGGATGATCGTCACCAAGACGTATGCAGTGCCCGACCTCATCGGTGTCGAAAAGGGTGTGGCCGAAAACCAGATCGCTGACAACGGCTGGGTGATCATAGTCAAGACCGAACGCAATGATGAACAGGCGCTCGGCAACGTCATCAGTTCTGACCCCGTTGCGGGGAGCAGACTTTCTGCAGGTAAGACGTTCGTGCTCGTCGTGAGCGAAGGCCCCACCCTTCCCAAGCTTGTGGATTTGAACGGTATGACGCTCGAAGCGGCAACCACGAAGTTGACCGGTCTCAAGCTCGGCGCGCCCGTGGCCACCGATGCATTTGATGAAGCGATTCCCCCAGGAACCGTCATGTCGTGGAGCGTGCCAGCGCAACCCAGCTTGGTGGCTGGCATGGAAGTGGTGCAGGGAACAGTGGTTGCGGTGGTGGTTTCGAAGGGGCCCGCTCCGCGCCTCGTTCCTAAGCTGCTTGGTCTCGATGAGGCCGCTGCGACGGCAGCGTTAACAGCCATTCAACTTACGATTGTTCGTGGTGACGACGTATTTAGTAACGATGTGCCAGCCGGTCAAGTGGTTCAGCAATCGGTTGCCGAGGGAGCACCACTCGATCGCGGTAGCGCGGTCACCGTTGCTTTCTCCAAGGGTCCCGACCTCGTGGCGATGCCCGATCTCACAGGGCTGAACTATGCGGCCGTGCAGACTGCGCTCACCACGGCGGGGCTGCAGTTGGGTGCAGTGCAGGGCAATACCGCCGGCTTCCTCTACGCAATCAAGGCGGCAGGCGCTCCTGTTGTTGCCGGACAGCAGATCCTGCGCGGCACGGCAATCGATCTGTCGTATTACTGACCGGTGCGCCGATCGGCGCTGCCTGGACCTGCCTGGACCTGCCTCGTGATGTGAGTGCCCTGCCCGTTTCGCCCCGAGTGGCAGTTGTTCGTTAGCGTCGCATGTCATGGGAACACTTGACGGACGCGTAGCCATCATCACTGGAGCAGGCCGGGGTATTGGTCGCGAGCACGCGTTGCTGTTTGCGGCCGAGGGCGCCAAGGTCGTTGTAAATGATCTCGGTGGAGCCAACGACGGCTCGGGCACCGATGTCACCCCCGCCCAAGAGGTGGCCGCGGAGATCCGCGCGATGGGTGGTGAGGCCGTTGTGAACGGTGACAACGTCGCCGATTGGCAGGGTGCACAGCGACTCATCAACAGCGCGATCGAAGCCTTCGGTGATCTTGACATCGTGGTCAATAACGCAGGCATCCTTCGTGACCGCGTGCTCGTCAACATGACCGAAGAAGAATGGGACGCGGTCATCGCGGTACATCTCAAGGGGCATTTCGCGCCAACTCGCTGGGCCGGCGCCTACTGGCGTGAGCAGTTCAAGGCCGGTATCTCCAAGCCGCGCAACCTCGTGCACACGTCCTCGACGTCTGGTCTGTTCAGTAACCCCGGCCAAGCGAACTACGGCGCAGCGAAATCAGGTATTGCCACGTTCAGCCAGATCGCCGCCAAAGAGTTGGTGCGCTACAACGTCAAGAGCAATTGCATCGCGCCGGGCGCGCGCACCCGGCTCACCCTTGCAACGCCCGGTCTGCCCGACATCATGGCTCCGAAGGAGGGCGCGTTCGACGTGTGGGACCCCGCCAACATTTCCCCCATGGTTGCCTATCTGTCGACGGCTGACTGCGCGTTCACCGGCGAGACATTTTTGGTGCAGGGTGGCAACGTCACACGCGTCAACACGTGGGCGCTTGGCGACAAGGTCGACCAGAGCGATCGCTGGACCGTCGAAGGGCTCGCCGCGGCTCTCGCGCCGCTTGCACACGAATGATCCCGTGAGCGACCAATCCGAGGGCGACCGCACACTTCAATCGGGTACCGGGCGCGCCACGCTCGGCGTCGACGGTGCTGGGGTCGAAGAGATTGCGGTCGTTGCGTGGCCAATCCTGCTGCGTCGGCGCATCGCCCACACGGTCGGTATCGATCGTCGATGGGCTCTCCTCATCGTTGTGTTGTCGGGTCTCTTCACCGTGGCCTTTACGATCACCATCCTCGTTGTCTCACTGAAGGACATCGCGAAGGAGTTCCACAGCACCGAAGCAACGATGAGTTGGTGTATCACCGGCCCGATGCTCGCCTTCGGAGTCGTCGGCCCCGCGTATGGGAAAGCTGGAGATCTGTGGGGACACAAGCGGGTCTTCATCGGCGGCTTGTTGGGTGCAGGCGTCTTTGCGGTGCTCACCGCGCTGTCTTGGAACGCGCTGTCCATGATTGTGTTCCGAACGCTGAGTGCGTCCGCGGGTGCTGCCACCGGGCCATCGACGATGGCCTACATCAACCGATTGTTCGCGCCGGAAGAGCGCGTCAAGCCACTCAGCTACTGGAGTTTTGTGAATGCGGGTGCGCCGGTGATCGGTGTCGTTGCCGGTGCCGCGCTCGTCGAGTCGGTTGGCTGGCGAGCCATCTTCGTCGTCCAAGCGCCGCTGTGTCTCGTTGGCGCCATCGTTGCCCTGTGGCTGCTGCCCGACACCGAGCGCAGCAATCGCGTGAAGTTCGACGTAGCGGGTTCGGTCACACTGGCCCTCGGTGCCACAGCGTTGCTTGCTGGAATCTCGCAAGGTTCGCACTGGGGCTGGACGAGTGTTGGCACCATTGCCTGCTTTGGGTTGAGTGCGTTGGGTCTTCGTCTGTTCGTGTGGGTGGAGGGTCGCGCAGAGGCACCGCTGCTTCCGTTGCATTGGCTTCGAACACGAAATATCGCATTGCCGATTCTGAGCCAGAGTCTTGCCAACTTCGCCTACATGGGCGGATTTCTGTTTGCTCCACGCCTGCTCGAGAACGTGCTCAACTTGCAAAAAACTGAGATCGGCAACGTCGTCATCGCGCGGCCACTGACGTTCGCGATCATCGCTCCCTTGGCCGGCTACGTCACTCTGCGCGTCGGCGAACGAACTACCGGAGCTTTTGGTGCGTGTTGTGTCGCAGCGTCGATGCTCGTGTTCGCCGGAGTTGGAACTCACTCGTCGATCTGGATCGTGGTGCTCGCGCTCGGTCTGTCGGGAGCCGGAATTGGTGTGTCGAGCCCAGCGCTCACCTCGTTGGTGGCAAACGCGGTCGACGATGCGAACCTCGGTGTGGCGGGCGCGATGCAGCAACTCTCGTCGCAGATGGGTGCGGTGCTTGGGTCGGTGGTGATGACCGCGGTGCAGGCCGCGCGCGAAGCCGATGGGTTGACGTCGTCATACCGCGCCGCGTTCCTTGTGGCATGTGGCGTAGCCGTTGCGGCCGCAGCCGCGGCGCTGTTCGTGAAGTCGACGCCGCGCTAGCTGGTAATGCCCTTGATCTCTTCGGCAATGGCCTTGGTGGCATCGTCGGTGGGCATTGCAGTCTGCAGCGCCATCATCTTCATCATGTCGCCCTGCACCTTGATCTTGCCGCTCATGAATGCTTGCATGGCGGCGGCCTGATCGCCTTCGACGAACATCTTGCGCGCCGTGTCGTAGTCGGTGGTCACCGTGACATCGGCTGCGTCGAGCTCGCCGAGTTCCATGACGACGCTGCCCGACGATGTGTCGATATAACTCTTTACGGTGCCATCGCCGAATGGTGCGCCGGTGATGATCTGATTCACGCGGATTGATTGCGCGACCGGACCGGTCTGGCCCTCGTACTTAGCACGGATGACTCTGACGTCGACCATCCACTCTTCGGACAGAAATGGGTTTGGCATTGGAATCTCCTCCACAACGAGCGGGCTAACAGGCCGCCACGCTAGCCGAGTGGTCGCACCGTGTTCTCCCCGAACGCATCTCGTGACGAGACGACGCTGACAATTCGTTCATCTCGTGGGGCGTCGGAGTGGTTTGCAGATAAGGATGGGTTCATGTCTCGCATTCTTGTGACCGAGGAAATTGCCGATGGGGGCCTTGAGCGGCTTCGTGCGGCCGGCCACGACGTCGAGGTCCAACTCGATCTCTCGCAACTTCTTACCCATGTCGTTGGTGCGCACGCACTGATCATTCGCTCCGCCACCCAGGTGACAGCCGAGGTACTCGAAGCCGCAACCGAACTTGTGGTTGTCGGACGCGCGGGCATCGGCCTGGACAACGTCGACGTCGAGGCGGCCACACGTCGCGGTGTGATGGTGGTGAATGCCCCCCAGTCGAACATCATCTCCGCTGCTGAGCACACGATGGCTTTGCTGCTTGCGCAGGCTCGCAATGTGCCCCAGGCCCATGCTGCGCTCAAGGCCGGCCGTTGGGAGCGCACGCGTTGGGAAGGTGTCGAGCTGGCCGACAAGACGCTCGGCATCGTCGGCCTCGGCCGCATCGGCAAGCTGGTCGCCGACCGCGCAAAGGCCTTTGGTATGCGCCTGGTGGCCTATGACCCATTCGTGTCAGCCGAGCGCGCCCGTCAAATGGGTGTTGAATTGCTCACGCTCGATCAACTCATCAGCGAGGCCGACTTCGTCACGATTCACCTTCCTAAAAACAAGGAAACCACGGGGCTTGTTGGTCGCGATCTGCTGCTGAAGGCCAAGCCCACGTTGCGTGTCATCAACGTGGCCCGAGGCGGCATCGTCGATGAGGTCGCCCTCGCCGACGCCATACGAGATGGTGTGATTGCCGGCGCCGCGCTCGACGTATTCTCCTCAGAGCCGCTCACTGAATCGCCACTGTTCGAACTCGACTCGGTGGTGGTCACCCCGCACCTAGGTGCCAGCACTCGCGAGGCACAGGACAAAGCGGGCGACACGATCGCCGACATGGTGCAGCTTGCTCTTGCCGGCGAGTTCGTGCCCTTCGCCGTCAATGTCAACGCCGCAGAGGCCAATGAAACCTTGCGTCCTTTTCTTCCGCTGGCCGAACGGCTCGGTCGTTTGTTCGCCTCGCTCGCGGGCCAATCGCCTGCCTCGCTCGAGGTGTGTGCCGAAGGTGAGATCGCGGGTTACGACACGCGCATCCTCACGCTCGCGGCAATAAAGGGCTTCTTCGGCGCTGTCAGCGACGAACCTGTCACCTACGTCAACGCGCCGCAGTTGGCCAAGGATCGTGGCGTCGAAGTGCGCGAGGTCAACTGCACGACATCGGCCGACTATGTCAACCTCATTACCCTGCGCGGCGCCGGTCACAGCATGTCGGGCACGCTCACTGGTCGTCGCAGCGAGCAACGCATCGTGCTCGTCGACGATCACACGTTTGACGTTCCTCCCACCGACTACATGTTGATGGTGAAAAACGACGACCGACCCGGCGTGATCGGCGTTGTTGGAACATTGCTCGGTGATGCAGGCGTCAACATCGCCGACATGGATGTTGGCCGTGCGATCACGCCGGGCACAGCGGTCATGCTCATCGCGCCAACAGATGTCGTGTCGAGTGCAGTAGTCGATTCGTTGCGTAGCGCGCCCGGCATCATCGCCGTCGACGTATTGCACGGCTGAACATCGGCCGAGGTGTCAGCGCAACGGTACGGCCCGGATGGCGTCACGAGTGGCAACGGCAACCAGTGCGGCGGCTTGCTCAAAATCGTCGCCACTGCTTGCGTACAGGATGGCTCGCGATGAGTTGATGATCAGGCCGCAGCCCGCAGTTGTTGAGCCCGCCTGAACGGTGGCGATCACCTCGCCGCCTTGAGCGCCGACGCCTGGAACCAGCAACGGCAGCGTGCCAACGGTCTTGCGTGCGATCGCAATCTCGGCGGGATAGGTGGCACCAACCACCAACGCACATTCGCCGATCTGGCTCCATTCGTTGGCAACCTTGCGGGCAACGTGCACGTACAGCGGATCGCCGTCGACAATGAGCGATTGGAAGTCATCGCCGCCCGGGTTGCTCGTGCGACACAACACGATCGTGCCCTTACCCTCGTGACGCAAGAACGGTGTAACCGAATCGGTGCCGAGATACGGATTCACCGTCACCGCGTCGGCCCCGTAACGCACGAATGCCTCTGTGGCGTACTGCTCGGCCGTGGGGCCGATGTCACCGCGTTTGGCATCAAGAATGAGCACGTGATCCGGGTACGCCTCGCGGATGTACGCGCAGATTCGTTCGAGCTGTGCTTCGGCTCCGCAAGCGGCAAAGTAGGCAATCTGGGGCTTGAACGCACACGCTGCGTGTGCGGTGGCATCGACGATTGCGATGCAGAAACGTTCGACGGCATGTGCGTCGCCACGAAACGGAGTCGGCAGGCGCGTCGGATCTGGATCGAGGCCGACGCAGAGCATCGAGCCGGTGGAACTCCACGCGTGTTCGAGCTTGAGATGAAAGCTCATGACCCGAGCGCGGACGCTCGATCAGCCTTCGATACTGATCGCGCCCGTGGGGCACAGATCTGCGGCGAGCGTTACTTTGTCGCGCAGTTCTTCGCTCGGCTCGTCAGACAGAAGGTACAGGTAGCCATCGCTTCGAACCTCGAACACTTCGGGGCACGATTGCATGCAGGCACCGGTAGATGCGCAGACGTCGTAATCAACTTTGACAATCATGGTTGCTCCTTGCGAAGTGTTCGAATACTCGTTTGTTGGGCGTGTTGTTGGGCGTGTTGTTTGCCCGCGCCGTTATGCCGTTCTGTTACGCCTTGGCTCGACGGTAGCCGTCGCGCTCGGCTGCTTCAGCAGTGGCGTAACAGCGTTGGGCAACGGTGCGCTGATACGAGCGGCCGTCGGGCACATGGTAGATGCCGCTCGTGGTGTTGACCTTGATGGCGAAACCCTCGGGGCAGCCACCCTCAAGTGGCGGTAACCAGCCGCTCGCCGGAGCCGGGATGACCGGCCACTGTGGTGACGTGGAAGCGCCAGGATTGGAAGCGCCAGGCATCGACTCGTCGTGGCGGCGCTTCAAGACGCGTGCGACCGCTACGAGACTGATCCCGATGGCACCCAGGATCAGTAGCTTCTTGATGAATCGACCCATGCGCCAGAGCCTACGCGCGCTGTCGAAGCACAGCGGACACGACGGCATTAAACGACGCGGTGATGATGCTCGGGTCGGTACCGATGCCCCAACGCACCTGACCGTTGGCGTCCTTGGTCTCTACGTAGGCCACTGCCGTTGCTTCTGAACCCGAACCCATCGCGTGCTCGGCATAGTCAACAACGTCGATGGCGACATCGAGTCCGTCGCGAAGTGCGTGCACGAACGCGTCGATCGGGCCGTTGCCATGGCCCTGAATAGTGACGTGGGCGCCGTCGACGATGAGCTGCGCGGTGACTTCCGAACGCTTACCCTCGCTTGTCGATCGAAGCTCGTGACTATCGAGCTGAATCGCTGGCTTCTCCGATAGATACTCGGCTTGGAATGCATCCCACATGATTCCGGGACTTATCTCGGTACCGGAATCCTCGGTGATGTGTTGGATGGTCTTGGAGAACTCCACCTGGAGTCGTCGCGGTAGGTCGAAGCCGTGTTCCGTCTTCATCATGTACGCCACGCCACCCTTGCCACTCTGGCTGTTTACGCGAATGACCGCTTCGTATGTGCGACCAACGTGCTTAGGGTCGATCGGCAGATACGGCACCCCCCACGTCTCATAGTCGTCGGGCTTGTCGCCCTTCGCCGCCGCCTTCGCGTACAGGACATCGAAGCCCTTCTTGATCGCGTCCTGGTGACTGCCCGAGAACGACGTGTACACGAGATCGCCGACGTAGGCATGCCGTGGATGTACCGACAAGCGGTTGCAGTATTCGGCAACGCGGCGGAGCGCATCGATGTCGCTGATGTCGAGTTCGGGATCGACCCCCAGCGCGAACAGGTTCATGGCGAGGTTGACGATGTCGACGTTGCCGGTGCGCTCGCCATTGCCGAACAACGTGCCTTCTACACGGTCGGCACCTGCCATCACACCGAACTCGGCTGCGGCCACACCAGTGCCACGATCGTTATGTGGATGCAGGCTGATCACGACGCTCGAACGGTTGCGCACATTTCGTCCGAACCATTCGATGACATCGCCATAGACGTTGGCTGTGTAGCACTCCACTGTGGCGGGCAGGTTGAAGATGATCGGGCGCTCGGGCGTGGGCTCAATCACCTCCATCACCGCGTGGCAGATGTCGAGCGCATATTGCGGCTCGGTGAGCGTGAAGCTCTCAGGCGAATATTCGTAGCGAATCTCGCTGTCGCCCATCGTCTGCTCAAGCTTGCGTGCCATCTTGGCTGCGTTGACGGCGATGTCGATGATGCCGCTCTTGTCGAGGTTGAAGACCACCTCGCGTTGCAACGGGTTCGTGCTGTTGTAGAAGTGGACGATCGCCTTGCGGGTGCCCTGCAGGCTCTCGTATGTGCGCTCGAGCAACTCTTGGCGACATTGCACCAATACCTGAATCGTGACGTCGTCGGGGATGAGGTCTTCCTCAATCAGTTGGCGCACGAAATCAAAGTCGGGTTGGCTCGCTGCGGGGAAGCCGACCTCGATCTCCTTAAAACCCATCTTCACCAAGGCATCGAACATCCGTCGCTTGCGCTCAGGGTCCATTGGATCGATGAGCGCTTGGTTGCCGTCGCGTAGATCGACGCTGCACCACAGCGGTGCCTTTTCGACGCGTGCGTTTGGCCACGTGCGATCGGCGAGCACGAGTGGGAGCCACGGTTGATACTTCTCGAAGGGCATCTTCTTTGGGGTGACGTTCGGCGGTGGCATGGTGTGCTCCTGATGGTGTGCTGTAACTGGAATGAACAACTGGGACGGAAAAAACAAGAACCCCTTGCGCCAGGGCGCAAGGGGTGGGGCGAACGCAAGATGGGGCGTTCGCCTTATGTAAGAAGGAGGCCGATCAGTCGTGTCATCGCCGTTCACACTAACACGATCACCGCTTCGCGCAACAGGCAGCTTCTTCCCCAAGGGGGTTCCCGGCATCGTTGCACCAAGCAGGTACCAGCACCACGGTTCTGCCCTCCAGCCGCTACACCGAGGCATGCGCTGGCGCGACGAGCACGCCCTTGTGCGCGTTGACATAGTCGAATTTTGCTTCGCCGACTTTCGGACCTCCTGTGAACGCCGTAAGAGATTGGTGAGAATCCGCGCAGACTACGTCTACTACGGTCGGGCCAATGCCATCGCTGAAGCTCGACACGCAACTTCGTTCCTTTGCAGATGCTGCCCTTGAAGCGGATCAACTCGCGGAAGCCGGCATTGACGGCGTGTTCAGTTTCGAGGGTCCACACGACGGGTTCGTTCCGCTCACGCTGGCTGCGCCCGGTACACGCGTCGATCTCTACACCAACGTCGCAATCGCCCTACCTCGTAACCCAATGCAGTTGGCATACCTCGCCAATGACCTGCAACTGCTGAGCGGTGGCCGATTCATGCTCGGACTCGGTTCGCAGATCAAACCGCAAATCGAGAAGCGCTTTGGTGTCGCCTTCGATCCCGCGGTCGCGCGCATGCGCGAACTCGTGCAGGCCATACGGGCGATCTTCGAATCGTGGGGTACCGGCGAGCGATTGCGTTTCGAGGGCGAGTACTACCGGCACACGCTGATGACCCCCATGTTCAATCCAGGCCCCAACCCTGCCGGCCCACCACCGGTGCTGCTTGGCGCGCTCGGACCGGTGATGACGCGTATGGCGGCAGAGGTCGCTGACGGCCTGCTCGTCATGCCGTTCAGCACGGAGCGATTCTTCACAGAACACACGTTGGTGAATGTGGCCGCAGGTCTCGCCACGGCCGGACGAATACGTGCCGATATTGCTGTGATCGCGCAGGCGATTGTTTGTGTTGGACGCGACGAAGCCGAGTACGCGTCCGCGGTCGGCGGCACGAAGGCGTTGCTCTCGTTCTACGGATCCACTCCGAGTTATCGCCCCGTGCTTGACGCACACGGATGGGGAGATCTTCACGTCGAACTCAACACACTCTCAAAGCAGGGACGGTGGCTCGACATGATCGCCTTGATCGACGATGACGTGCTACACACCGTTGCGGTGTGCGGTACGCCCGATGCAGTGGCAGCTCAACTCGTGCGTCGTTTCGACGGCGTCGCCGACCGCGTCGCGTTTTATATGCCCTACGTCGTGCCCGTCGATCTTGTCGCAGCAACTGTTGCCGCGGTCAAGTCCACGGCGGGCACGTGAGCGATACCGAGCAAGCGAGGAAGAACGTCAGCGGACGAGAAAGTTCTCGAACTGCCATGGGTCGGCGAGGTTGAGTCCGTCGCTCTCGTTGCCGTAGATCGGAAACAGATCTTGGCGATCGCGCAGTGGTGTCCAGTCGGTCGGTCCTGAGTGCAGGGTTCCGAGGTACTTGCGGGCCACCGTCAGCACGTCTTCCCAGGGCAGTTCGTCGGGCACGCGCAGGCCCACCATCGGGTTTTCGATCATCCAACTGACGGCCGCGATGATGCTGCCACCCACCTGCAATGTCGTTGCACTCTGGCCCGGCAGGATCGCTCGGGCCTCCTCGATCGACAACAGCGAGCCGGTCCACCAACCGGTGTAGTCGTGACCGAGCAACAGCACGCCCAACTCATCCCGACCACTGGTGATCTCGTCATTGAGGATGCGCTGGCGGCTCGGCATCCGCCAATCGTTTTGGCGGAGCTCGTGGATACTGGCAATTGCCGACTCGGACGGGCAATACGCGTAGTGCACCGTCGGCCGATACAGCGGATTGCCGTAGTCGTCCCACACCGTGAGGTGATCGCTCATCGTGAGCGCCTCACCATGACGGATGACCATGCCATGAATCGGCCCGCACGGAACCCACGAACGCACCACGGTATTCAGCCCTGGTTGCGCGAGGCAGATCTGGTTGCGTGGTCCCTCGCCAATGTGGGTGTAGGCGTTCGTGGGAAGCCGCAGTTCGTGAGTACCCCAACCCATCTCGGCCGGAGCAATGCCCTCTTCGTAGAGCCCATCGACGGACCAGGTGTTGACGAACTCGCCGAACTCTTTGGGTACGTTGGTGATCTGCGTATCGCGCTCGCTGATGTGCACGACTTTGGTGCCGCTGAGATGAGCCAGCACGTTGTAGTGGCCCTCGGTCAGCGCCGTCTCGATGGCCGCCGCACGGGTGCCGGCCAAACCGTCGGCGAGAAGCCGTGTACAGATCTCGCCCAATGCCTGCTTCACGAAATGGCTGACGAGGCCGGGATTGGCACCGTGTTCAACAACCGCTGTTGCGCCGTTGTTGTCGTCCCACGTCGCCATCATCCGCCGCAACTGCATGTGCCGTGCGTACAGGGTGCGATCGATGGGATGCGTCGTTTGTAAGTCGTCGTACGGATCCCACACTTCGACGGAGGTGTTGAGATAGCGCACGTTGTGATCACGACACCACTGCAAGATCACCGGATTGTCGATGTTCCATGCCAGGTCGAGCAGCAGATCTCCACTGCCGACGCGTTCAGTCAGGAACGAATCGAGATTGTCGGGCGTGACCCGATCTTGTTCATACTGAACCCCCAGCCCGAGGACGTCGGCGACGCGGGCTCGGTTGTCGACAAAATCGACAATCGTGATGCGGCTCGGTTCGATTCCGAGATCACGCACCAGCAGTGGTACGACGCATTGCGCCACAGAACCACAGCCGAGCACCAGCACCCGCTGGGGGCGGGCTGTCATTCAGCGGACTCCAGCACCAGTTCGGCGAGTTGAGCTTCGAGCGCGGCAACGCCATCGGCGGCGATGAGGCTCTGCCAGTCGTATGCGATGCCCTTACGGCCTGCAGTTGCAGTGCCATCGAAATTGTTCATGCGAACGCCTTTCGGTCGGATCGGTGTGATCGGTTTCCTTTCTGGCCGGATTGTTCCGGGCACAGGAATGCAGACGATAACGAGCCCTCGGTCCTGGCGCTACTCACTGATTCATCAGACAGAAACGGCTGACGAGTCGGTCAGATTGGCTAACCAAGTCAACAGTTCGCGACACAGGAGATCGCGGTCGAGGTCGAGCGCAGCGACGTGACCGCTGTTTGCCAGATGCAATCGCGTGACTGGGCCATGTCCCGCCACAGTCATGGCGTCGGCGAGGGCATCGGCATTCGCTGGATCGACAACGTTGTCGTGATCACTCGATGCGATCAGCATCGCCACGTCAAGGGTCGACATGATTCCGTGCGCGAGTGCAGCGGCCTTGCCCAACTCGAGTATCGAACGAAGTGGCAACTCGAGATACGCGCTGTCATGAGCGCTGGGGTCACGAAGATCGGGGGGGCCAGCGGGCTGCATCGTGCGGCCACGTTCGATCAGGTATTCGAGATGCTCAGTGGCGTCGGGATCGGGAGGCAGCACAACAGGATTGATGGCCGCGACCCCGCGGACGTCGTTGCGCTCGCGTGCGGCGAGCAATGCGAGGGTCGCCCCCATCGATTGACCAACGATGACGACGCCATCGCATCGGTGCGACAGGCCATCGGCGGCCATGAGCACCTCGCGCAGCCAATCGTTCCAGGTGGTGTTGAGAAGCTCGTCGGGCGTCGTGCCATGGCCCGCGAGGTGCGGCGCGACAACCTGATAACCGGCAGCGTGTACTGCCGCGGTGAGAGGCATGACGCTGTGTGGCGTGCCGCCGAGGCCGTGCAGGCACAGCACACCCAAACGCGTCATGCCGACCGTTCCGTTGTCATGCTGGCGCGAGCGCTTGGTTGAAATCGGCGACGAGGTCGTGGACGTCCTCAAGACCGATCGAGACACGGAGCAGGCCCGGTGTGATGCCTGCGCTGGCGAGTTCGTCGTCAGTGAGGCTTGCGTGTGTCGACGTTGCCGGATGACACACCAAAGTTTCGGGACCACCGAGAGAGGTGGCAACGCGCGCGAGCTTGACTTGGTCGAGCAACGTTGACGCAGCTGCCTGGCCGCCAGACACTTCGAACGCGAGCACCGTGCCATTGTGGGCCATCTGTCGTTGCGCGAGGTCGTACTGCGGATGAGTAGGTAGGCCGGGATAGTGCACCGCGGTCACCTCGGGATTGGCTTGTAACTCCTTCGCGAGATGCAGTGCGGACGCGGATTGATGCGCCACGCGCACAGCCAATGTGCGCACGCCGCGCAGCGCGTTGAGCGCATCGGCGGGAGACGGCGTTGCACCGTGCAGCACGCCGTAGCCCCAGATCTCATCGAGGAGGTCGCGTTCGCCGGCGATCACACCGAGCGTTGCGTCGTTGTGACCGTCGATGCCTTTGGTGGCCGAATGGATAACGAGATCGATGCCATGTTGGAGAGGGCGTTGGCCAAGCGGCGTTGCAAAGGTGGAGTCGACCACTGTGAACGGACCGCGAATCGCGCCGAGTTCATCGAGGTCGACCAACTCCAAGAGGGGATTCGAGGGTGTCTCGGCGAGGATCATCATCGTGCGTCCCGGTTGCACCGCTGCGACAAACGCGCCCGGCTCGATGCCGTTGACGAAGGTGACGTCGATGCCGAACCGGCGGCACGGACCCTGCAGGAATGCAAGCGTGCCTGCGTAGAGCTGTCGCTGGGCGACAATGTGGCTCCCTGAACTGCACAGGGCCAAGATCGTGGTGGTGATCGCTCCCATCCCGCTCGAATACGCGATGGCGTCCTCGGCCCCCTCAAGCGCGGCAATCGCCTCTTCGAACGAACGAACTGTTGGGTTGGCATAACGACTGTAGAACTCACCGGATCTGCGACCCGTGGCGCGCTTACGGGCATCGGTGAGTCCGGCCGACACCCACGTGCTCGATGCCCACAGGGGCGGCGCGAGCGACGTGCCATTCGCCGAACGACCCGCGGTAATTGCCGTCGTTGCCGGCCGCTGGTCGCCTGCAGATGAGTCCTCGTTGTTCACGTCGCAAAGAATAGGTGTCCGAGTAGGCCTGGAGAAAGCGCCATTCGTGGCGCGCACGTGGATACCCTGATGTCAACATGCCTGACTCTCCAGCCCATCTCGGCGCTGCTCGCGGTCGGCGGAGTCGTCCTCATAAACCAGCTGACGATCACGCCCTCGAGCAACCCGAATCTCCCAAACTCATTGCGCCCGTCTTTACGCCTACCGGTTTTGCCGCATTGGGTGTGCCTCCCGACATCGACGCCGGCCTCGCCGCCGCCGGATTTTCGCAGCCGTTCGCCATCCAAACCGAGGCGATCCCCGTCGCTCTCACGGGTGCCGACGTCTGCGGCCGAGCGCGTACCGGCTCGGGCAAGACGCTCGCGTTCGGCGTTCCGTTGCTCGCCAGGCTCAGTGGTAAGTCGCAACCGAACAAGCCCCGCGGTCTCATCCTCGTGCCAACACGTGAGTTGGCGCTGCAGGTTGCCGACGTGCTCGAACCGGTCGCCAAGGCCTGCGGCTTCGGCGTGCTCGCGGTGTACGGCGGGTCGTCGCGGCATCGTCAGATCGATGTGCTCAACGCCGGTGTCGAGGTCGTGGTTGCCACCCCATTGAGACTCATCGACCTTCTCAAGAACAACGAACTCGACCTTGATCAGATCGAGGTACTGGTGCTCGACGAAGCCGACCGCATGGCCGACGATGGTTTCACACCGCAGGTTGAGTGGATCCTGCGCAAGATCACCGGCGAACACCAAACCATGCTGTTCTCGGCAACCCTCGATGGCGATGTTGGCCATCTCGTGCGTCGTTACCTCAAGGATCCCATCGAGGTGTCGATCGATGCGCCAACTGACACGGTGGGCACGATGTATCACCTGTTTCTCGCGGTGCATCGGATGGACAAAGACAAAGTGGTCGCCACCATCGCCAGTTCGTTCGAGCGGGTGATCGTGTTCTGCGCAACGAAACGCACGTGCGATCGCGCAACAGAAGCCCTTCAAGATCTCGGCGTGCGCGCTATGGCGATTCACGGTGATCTTCCGCAACCATCGCGTGAGAAGGCGCTGAAGCGTTTCACGACGGGCGAGATCTCAGTGCTCGTTGCCACCGATGTCGCCGCTCGCGGCATCGATATCGACGACATTGGAGCGGTCATTCATTACGAGCCCGCTGTCGACGGCAAGGCCTATCTGCATCGCAGCGGACGCACCGCTCGCGCCGGCAAGGACGGCTGGGCCGTCACGATGGCCGAGTACAACCAGCACGTGCAGTGCACGGTGCTGCAGCGGGCACTGCGCCTGCCGTTCACCAAGCCCACCGAGGTCTTCTCGAACAATCCGAAATTGCGCAACCTGCACGAGTTCGACTCGCTGGTGTAGCCCGCCGATGTAACAGTCGCCGGCGTAACGCTGTTACCGCAACCAGGCTGGGCGGTTGGCTTCGTACGAATCGATGTCGTCGGTATGCGTCATCGTGATGCCGACGTCGTCGAGACCGTTCAGGAAGCGGTACTGGTTCTGTGCCTCCATCTCGAAGCTCTCCTCGAATCCAATCGATGGAATCTCTACGAGCAAACGCTCCATGTCGATGGTGATCTCTACCGTGTGGTCGGCTTCGATGGCATCCCAGATGCGAGTGACGGCTTCGGCCGACAACACCACGGGTGCGAGCCCGTTCTTGGTGCAGTTGTTGCGGAAGATGTCGCTGAAGCTCGGCGCAATGACCGCGTCGAACCCGTATTGCTGAATGGCCCACACCGCGTGCTCGCGTGACGAGCCGACCCCAAAGCTGGGGCCAGCGACGAGGATTGTTGCGTTTGCATATTTCTCGTCGTTCAGCACAAAGTTGCGGTCGTCGCGCCAGGTGCTGAAGAGGCCCTTTTCGAATCCCGTGCGCTCCACGCGCTTCAACCAATCGGCGGGGATGATTTGATCGGTGTCAACGTCGCTGCGCTTGAGGGGCACGCCGGTTCCGGTGATCACTCGTACTGCCTTCATGACTGTGCTGCCTTCTCGAGATCGGCGGGTGTAGCGAAGTGGCCAAGGATTGCTGTGGCCGCGGCGATTTGTGGCGACACCAGGTGTGTGCGACCGCCGCGACCTTGGCGCCCCTCGAAGTTACGGTTGCTGGTACTTGCCGAGCGTTCGCCGACGGCGAGCTTGTCGGGGTTCATCGCGAGACACATGCTGCAGCCGGGCTCTCGCCAGTCAGCGCCCGCGGCGATGAAGATGGCGGGTAAGCCTTCCGCCTCGGCCTGTGCTTTCACTGCGTGACTTCCCGGTACCACCATGACGCGCTTCACCGTGACCGTGTGCCCGCGCATCACACCAGCCGCAGCGCGAAGGTCCTCGATGCGGCTGTTCGTGCAACTGCCGATGAACACGGTGTCGACGGTGATCTCGCGAATCGGCGTGCCGGGCGTGAGTCCCATGTACTCGAGGGCACGTGTCACTGTCTCGCGTGCTGTCGGGTCGGTGTAGTGATCGGGCGAGGGAATGGAGTCGTCGATCGAGAGCACCTGACCAGGGTTGGTGCCCCATGTGACCTGTGGCTTCAGCTTGGATGCATCGATGAAGACCTCCTTGTCCCACACAGCGTCGTCGTCGGTAGTTAGCGTTCGCCAGTCGGCAACTGCTGCATCCCAATCGGCGCCGGTGGGGGCGTTGGCGCGACCCTTGAGATACGCGAATGTGACGTCGTCGGGGGCGATGAGACCTGCTTTGGCGCCCGCCTCGATGCTCATGTTGCAGACCGTCATGCGACCTTCCATGCTTAACGCGCGAATGGTCGAGCCGCGATATTCGATGACATGACCGATGCCGCCGCCCGTACCGATCTCACCAATGATCGCGAGGATCACGTCTTTAGCGGTCACACCTTCTGGCAACGCTCCGTCGACCGTCACGGCCATCCACTTCGGCCGAGTCTGTGGCAGCGTTTGTGTGGCCAGAACGTGCTCGACCTCGCTCGTGCCGATGCCGAAGGCGAGTGCACCGAACGCGCCGTGTGTGGCGGTGTGGCTATCGCCGCACACCACCGTCATGCCGGGCAATGTGCGACCCTGCTCGGGGGCGATGACGTGCACGATGCCCTGGAGTGGGTGTCCCATGGGGAAGTTCGTGATGCCGAACTCGGCGGTGTTCTCGCGCAACACATCTACTTGACGCGCCGAGATCGGATCGGCGATGGGCTGATCAATGTTTGCCGTCGGCACATTGTGAT
Source organism: Actinomycetes bacterium (assembly GCA_031367435.1). GTDB lineage: Bacteria > Actinomycetota > Acidimicrobiia > Acidimicrobiales > Ilumatobacteraceae > WLMZ01. The sequence goes on along the minus strand of JANLPV010000062.1, from coordinate 15,567 downwards.
CTTCCGTCGCGATGGTGAGGTCGGGGCGACGAATCTTGCGCCCGCTGATTCGTAGGCCGTCGAAGGCCTGCGGACTGGTGACTTCGTGCACCAGATGCAGATCGATGTAAAGCAGATCGGGTTCGTCGGGCGCGCTGTGCACCACATGTCGGTCCCATACCTTTTGGGGGAGTGTCGAAGCCATTGCTTCTGTCTCACTTTCTGAGATAGCCTTCTCGTTTAATGGACAGCATATCCGGGGTTGGTGTACTCGACAAGGCGGTGTTGGTGCTGCGCACATTGCGCGCCAACGGTCCGCTCGGCCTCGCCGAACTACAGACCGCTACCGAGTTGCCCCGGGCCACGGCGCATCGTCTTGCTGTGGCATTGCAAGAGCATGGGTTTATTCGCCGAGACGGCGCTGGCCGCTTCTGCCTGGGGTTTGAGCTGATCGCGATGGGTCGCGCTGCGGCCGAGGCATTCCCACTGGGTGAGCTGGCCCGACCCGCGTTACAGACCTTGCGCGACGACACCGCCGAGAGCGTGCAACTGTTCGTGCGCGAGGGCGATCAACGGCGCTGTGTTGTGTCGCTGCAGTCGCCACACGGATTGCGCTGGATCGTGCCCGAAGGCGCGCAGCTACCGCTTGGTGTTGGTTCTGCCGGACGCATCCTCGTCGCCACTGTCTCGGCACGCGCCGGCAAGGGGCACTGGATAGAGAGCGTAGAAGAGCGTGAGCCCGGCGTTGCTTCGGTGTCGGCGGCCGTGCACGGTCGCGACGGGTTAGTGGTAGCAGCGGTGTGCATCAGCGGACCGATCGAACGGCTGACGCGTCAGCCTGGCAAGCGTTTTGGATCGGCGGTCGTTGCCGCGGCCGATGCCGTGTCGCGCGCGCTCGTCCGCTCGAAGCTCGGAACGACTACGTAAAGGCCACATGCGCGCGGCCAGAGATTTCCGGTGTTATTCGCCGCTCGGCACTCAGCGCATCGTGCAAGACACGACACTAAATATTGCTCTTTGGCTCGATCGACGCCTTGATCTGTCGCTCGGTTTCCACTTCCCATCCGCCCGCTTGTACGGCATCGTGGTGAACGATCCATTGGGACTGATAGACGATGTCGGTCAGCCTGCCCGCACCAGCTTCATCGATGAATCGGGAGATGTCTATGAACTCATCGCAGGCACCGCTGGCGTGGTGGCACGCTCGTTCGACGCCGCGGCGGTCGTCACGGCCGGCTGGGCCGCTCCACTAGCCGCCGATGGTTCGTTGGCCTATCGGGCGAGTCGCCATCCGTTGCGGCGACGAGTTCGAGCCGTGGCCGTCGTGAGCGACGAAGGAATCGCCAGTCTCATCCGTTTTGAAGACGATCCAGAACACGTCATCGGCCAGACCGCATCGGGTTCGGGTGACATCATCGACGCAATGGCGATGATGTGGTTCGGCGAACCGATTGCATCGGCCAATCCCTCGTACACGTTGCGAGGTTGTCGGCGACGTGCGACCTGAAGTGAGCGGTGCGCGCCTACTTGGTGAATGCCACGAGATCGACAACGAGCACGAGATCGGTGACGGCCGGCAGTGAGTTCTGCGTGTTGCCCTGCGAACCAAAACCTTGGTCGGACGGAACAATCACGAGACGGCGACCGCCGATCTTCATGCCGACGATGCCTGCCACCAGACCAGGGATCGTGTCGGATGTGAGCTTGATCTTCGCGGCTTGGCCGGTGGTCCAGGTGGTTTGCAACAGGGCGGCAGTGTCGCCGCGGTACGCGCTGATCTGCACATAGGCGGTTCCATTGGCGACGGCGACATCGCCGGTGCCGGTCACCAGTTCAGTGATGCCAAGCTTTGTTGCGCCAACGCTGGTGGGGATGCTCACGGTTGGTGCATCGGCTGGGTTTGCGGTGGGCACGTTGATGCCCGGTGTGATGGACAACAGATCGATGACGAAGGACAACGCATCGCCTGGCTTGATGATGGTGCCCTGGGGATTTTGGCCGTACGCGAGATCGGTGGGGATATCGAGCTGGCGGCGGCCGCCCGCCTTCATACCAACTAGACCCTGGTCCCAACCCTTGATCACGCCGCCCTTGCCGAGCGTGAGCGTGAACGGTGACCCCTTGTCATAGCTGTTGTCGAATTCTTTGCCATCGGCTGATCGAACGCCGACGTAGTTGACCGTGAGTTCGTCGCCGACCTTGGCGGCATCACCGGTGCCCTCGGTGAGGTCGGTGATCACGAGCTTGGTGGGTAATGTCGAGGGGATTTTCACCGATGGCTTCGTGACGCCGCCGCTTGCGTTGGGGTCGGTTCCGCTCGTTGCGCTGGAGTTGGTTGCGCTTGTTGCGCTAGAGGGCTTGCTGCTGCCGCAGCTGGCGAGTAGTGCGAGGCAGAGGATGGAAACGGGGAACAAACGACGCATTCGGGTGACGTTATCGGAGGTTCTGTGCGCTGCGGTACGCGCCCGGGCTCATCCCGACAACTCTGCGGAACTGACGGGTAAAGGCACTTTGGTCGTAGTAACCGCACTCCGTTGCGATCTGTGAGACCGCATGGTCAGTGGTTCGCAAACGTCGGATTGCCTCTTCGAGGCGAAGCCGCAGCATCAACTGCTTTGCCGACATACCGAGTGCTCGTCGCATCGCGCGCTCGAGTTGCGAGACCGTGAGCCCGGCCGCGTGGGCAAGTTCGGTCACCGGGATCTGCTCGGTGCAGCGCTCGCGTGCGTACGCAACGGCCGTCGCCACTTTGGCATTCGCTCCCGCAGCATCGGCCGGGGCACGCAGATCAACCGACACGCTGGCGATGCCCGACGGTGCGCCGAACGGGCCGAGCAGCGTCTTGCTGGTTACGTACCATCCGATTGAGCCATCGGGTCGCAAAATCAGCTCGAGCTCATTGCGTAGCGCTTCACCAGTGGCGATCACCTTCGCGTCTTGGCGTTCGTATGAGGCCGCGAGTTCAGTCGGAAACAAGTCGCTGGCAGTACGTCCGACCACCTCGGCAACAGTTGCCCGACCAGCGCGATCGGCAAACGCCTGATTCACCGCCAGATATTGGCCATCGAGGTCCTTGACGCAGAACATCACATGTGGCACATCGGCGAGCAGCGCGGCAAGTGCGTTCGTGATGGCGCTGGGGGAATCACTCATCGCATGCATCATGGCTCACTGTGAGGCTCGTGTAGGTACGAATGCCACACGCCACGTGGCTGGTTGGTGCAAGACATTGGGTATTGCATGGTTGCATGGAGACCTTTTCGGAAAATGAACAAGCACGTGTAGATCGTGCTGTGTCGCTTGCCGAGCGACTGCTCGCCGAGTCACACCGAATCGCGACTCGCGCCGAGCACCGCCAGCTGCAACGACTGGGACGGCTGATCAACGACGCGCAAGGTCGCGAGCTGGTGCAGATGCTCACGGACGAAGTGTTGCGGATTCATGATCATGGCCGCGCCGCGCGTCGGTTTCGCGATGTGGTGCGAACAGTCGGTGTGCCGTCGTCACTCGGGCGTGCTGATGCGCTGATGTTGCGAATAGGAGCGGCGTTGTGCGTCTACGCGCCCCCGTTGTTGATGCCACTCGTTGCCCGCCGAATCCGCAACGAGACCCGTGGCGTGGTGTTGTCGTCCATAGATCCGGCGTTCGCGCGGCACGTGCAGTTGCGCAGTGAGCAGGGAGTAAACCTGATCGTCAACGTGCTGGGTGAGGCGATTCTGTCCGATGCCGAGGCCGCGGCCCGGCTCGCTTCTGTTCGGGCGCGCCTCGCCCGCCCCGACGTCAACTTCGTGTCGGTGAAGATCTCGGCGCTGTGCGCCAATCTTGATCCGCTCGCATTCGATGACAGCGTCGATCGAGTCTGCGCGTGTTTGCGACTGTTGTATCGCGATGCCATGACCAAGCCGACGCCGGCATTCGTCAACCTCGACATGGAAGAGTTCAAGGATCTCGCCCTCACCGTTGAGGCGTTCACACGAGTGCTCGACGAGGATGAGTTCCTCACGATGGATGCAGGCATCGTGCTGCAGGCATATCTGCCCGATTCGCACAGCGCACTCGCACATCTGGGGGAGTGGTCAGTGGCCCGTCAGACTCGGGGCGGGGCGCGCATCAAGGTGCGGCTCGTGAAGGGTGCCAACCTCGCGATGGAACACGTCGACGCCGAGGTGCACGGTTGGAAGCAGGCGCCGTACGACAGTAAGGCCGAAGTCGATGCGAGCTACAAGGCCCTTCTCGAATCGGCGTTACGTCCCGAGTGGGCTGCTGCAATCAGAGTCGGCGTGGCGAGCCACAACCTGTTCGACATCGCGTGGGCTTTGGTACTGCGCGATGGGCTCGCCGATCCGACCCAGGTCGATCTTGAGATGCTCGAAGGCATGGCACCAGCACAAGCCCGAGCGGTGAACAGCGCGGCGAGCGGGCTGTTGCTGTACGCGCCGGTTGTCGCGCCGAATGATGTCGATTCGAGTATTGCCTACCTCTCTCGACGGCTCGACGAGAACACCTCGCCGGAGAACTTCCTGCGCTCGCTGTTCACGCTGCGTCCGGGCACACCTGAGTTTGCCGAGCAGGAACGACGGTTCCGAGTGAGTGTTGCCACGCGAGCGAGCGTCAACACAACGAGTCATCGCGGCGAAACCGCAAAGCACGCGTCGGCCGATTCTTTCGACAATGCCGCCGACTCTGACTTCACCGTTGCCGAGGTACGCGCCCGGCTCCACACGGCAGATCTCGTGCCCGCAGCACAGGTGCCGTTCACGGAATCCGTCGATGAGATCGATGCAGTTATGATGCGGGCGCGTGTCGCCTCGGCCCTCTGGGCGACGGCAAGCCTCGGCGACCGTTGCGAACTCCTTCATGCGATTGGTGCCGTGATGCACACGCATCGATTCGACACGCTCGCAGTGATGGCCGACGAAGCCGGGAAAACCATTCGCGAAGGTGATCCAGAAGTGAGCGAAGCAATCGACTTCGCGACGTACTACGGCACGCAGGGCACACAGCTCATCGCGCAGCTTCGAGAGGAAAGCGTCACGGTAAGTCCGTGCGGGATCGTGCTCGTTGTTGCCCCATGGAACTTCCCCTACGCAATTGCTGCCGGGGGAGTCTGCGCGGCCTTGGCGGCCGGCAATGCGGTGATACTCAAACCAGCACCAGAGGCGCGGCGCACCGCATGGGCACTCGCGACACAGTTGTGGCAGGCCGGTGTGCCGAGAGATCTCTTGCAATATGTTGCCTGCGACGACAATCACGTTGGCCAACATCTGGTGACTCACGACGACGTAGCCACGGTTGTGCTTACCGGCTCGTACGACACCGCAAAGCTCTTCACGAGTTGGAAGCCGAGCTTGCATCTGTTGGCCGAGACCAGTGGCAAGAACGCGCTGATCATCACCGCCGCCGCGGATATTGACGCTGCGCTGCGCGATCTTGTGCGTTCGGCGTTCGGTCATGCGGGGCAGAAGTGCTCAGCGGCGAGCCTGGCAATTGTTGAGGCATCGGTCTATGACGATCCCAACTTTCATCAGCGGCTCAACGACGCGGTGCGCAGCCTTCGGGTTGGATGGCCGTCAGAGCCAGCCACGTACATGGGGCCGCTGATCAATGCGCCGAGTGGACCATTGCTTCGCGCCCTCACCGTGCTCGATGCACGCGAATCGTGGCTCGTGCGGCCGTTCCCACTCAACGACGCGACGCTCAACGGTGAACACAATCGGTTGTGGTCGCCGGGCGTAAAGGTTGGTGTGCAACCTGGATCATGGTTCCATCTCACCGAATGCTTCGGGCCGGTGCTCGGCGTGATGCGAGCTGACGATCTGAACCATGCCATCGAATTACAGAACGCCTCGCCCTACGGACTCACCGGCGGCATTCATTCGCTCGACCCGGCCGAAATTCGTGAGTGGCTCGACCGAGTCGAAGTGGGTAACGCGTACGTCAATCGTCATATCACTGGGGCGGTCGTGCAGCGTCAACCTTTTGGTGGTTGGAAGCGTTCGTCGGTCGGCTGTGGAGTCAAGGCCGGTGGTCCCGACTACGTGCTGTCGCTCTCGGCGGTGTCGTCTCAGCGCCCGGTTGATATCGCCGAGGCGAATCCGTCGTTCGCGCTGTGGTGGCGGTCGTGGTTCGACGTGCAACACGACCCGAGCGGCCTTCAGAGCGAACGCAACGTGCTGCGGTATCGCCCGCTCGGCCCAGTTGTATTGCGCGTCGACCCGCAAACTTCGGCGCAGACCGTGAACGTCGCGATGGCCGCAGCGATCAGGTGTGGCGTGACGCTCACCGTGTCCGATGCTTCGGTGGAGTCAGATGAACTCCTCAAGCGGCGAGTAGGCGCTTCCAGCGTCGAGCGCGTGCGCAGCCTTGTCCCGGTGAGCGACGGTTTGCGACTCTGGCTGCTCGAACAGGCGGTTGGTCTCGACGAGGCGCCGGTGTCGAGCAATGGTCGCGTCGAATTGCCGCGCTGGCTGAAGGAGCAGTCGATCAGCGAGACCACGCATCGATACGGACGAATTACCGAATCGGTGTTGGCCGCTCGCTGGTGAGCGCATCGCTCGTCGTGCGCTGTTGCAGCCACTCTGCTTCTGCTTCGCCCATCGGAGTTGAAGGCGCGCCGTTCATCCACGGCCACAGCTCTTCGGACATGCGCCGGTAGTTGCCTGTTGCCCCGAGCTCGCCGAGGATCGCGTAGAGGCCGAGGTTGATGCGCTGAATGAAGACGAACGACTTTGGTACCGTTGCAAACTGCGCAATAGGGCTGCTCTTGTCGAATGTGTGACGAACGATTTTTGAGCTGTACTCCGGCGTCCACGTCATCACTCGATCCTCACGTACGGCTTGGTAGAACTGCGAGAAGTATTCGCCAGCTTCGGCTGTGTCGATCGGGGCGTTGCGCGCGAGCATGCCAGCGTCTTCGATGATGCGCCGAAACTCGTCGTCATCGTGATGCACGGCAGCAGCGCGCACCATCGATCCAAAGGTCTGTAATTCCGCATCCGTGAAATGCTTGACGAGGCCAAAGTCCAAGAACGTGACCCGCCCGTCGCCGTGAAAGAGATAGTTGCCCGGGTGTGGATCGCCATTGAACGCTTTGAAGCGGTACAGGCTGCGGAACACAAACCGAAAGATGCACTCGGCGGCAAGGTCGCGCTCGGTTTGGTCCCAGCTGAGCAGTTCTTGCCAGGTCGAGCCGACAACCAATTCGGTGGTGAGCACGCGCGGCGAACAGAGATGATCGATCACCTCGGGTATAGACACGTACGGGTGACCGCGATAGTAGGCATGGAACGCGCGTTGATTGCGGGCCTCGAGTTCGTAGTCGAGTTCTTCGCTGAGTCGAGTCTTGATCTCCTCCACCATCTCGGTGGGGTCGAGGCCCCCGAAACTCTGCTTCAGGATCGCGCCGAGCAGTTCGGTGTTACGCAGGTCGGCGTCGATGGCCACGTCGACGCCGGGATATTGCACTTTGACCGCAACAGCGCGTTCGGCACCTGTGTTCGGATCGACGATGATTGCCTTGTGTACCTGGCCGATTGAAGCCGCGGCGATGGGCACAGGATCGAACTCGACGAAGAGTTCGCCAAGGGGTGCACCGAGTTCGCGCTCGATGGCCTGTATCGCCAGTTCGGCGCTCATAGGTGGCGCGTTTGATTGCAGTTTCGACAGCGCGACGCGTAACGGCTCTGGCAGGCCCTCGTCGAGGTAGCTGGCCATCTGGCCAAGCTTCATCAGCGCGCCCTTCATGTTGCCGAGACGATCGGCAATCTGGTCGGCGGTCTTGAGCTCGCGCTCGCGATCAAGCTCGATGCGCTGTTCGGCACTCGCAAAGATCTTGCGTGCCGACGTTGATGCGTAGGTCGCGCCGACTTGCACACCGAGGAGGGCAAGTTGGCTGTTGCGACCGGTCCGACCGCGTTGGTTGATGGCGTGCAGTGAGCGCCGCGTGCGGCGCCCGCGGGCTATTGCGACGCCACATCCGAACGCCAGCACGACCGCAGCAATACGTCGCGTGAGCTGTTGCCTCGACCGCCTCAAGAAAGTATGCCGGCGCGCTCGCACACAGAGTGCACGGCGCGAATCAGGGTCGGCACGAACCGATCGGCGTTGGCGATGCACGCATCGTGATCGCCATCGACGCGGAACGCCTCGGCGCCGTGGATTGATTCGAAGAGGCGTACCTGCCGCCGCACCGGCACCACTCGGTCGCGCATCGTGATGAGCACCGATGTCGGGACGTCGACATCTTTGAGCCATGGTCGTGAGGAGAAATTGCCAATCGCTCTACCGGCTTCGAGCACCATCCGCCACTCGTGGCGTGAGGCCTGCTCGATCGCCCACGGCTCCCATTCGGTGGACTTACGCTGCAGATACAGCTGCTGGGTGAGCCATTGCCGAGCTTGGGCCGGTGCCAGTCGTGACAAAGCGGCCAAGCCAGAAAGCCCCGCAAACGACAGCTTCTCTTCGCGACTTGATGCAAACGAACCGGCGGTGGCGCACAACACCAGACCGAGCACACGGTCGTGATGCTGTTTCCAAATCAATTGCGCGATCGGGCCGCCCATGCTGTAACCAACGGGGATAAATGACTCGATGCCGAGTGCGTCGGCCAATGCAACGGCGTCGTCGGCGCAATCGCTGAGCTTGAACACCTTGCGGCTGCGAATGCCGCCGCCGTGACCTCGGTTGTCGAGCGCCACGACGCGGAAATGTTCAGCGAGAGCGAAGTAGCTCGTGAACCAGTTGAGGTCGGCGCTTGCCGTCCACCCATGCAACAAGATGATGGTCGGCGAGCTGAGCGACGGACCGGCAAGCTCGCGTACAAAGGTGGTACCTCGACCAACGAGTTCAACCTCGCGGCCAGGTGGCAAGTGAGGTTCGCGGACGCCGCCGCCATCGCGAAGCGCCACTCAGGCAGGCCCAACGTCGAGAATCATGACTTTGAGCTCACCGTTTGGTGCGTCGTATTGCACCCATGAACCTACCGTTGAACCGAGAAGCGCGCTGCCGAGGGGTGAGCCGGGGCTGACGATGTCGAAACCCTCGAGGCGTTCCTCGACGTGACCGATGATGTAGACCTCGGCCATATCGTGCGAATCGCCCTCGTACACGATCGTAATTTTCTGTCCGACGCGCACTTCGCCCTCGGGACCTGATTCGACGACCTCACCGTTTTCCAAGAGGTATTCGAGCTGACGGATGCGGCCTTCCATGTGGCCCTGTTCGTCCTTGGCAGCGTGGTAATCGCCGTTTTCCTTGAGGTCGCCCATCTCGCGGGCTCGTTCGATTTTCTCGGCCACTGCGAAACGGCCGCGCCTACTCAGGTCGTCGAACTCGGCCTGCATACGGTCGTATGCAGTGCGTGAGAACTGGTGCTTTGCCATCGGGCAAGGATATCTGTACGGGTCAGCGTGCGCGTGCCGGTTTGCTTCTCATACGATGCGTGCCCTATGACGCATCAGATAGCGGTAATTGGTGGCGACGGCATCGGCCCCGAGGTCACGGCACAAGCACTCAGGGTTGTACGCGCAGCGGGGGTCGACATCGCCACTACCGACTTCGAACTCGGCGGCGCGCGGTATCTACGCGACGGTGAGATTCTCTCCGACGGCACCCTCGACCAATTGCGCGGCTTCGATGCGATTCTTCTTGGGGCTGTCGGTACGCCGGATGTGCCGCCCGGGGTCATCGAGCGCGGTCTGTTGTTGAAGATGCGGTTCGAACTCGACCTCTATATCAATCAGCGCCCATTCATTGGCACGGCCCCAGGTCATTCCACGCCCCATGACTTCGTCGTCATCCGCGAGAACACCGAAGGTCCGTACGTTGGCGAGGGCGGCGTGTTGAGGCGTGGCACACCGAACGAAGTGGCAACTCAGGGCAGTGTCAATACGCGCATGGGCGTCGAGCGTTGCATCCGCTACGCGTTCCAACTTGCCTCGGCGCGCGAGCGCAAGCACGTCACCCTTGTGCACAAAACGAATGTGCTCACCTTCGCTGGCGACCTGTGGCAGCGCACGTTCAACATCGTTGCCGCCGAGTTCGCTGACGTGGGCACCGCGTACAACCATGTCGACGCGGCGTGCATCTACTTCGTGCAAGATCCGCACCGATACGACGTCATCGTCACCGACAATCTTTTCGGCGACATACTCACCGACCTTGGTGGCGCGGTCAGCGGTGGCATCGGGTTGGCGTCGTCGGCGAACCTCAATCCGGCCCGTACGGGGCCATCGATGTTCGAGCCCGTGCATGGTTCGGCACCCGACATCGTGGGCACTGGCAAGGCCAATCCAACGGCTGCGATTCTGAGTGCGGCGCTCATGCTCGACTTCCTCGGCGAGTCCGTGGCCGCCGACCGCGTGCGCGCCGCGTGCGCCGATCCTGTTACCGGTAGCACCAGCCACATCGCTGATTTCATCATTGCCAAACTCGCAACCTGATCTAGCTTTAGCGCACTCGAACACGAACCACCTACGCGAAACACGTACACGAACAAGGGGAACCGAATGCCGATCCAAACCACTCCAAAAATCTGGATGAACGGCGAGCTCGTCGATTGGGAGAAGGCGCAGATTCATGTGCTCACTCACACGTTGCACTACGGCACCGGTGTGTTTGAGGGCATTCGCGCCTACGAGACCGCCGATGGGCCAGCGGTGTTTCGGCTCACCGAACACATCAAGCGGCTCTTCAACAGCGCGCACATTATGGGTATGGAAATTCCGTACACCGTTGATGAATTGATCGAAGCCACCAAAGCCACGGTTGCCAGCACGGGCCTTCCGGGTTGTTACGTGCGCCCGATCGCCTACTACGGCTACGGCGAGATGGGCCTCAACACCATGCCATGCCGCACCGATGTCGCCATTGCTTGTTGGCCGTGGGGCGCCTACCTCGGTGATGACGCGGTGGCCAAGGGTGTGCGCATGAAGATCAGTTCATGGACGCGACACGATCACAACACCATGCCGCCCGCCGCGAAGACCGTTGGCAACTACGTCAACTCGTCGCTGGCAAAGGTGGAAGCGCTCAGGGCCGGCTACGACGAGGCGATCATGCTCGCGCCGAATGGGCTCATCGCCGAGTGCACTGGCGAGAACATCTTCGCGGTGCGCAACGGCATCATGATCACCCCGCCGATCTCGGCCGGTGCGCTCGAAGGCATCACCCAGAACAGCGTCATGACGATCGCTCGCGATCTGGGCTATGACGTGCGCGTCGATAACCTCGCACGCAGCGACTTGTACATCGCCGAGGAAATCTTCGTGTGTGGTACCGCGGCCGAGATCAGCAGCGTGAACTCCGTCGACGACCGTGCCGTGCCGTGTCCTGGGCCCAAGACCAAGGCGATCGCGGAGATCTATCTCGACGCCGTCAAGGGCAAGGTTGATCGTTACAAGCACTGGTGTGAACTCGCCGTGTAGGCACCCTCTCGCGTCGGCGCTTTTGCACCGACGCGAGAGAATCACCCGAAAACGATGACCGCCCTAGGCTGCGCAGCCGACGGTGGGGTCAGCGCGCCACCTAGGGCGGCACACGTGGGATGATCCACCGCTGATCGACCTTCCGGTGTTACCCTTCGCTCGTTCAACATCTCACCCGTCGGAGTTACCTCCGGCGGGTGAGCCGCTTTTCGGACCGCCTCCCCAGTTGCCCGGCTCGGCATGCCCAAATGCTTCCAGCTTCAGCAGTTACCTGCTGTCACCTTCGGCGGCTCGAGGCGTCAGACGTTGCCGTCGTTCACCTACCGGTCGCTTCCGCCTCACGCATTGCTGCACTTGGCTTCTGCTCCCCTTGGCAATCGGTGTCTCCACCGACCACCCGAGCTGTGGTCATCCCCCGGCTCGTCGTTTCGTTCTGGCCCCGTTCAGGCTTGGCCTTGCGGCTTGCGCCGTTCGTCCTCGCCCGGTGGGCCAGATCGTCGTGCGATCCGGTGTGACTTCATGATGCGCTCCTCAAAACCGCAGGTCAAGAGGTATTTTTGAACTCACAGGGTTATCCACCAAGAAAGGGGTTAATCCCCAGAAGTTTCTTGTTCGTCCACCGTTAACGCACAAGTTGCACACAGGACATGAGTTGACGCGTGCACCAAAGACGGGCACAATGACCGACGTGACATTCCGCATCGCCACCAGTGCCTCCGGCCGGATCATCATTATTTGCTAGCGCACGTCACTAACGACGTGCGCTCTGAGCCGCCCCTTCGGGCGGCTCTTTCATTTCCCCCGTTCTTTTGTCGAAATCGTTGCAGGAGCAGTCATGAGCACATCAACCGAGAACACGCCAGACCGAGAGACACCGGGCCGAGAGACACCGGGCCAACATGCCTCGGGTGCCGCCGCGCCGATGATCGAGGTGTTCGATACCACGCTGCGCGATGGCCTCCAGGTAGAGGGCGTGTCCGCGTCGGTGCAGGACAAGCTGCGCATCGCCGAGCAACTCGACTTTCTTGGGGTGCACTTCATCGAGGGTGGGTGGCCCGGAGCAAACCCGAAAGACGTCGAGTTCTTCGCGCGTGCCGCCACTGAACTGCAGTTGACCACAAGCACGATGGTGGCATTTGGTTCGACCCGCCGCCCGAAGGGCAAGGTCGACGACGACGCAACACTGCGCAACCTCATCGATGCCGGCACGAGCGCGGTGTGCATCGTCGCCAAGAGTTGGGACTATCACGTTCTCAACGCACTGCAGACAACGCTCGACGAAGGCGCGGCGATGATTTCTGACTCAGTCGAGTTCCTCGCCGCGCACGGTCGACGCGTGTTGGTAGATATGGAGCACTTTTTCGATGGCTACAAGGCAAATCCAGAATTTGCCCTTCGTGCGCTCGAAGCAGCGATCATCAAGGGTGCCAGTCATGTGGTGTTGTGCGACACCAATGGCGGTTCGCTTCCTCACGAGGTCGAGGCAATCGTCGGTGCCGTACATCGTCACGTGGGTAACGACGTTGTCATCGGCATTCACTGTCACGACGACACCGGTTGTGCTGTGGCCAACAGCATGGCTGCAGTGCGCGCCGGCGCTCGCCATATTCAGGGCACCCTCAACGGCCTCGGCGAGCGCACCGGTAACTGCAACCTCACCACGGTGATCCCCAACTTGCAGGTGAAGCTGGGCATGGCGTGTCTGCCAGCCGGACGTCTCGAGCGGTTGACCTCGGTGAGCAACCATGTGGCCGAGGTACTCAATCGTCCTCTCAATCCACAGGCGCCGTATGTTGGCTCATCTGCCTTCGCGCACAAAGCTGGTCTGCATGTATCGGCGATCGTTCGGGCGAAAGATGCCTACGAGCACATCGATCCCGAACTGGTTGGCAACGGAACGCGCTTCGTGGTCAGTGAGATGGCCGGGCGGGCCACGATCACGATGAAGGCCGAAGAACTCGGTCTGCCAATAGATGGTCCTGCGATCAATCAGGTGATCGACGACCTCAAGCGGCTCGAGCATGAGGGCTATCACTTCGAGGCCGCCGATGCGTCGCTCGAGCTGTTGATGCGCAAGGCCACCGGCTGGAAACAGGACTTCTTTCGCGTTGAGAGTATGCGCGTGATTACCGACGACTTGCCGAGCGGCGATTTCATCACCGAGGCGACCGTGAAGGCGTGGGTTGGCGAGCAGCGTTATGTGCAGACATGCGAGGGCAATGGTCCGGTGAATGCAATCGACATGGCGTTGCGCGCTGCGTTGTCGGGTCGATATCCGGAACTTGCGAAGATCCACCTCACCGATTACAAGGTGCGCATTCTCGATGGTGCCACGGCCACCGGCGCTGTGACGCGAGTACTCATCGATGCAACCAATGGTGATCGTTCGTGGACCACGATCGGAGTGAGCGGCAACATCATCGAGGCTTCGTGGCGGGCGCTCGAAGAGTCGTTGGTATTTGGCTTGCTGCACTCAGCGGGGTAGAACTACAGGCCATGGCTGCACCACAGTTCGCTCCTGTTCCTCCGCTCGATGTCGTCCGCACGTATGAGTCGCCAGACTCGGTGCCAGCGGCTTGGTCACCTGATCGCCCGGGCGAGATTGAGGGCCGCCAGCCGAGCGGTAGCCAGCTCGGTTATCAAGGGCCAGACCAAGGCTACGTACTCACTCTGGCGGCGCTGCTGCGGCCACGTCTGCAGGTGCCCGCTGGCGAATCAGCGGACGACGCCATTCGCGGCTGTATCAACATCGCATTACGCCGTGCGTCGCTGTTCGGCAGGGCACCCGTGGTGCACGACATGACAATCGCGTTCACCATTTGGGGATGGCTCGACAAGTCGCCATCAGCAGATCTGGTGACCCGCCGTCGCGAACTCTTCGAAGGTGTTGCGCACACCACGCAGCACTACACCGAGGGGCGTTACATCGCCGACCTCGTCCCAGAATCGACACTGCGTCTCAGCTCGCAACAGGTCGCCGAGGCATACCCTGACGATTGGCGCATTCTTACCGGCGCCTAAACCGGAGGCCTGTCGTGACGCAGCCGATTACACCCACCGAGGAACAACGTGAATTTCGGGCGGTGGTCCGCCAGTTCGCGCGAGACAAGATCGCCCCTCAGGCTGCCGACACTGATCGCACCGGCGAATACAACTGGCAGGCGTTCGAAGCGCTGAAGACAATGGAACTCACCGGCTTGTCGTTTCCCGCTGAGTACGGCGGCGCAGGAGCGTCGTTGGTCGACCAGGCCATCGTCACCGAGGAGCTTGCCGCAGCGTGCGCCTCTACCAGCCTGATGTTCCTGATCAGCAAGCTGTCGATGTTACCGGTGCTCAACTTCGGCAGCGATGAGCTGAAGCGCACGTATATCCCACGAATCTGTAGCGGTGAGAGCCAAGGCAGTTACGCGCTCAGCGAGGCCGACGCCGGTAGTGACGTTGCCTCGATGACCACGAAGGCCGTTGCCGATGGCGACAGCTGGTTACTGAGTGGCACGAAGTGCTGGATCACCAACGCGGGTATCAGCGACCTCTACACGGTGTTCGCGCGTACTTCACCCGATCGACACAGTGGCATCACGGCCTTCCTCGTGAAAGCCGAGTGGGGCGTGCAGGTCGACAAGCTCGAGCACAAACTTGGCATCAAGGGTTCACCCACTGGCGTGATTCGTTTCGATGACGTGCGTGTGCCCGACTCGCACCGCATTGGTGAGGTTGGCAATGGATTTGCCGTGGCGATGCACACGCTCGATCGCAGTCGCCCCACGATTGGGGCGCAAGCGGTTGGCATCGCGCGAGGCGCGCTCGACTACGCGATTGGTTACCTCAAGGAGCGGCGCACCTTTGGACGTCCGCTGGCAGACAACCAGGGTCTGCAATGGATGGTGGCGGATAATGCAATGCGCATCGAGGCGGCCCGACAACTGGTGCACCGCGCGTGTGCCATAGCCGACGAGGGCGATCCGCATGGCGAACTCTCCGTTGCTGGGGCGATGGCGAAATGTTTCGCCAGCGATGTGGCGATGCAGGTCACCACCGACGCGGTGCAGTTTCTGGGTGGCTACGGATACACCAGTGACTTTCCGGTGGAGCGCATGATGCGCGATGCGAAGATCACCCAGATCTACGAAGGCACCAACCAGATCCAACGCATGGTGATCGCGAA
>JANLPV010000059.1:0-19698 GCA_031367435.1 Actinomycetes bacterium | reverse complement strand
ACTGTGGGTCGACGTCGAAGGTGGCATCTCTGCGGTTCGTGCGGTGGTCGAAGAGCCAGCTCTGCTGAAGGTCATCATTGAGTCGGCAGCATTGACCGACGAAGAAATCGTGTTGGCGTGCGAGGCTGCGGTGCGGGCGCGGGCCGACTTCGTCAAGACGTCAACCGGGTTTCACCCGACGGGTGGAGCAACGGTGAAAGCGGTTGCGTTGATGCGCCGAACCGTTGGACCCGAGCTCGGCGTGAAGGCGTCGGGCGGGGTGCGCACGATCGAGGCAGTGCTCGCGATGGTTGAGGCTGGCGCCAGTCGAATCGGCACGTCGTCGTCGGCTGCGATTCTCGCCGGTGCGGTTTAGCTACGAAGTATGTCTGCCACCAACGGCAGCGGATCTATCGGTTCGGGGCCAATGACGATTGCTCCTTGCAGCGCTGCCATTGCATGCGGTAGACGAGCCGCGTCGTCGATGTGTAGCTCGAGGATTGGTTGCCCGGCTTCCACGGCATCGCCCGGCTTGGCGAGACAGATGATGCCGGCGATCGGGCTGACGGGGTCTTCTTTACGTGAACGGCCAGCGCCGAGTCGCCATGAGGCAACACCTACTCCGAACGCATCGAGGCCCGTGAGGAAACCGGAGCGCTCGGCGCGCACGACTTCACGCTGTGTCGCAACGGGAAGCGCGGCGTCGGGGTCGCCGGACTGGGCGCGGATCATCGTGCTCCAGACCCGCAACGCATCGCCATTGGCCAATGCCACGGCGGGATCGATGTCGATCTTGGCGAGCGCGAGCATCTCGCGGGCAAGAGTCAGTGTGATCTCGATAAGGTCGGCCGGCCCCCCACCCGCGAGCACCCCCACCGATTCCTGTACCTCGAGGGCATTGCCAACGGTGCGTCCGACAGGCGTGTCCATTCGCGACATGACCGCGGTGGTGTGCACGCCGTTCGTAGTGCCGATGCGCACCATTGTTTCTGCCAACTCACGTGCCTGATCATGTTGCTTCATGAACGCACCAGTACCGAAGGTGACATTGAGCACCAACGATTCGGTGCCTTCCGCAATCTTCTTGGACATGATCGACGAGGCAATGAGCGGTATCGACTCAACCGTGCCTGTGACATCGCGCAACGAATACAACTTACGATCGGCGGGTGCCAGGCCTGGGCCCGCCGCGCAGATCACGACGCCGATGTCGCGAAGCTGCGCCAACATCTGCTCGGGAGTGAGCAATGCCTGCCAGCCTGGAATCGCCTCCATCTTGTCGAGTGTGCCGCCGGTGTGGCCGAGACCGCGCCCCGACAGTTGGGGCACTGCGGCACCACACGCGGCGACGAGAGGACATAGCACCAGACTCACTTTGTCCCCAACACCTCCAGTGGAATGTTTGTCGACGGTGGGCTTGCCGACGCTCGAGAGATCCATCCGTTCACCACTGTCGATCATGGCTGCGGTCCACGTGGCCAGCTCGGCGGGGTCGAGACCGCGAAACACGATGGCCATCAACATCGCGCTCGCCTGTTCGTCGGCGATGTGCGCATGCGTGTATGAATCGATGAACCAACGAATCTCGTCGTCGTTCAAACGACCGCCATCGCGCTTGGTTCGGATCAGATCGACAACTTGCATGACGCCAGCCTCGCGCAGTCGGCCCTCGTCGAGGTAGCGCTTTCGTCGTCCATGCCGTAGTTGTCTGTGTCCCGCTTATCCATTATCTATAACGTCTGGCACACCTATGACTTTCAAGACTTCGCGCTCCGGCGCACCTGTGCGCTACGGCATCATTGGCTCGGGCATGATGGGCGGCGAGCACATTCTTGATCTCGCCAAGATCACTGATGCCCAGGTGGTTGCGCTCTCCGATCCGGTTGCGTCATCACTCGAATGGGGAGTTGCGTGCGCCGGGTATCCGGTGGACACCTATTCCGACCATCGCGATTTGCTTGCGCGTGACGATCTCGACGCGGTGGTGATCGCGTCACCGAACTTCACGCACGCCACGGTGCTCGCCGATGTGCTTGACACTGATTTGGCGGTGATGGTCGAAAAACCGATGTGCACCACCGTGTCGGATTGTGTCGACGTGCAGCGTCGGGTCGCGGGTCGTTCGGCGATGACGTGGGTTGGTCTCGAATACCGCTACATACCTGTTGTGGCGACGTTGCTCGATCAGCTCCGCACGGGCGTGTGTGGTACCACGCGCATGGTGTCTATTCGCGAACACCGCTTTCCGTTCTTGGTGAAGGTGGGCGATTGGAATCGATTCACTGCAAACACTGGCGGCACGCTCGTAGAAAAGTGCTGCCACTTCTTTGATCTGATGAAGTTGATAGCGGGTGCCGAACCGGTGCGTGTGTTTGCGTCGGGCGCTCAGGACGTGAATCATCTCGACGAGCTCTACGACGGTCGAGTGCCCGACATCATCGACAACGCCTTTGTGGTCGTCGACTTCGCCAATGGTGTGCGCGGCGCGCTTGACCTGTCAATGTTCGCGGAGGGCGGTCGCTTCGAGCAAGAGCTCTGCGTTGTTGGCGACCGTGGCAAACTCGAAACAACGTTTCCGGGTGAGCAGGTCTTCGTAGGGAAGCGGCACACACCCGGAGTTACCGAGGTTGAGGTGCGTACTCCTGCGGATGTGCCCTACCCCGAGTTTCATGGTGGTGCGTCCTACCTTGAGCATCTTCGTTTCATCGAATGCTTCCGCGGTGGGTTGCCGGCCGAGGTGACCGTTGACGATGGACTGTGGTCGGTGGTGATGGGTGCAGCTGCGCATCGATCGATTGATGAAGGTCGGGTTGTGCACATTGCCGAGTACGACCTCAATTCTGCCGCCACCTCAGAGGCTTGATGCTGTTGGCTCAGGCGGCATTGTAGGAATCACTCCTATTCTGGTTAGCCTGTCGTCGTGCAGCTCATCCGGCCCTTCGTCGTTGGCGTCGCGGGCATCATGGTCGCCGCGTTCGTCGGTGGGTGCGGCTCGGGATCCGGGGCGACATCGTTCGAGCCCGGCAAGGTCAACGTTGCCGTTGCCTTGTACCCGATCGAGGAGATCGTTCGGTCCGTGGGCGGGTCGGCGGTTTCGGTGATCGAGCTGGTGCCTCCTGGGGAGTCCGCCCACGACTACGAGCCCACCCCGCAGCAGGTCACTGCGTTGCAGTCCGCGCAGCTTGTCTTCTACTTGGGTGGCGGCTTCCAACCGAATGTCGAAAAGGCCATCGCGTCGCTGCCTGCACGTGTGCGCAAGGTCGATCTCCTCGCGAACATGTCGCTCATTGCTGTGGTCGATCAGTTGGCCGGAACTGCAGGAACCACCGCCGGTGAGGTGCTCGGCAATGGCGCTGATCCGCATGTGTGGTTGTCGCCCAACAACATGAAGTTGATGGCGGCCGATGTGGTCGCGGCGTTACGCGCGATGTCTGGCGTAGATGCTGGCAGTTTGACGGCGCGTGCAGCTGCGTACGGCGTCGGCATGGACGATCTCGATACGTCGTTCAGGGCAGGTCTGTCTGCGTGCCGCTCGCGCGTAATCGTGACGAGCCACAGAGCGTTCGGATATCTCGCAAAATCGTATGGGCTGCAGCAGATCGCCATCTCAGGAATCTCCCCAGCCGAGGAGCCATCTGCAAAAACACTGCAAGCAGTTGCAGGTGCCGCGCGCGCGAACAACGTGACCACGATCTTCTTCGAGAACAATCTTCCTTCCGATCTCGCCAACACGATCGCTCGCGAGGTAGGCGCGACAACGGCAGTGCTCGATCCGGTGGAGACGTTGTCGAAGGATCAAATCAATGCTCACGCCAACTACGTTTCGGTGATGCGGCAGAATCTCGTTGCGTTAGAGAAGGGCCTCGGCTGCTCATGACCGATACGTCGGCGGTCCCCGTTCTTTCGGCGGTCCCCGTTCTTGAGGTGTGCGGGGTTGGCGTGCGCTATGGCGACCGACACGCGTTACACGATGTCAACTTCGCCGTGATGCGCGGTGAACTGATTGGAGTGATTGGCCCGAATGGTGCGGGTAAGAGCACGCTGTTCAAAGCAATCTGCGGTCTTGTCAATCACGAGGGTTCGGTCGATGTCAATGGCGTGCACTGCCATGATCGCGTCGATCGAATGGACGTTGCCTACATCCCGCAGCGCAGCGATGCCGATCTACTCTTTCCCATTACCGTCGGCGAACTGGTGATGGCCGGACGGCGCCGCTTTCGGAGCTGGCATCAGCGCACCACTGCCATCGACCGCGATGCGGCGACGGCGGCATTGCAATCGGTGAACCTTGCCGGATACGAACATCGATCGCTGTCAGAGCTGTCCGGGGGACAATTGCAGCGGGCCTACATTGCGCGCGCGCTTACACAGCAGGCGTCGGTGGTGTTACTCGACGAAGCGTTGAGCGGTGTCGATCAGCCCACCACGAGTGAATTGTTCGATCTCTTTGCTGCGCTCAGCCTCAGCGGCACCACGCTGCTCGTCGCCACTCACGACCTAGCGCTCGCTCGGCATCGTTTCGGACGGATCATTGCGATCAACGGGACGGTCCGCGGTGATGGCACGCCGGAGCATGTGCTCGTGCCGGCAATTCTCGATTCTACGTTTGGGTCGGCGTCCAGCACGCCACTTCGTTTGTCGCCCGTGTCGCCGTCGCCCGTGTCGCCCGTGTCTGCCGAGGCTGCCGAGTGATGCACTGGCTCACGGACCCGTTCCAAACCGAGTTCATGCGACGCGCGTTCATCGCCGCGATCATCATCGGCATCGTTGCGCCAGTCGTTGGCACCTGGATCGTGCTGAGACGAATGGCCAACCTCGGCGACGCCATGAGTCACGGCACGCTTGCTGGCGTGGGGCTCGCTTATGCAGCGGGCCTCAACGTGCTCATCGGCGCGATGGGCGCTGGCTTAGTGATCGCGATCCTGCTGCTGCTGTTTTCCTCGAACCGGCGCATTGGGCAAGAGACGGTGATCACGGTGCTTGGCACGGCATTCTTCGCGATCGGCGTGGTGGTGATTTCACGACTCGATACCGGCGTCGAGTTGACGCACTTTCTCTTCGGTCGATTGCTCACAGTGAGTTGGGGCGACATCTGGCTGAACCTCGCGCTCGGTGGTGGCACGGTTCTGGTGGTGGTACTGCTCTTCGGTGAATTGCGCCTCGCGACGTTCGACCACGTGCAGGCCGAACAGGTGGGGGTGCATGTCGAGGTGGTTCAGGCCGTGCTCGTGCTCTTGTTGTCGGTGGTGGTCGTGATCAGTCTGCGCGCGGTAGGCACGATCATGTCGGTGACGATGTTGGTCACGCCTGCTGCAACTGCCCGGCTTTTGGCGCGCACGTTGAAGCAGATGACCCTGATCGGTGTTGCGATCGGCGTCAGCGTCGGCGTTGTTGGCCTGATGCTCAGCTATCACCTCGACTCGGCACCCGGCGCCACGATCGGGTTGTTGGCAGCGGGGGTGTTCGCCGCCGTGTTTGCCATCACCCTGCCGCGACGCAACAAGCATCATCACCGCCCGCTGCTCTGACGCGATCCGCCGCCGCCCGCTGGCGGCTCGCCGCTCGCCCGCCGCCCGATGGCCGCCCGTCGCCCGCTGGCCGCCCGTCGCCCAATTGATCGGGCGCGTTCCAGGCCACACGCTGGCTCACTTCGCGCCCATTGAGCCCGACTCCGGTTTATCGGGCGCGTTCCAGGCCACACGCCGGCTCACTTCGCGCCCATTGAGCCCGACTCCGGTTTATCGGGCGCGTTCCAGGCCACACGCTGGCTCACTTCGCGCCCAATGTTTTGGAGGATCACACACAGCGGTAGCGTGACCCGACTTCCCCGCAGCTGCAACTGACGTGGAGGTTCTGATGTCCGATGAATGGCGTCGCGCAATGCGCGAGTGGCTGAGTAGTCATGCTGGCGTTATATCAAGGTCCCAGCTCGTGGGCTTTGGCTGTTCGGATCGAACGGTCTCACGGATGATCGATCGAGATGAATTGGCGACGATCTTCCCCGGAGTGTTCCGCAGCACAAATTGGCCGATGACCGAAACTCAGCTCATCACGGCAGCGTGCCTCGGCAATCCGAATGTGCTTGTCGCGTTCACGACCGCGGCACGATTGTGGGGATTTCGACGAGTACCGCCGGACACCGCGGCGCATGTGCTGGTGCCCCACGGATCCTCGCCCAGTTTGCCCGGAATTGTTGTGCACCGGTGTCGGCGCATCGATGCCGTCGATGTCGTCGAGCGCGCTGACGGAGTTCGTCTGACGAGTCCGACGCGTACACTTTTCGATAGCGCCGACGTGCTCGGATTTGAAGCAGCGACGTCGGTGCTTGAGCAGTTGATCAACGATGGGCGTGGCACCTTCACAACCCACGCTTCGACCGTGGCGCGGCTTGGCCATCAGTGTCGGCCGGGCACTCGGACGATGGTGCAGGTGGTCGGATCTCGACCGGCATGGCGCAAGGCACTTCAATCCGATCTCGAGGCCCGGGTGTTGAGCGAGATTGCGGCGCAGCGGCTGCCTCCGCCGGCGGTGCAGTACGCCGTGCGTATACCCGGTGGGGGTCGCATCCGGCTCGACTTCGCGTGGCCAACCCTACGCGAGGCACTCGAGGTGGATCATCCCTTCTGGCACGCCGGTGCTGCTGCCTCGCATCGAGACAAACAGCGCGACCGAAAGATGGCCATGCTCGGTTGGCGCACCACTCGAATCACTAATCTCGATGTCGAAGGCGGCCTGTGCGAGGCAATCCACGACCTCGCCGCAATCCTGCTCCGCCGCTGATGTCAGCGGGCGCCCACTATGCGTGTTCCAATCCAAGAGAATGGGCGCGAGTCGGGCCGCCATAGGTTGGCTCACATCGCGCCCATTCACGTCGAACGGCGAGAGAAAGAGGATCGCAAACGGCGAGCGAGGAGGGTCGCGAAGGGTGGCTGCGGTTTCGAATGGGCGGGTGCTCAGTCGACCAGCGCTTGCGTGACCAGTTGTTGAAGTTGGCTGCGGATCGGGTGCGTGCTCGAGGGCACCAACTGTGTCATGAACGCACACGTGATGTCTTCGACGGGATCGACCCAGAAAAACGTGCTCGCGGCGCCGCCCCAGCCGAAACTTCCTGGGGAGTTTGCCAACTTTGCGGCTACCGGATCGATGGTGACTGAACCGAGTAGGCCGAAGCCGACTCCATCGAACGGGGTTTCGCTGAACAGCGGTCGCCCGAACGCGGTGAGATCAACGCCTCCCGGCAGGTGGTTCTTGGTCATGTATGCAACGGTGCGTGGGGAGAGGAGTCGGGCGCCGTTGAGTTCGCCGCGGCGACGGAGCATGTCGGCGAAACGTAGGTAGTCAGACATGGTCGACACCAGACCCCCACCGCCGAGGAATGCGGCTGGTGGCGACAGTGCTGCTCTGTCTGCGTCGGCCAGACGTATCGGCAATCCACCGGATGGATTCGCGATGTACAGCGCGGCCAACCGCTCGGCATCGTCAGCAGGCACCGAGAACCCCGTATCGACCATGCCGAGCGGGCCAAAGAGACGGTCCCGTAGAAACTCGTCGAGGGTTTGCCCGCTGATGACCTCGACGATCCGGCCGAGCACATCGATCGACATCGAGTAGTTCCATTCCGAGCCCGGTTGAAACACGAGCGGCAATGAAGCGAGCCGTGTACAGATAGTTGCGAGATTGTCCGTATTCGCCTTCATCATTTCGAAGCCACCACGCCGATAGAGCTCATCGACCGGATGGGCAAACATAAAGTTGTATGTCAGGCCGGATGTGTGCGTCATCAGGTGCCAGATGCGCATTGGTTCCATCAGCGGCTCGAGCACCGGATTGGTGACGGAACCCGCGCGCCAAACCTTCTGATCGGCGAACTCGGGAATGAAGTTGCTCACCGGATCTTTGAGTTCGAAGAGCCCCTCCTCCCACAGCATCATCGCTGCGACCGACACGATGGGTTTGGTCATCGAGAAGATCCGCCAAATCGTGTCGGGGCTGACGGGGATCTGTGCCTCCCGATCGCGATATCCGTACGACGAATTGTGGGCGACTTCGCCGTGGCGGGTGACTGCGAGGTGGTAACTCGTCAAGCGACCGTCGTCGACATAGCGCTCAAAATGGGCATCGAGCCGAGCGAGTCGTGAGACATCGAATCCGAGTGAAGCAGGATCGACCGTGAGCGGATGCTGTGTCATGCGTGCACCCTAGAACGGCATCGCGGCCTCGCTCGAAGCCCGCCCGAAAGGAGAGGGAAGAGGCCGGGTGGCAGGTCGCGATCAGGTGAGCTGATCGACGATGAGGGCCAGCAGTTCGTCGTACTCATCCACCGCTGGGAACTGCGGGAATTGGGCTTTGATGGTGTCTGGGGCGTGGAACAAGAACCCCGCATCGGCCTCGGCCAGCATCGCCGTGTCGTTGTACGAATCGCCTGCAGCGATGACGCGGTAGTTGAGCGCGTGCAGCGCCTGCACGCTGTGGCGCTTCTGGTCGGCGAGGCGAAGGCGGTAGTCGACGATGCGGTCGTTCTCCACCACCAGTCGATGGCACATGAGCGTGGGGTAACCGAGTTGGCGCATGAGCGGTTGGCCAAACT
The DNA here is from genome assembly GCA_031367435.1 of Actinomycetes bacterium. GTDB lineage: Bacteria > Actinomycetota > Acidimicrobiia > Acidimicrobiales > Ilumatobacteraceae > WLMZ01. Next base: position 11,132 of record JANLPV010000059.1, on the reverse strand, counting down.
GCTCGAACGTGTCGGAGAGCAACAGCACCTGGGTCATCGAGCGAAGGGTGTCGAGGAACTCACGGGCTCCATCGAGAGGGGCCAGAGTGCCAATCACTTCAGCAATCGTCGACATGGTGAGGTGGTGTTCGTTGAGCAGCTGCAGACGGCCTCGCATGAGCACGTCGTAGTCGGGCTCGTCGCGGGTTGTGCGGCGCAGCTCCTCAATACCCGTGCGTTCGGCAACCGCGATCCAAATCTCCGGGACGAGAACGCCCTCAAGATCGAGGGTCACGATGGATTGCTTGGCGGTGCTCACTGAACTCACAGACACACATTGTTCACGATGGGCACGCAGCGTTGCGAAACCAGAACCGCTATTGGCTCTTGAGAGTGCATTACAGCAGGACCGCGACAGCATGGGCTGAGTGCATCGCGCCTTCGATGTAGCCAACAGCTGCGGCGTCGCCAACCACATGCACGGTGAGGCCCGCGGCGACGAACTGATCGGCAAGCGAGGTGTCATTACGTACTTCGCTCGCGATGATGACATCGTCCGCGGCGATCTCGAACGTGTTCGTCGACTCTGGAGCGTCCGCACTGCCCGTGGCGCGCACCTGATAGCGCACCACGCGTCGCGTGATCTCAGTGACGTGTGCGTGGCGGATGAGCGTCACGCCGTGCGCCGTTGTCTTCGCGACGGCAGCCCAGCGGCGCGGCATCGCCATCGGTAGCCCGAAGTGCGCTCCGGATTCGAGAACGGTCACCGTGCGGTCGCGTTCCGCGAGAAACTCCGCGAGTTCAAGTCCCACCAACCCGCCACCGACAATGACCACGTGCTTGCCGACGGGCATCCATTTCTTTGACAGCAAACGCATCGTCTCTGCGCTCCGGGTCAGACGCAACGTGCGACCAACAGCGAGTGCTGCACGATCGAGCAATGACCGCTTTGGTCCGACGCGATCGCCAGTGGCGGCTCCCGAGTTGTCGCCCGTGATCAGAGCGCGCATCTCATCGCCCGAGCGCACATGATCAAGATCACCACCGGGCACCGCGAGGCGATCGCGTTTGGCACCCGTAGCCACCACGACGACATCGGGCTTCAGCGCAACGACGGCCCCGACGGTTGCTGTCTGGCCGAGACGAACATCGACGTTGCCTTCGCCAACTTCGTGTGTGAGCCAACTGACGAGCATCTCGTTCGCGGGTGTCGTGAGCTGGCTGAACCACATCGTTCCGCCGAGTCGATCACTGCGCTCGAGCAAGGTCACGCGGTGGCCGCGCTGCGCCGCGATGCGCGCCGTTTCAAGTCCGCCCGGACCGCCTCCGACAACGACGATGTGTTGACGCTTCGCAGCCATCTGAGCCTGCGCGGCAGCTGCGCCCTCGTTGCCGAGCGATGTGTTGACGGCGCAGCGCGGGGGCGAGTCGAAGAAGTTCTGCTCCACACACACGTAGCAGTTGATGCACGGCCGGATGGACGCGCGACGACCAGCCGCAAGCTTGTTCACGAGCTCGGCGTCGGCGAGCTGCTGACGACCCATCGACACGAAATCGCATTCACCAGCGGCGAGCATCTCCTCCGCAATCTCGGGAAGCAGTCGACCGACAGCGATCACGGGAATGCCGACCGAGCGCTTCACCATCGAGGACATCGCCCGGTACTGACCCACTTCGGATGGAAGCGGGCCGAGCGTGAAGTCACGAAACGGATTGACTGCGTTCGCGGACACATGAATCGCGTCGGCCCCGACCGCCTCGGCGAGACGCGCCGTCGCAGCAGTCTCCTCTGGCGTGATGCCGTTTTCGATGCCGTACTCGCGTCCGTTGAGCCGCACAAGAATTGGAAAGCCGGCACCGACCCGAGCGCGCACCGCGTGGATGACCTCAACGAGCAGTCGTGATCGATGTTCGAGGTCGCCGCCGTATTCGTCGTTGCGCAAGTTGTAGGCCGACGACAAGAACGTGGAGATCAGATAGCCGTGCGCGCCGTGAATCTCGACAGCATCAGCGCCGGCGGTTTGCACGCGCCCTGCTGCGTCGGCGAACTGAGATGCAACCCAGGCAAGATCGTCGGCTGTTGCCGATCGGTACGTTGCCGGCTTGCCCTGCGACGCCGAGGCGAGGCGCATCAACTCATCAATCGGATTATCGGCGAGCGCGCTGAGATCCATGCGATCGGGGGGAGGGTTGGGCACGAGTTGCGGCCGACCATCGGCACTGTCCACGCTTGCTGTCTTGCCGTGATGGCACAGCTGCACACACAGCCGCCCTCCGGCAGCGTGTACTCCATCAGCGAGGGCGCGCAGTCCGGGAATGAAGCGGTCGTCGCTCAGCCCTGGCTGCTTGCGCGAGGTGGCACCGAGCGGCCACGAGACGGCCGACGCACCAGTGATCACCATGGCGCAACCGCCGGCCGCGCGGGCGGCGTAGTGCTCGACTTCTGCAGTCGTAATCATGCCCTCGTCGCAGTGATTCATGTCCATTGCGGGAAGTAGCACTCGGTTTGGCAGTTGCAGCGCGCCGATCGATGCAGGCGAAAGGAGCGTAGAAAAGGTAGGCACGAACGGTGACGCTACGTCAGAAGCCATTCGGACAATGTGGTCGGACGCGCCTCATGCAAGAGTGGGGTCATGGGGATTTCGTTTGACGAAGCAATGTCGCAGGTGACCGTTCCAGGAGGACAGTTCGAGGTAGGCGACGCAATCATTCAGGGTGCGCCGCAGCGGGTCTTCGTCAACGCTCCAACGAACCTGAGCTTTTTCTTCAACCTTGCCCCAGCCGACGGCACGTTCCTGGTCTACCAAGACGAACATCTCACGTTCGGCGAGGTGCGCGAAACGTACGCTGCGCTCGCCGCAGCACTGGTTACGCGATACGGCGTGCGCAAAGGCGATCGCGTCGCCGTTGCGATGCGCAACTTCCCCGAGTGGGTGATCTCGTTCGCGGCGATCACGTCAATTGGCGCGGTGTCGGTATCGATGAACTCGTGGTGGACCGAAGACGAAATGGACTTCGCGCTCGAAGACAGTGGCGCGACTGTGCTGATCGCCGACGACGTGCGCATCGACCGCTCGTTGGCATCGTGCGCTCGTCTCGGCACGCGCATTATCGGTGTGCGTGCCGCAGAGTTGCCCGCCGGTGTTGATGCGTGGAACGACGTCGTCGTGCCGGGTGCGCCGCTGCCGCTGGTTGAGGTAGGGCCCGACGACGATGCGACCATTCTGTACACGTCGGGCACCACGGGACGTCCAAAAGGTGCAGTTTCCACACACGGTGCGATCGTGCAGGCGATGATGGCGTTCTCGTGTCGCGCTGCTGCAGAGCGCCTCCGTCAGCCTTCCGAGCCGTCCACTCATCCGCCCGCGTTCATTCTCATCGTGCCGCTGTTCCACGTGACGGGTTGCGTGCCGGTAATGCTCGGTTGTTTTGCGGGAGGGGTGAAGCTCGTGATCATGTATAAGTGGGATGCCGACAAGGCGCTCGAGATCATCGAGCGGGAGCACATCACCAACTTTGTCGGCGTACCAACGCAGAGTTGGGATCTCGTCCATTCGCCGCGCTTCAGTGAGTTCGACACGTCGAGTCTGCGCGACATCGGCGGCGGGGGAGCGCCGGCACCGCCCGCGCTTGTGGAGAAGGTGGCGAGCAGCTTTGCCAAGGGCAAGCCCACCATCGGCTACGGAATGACTGAGACCAATGCGTATGGCCCCGGTAATCGCGGCCAGGACTATGTCGACAAGCCAACAAGCTCGGGTCGAGTGGTGCCGATCATGCAGATCGAGGTGCGCGACGACGAAGGTCATTCACTTCCCACCGGCGAACGCGGCGAGATTTGGTTCAAGGGTCCAAACCTCATTCGCGGCTATTGGAACCGCCACGACGCGACCGCCGAAACGATTGTCAACGGGTGGTTGCGGTCAGGCGATCTTGGTCGTCTCGATGATGAGGGTTTCATCTACGTTGAGGACCGCGTGAAGGACATGATCTTACGAGCGGGCGAAAATGTGTACTGCGCAGAAGTGGAAGCAGCGGTGTACGAGCACGACAGCGTGCACGAAGCAGCCGTGTTTGGTGTGCCACACGAACGTCTCGGCGAAGAGGTTGGCGTGGCGGTCTTCGTGAAGGTCGGTCACACGCTCGATGCGCAGGAGTTGCGCGAGTTCGTCGGCAAGCGTCTGGCGTCGTTCAAGGTGCCGACCTATGTGATGTTCTTCGATGAGGCGTTGCCGCGCAATGCGTCGGGCAAGATCCTCAAGCGCGAACTGCAACGCCAGATCGCGGGTTCATAGACAGCTCGTAATCGCCTCGCCGCGGTCGGGCTGTTACAACTGCAACAGTGCGTTCTCGATGAGTTCGCTCAGCGATGGGTGGATGTAGATCTGCCCCCGCGCCATCTGGTCAACTGTTTGCCCGAACTTCATGCCTTGGATGAGCTGTTGAATCAACACGCTCGCCTGTGGGCCGATGATGTGCGCGCCAAGCAGTTGCCGAGTGATCGGATCGGCAATCACTTTGCAGAAGTGTTCGGTGTCTTCCATCGCCCAGCCGTATGCGACATCCCCGTAGCGCTGCACGGCTGTGATGTAAGGAATATCGGCTGCGCGTAGCGCCTGTTCGGTCTCGCCCACTGAAGCCACCTGTGGGCCGGCGAACACGGCGTGGGGGATCGGCCAAAGATCGGCCGTGCGCAGGCTTTCGGGATGGACGACGTTGTGCGCTACGGCACGCGTTTCGGCATTGGCGACATGCTTGAGTTGATTCGGATTGGTCACGTCGCCGAGCGCCCAGATTCCGGGCACGTTCGTGCGCAGGTATTCATCGGTGATGACGTATCCGGCGCCGTCGGTGTCGATGCCGGTCGCGCCGAGATCCAGCGTGTCGCCGTTTGGGGTGCGACCGATCGCAATCAGCAGCGCATCGCCCGTGAGCTCGTGCATGTGGTGTTCGGTTTTCAACTTCACGGTGATCTCGATGCCATGCTGTTGGACGCGTTCCACATGGGTGTGGGCGTGGATATCGAATCGTTTGTTGTAGATCTCGGTGAAACGCTCGCTGATCGCTTCGTCTTCGCGAGCAAGAAGTCGACCACCTCGAATGACCATGCTCACACGACTCCCGAGACTGCCGAACACATGAGCCATTTCAGTGGCGATGTAGCCGCCGCCGAAGATGATGAGATGTTCGGGCAATTCGGCCAATCGCATGATCGAGTCGCTGGTGTGGAAGTGCACTGCATCGAGACCATCGATGTGCGGCAACGTTGGTCGCGCGCCAGCAGCAATCACGATGTTGTCGGCGGTGATGCGCTCACCATTGACCTCGATCACCTTCGTCGCAACGAAACGACCTTCGCCCGTGAAGACGCGCACATTGTCCTGAGACTCGCGGTAGGCCTTGCCGGCTGGAGCGACGGTGTCGACTCGGCCAAACACGCGGTCGACGATGTCGGGCCACCGCACCGAATTGATGGTGGCATCAATGCCGTACATGGATGAGTGTGCGATGTGCGATGCAATGTCGGCGGCGTAGACGAGCATCTTCGTCGGAATGCACCCACGGTTCATACATGTGCCACCGAAGAGGTCCTTTTCGATGATCGCGACGCGCAGATTGTCGTAGTCGGGAGTGAGCAAGCTGTTGCCCGAGCCGGCCCCAATGATGATGACGTCGAACTCGGTCGACGTGTGGTGCTGCATGCAGCGACCCTACGGCTTGCTCGCGCCGACAACCCACATGGCAAAGAATTGACTTCCGCCGCCGTACGCGTGCCCGAACGCCTTGCGCACGCTGTCGACCTGATGCTCGCCAGCGATGCCCATCACCTGCATTGCGGCCTCACCGAAACGCAGCATGCCGCTTGCGCCAATCGGGTTCGACGACAGCACGCCACCGCTGCAGTTGACGGGTAGGCGGCCTGTCATTTCGGTGACACCGTCTTCAACGAAGCGCCAACCGTGATCCCTCGGTGCGAAGCCGAGGCTCTCGAGCCACATCGGCTCGAACCAGGCGAATGGTACGTACATCTCCACGGCGTCGATTTCGTCGATTGGTGAGGTGATGCCGGCCTTGCGCCAGAGATCGCTCGCGCAGTCTTCGCTTGCCTTCGGGCTGACCTGATTACGACCCGCGAACGCCGTGGGCTCACTGCGCATAGCAGTGGCATGCACCCACGCCTTTGGTCCGTCGTGCGCATCGGCAATGTCTTCGCTGGCGAGCACCAATGCCATCGCGCCGTCGCTGCTGGGGCAGGTCTCGACCATGCGCACCGGATCCCACAGCATGGGGCTGGCCATCGCCTTTTCGAGGGTCCAGTCGGGCTCATGGAGATGCGCATACGGATTGCGACACGCGTTGGTGCGGTCCTTCACGGCGACCATGCAACCAATGTGCGCGGGGGCGCCACTGCGCTTGATGTACGAGCGGATGATCGGCGAGAAATAGCCACCGGCACCAGCGTGTACTGGCATGCCGAATGGCATCGGCACCGACAGAGCCCACATCGCGTTGCCGTCGCTCTGCTTTTCGAAACCAATGGTAAGCACCTTTTTGTGGACGCCCGACATCACGTGCTGAGCCGCGACGATGGCCGTTGATCCGCCGACACTGCCTGCGGTGTGCACACGAAACACCGGCTTTCCTGCAGCGGCGAGTGCATCGACGAGCCACAACTCGGGCATCATCACGCCTTCGAGCATGTCGGGTGCCTTACCGATGACGATCGCATCGATGTCGGCCATGGCGAGGTGCGCTGACACAAGCGCGCGATCCACGGCCTCGCGTACGAGACCTGCAATTGATACGTCCGCCCGGCACGATGTGTGCTTGGTCTGACCGACTCCGATGACAGCGCAACGCTCGGCCATCATTCACCTTCCAATACGCAAACGAGGTTCTGTTGTAACCAGGGCCCCGACGATGCGTGCCCAAGGGCGCGGTCGGCGGTTCCTTCCATGATGCGTGCGGCGGCCTCGGCAAAACGGGCGAGGCCAGCCGACATCATTGGGTTGGCGCACAATGCGCCGCCGCTCGGGTTGATGATCGTGCTCTCGCTCAGACCGAGCGCACTGACGAGCAACAGCTCTTGATGTGTGTAGGGCGCATGCAGTTCGGCGATGTCGATCTTGTCGTTGGCCACACCCACCTTGTGGGCTGCCTGGGTGGCCGATGGCAGCGTTGTCATCGAGCGGTTACCGAGGTTCTGCAGCTCAATTCGGTGATCGATGCCGCGTATCCAGGCGGGCCGTTCGGCGAGACTGCGGGCACGATCGCCAGCAGCAATGATCACCGCGGTCACGCCGTCGGCGTGGGCAGGACAATCGAGGGCTCGCAACGGATCAGCCACGAACGGCGCTGACATTAGTTCGTCGAGCGTGTGATCGCCGCGACGTAATGCCTTCGAGTTCGACATCGCGTTGTGATGATTGCGTAGCGCTACCTCGGCCATTGTTCGTTCGGTAACAACGCCAGCTTCGAGACAGGCGCGGGCTTGAAGCGCAGCGATCGAGCGATCATCGGGCCACAACGGACCAACCACGTAGGGGTCGAGTTGCAACGTGAGAATGCGATTGATGTCGCCGCTGCTGCTGCGGCCGTTGCCGAACACGAGCGCCGTATCGACCTCACCGGTCTGGATCTTCATCCACGCCTCGTAGAGCGCGAACGCACCGTCGGCCTCCACATGGCTTTCAATAATCGGTGGCCACGCGCCGAGCGCGTCGACCGCGGAGACAAAGCTGAACGGTTGGCCCGTCATGTAATCGCAGCTGCCGTGGCACCAAAACCCGATGTCGGCGCGGCTCATGTTGGCGTTGGCGAGGACCTCGCGAATGACCGGGATCAGCATCTCCACCGGTGTTGCGGTTGTGGTTGCCGCGTTGACTGCCTGAGCCGACGCGATGATGGCGACGTCACGCATGATTGATCTCCGAGTTCCGAATTGAGACGTTCACAACTGCCCCGCGTATGAATCGAATGGTGCGTCAGGCTCACCGGTCGGACGGAAGTACAACACGTTCTCGAGTGAAGGCTGCCACTCATCGCGGGGCCTCCACACTGGCTCGACGCGCATGCCCATGCGGACGTCTGCCGCATCGATTTCTTGGATCAGATGCGACATTCCCATGTCGGCGCCGTCGAGCAGAATCGTGGCGGACACGTAGGGGATCTTGATGGTCTGGCCGAGGAAGGGAACGTTCACGACACAGAACGTCGTGATCGTTCCACGCTGGCTAACCTCGACATCTTCACCAAGCAGTTCGCCGCATTTCGCGCAGGTGCCATTGCGTGGCGGCATGTAGACGAGCTTGCAGCTGGGACAGCGCTTGCCGACGAATCGCCCGTCCATCAGACCCAGCAGATGACTACTCACGCGTGGGCCTGCCGAGTACTGATACTTGATACCGATGGGCGTGCGAATGCGTAGGACGTCGTCGCTCATGATTGCTCCCCGGTGGTGAGTTCGAAACACTCGATGTCGGTGATGCTTCCGGTTGGTTCAGCGGCCCAACGCGCATGCACGCGCATGCCGGTTGCGATGGCGTCAGTGCTGCCCGCATCGACGGCGTGGAGCAACATCGTGTCCGCGCCATCGAGCGCGATCAATGCCCAGGCGAAGGGATGCTGCAAGGTGTTGCCTTCCACCGGCGATGGCTGCCATGACCACGTGACGATCGTGCCCGTCGACGCGACGTCGGCCCACTCGGTGAGGTGCTCGCCGGTCACCGGGTCGAACTCCGCAGGCGGAACGTGAACGCGGCCGTCGCTACCGCGTGTGCCCTCGATCCGCTGATCGCGCAGACTCGTCAGGAAGCGGCTGAGCGTTGGCCCGACAGTGCGCTTGTATGGATAGGACAGCTCGAGTGGCGCGGTAAACGAGCCGTCTGCGGCAATGGAGTATTCGGAAGTTCCCCCGGACATGGGGATCGTTCTAGCAGGTTTCTGACGCACCGTCAGATACGAGCGACGAGATTGTCCGAGCTGAACGGAGGTTCTTCAACGCGTGCGACAATGGCAGCGTGACCGAGGAGATCTTGTTTGGGGGCGTTGCGAACGCGGGTGCCGTAGTGCGCGACGGTCGGCATGTGCTTCGTCCGTCAAACGCTCATTCTGCGTCGATCCATCGTTTCCTGGCATGGTTGCACGAGCATGGTTTCAACGCAGCGTCGATCCCAGTCGGCATCGAGGGCGACGGTCGCGAACGGCTGCTGTTCATCGAGGGAGACGTGCCCGTTCCGCCGTACGCGCCATGGGCGCAACACGATGATGCCCTTGCGTCCGTCGCGATCCTCATTCGCGGGTTGCATGTTTCGGCGCGTTCATTCGATCTTCGGGAATCGAGTTGGAGCCCAGAAATGGCGGACCCTGCGGGTGGTCAGATCATGTGTCACAACGACGTGTGTCTGGAAAATGTGGTGTTTCAGCAGGGCATTGCAGTCGGCCTGCTGGATTTCGACTTTGCGGCGCCTGGTCGACCGGTCTATGACCTCGCGCAGTTCGCGCGCATGTGCGTGCCGATCGATGATGACGTCAATGCCGCCCGCTTGGGCTGGCTGCCGGCCAACCTGCCCGCTCGGCTTCGACTGGTCGCGGACACGTACGGCCTGAATGCGGATGGTCGCCGCGAGCTTCTCGACATACTCGACGACTCAATCATGCGCGGAGGCGCGTTTGTTCGTCGGCGGGTGGAGGCGGGCGATCCAAACTTCATCAAGATGTGGAACGAGATGGGCGGCTCCACGCGTTTCGATCGTCGACGCGCATGGTGGGCCGAGTACAAGCAACGCTTTGTCGACGCTCTGGCCTGACCTCGCGTTTGTAGAACGACCTCGCCTATCGTCGCGGCATGACTTCTGAACATGTCACCATCGAACGCCGAGACGCCGTTGTCATCGTTCACCTCGACGACGGCAAGGCCAACGCGTTGTCCGCGCCGATCATCGCCGCGATCCGCGCCGCGGTGGACGAGGCCGAGTCCGATGACACAGTTGCTGCCATCGTGCTGCACGGTCGCGAAGGCAAGTTCTGCGCGGGCTTTGACTTGTCTGTGATGCGCGGTGGCGACATCGCGGCGATGGCCTCGCTTGTCTCGGATGGTGGCGACCTTGTGCATCGGTTGTACCGATCCTCCGTTCCAATCGTCGCTGCGTGCACCGGTCACGCGTTGGCTGCGGGTGCGCTACTCCTTCTCGGATGCGATCTACGCATCGGTGCCGAAATCGATTGCAAGATCGGACTCAACGAGGTTGCCATCGGCATGGTGCTTCCCGATTGGGCGATGAGTATTGCCGTCGAACGTCTGAGTCGACGGCACCTACAGCTCGCTGTCGCGACTGCGCGGGTCACCGGCGCGGCCGGGGCGGTCGACGTTGGATTCCTCGATGAAGTCGTGCCCGCGGATGACGTTCTCGAGACGGCAGTGGCGCGTGCCGCGGCGTTTGCCGGTCTCAGTCGCCGGGCGTACGCAGGCACCGTGCGAGCGTTGCGTGGCGAACTCTTGGATCGCATCGCGCGGCAGATTGCTGCCGACAGGGCGGCCGGGCGCGTGCCGACCGCTTGAGGGTTTCCGCAACTCGCGCTTGACAGTCGAACGTTTGTTCGTTATGGTTGTGGGTGCTCGTCTTCCCCGAGCGGTATCGACGGATCGTGTGTTCGTCCTCAATTGAACGCTGTTCATTGTTCGGGGGTGATGTTGGGTGTGTGTGGCTGATCTGCTGACCGTGTTGGACGGGTTAGATCCTGCGTTGTTGGATCGTGATGGTGTGAATGCTGGTCTGGTGATGGTGGGGCGGGTTCGTGCCTGGCTTGATGTGTGTCAGGCACGGTTGGTACGCCGATTAGATGATCTGGCCGAACAAAACCCTGCGAACGCACCGGTGGAGGTTGATATCGCTAACGCGACGCGTGGGTCGCGTGGTGAGGCTGCACGCGCCGCGAAACGGGCCAAAACGTTGGGTGCAGCACCAGAGCTCGAGGTCGCGTTAGGTGATGGTGACGTATCAGTCGGTCATGTGGATGTGCTTGAACGAGCGATGAACGGTTTGGATGCTGCGCAACAGGCGTTGTTGGCCGGGCAACACGCCCGACTCGCGGTGATCGCAACACGGTGCACACCCGAACACTTCGCGAGGGTGCTACGCCGCGAACTCGAACGG
>JANLPV010000052.1:0-31826 GCA_031367435.1 Actinomycetes bacterium | reverse complement strand
CATCGGCCACGGCAGTCGCTTCTTCCACGCCATATAGACCAAGACGATTGTTGCAAGGAATGCGACTGCCGTGATGATGTCGGTGGGTGACGACAGTGGGCGGGTGAACGCGGTGACCGTCTTCTTGAGCGCCGTCAAACCGAAGCTGGTGCCTTCGGCCCATGCCTCGCGCTGCGTGCGGAACCAGGCCAGCTTCTCGCCGGTTCGCCTCCAGAGAAACAAATGGAACCCGACGAATCCGATTGGGGCGAGCGCCGGGGCGATCAATGCGCGCCACTCGCGACGCTCCCGAATCGCCAAGAATGCGGCCACGGCGCATGCGGCTATCAGCGCGATGCCGTTGGGCCGGGTTGCAGCACCCAGGGCCGCGAGGACGCCTGCCGCGAACCAATAGCGACGTTGCAAGCACAACAGGCATCCAGCTGCAAACACCAGCAGCGTTGCTTCGCTGTACGCGAACGACAAGACGAAGCTGCCGGGAAAGAACGCCATGAGCAGCATCGCTCGATATGCGACGCGGTCGTCGAAGATCGACCGTGCAAGAAGTCCGACCAAGAGCACAGATGCTGCGCCAAGCAGAAAGTTCAACAGCAACGCGGCGACCACATCACCGCCCGGCAGGACCTTGTCGAACCACCGGATGAGGTCTGGGAAGATCGGAAAGAATGCTGTACGCGCCTGGATTTCATCCCATGTGATGTGCGGCGGGATATGCGATGGGTAACTCTCGCGGACGAGATCGAAGTACCACTTGCCATCCCACGAAGTGAGCACCTCTGCGATACGGCCGAGCGCATTGCGCGGGCGGGGAATGCCATCAGCGCGGTCCTGCACCACGCGCTGCGCGGCGACAATGGCCGCACCTGCAATGACGCACAGTCGGCTCAGAACGTAGGCAATGGACGCGCGCTTGAGCAACGTGTTCCACTGGTCAGCCCTCCGTCGGGGCTCAGCCGGCACGGGGGAGTGATTTGGTTCAAAGGTGGGATCGAGAGTGTCAGTCATGATGCAGACCCGCTACGCAGGCGTGCCGACGCTAACACGCGCGCCTGCCTGCTCAGCAGCGGATCAACGCCGATGCATCGGCTGAATTCGTTGTCGCGGCCCAAACTTCGGGGCAGCATTGCCGTCCATCGCAAGCAGGCCGATCACACGCCCGCGTTGCCCGGCGTACGGTTCGAGGAGCTTCAGCATCTGTTCGTCGGTTCCACGCGGACGCCCTGCCAAGGCCCATGACACCATGTTGGGAATATGGAAGTCGCCAACAGGAACGGCGTCGGGGTCGCCGAACGCAGGGCCGACTGCAGACCCGATGGTCCATGGGCCGATTCCTTTCAGCAGCTGCAGCTTCGCCGAGGCTTGCGCCGGCGAGAGCAGCGTCCACTCATTGATGCGATGTGCGTAGCGTCCGATGATGCGCAGTGTTTCGGCGCGCTTGGCCTCGATGCCAAACGGATGAAACCACCACGCGGGATGGCCCGCGAGTTGCTCGGGTGCAGGCGGTACGAACAGCGTCTCGTTGGGGCCGGGCGCGCGCCCGCCCAGTTCGATGCAGAGGCGGTGCCATTGGCCGATTGCCTCGCCCGCTGTGACTCGCTGACCAAGTACGTTGGGCACAAGCTCGTGATACAGCGTGTGACTCGCACCAATACGCCACCCCGGGTGATTGCGATGGGCGCGTATCACGGCCGGATGCGCATCGTTGGCGAACCGAACTGGCGCGTCATTGCGCCCAATCAGATCGGGTACACCTGCAAGTAGCCACTCGGCGCCCGGCCCCCAAGCATGTGATTCGACGCTCTCGCGAGTCCACTGCAGATGCAGCGTTGCGGGGCCATGTGGGGTGAGTGTTGCCCGCCAGAACTCGCTGTCGGTGATGCGGGTAGTTGGGTCGTGCGTACCGAATCGATACACCGACAAGGTGGCGCGCAGATTTGTGATGCCGTCGATTGGGGTGAGCGCCACGTTGGCACCGTAGCGCCCCATTGTGGCGGTCTCCGCTCGATAGCCGTGTCAAGTGAGCAACGCGACACGATGGAGACATGGACGTCATCGACATCACGCGCCCGCTCGAGGGCATTACCCAGATCACTCTCAATCGCCCCGCCAAACTGAACGCGATGACAACTGAATTGGTGCAGGGGCTACACGACGCGCTCGACGACATTGCCATCGATCCGACGATCCGCGCGGTGGTGCTCACGGGTGCCGGTAGGGGATTCTGTGCGGGGCTCGATCTCACCGGATACGGCAAGGCACCCCACGCCGAGACGATGGGCAGAGTGCAGGCTGGCTTCGCGGTGCAAAAGCACATCTCCAGCCTGATCCCACACATGCGTTCCATTCCGCAACCGATCATTGCTGCAGTGAACGGTGCGGCTGCCGGCGGGGGATTTGCGCTGGTTCTCGGCTCTGACGTGCGCTTGGCCTCGCGCACTGCTCAGTTCAGCGCAGCGTTTATTCGCCTCGGACTATCCGCATGCGACATCGGCACGAGTTGGCTGTTGCCGCGTCTGATCGGCGCCGCGCGTGCCCAGGAGTTGATGTTGACCGGACGTGGATTCGACAGCGATGAGGCGTATCGCATCGGCCTCGTCGTGGACGTTTTCGATGACGACGCGCTGCTGCAGGGTGCATACGCCAAGGCCGCGCAGATCATCGCGCACGCGCCGTCAGGTGTGGCGATGACCAAAGAGGGGATGTGGTCAGCGCTTGAGATACCAGGGATGCAGGCCGCGATCGATCTGGAAAACCGTCAACAAATCATGCTCGGCCAAACCGATGACTTTCGTGAGGCGATGCGGGCGTTCCTCGAAAAGCGACCGCCGAAGTTCACCAACGGCTAACACGCGCCGGCCGGTCAACACGTGTCGTGCACACCTGTCAGCGAGATTGCAGCGCGACCGGTACTTCGAGTGGGTGATGACATGCAACAAAGTGGCCACCACCGATATCGCGCAGGATTGGTTCGCTGGCCTTGCACACGTCGTCGGCAGCAGGACAGCGAGGGTGAAAACGGCATCCCGATGGTGGAAACACTGGTGAACCGGGTTCGCCGATAAAGGTCGCGTCGCTGAGTACCGCGTTTGGGTCGGGTACGGGGATCGAGTCGATCAGCACCTTGGTGTAATGGTGTGACGGACGTGCGTAGAGATCGTCGCTCGCCGCGACCTCGCACATCTTGCCGAGGTACATCACTGCAACGCGGTCGCTGATGCTCTTCACGACGGCGAGATCGTGAGCGATAAAGATGAGTGTCAGTCCGTACTGCTTCTTGAGGTCTTCGAGCAGATTGATCACCTGGGCCTGCACGCTCACGTCGAGCGCAGAGACGGGTTCGTCGCAGATGATCAGCGTCGGGTCGAGCACCAGCGCACGCGCGATGGAGATGCGTTGGCATTGTCCGCCGCTGAACTGATGTGGCCGACTTTCTGCTGCTCGTTGCGGATCGATACCAACGCTTTCGAGAACCTGATCGACCAGTGCGTCGCGCTCGGCTGCAGTGCCGCGTTTCCATACTTCTAGTGGCTCCCTGACGCTGTCGCGCACCAGTCGCCGAGGATTGAGCGACGAGATGGGGTCCTGGAAGATCATTTGCATCTTCGTGCGCGCCGAGCGCAGCTTCTCGTTGCTCAGCGTTGTCAACTCAACGCCGTCGAGTCGCACCGAGCCAGACGTCGGACGCGGGATCTGCATCATTGCCTTGCCCGTTGTGCTTTTGCCGCAGCCAGACTCACCAACGAGACCGAGGGTCTCCCCGCGAAGCACGTCGAAGCTGATACCGGACACGGCATGGACCTTGAGACCAGTGCGCCCGACAGGAAATTCCATCACGAGGTTTTCGACGCGCATGACGACGTCGCCGTCGCGTAGGTGCGCGGTGCCTGACCCGGCCATTAGCGAGCTCCTACGGTGACAGGCACAACGCCGCTTGCCAGTTCGGCCTCGCGTTGGTTGAACTCGGGCGATCCCACTGGATACCAGCACGCGTAGAAGTGATACAGGTTGTCGGCGCGACGCAGCGGAGGCTCCTCGGTCAGGCACTTGTCGCGGGCGTACGCGCAGCGTGGGGCGAATCGGCATCCCAGCGGGGGATTGACGAGATCAGGCGGACGACCCGGGATGGTTGCCAATCGAGTGTGGCTGGCCTCTTCGAGCTTGGGGATGCTGCGCATGAGCGACATCGTGTACGGCATCTTCATCTCCGCGAACAACGTTCGCGTCGGTGCCTTTTCAACGAGCTTTCCGCCATACATCACCGCGATCTCGTCGGTGTGTCCGGCGACGACGCCGAGGTCGTGTGTGACGAGGATGACCGACATGTTGCGGTCAGTGCGCTGCTCGCCGATGAGCTGCAGGATCTGAGCCTGCACGGTGACGTCGAGCGCAGTGGTTGGTTCGTCCGCGAAGAGCAGGGTAGGACCGCACGCCAAGGCAATTGCGATCATCGCACGTTGACGCATTCCGCCGGAGAGTTCGTGAGGAAACTGGTCCAGTCGCCGCTCTGGTTCAGGGATGCGTACATCGCGCAAAAGACGCTCGGCGGTGGCGCGCGCATCGGCACGCGACATGTCGAGGTGCAGACTGAGTGGCTCCTCTATCTGCTTGCCGATCTTCATCAGCGGGTTGAGCGATGTCATCGGGTTCTGGAACACCATCGACATCTCGCGTCCCCAGAGCCGGCGCATCTCCTTGAGTGGCAGACCGAGAATTTCCTTGCCCTCGAACTTCACCGAGCCAGAGGTGATCGTGTTCGAGCTCGGCAGGAGGCCCATCAGCGATCGCGAGAGCACCGTCTTGCCGGAGCCGGATTCGCCGACGATGCCAAGGCACTTGCCCCGCTCGAGGGTGAGCGACACACCATCGACGGCGCGCACGATGCCCCGCTCGGTACGGAAGTGTGTGCGCAGATCGGTGACCTCAAGCAGCGCGTTCTGGTCCTGGCGAAGTGCTGTCTGCAGTTCGCTCACAGCGAGATCTCCTTGACGTCGTAGAAGCTACGCACACGATCGCCAGCAAAGTTCAGCGCGAAGACCGTGATGAACAGCACTCCAATCGGAAAGAACGCGATCCATGGAGCTCGTTCGAGCGTCTTGCTGCTATCGGAGCCGAGCTGGATCATGCCTCCCCACGTGATGCCCTTCTCAACGGAGAGCCCGAGGAACGCGAGACCACCTTCGGCGACGATGGCCACGGCCATTCCGAGCAACGCAAGTGCCGACATTGGGATGGCAACGTTGGGGAGCAGTTCGCGAACAATGATGCGTTTGTTTTTCGCGCCCAGGCTGCGCGCCGCCATCACAAACTCGCGTTCAGCAAACTGCAGAGTTGTGGCGCGTGCCAATCGGCCAACCGGTGCGATCGCCAGCACGCCCAGGATCATTGCGATCGTGAACAGCTTTCTGTCGAGAAGCGCGGTGAGCATGATGGCCAACACGAGAGAGGGGAATGAGAGCAGAACGAGGAACAGAAACGAAAAGCAGCGGTCCCACCAACCTCGGAAGTACCCGGACAAGATGCCCAACGTGCCACCGACGAGCATGCCAAACCCGATGGCCACGAAACCCACGGTGAGCGACACGCGTGCGCCGTAGACGGTTCGTGCGAAAACGTCACGCGCGTCCTTGTCGGTACCGAACCAGTGCGCGGCAGACGGCCCCTTGGAGGCACCGGCCTGACCTCGGTGGGTGAAGTTGAGTCGAGGGTTCTTGATTGGCAGATATGGTGCCAGGATTGCCAAGGCAACCATCAGCAGCAGCCACGCGATACAGATCCAAAAGGCGATGCCGAGCCGACGCTTTTCGGCTGCCTCGGCAAGTGGTGGAGCCTCGGCTGGTGCCGGCAGTGTTGCGTACGTCATCTCCGCACCCGTGGATCGATAATCGAGTAGATGATGTCGATGATGAGGTTGATCAGCACGAACGCTGTTGCCACGATCATCACGATGGCCAGAACGACGGGGAAGTCGTGGCGTAGCACGGCCTCCACCAACGTCGAGCCGATGCCCGGAATACGGAAGACCGTTTCGACAACGATCGAACCGCCAATCAGCGCGCCGGTGGTCAGACCAACGACGGTCACGAACGAGAACAGCGACGGTCGCAATGCGTGACGGAAGAGCACTCGCGACTTCGATACACCCTTCGAGCGCGCCATCAGGATGAAGTCCTCTTGCAGCGTCGTGATGAGATCAGTACGCAGCAGTCGTTGATAGATCGCGGCGGCAGGAAGACCGATCACCATGGCTGGCAGCACCATTTGGAACAGTCGACTTCGCAATGGGTCGCGCGCTCGGTAGGTGAGCGGGAACCAACCCAACTTGATGGCAAGGAGATATTTCAAGATGACCGCTAGCGCGAAACTTGGTAACGCGACGAGCATGAATGTCGTCGCGGTCGACATTCGATCAACGAGCTTGTCGGCACGGGACGCGGAAAACAGCGCCCACGGAACCGACAGCATAATTGCGATCATCTGCCCCAATATCAAAAGCATGACGGTGCGTGGCACGCGTTCTTTGATGAGCTCAGTCACCGGCGGTTGGCCGTCGGTGCTGAACTGCACGCCCATGTCGCCGCGAATGAAACCCGTGATCCAAATGCCGTAACGCACGGGTATTGGTTTATCGAGGTTGTAGTCCTTTTTGGCTTTCTCGATCAGCTTCACGCTCTTTGGATTACCAGTGTCGCCGGCGATCGGGCCGAGGATGTTGAACAGCGGATCGCCAAGGACGTTCATCGCTCCGAACGTGAGCGCACTCACGGCGAAGAGCAATGAAATCGCCATGGCGATCCGCTGTACCCAGTACCTCATGTGGCCGCGACCATCTGGGTCGTAGAAGGTCGCATGGCCGTGTTACTTATCCATCCAGACGGTGTCGAACCACGTACGACCATTGCTCGCACACTTCAGCTCGACGCCTTCAGGCGACTTGTGGTCGCAAGCGCCGTGAACGTTGTTCACGAACGAGTTCGCCCAGATGGTGTGCGTCAAAAAGACGTAGGTGTAGGCGTCGTGGATGTTCTGAACAACCTTCTTGTACAACTCGACACGCTTCGCCGGATCTTGTTCGGCTTGCGCGCTCAGCAGCAGGGTGTCGCGCTCTGGGCTGCAATAGCGCGGCCAGTTCAACGAGATGCCGCTGACGGTGCGGCACAGGAGCCACACGTTGTCTGCCCACGGGTCGTCGGCACCGAATTGACGCCATGTGTTGACGTTGTATTGGCCAAGTGCGGTCTGCTGGATGTGATCCTGTTGGTTCAGTTCGTCGAACTTGACGTTGAACGCCACGCTCCACGCCTGGTTGAACATGTCCGCGATGCGGGTCTGCACGACGGAGGGTCCTGACCACTGGAACTCCATGTTGACCTTGCCGCCGGTGCAGTTCTCTGGCTTCTCGGCGCAGTATTCCTTCACGAGCGCCACGGCCTTGTCCGGCTCGTCAGCTTCTTGCTTGACTGCTGGGTTGTAGAACGGGCTCTCGGGAATGAACTCTTGATCGGCCTCACGGCTGATGCCGAGACCGATGAGATCGAGATAGTTCTTCTTCGGAGTGGCGTAGGTGAGTGCCTTGCGGACGCGGATGTCGTCGAACGGCGCCTTCTGTGAGTTGATCATGACGAACGACTCTTCGCCGGTGTCGTCGAGAACGCTCGTGACCTTGTCGCTGGTCTTGAGCTCCTTGATCGCCGTCTGGTCGGTGGTCTGCATGGCATCGAGTTCGCCGTTATTGAGCAGGTCGAGCATGTTGGCAGCGTCAGTCACGGGGTAGAACTCAACGGCGTCGAGGTACACCTTGCCGCCCCACCAATCGGGGTTACGCACGAAACGGGTGACGTTGTCCTGTGTGCGACTGTCGAACTTGAACGGGCCCGTGCCAACTGGCTTCTGGTTGAGCGTCGGGTCCTTGGCAGCTGCATCGAGCCACAACGGAGATGGTACGTACCCAAGCTGCGTGGCGAGAGCGGCAGGGAAATAGACGTTCGCCTCGAGCAGATTGAACGTGACCGTGAGGTCATCAACAATCGTCACCGCGTTGGTCTCGGGATAGAACGGTTTGACGGCTAGGCCGACCAACGGTGCGCTGCGTTGGGCCTCGAAGGCCTTTGCGATCGCAGCACTGTTCAGTGGGGCGCCGTCGTGGAACTTGATGTTCGGACGGACCTTGACGGTCCACGACTTGAAGTCGGCCGACGGTGTGAACGACTCTGCAAGGTATGGCACGGCTTTGCCGTTCTTGTCGATTGCCGCGAGCGTGTCGAACACTGTGTTCGCCATCATGAGTCCGGGCGCGGACAGCGCAGAGCTGGTTGGATTGAGACCATCCACGTCGGCCTCGAGGCCGTAGCGCAACGTGCCTCCGGATACGGGCGTGGGTGCATCCGTTGATGGCGTGGTTTCTGCGGTACTTGCGCCGGTGCCGCCGCTCGTGCCGCTAGTGGACCCGGAGGTTCCGTTGCTCGCGGTGCCGCTGTCGCTGCTGCACGCGCTCGCCACAAGCGCAAAGCTCATCAACGTCGCTCCGAGCACGACGCCAGGACGTCGCCTCGCTGATCGTTCCGTGGTCCTCATGGACTCCCCCTTGTTTTGTCGTAAGCACCGGTCTGGCTGGCAGACAGATATTGGTCCTTTGTGACAACCGCCACAGCGAACAAATGCACCTTAGTCACAACGACGCGCGGCTGCACGACACGAGAACGAAATGGTGCCCTAACGTGCCATGCGATGCTTCGCGACGACCATTCGGCAACGCCAGACCCACGCCGCCTCAGTCCGGGACATCGTCACTTCGATGAGATCATGACTCGTCACGCTCACGCCTGCACACAGGGCATTCCCACGTATCGCGATCCCGTCAGCGGCTTTGCGGTGTTCACCTCCGCATTCCTCGCGACCCGCGGCTACTGCTGTGACAGCGGCTGTCGGCATTGTCCGTTTCAGCGCTGACCGTGGCGCGATGGTCCTCGCGGCGAACGCGGTGGTGCTGGGCTAGCGTCGGGCAATGGCAGACAAATTGATCAGCCGCATGATCGTGCAACCAGGCTCGAAGTTCAGCATGAAGCGCCGCGATCCCGACGAGACCTTTGGTTGGGACAAGGACACAGCAAAGTCTGAGCTCGCTGCCCTGCATCCGCAGATCGTCGAGTTGCAACAGCGTCTCGCAGCTGAGCATCAGCGCAGTCTGTTGATTGTGTTGCAAGCAATGGACGCGTGTGGCAAGGACGGCACGATCCGAGCTGTGTTTGGAGCCCTCAACCCCGCGGGGGTCAAGGTAGTGAGCTTCAAGGCGCCTGCTGGCCACGAACTTGATCATGACTATCTGTGGCGCGTTCATGCCGTGACGCCGGCTCGCGGTGAGATTGCTGTGTGGAACCGAAGCCATTACGAAGACGTGCTAGTTGTGCGTGTGCACAGGCTCATCGCTCGTAACAAACTCGCGCTGCGATATCGCCATATTCGCGAGTTCGAGCGCTTGCTTGTTGATGAAGGCACGCGGGTCGTGAAAATCAATCTCCACGTGTCGTTCGACGAGCAACGGCTTCGTCTGCAGGACCGTATCGACGATCCCCTGGAGCGATGGAAGTTTCGAGTCGGTGATCTCGCCGATCGCAAACTGTGGCCCGAATTCATGAAGGCGTACGAGGTCGCCATGAACGAGACAAGTACTGATGTCGCTCCGTGGTACGTGGTCCCGGGTAACAAGAAGTGGGTGCGCAATCTTGGCGTCGCGCGAATCTTGTTACATGAACTCAAGGCGCTCGACCCGCGACTGCCGCCTGATGACCCTGCAATCGCGGGTCTGATCGTTGTGTAGTCGGCAGGCGTCCCGGCGAAGGGATGGAACTCGCGAATTTCCGCACGAAGTACCACTGCCGTCGCTATACGAAATGTAAAGTCAGAACCGCATGACTGTGCTCGTTCCAACCACCCTCGACGAAGCACTTGCCGCCATCGCGTCCGACACACAAGCGCTTGTGCTTGCTGGTGGCACCGATGCAATGGTTGAGATCAACTCCGGACATCGGCATCCGTCGACCGTCATAGCGATCAACCGTGTGGTCGAGTTGCGTTCGTGGACGTATAACCCGCAGGACGCAACGGTGCGTATCGGCGCGGGCGTCACATACGCAGAGCTCATGATGCCACCGCTGTCCGATCTGATGCCTGCACTGGCCGAAGCTGCTCGAACAGTGGGCTCGCCGCAGATACGGCACGTAGGCACGCTCGGTGGAAACCTCGGCACCTGTTCTCCAGCAGGCGATGGCTTGCCGGTGCTGTCGGCTCTCGATGCTGTCGTACACCTTGCGAGTGCCGCGGGCGAGCGCTCGCTGCGGGTGCATGACTTCATGCTTGGCGTCAAGCGCACGGCGCGTTCTTCCGACGAACTGATCACGGCCTTGACGCTGCCCGTACTGTCGGGCTGGCAGGGTTATAGCAAGGTTGGTGTACGCAACGCGATGGTAATTGCACTTGCAAGTTCCTGCGTGGCCGTCGATACACCCACGAAATCGGTGCGGGTTGCGCTCGGTTCCGTCGGACCAACGATCCTGCGCTGTGCCGAGGCGGAGGCCTTTGCCTCGCAAGTGGTGGATTTTGAAGGTCGAGTTGTGTCCGCTGCGGATGTCAAGCAGTTCGGTGCCTTGGTCGCAGCGGCGAGTAGACCCATCGATGACCACCGCGCAACCGCCGAGTACCGCCGCCACGCCGTCGGGGTGCTTGCGAGTCGACTTCTGCGAAGGGCGTTTCCCCATGAGTGAGTCGGCGTCGAATGATGCATTCTCGAGTGACGCAGTAGGGCTGAACGAGCACTACTCGCTGCATGTCAACGGCGAGTTGCGCGCGGTCCGCGACTCATGGGTAGGCGAGAGTCTGCTGTACGTGTTGCGCGAGCGACTTGGGCTGATTGGGAGCAAGGGCGCGTGTGAGCAAGGCGAGTGTGGATCGTGCAGCGTGCTTGTCGATGGCGAACTGGTGTGCAGTTGTCTCGTGATGGCTGCGAGTGCGATCGATCAACCGATCGTGACGATCGAAGGCGTGGCTCCTTCTGGCGTTCCGAGCGATGTTCAAGCTGCATTCGTTGATGCGGGTGCAGTACAGTGCGGCTTCTGTACGCCCGGGCTGATCATGGCCACGCACGCCTTACTCGAACGCTCACCAGACCCCACCGAGTTCGAGATCCGCGAGGAATTGAGCGGCAACGTCTGTCGCTGCACTGGCTACGGCCGCATCATCGACGCCGTGCAACGGGTGGCTGTCTCACGACGGACGACGGTGCCATGAGTTCGATCACGAGTGAGCGCACAAGAGGCGGTCGTCTTGGCGACAGCGTGGCGCGACCCGATGGGGTGGCCAAGGTGCAGGGTTCGTTCGAGTTCTCTTCGGACCTCACCGCAGAGAATTGTCTTTGGGGCGCGACGCTTCGTTCGCCGCATCCGTCGGCGCGCATCGTGAGCATCGACGTGTCGGCCGCCTATCGCATTGTCGGCGTCGAGGCGGTGATCACGGCAGCCGACGTGCCGGGACACGCGACCTATGGACTCATCAGCCAAGATCAACCAGTCTTCGCGAGTGATGTCGTGAGGTACGTCGGCGAGCCAATTGCAGCGGTAGCGGCTGAC
Source organism: Actinomycetes bacterium (assembly GCA_031367435.1). Classification (GTDB taxonomy): domain Bacteria; phylum Actinomycetota; class Acidimicrobiia; order Acidimicrobiales; family Ilumatobacteraceae; genus WLMZ01. Next base: position 20,208 of record JANLPV010000052.1, on the reverse strand, counting down.
CATCCCGAAACGTGCCGTCGAGCTCTTGCCGCGATCGTGGTGGTGTATGAGCCGTTTGCTCCGCTTACCGATCCGGAACGCGCTCTCGATGGCTCGCATCCCCCGATCCACCCCGACGGAAATCTCATCCGTCACCAACGAATTGCATGCGGTGACGTTCATGCGGTGGGCGATGTCGTGGTTGAGGGCACATACGAACTGGGTATGCAGGATCAGGCGTTCCTCGGTCTCGAGGCAGCCTTGGCCGTGCCCGATCCCGACGGAGCAGGCGTGGCGTTGCACGTAGCGACACAGTGGTTACACGAAGATCAGAAACAGATTGCCGCGTGTCTCGGTGTGCCCACTGCAAAGGTGAGGCTCACCCTCGGTGGAGTCGGCGGCGCGTTCGGTGCACGAGAAGACATCAGCCTGCAGGTACACACGTGTCTGCTCGCACTGCGCACGGGTCGTCCGGTGCGTATTCATTACGGCCGTGAAGAAAGCTTCCTGGGTCATGTGCATCGTCACCCGGCACGGATCTGGATGCGTCATCATGCTTCAGCCGACGGGCGATTGGTAAAGGTCGAGGCGCGCATGGTGTTCGACGGCGGCGCCTATGCCTCAACGTCGTCGGCGGTGCTGATCAACGCCGTCACACATGCGCAAGGGCCATACCGTTGCGCGAACGCGATCGTCGACGGGTACGCGGTGCGCACCAACAATCTGCCCTGCGGCGCAATGCGCGGTTTCGGAGTCGTGCAAGCATGCTTCGCGCACGAGGCGCAGATGGACAAACTGGCGGCTGCATGCGAGCTGGACGTTGTCGAAATTCGACTTCGCAATGCAATGATCACTGGCGACAAGTTGATCACTGGTCAGATTATTGACAACGTCGCGCCGGTTGCGCGGTGTATCCGCGAGACCGCCGCGCTGCCGCTTCCAGACGAACCGGTCGGCGGACACGATGGTGACCCCATGCGGTTACCCGGCGGGGCGGGCCGCACCGCGGATGCGTCGCACATTGTGCGCGGTATCGGGTTCGCGGTTGCTATCAAGAACCTGATGTACAGCGAGGCATTTGACGACTACTCAACAGCTCGTTGTCGTCTCGCGGGCGGCATCGTCACACTGAAGTTCGCGACGAGCGAAGTCGGTCAGGGCTTCGTCACCATCGCAGGTCAGATTGCGCGAAGCGTTCTGGGCGTGGACACCGTTGTGATCGACACCATCGACACAGACGTCGGCTCTGCTGGCTCAACGTCAGCATCACGCCAGACATGGATGAGCGGCGGAGCGGTGAACGCCGCATGTATCAAGGTGCGCGACATGCTGCTCGACGCCGTTGGTAACGCGAACGATATCGATCCCGCATCGCTCGTCATCGACGGCAACGATGTTGTCGATACTGCGGGCGTGCTTCGGCTGAGTGTCGTCGACGCGGCTGCCGGATTGTCGTTCGACGAGACAGTGGAGTATCACCACAAACCCACCGAGGACCTGGACGAGAACGGGCAAGGCAACTGTCACACAGCGTTTGCCTTCGTCGCGCACCGCGCCGTGGTCGACGTCGATCCCGAGCTGGGTCTGGTGAAAGTCATTCAGATTGCGACGGCCCAAGATGTGGGTCGCGCATTGAATCCTCTCAGCGTGCTTGGCCAGATCGAGGGTGGCATCGCTCAAGGTCTTGGCCTCGCGGTCATGGAAGAGATCATCATGAGCGAGGGACGAGTACGTAACCCCAGCTTCACCGACTATTTGCTTCCGACGTTTCTCGACATGCCAAACGTCGTCGTGTCGCTGATCGAGGAACCCGACCCAATCGCACCACTTGGCGCGAAGGGTGTGGGGGAGCCACCCACCATTTCCAGTACTCCGGCCATCGTTGCTGCGATTCGCGATGCCATCGGCAAACCGCTCGACCGAGTGCCCGTACGACCATCCGACATCATTGCGGCAGTTGCGCCGAGCAGCATCTGACTGCGGCAGTAGCCATGCGTTAGTTTGGCTCCAACTGATTGAGTGACCAGACGACAGGGGTGTTTACAGGTGCCATCCGAGCGCGAAGTGATGACATGGGAGATGTTCGGGCAGGCCTCCCGAGATCTTGCGCAGATGGTGGCCGACGATGGTTACGAGCCCGACATGATCCTGTCGATCGCACGCGGCGGGTTGCTCATTGGCGGCGCACTTGGGTACGCCCTCTCGGTGAAGAACGTGTACACGATGAACGTCGAGTTCTATACCGGGGTAGACGAGCGCCTCGAAGTGCCACGCATTCTTCCGCCAGCACCCGACTTCGTTGATGTGTCAGATGCGCGCATCCTCATTGCTGATGATGTCGCCGACACCGGCCACACGTTGCGCAGCGTTCAAGACTTCTGTGCCGGCAAGGTCGCCGAGGTGCGCAGCGCGGTGCTGTATGAGAAGGCTCACTCGGTGGTGCAATGCCAATACGTATGGAAGCGCACGGATCAGTGGATCAATTTCCCGTGGAGCGACAAAGACCCAGTGGCTCGCCGCGACTGGGCCGTCCGCGACGCCTGACCCGATCAGCGTGAGGCGAGCACCACCGTCGCTGCGTTGCGGCCGCTTGCGCCCCACACGCCGGCACCGGGAAACGTCGCTGCTCCAGTGATGTAGAGGCCGTTCACCGGCGTTGCATATTTTGTGAGCTCGGGGTTCTTGTTGCGCAGCGCGGCGAGCGGGCCACCCGCGAAACTAGTGGCATGACCTTGAGGCAGATTGAACTCGGTCTCGTAGGTTGGCGGGGTCATGACCCGCCAGTCGGTGATCGACGCTCGAAAGCCGTCCTCCACGAGCGTTGAGTAGTGCTGCATCCAGCGCTCTGCTTCGGCGGTGTCGCTCCAGCCGCCCGTGAAGTTGTACGGCGTGTAGATCGCCTCAAGGCTAAGCACGTGCTGGCCGGCGGGTGCCATCGTCGGATCGAGCACCGTTGGCACATTCACGAGCAGACCGGGACGCTGCAGGATCTCACCGTGAGTCATCAGCTCATAGCCACGATGCATCTCGGCGATCGAAGGCGCGATCGCCGCGGTACACGCAGCGGGGTCGATGCCCAGCCGATCGAACACCGCCGGATCAAGATTGCGGTAGCGCGGCACTGCAGTCATGACTGCGTCGATCTTGCTCTCATATCCCTGGCTGTGGGGGATGGTCTGCCAACGCGCGATCAGATCGTCGGCTTGCGTGGGTGCGTTGGTAAGCCACTCAACGAACGTGCGGTGCGGATCGCATGCCGACACGACAACGTTTGAGCGAATCTGCGTGCCGTCGGCAAGCGCAACACCGGTGACTCCGGTGTTGTCGCACATGATCGACGAGACGCGGCTCGCAGTCATGAGTTCACCGCCGAAGGATCGAAAGGCGCTGAGCAGTGAATCGGGCACCGCGCCGCTGCCACCCACTGGTCGTCCGACAGTTGCGACATGACGGAGCGCGTACGTGAGCGCACCCAGCCCCGAGCCAGGAAACTCCGGCGAGATGCCCCACACCATCGGGCCGACAAGCAGCCCAGGCGCGCGGAGGGCTTCGGACGAGAAGTAGTTGCGCATGACATCGGCCGCGCTACGACGGCTCCAACTGAAGAGAGTGCTGACGCCGTGCAAGCGTTTGTCGATTGCCTTGCGGGCGAGGCCGCCCAACGTGGGTGGGTCATTCGCTGCGTCGAAGAGCAGCTTCACTGCTGGCAACGCCGCCTTGAGGTACCTGCGGTAACCCTCTACCTCAGCCGGATGCAGCGCATGCAGCGCATCGATGGTGCGATCGACGTCGTGAAAGATTGGCCACGGCGACGAACCATCCCACGCGATGTTCAGCTGCGAGGGCTCGACATCGAGGTATGACAGGCCATGGTCAGCGAGTGCGAGTTCGCTCATCACCGGCGTCGTGCGGAAAGTGAGATGGTCGCAGTTGCAGATGTTCACCGTTGCGCCCGCAAAGCGTTCGCTGCCGGCGGTACCTCCGACGGCGTCGCGTGCCTCGATGAGGAGGGTCTTCATGCCGGCCTTGGCCAGGTAGGCCGCAGTTACCAGGCCGTTGTGACCGGCCCCCACAACAATGGCATCGACATCGACATCGGCAACAGGCACCCATCCATTCTGGCGGCACGGCTAGCGTATGAGTGTGACTGAGCCGACGAGTATTCGAGTACGACATCTTGCTGATCTCAGCGGTCCCGATATCGAGCGTCGTCTCAGTGATCGATCGATCATTGTGCAGCCCCTCGGCGCGGTCGAGCAGCACGGCCCTCACTTGCCGTTGAACACGGATCTGATCGTGGCTCAAGCCGTGGCCGAGACGGCCGTTGCTCAGATCGGTGACGAACTCGACGCATGGGTGCTGCCGCCGCTCGCGTACACGAAATCGAACGAGCATGCGTGGTCTCCTGGCACCATCTGGCTGTCGGCGTCGACCCTCATGGCAGTGCTCGACGACATCGGGCGTTGCATCGCCAAGACACCGGCCAAGCGGCTCGTGTTTCTCAACGGCCACGGCGGAAACAGCAGCTTGCTCAGCGCTGCGAACCGCGAGTTGCGTTTGAACTACGGCCTGATGACCTTTCTCGCCCATCCCGGAATGCCAGCAGATCAGGGTGGCACCTCGGCCGCTGGTGAGCACGGCATGGGTGTGCACGGCGGCACCGACGAGACGAGCATCATGTTGCACCTCGCGCCGCACCTGTGCGATATGTCCAAGGCCGAGCGCCGGGTGCCGGAGGCATTGGCCACGAACACGTATGTGAAGTTCGGTGGGCGCGTGAGTTTTGGTTGGTTGTCGAACGATTTCTTCGACGACGGCTATATCGGCGATCCCACCACGGCCACTGCTGAGCACGGTCGCGAGTTGTTCGAGGGTTCGGTTGAATCGTTCTGCGCGGCCCTTCGCGAGATCAGCACCTTCAATTTCGGTCGATGACCATGGCCACCCCACACGTCACCTCAGAGCTGCGCATCGACATCGACCGGTTGATGCAGCGACTGACCGATCTCGGCGACATCGGGGCGGTGCACGGCCCAAACGGTGAGCGTGGTTGTGCACGTCTGGCGCTCACTGACGAGGATCGTGACGGACGTGACCTCGTCGTCACGTGGATGCGTGATCTTGGGCTGAGCGTGTCGATCGACGCGGTGGGAAATGTGGTCGCAACGAGGGCGGGCACCGATCCCGATGCGGCGCCGGTGATGGCGGGCTCGCACATCGATACCGTGCGCACGGGCGGACGTTTCGACGGCAACTTGGGTGTGCTCGGCGCGCTCGAGGTGATTGAGACGCTGCAGAGCCACGGTGTTCAGACACGCCACCCGATACAGGTGGCCTTCTTCACCGATGAGGAGGGCGCGCGTTTCGCTCCCGACATGCTCGGCAGCCTCGTGTACGTCGGCGGCATGGCCGTAGAGGATGCCCTCGATGTTCGCGCGGCCGACGACAATGCTCGCCTCGGTGACGAACTCACGCGAATTGGATATGCGGGGCCGACGCCGTGCCCAACGGCCGATACGCCGCACGCGTACGTGGAGCTACACATTGAGCAAGGCCCAGTGCTTGAAGAGCAGGGCGTGACCATTGGTGTCGTCACCGGTGTGCAGGGCATCTCGTGGACTGAGATCACGATCACCGGGCGGTCGGCGCATGCCGGCACCACGCCGATGCGCCTCCGCCGTGACCCTGTAGTACCCGCCTCGATGATTGCGGTCGAGGCTCGACGTCTGGCCGACGAGATGGCGGGCACGCAAGTGGCAACAGTCGGGCGATTCGACGTGTTCCCCGATCTCGTAAACGTGATTGCTCAATCAGTCACGTTCACGCTCGACATCCGCAACACCGACGACGCCATGCTGCGTCAGGCCGAGGCGCACATGATGCGTTTCGTCAGTGACGTGTGCGAGCACGAGTCGTGCACAGTGGAGATGCGCACGTTGGCTCGCTTCGCTCCCGTGGGTTTTGCCGACGAGATGATCGATCGCGTTGAGCGAGTAGCGCAGGCCCATGGCAACACCACGCTGCGCATGCCCTCTGGTGCCGGCCACGACGCGCAGATGTTGGCACGCATCTGCCCCACGTCGATGATCTTTGTGCCGTCAGTGGATGGGTTATCGCACAACATCGCCGAGTTCACCGAGCCTGCCGATCTCGCGGCCGGTGCGAACGTGTTGCTGCATGTCATGCTCGAACTCGCTGAACCTGCCTGACCGCGCCGCCTAATAGTCGCTGACATGAGCGCGCCGCACGCGCGAAGGAGGGCGCCGACCGAAGCCGACACCCTCCTCACATCATGTTGCCATTCGTTCAATCTCGATCAGAGGTGGATGCTCTTATCGATGAACTGGTTGGTGACGATGTCCGCGGCCTTGAGGCCAGCCTTTGGCGGGCTCTTCTGAGCCGTGTAGACAGGAATCGCCTTGGCAATGAGGTCGGTGACTCGTGTGTCATCGAAGCTGCCCATCACGCCATCGGCGCCGTTGGCTACAAGGCCATCCTTCTTGATCGTGGCAACGGCATACGCCGCGGTGCCTGCGCTGTAGGTCCAACCGAAGTTGGCACCGAACCCTGCGACGGCGTCGAGCACGACCTTGTTGCCGTTGTCGGGGCTATTGATGTAATCAACGGACGACTGCTGGATGATCGGCACGAGCTTCTTGAAGCAGTCGGCGTACTTCGTGATGTTCTCAGGAAGCGTGGCAATTGATTCGGCGTAGTTCTTCCAGCCGACGTCGTTCACGTATTCGTACTTGACTGGCTTCAGCCAACCCTTGATTTCCTTCTCGTACGCATACGGCTCAGCGGAACCGAAGCCCTGCTGAGCGGCCTTGCCTTCGTCACCGACGAAGAGGCTCGGGTCGCCCTGGTATGAGCCGTCGACCTGGTCCTTGGAAAGGATGCCAGTTGACGTGAAGTAGTCCATGTACGCCGCGCCACCGAAGTAGCGAATGTTGACCTTCTTCTTGCCGAGATCGGCGATGCCGGTGACGTCTGGGTAGGTGGCTGGGTCCCACATGATCATCTGCGGGTTCTTCTCGTAGCCCGATTCGATGGCAACGGTGGGGAACTTCTCAGAGTTCTGAATTGCTTCGTCGGTGTACACGAAGCCGAGCAGAATCGTCTTGTCGGAGTACATCAGTGCGGTGTCGGTCTGAAAGCCTGATGCACTGCCGCCCGAGATCACGGTGAGCTTCACGCCGGTATCGACGGTGCCGGCCATCAGCGGACCGGTGACGGTTGCCTTGTCCTTGTTGATGGTGTAGCCCGCGCCGATCATGTTGTACAAGAACCCGTGCTCGGCTTCTGGCACCCAGTCGGTCTGCACCTTGATCTCATCGGGGCAGATGCCCTTGAGCGCTCCGGCGGCAGTGGCACCAGTGGTTGCTCCGGTCGTAGCGCCTGTGGTGGCGCCGGTAGTGCCTCCCGTAGTACCAGGCGTCGTTGTGGTGGTCTTGCTGTCGCTACCGCATGCCGTCAGGGCGAGCCCCGTGGCCACGGAAAGGGCGATCAGCGACTTGCTGAGTCGGTGTTGCATTGTGTAATTGCTCCTTTGTTGGTTGTTCACGCTGTGTAATGAGGCTGCGAGCAGACCTCGGGTTGATTAGAACTGTTGCTCGATCAGCCAGCCTTACGAGCTGACTCGTGCCAATGGCCGACCACCCGCTTCGAGATCCATCCAAAGACCAGGAACATGGAGATGCCGAGCGCGGCGGCAAGCACGAGGCCGCCATACGTTTGCGGAAATTGTATGCGCTGGCGGTACTGCTCCATGACGATACCGATACCGGGCTTGCTGCCCTTGCGAAAAAACTGTTCGCCAACGACGGCGCCGATGACCGAGAGGCCCGCTGAGATACGAAAACCGGTAAAGATCGCTGGCATCGCTGATGGCAATTGCAGCTTGACGAGACGCGTCCAACGGGACGCACCGCGAAGTGTGAACAGATCGTGCTGGCCGACGTCGGCCGAGGTGAGGCCAAACAGTGTGTTGGTCACGATTGGGAAGATTGAAATCATGATGCACACAAAAAGTCGAGAGTTAAGACCGCCACCGAACACAGAGTTGATGATCGGCACGATCGACAAGATGGGGATGGCCTGTAGCGCCACGAGGTAGGGATAGGTGGATCGTTCGACCCACTTTGCTTGGGCCATCATCACGGCTAGCGAAATGCCGATCACAATCGTTATGCCTAAGCCGGTGAGCGCGACGAGTGTTGTCCAACCGAGGCCGTTGAGCAGCGTACTGCGGTCGGGTGCGCTGACAAAGGAGTCGTGGATCACAGTGACGGGCGAGGGCAAGAGGAAGCCCGGCTTGTCGAAGAACTTGCGCATGCCCGACTGATGCATGTATTGCCAGAACACGACGAAGAGCACGAATACCGCAAGGGGGCCGATCACTCGGCTCCACTCGAAGTGTCGGGACGAGTCGACGACGGGCGCGAACGCGTCGAGGTCGGCGAAATCCACCGCAGCCGACTCGGCTGTGGCGGTGTTCCTTACGTCGGCGACGTCTTCGTGTAGTCGAACTTCGTCGCTCATGCGTGTGCCCCTCTCAGCGCGTGAGAGATTTCGCCAGACAGCGCAGCAAACGCTGGATCGAACCGAAGTTCGGGAGAGCGGGGATATTCGAACGGCACTGCGAAGTCACCGACGACTCGACCTGGACGTGCACTCATGACGATGATGCGGGTGGAGAGGAACACAGCTTCGCTGATGGAGTGGGTGATGAAGAGGCCGGCAAAACGGCGGCGCTGGAACAGTGAGATGACTTCGTCGTTCAGGCGCTCACGCGTGATTTCATCGACGGCACCAAACGGTTCGTCGAACAAGAACACCTTCGGATCGAGCACCAGCGAACGTGCCAGCGAAGCACGCATCTTCATGCCGCCAGACAACTGCTTGGGATACTTGGTCTCGAACCCCTTCAGACCTACGAGGGCGATTGCCTCGGAGGCCCGTGCGCGGCGCTCGGCCTTGCCGATGCCCTCTAGCTCGGCCATGAGCTCGACGTTGCGTTGCACGTTGCGCCACTGCAACAACGTGGGATCCTGGAACACGTAACCGAGGTGCGACTTGTCGACGGTCACCGTGCCGGTCGTGGCCTTGTTCAGTCCCGAGGCGATACGCAACAGCGTGCTCTTACCGCACCCGGACGGTCCGACAACAGTGACGAACTCGCCTGCCCGAACGTCGAACGATGTTTCACTGAGCGCGTGAGTCCCGTCGGGGAAGACCATCGAGACCCCCGAGAAACTCAGCGCCGGAGCGGCGGCTGAATCAGTCATTCCCGTAAACATAGTGTCTGTGAGCAAGGTGGCTGTTGTCCTGTTCATGCGTACCGGCCTGTGCCCGCAGGCTCAGTGCATCACCATTCCGCCGGAGACGTTCATTGCCTGTCCTGTGCAGTAGTTCGCATCGTCGGACGCCAGGAAGAGGGCCATATTGGCCACGTCAACGGGGGTGGCAAGTCGGCCGAGCGGCGACTTTGCCGACCACGCCTGCACCATCTCGGGTGTACGCGTCGATTCGCCCATCTCGGTGAGCACGTAGCCGGGGCAGATGCAGTTGACGGTGATGTTGTGTGGGCCGAGTTCCATTGCGGCCACGCGGGTCAGCGAGATCACCGCAGCCTTCGAGGCTGCGTAGTGCGCCTGGTTCGGCGATCCGAGCTTGCCTCCCATGCTCGCCATGTTGATGATGGTGCCGCGGCCCTGCTCGATCATGGCCTGCGCGGCAATTTGTGTGGTAACGAACATCGCGCGCACATTGACATCGAAGGTGAGATCCCAGTTCTCAACGGTCAACTCGAGCAACGGAGCCATCTTCAAGATGCCCGCGTTATTGACCAAAATATCGATACCGCCCAGAAGCGAGATGGCCTCGCCAATCGCCTGTGTCGTCGCTGCGGCGTCGGCAAGGTCGACGCTCAATGCGTGAGCGCCCATCGATGCGGCCGTGGCCTGCACCTCGGCGGCAGCGATGTCGATGAGGACGAGTTCGGCCCCTTCGCTACGGAACTTGCGGGCGATCTCAGCACCAATGCCGCGCGCTGCGCCCGTGATGACAACTCGTCGTCCGCTGAGGCGGCCACGCGGACGCTCAATTCGGTCTGGTGAGGGTGCCATGCGCAGCACAGACTAGGCGACCACCGAACTCGTTCGGTCCTCGGAATCGTTAACAGTTCGTTTCGTGATCGCGGTGCATGTCAGGTGCTGGGCGGGCTTGCAACAACCCGACCGCGACGCAACACAATGCGCTGAGCCGGACCGTATGCGAGCGCCTCGCGCGCCGTGCGCGCTGGAACCGCCACAAGGTCGGCGAGACTGCCCGCGGCCACCGTCAGCGCGGGCAGACCGAGGGCGACGCGTACGTTGCTGCTGACGGATTGCAGCGCCTGCTCGGGAAGTAGGTGGGCCAGCATCACCATCAACGAACCCGTCTCGAGCGGATCGGCTCGGCCCATTGGATTGAAGGGATCCTGCAGGTTGTCGGCACCAGCGCAGACGTTTACGCCAGCGGCGCGCAATGCCTTCACCGCCGTGAGGGCACGCGGCATCGACTGTTGTTGCTCGCGCCCCTGCAGGAACAGATTCGTGTGGGGCAGCGCGACGATGCTGATTCCCGCGTTCGCAACGACATGGGCGATCTCTTCTTGACGGTTCACCGTCTGCATTCCGAGGCTCACGCAATGACTGGCGGTGACCTGATGAACGAAACCGGAGTCGAGCACTCGATGCGCGAGGTCCTCAAGAGCGAGCATTCGCGGATCGAGCGTCTCGTCCGTGTGGAGATCGACACCTCGTTCGAACTCGGACGCGATCTCGAGCAGTACTTCGTTAGCGCCGTGAGGGTTGTCATCGAGATGAGGGCAGCCACCCACGAGGTCTGCACCGGATTGCAACGCCTCGCGGAGCAGGGCGCGTGAATCGGCGCCCGCATCGCCGGTGACCGGCCAACTCACCAACGCGACGATCTGCAGGTCACAGATATCGGCTGTTCGCCTGCGAACTTCGGACAGCGCCTCAATCGACATCAGACCGTTATCGAGCGTGGTGTCGGCGTGGCTGCGGATCGCGGTTGCACCGTTGCGCACCATCAGTCGAACGGCGCGCTCGGCCCGCTCGACAGTGTCGTCATATGTGATGAGATGGCGGTTTGACTCCATCGCCCGAATGGCGCCCATGAGGTCGCCGGTCGGGTTCGGAATGCGCTCGGACAAAAACGCCTTATCGAGATGGGCGTGGGGCTCGGCGAGCGCGGGAAGCAGCAGGTGCCCGGTGAGGTCAAGGGTCTGCTCACCAGGTTGGGCAACCAGACTGGGAGCAACTGCGTCGATGGTGTCGACACAAATCCGTACATCGACGACTCGACCGTCGGTCAGTGTGGCCGAGCGAAGCAACATGGTGCGGGCAACTAGACGAGCGGTGAGCCGGTGAGCGGGCGGCGTTCGATGGGCTCGCCCAACCGAGGAAATACTTCTTCGGCGACGAGGTGCATCTGCTCGATCATCTCCTCGCGTGTCAGCCCGGGGTAGTCGAAGAAGAAGCAGATGTGTTTCAGATCGAGCAGATCACGCCAGTAGCCGATCGCATCGACCGCATCGTCAATGGAGCCAACTATTTGGATCTTCTGCGCGTTGCTCTCCTCAACCGTGGGGCAATGATCGAACGCAACCTTGGAACCATCGGGATTCCGGTAGCTGCTGAAGCGGCCATACGGCGACAGGAACTTGTTGAATTCGTCCTGGCCCGGGCGACCCTTTACCAACGCCTGCTCATAGGTCTTGGCAACGTGCAGGTTGAGCACGAGACATCGATCTTCACCCGGCCCAATGGGTTGACCCATCTCGTTGCGGATCTCGGCGTAACGATCCCACTTCTGCTTTTGACTATCCGCGTTCTGTAGCCAATAGATGGCCTTGTGGCCGGCACGAGGCACGTACTCGATGGTCTCGGGTGAGGTAACCGGCTGATAGATGTCGACGGTTCTGAGTGGCTTGGGAATGAGCGTGAGATGGTCGACATAGCTACCTCTGTCGGGCACATCGTCTGGGGGTAGCACGAACTGTTTGCCTCGGTATGCGAACGTTTCGTTGTACCAAGCGAGCTTGATGACCTCCATCGCCTCTTCGAAGATCTGACGATTGATGCGGTCGTGCTCGGTGCTCATTGCATTGTCGCCGCTCGCGACCACCGTCCCCAACGCCCATGCCTCACGCGGCACAGTGCCTCGACCAACACCGAACTCCATGCGTCCGCCGGTGATGATGTCGGCCAACGCAAAGTCTTCAGCGAGGCGAAGCGGGTGCCACTGGGGCACGACGTTGAACATCTGACCGAGCCGAAGATTCTTGGTGAGATGGGCGAGGTGCATGCCGAACATGATCAGGTTCGGAAGCACCTCATAGCCCTCATGTTGGAAGTGATGTTCGGTGAGCCACATCGTGTCGAAGCCAAGGTCATCGGCGGTTCGGCTCCACGCGACGAGGTTCTGATAGCAGGCAATGACATCGTCGTTGCCGTAGCGTCGCGCCGTCGCCGACACGTTGGGGTCGCCAGCGTCGGGCATCGGCACCGTGCAGAAGAAGTTGGAATCAACGCGCATGCTCTTAGCGTAGTTGGCGCACTCGCAGAGGTCGCACTGCAACAAGGGATGGCTCGATGTTCACAGTCCGGCAACAGAACCAACGCGTGCGCGCGGATCGGCAGCACCGCTCAACATGGCGTCCGGGCCGACGACGATCGCGTTTGCATGACCGAAGCCGCTGTCAAACGCGGCGATGACTCGAACGTCGTGGCCGCGGCTGGCCAGGCCCTCGCGCCATTCCAGTGGAGCATGTCCCTCGACGAGTACGTGCGGACCGAGGGGATCGGTCCACGTGTCAAAGCCGGTCACCGGGCCGTGCAACACCCAGCGACCCGCGTGAATTGCGGCTGCCGGACTCTGGCCATGGTGAAACAGGCGTGCCGCCAACTGCAGAAGTATCTGTGGCTGTCCGTCACCGCCCATGGTGCCGAACACTGCCGCGAGCGAGCCGTCAGGGTTGGTGGCCAGCACCGGCGACAATGTGTGTGGCGGCCGCCGGCCCGGCGCGTACTCCGCCGGATGTCCGCGGTGGAGAGAGAAGCCGAGTCCGCGATTGTGCAGGTTGATCTGTGTGTTTGGTTCGACGAGCCACGATCCAAAGTTCGACGCGTTCGATTGGATGAGCGAGACACCCATGCGGTTCTGGTCGACAGCGCACAGATAGGTGGTGTCGCCATCGAACGACGCGACGCTGCGATGTCCAGCCGACTCCCGATCGATCGAACCGAGTCGGCTTTCAATCGAATTCAGCAGCGCCTCGCCGTCGGCCGCATCATGCAGCGCGAGTGGTCGATCGAACGCGGCCTCCTTGGCAGCTTCGATCAGCAGATGCGCCCAACCTTCATCCTCCGGATCGTCGGGAAGGCCGAGTTGGTCCGCGAGCATCGACCCGCCGAGTACGAGGTAGCCCTGCGAGTTTGGAGGAATGGTGTGTAACACCTTGCCGAACGCCGGTCGGGACAGTGGAACGACCCACGAGGAGCCTGGTACCGCGAGGTCGGCGTGGCTGTAGAGGCCATTGCCGAGCGAGGACAACCCCTGCCCGAACTCGCCGAGATAGAAGCCGTCGCGACCGTTCTCACAGATCGCCTGAAGTGTTCGTGCGGCACCGGGCCGACGCACGCGGTCGCCCGGGCGTCGGGCCTGACTGGCGACTTCGTGCAGCGCAGCGCGGCCGCGCTCGTCGAGCGTTGCCAGCACTCCGACGAGGAGCGGCGAGGCCGGGAAGCCTTCGGTCGCAAGCCGGATGGCGGGGGCGAGCACCGTCGCGAGGGAGGCGACTCCGAATCGTTCGTGGAGCGCACACCAACCATCAACGCATCCGGGCACGGTGACCGTACGGATGTCGTGTCGAAACGGCATCTCTGCGTGACCTTCGCGGCGAAGCTGTTCTGCGTTTGCATGTGCGCCTGCGCGCCCGGTGGCGTTCAACGCGTGCACCTCTGCGCCGTCGTGAATCAAGGCAAAAAGGTCGCCTCCCATGCCGCACAGATGTGGTGCCGTCACCGCAATCGCCGCATTGGTCGCGATTGCTGCATCCACCGCGTTGCCACCAGCGGCTAGAACTGCCATGCCGGCCTGGGTTGCCAATTGATCTGACGATGAGACCATCGCGCCAACAGTGCGGGTAGAACTCAACGGGGCGCTCAATGCCACACGCCACGCTCGCTCATCACGTCGCGTAACAGCATTGGCCGGTCGGTCATGATGCCGTCGACTCCGAGGTCGAGAAGATGGTTCATCTCCGCTGGTTCATCGATCGTCCACGCGTGCACATGCAATCCCAAGCGATGGGCGCGGGCGAGAAAGCGCTCGTTGATAACCGCCAGCGGTCCTTGCCGAACCGGCACTTGGGCGGTGAGCGCGGCGGTCTTGCGCATCCGCCCCCACAACAGCGAACTCACGCCAGCCGGGCCGAGCGCTGAACAGAGACCGCTGCCGAGGATTGAACGAAGCTTGCGGATTCGTCGATCGCTGAACGCGCCAACACAGACGCGATCGAGTGAGTTCGTGCGTCGCAGCGACGCCACGAGCGCGTCGACGGCGTCATCAGTTTTGCAATCGATGTTCACGCGCACGTCTGGCCATGCGCCCATAAGTTCCTCAAGCGTGGGAATCGGTGCAACGCCATCCACACGCGCTGCGCCGACCTGCTGCCATGTCATCTCGCCGATGCGGTTATCGATCCCGCACGTGCGCTTGAGGTTGAAGTCGTGGAACGCAACGAGCACACCATCGGAGGTGACCTGCACATCGGTCTCGATGTATCGGTACCCCAGATTGATCGCGTATTCGAACGCCGGCATCGTGTTTTCGGGAGCATCGCTCGCGCCCCCCCGATGGGCGAACGGGATCGGGTCGGGCCAATCAAGAAACGGATGTCGAGCGGGGGGCACGATTCAGAGTATTGCTGATGGAACTAGGGTCGTGTACATGTCAGACGTACGCGCAATTCCTCTCGCTGGTGAACGATTCACTTCCGAGAACTTTCTCGAGGTCCGCTCACCATTCGACAATGCACTGATCGGAAAGATTCCCGCGTGCACGAGCGCCGACGTTGATCGCGCGGTCGGCGTTGCCCGAGCCGCGCTACACGCCGGCGTCATGCCCCTGTGGCAACGTGCGCAGATTCTTGACACCGCTGCGGTGCGACTCGCTGCTCGTCGCGATGAATTCGCAGAGATCATCTGCCGTGAGGCGGCCAAGCCGATCAAGACGGCGCGGGTGGAAGCCGAACGAGCGGTCGGCACCTTTCAATTCGCCGCGGCAGAGGCACGCAAGCTCGCCGGCGAGATGATTCCACTCGACGCCATTCCTGCGGGCGAGGGCAAGCTCGGCTTTACGCTGCGCGTGCCGATTGGAGTTGTGGGTGCGATTGCACCGTTCAACTTCCCGCTCAACCTCGTCGTGCACAAGGTTGCGCCGGCGATTGCCGCGGGTTGTCCGGTGGTGTTGAAGCCTGCCTCGCAAACACCGTTCAGCTCGATCGTGCTCGCGGAGATGTTGATCGATGAATGCGGTCTTCCCGCCGACTATCTCCAAGTGGTAACAGGCGGCGGATCTACCGTGGGTAACGCGATCGTCGATCATCCCGACATCGCTCTCATCACCTTCACCGGCTCACCCGAAGTTGGCTGGGGCATCCGTAGCCGTGCGCCGCGCAAGCGCGTAGGTCTCGAACTCGGCAACAACGCCCCGGTGATCATCGAGCCCGATGGCAATTGGCTCTCCGCTGCGGACAAGATCAAGATGGCCGGATTCAGCCATGCGGGCCAGAGTTGCATCAGCACCCAACGCATCTTTGTGCACTCATCGATCGCTGCGCAGTTCACCGATGCGCTCGCCGAACGTGTTCGCTCGCTCGTTGTTGGCGATCCAATGAGTGAAGCCACCGATGTGTCTGCGTTGATCTCCCTGAGCGAGCGTGACCGCGTGAAGAGTTGGATCGATGAAGCCGTCGACCAAGGCGCGCAGGTGGTGTGTGGCGGTGTGGTGGGCGACGACGGCGTGTTGCAGCCAACGGTTCTGGCCAACGTCACCCACGATATGAAGGTGTGTGCCGGCGAGGTGTTTGGTCCGGTCGTGGCGATCGCCGCGTACGACGATCTCGACGACGCGCTGCGCATGGCAAACGACTCCGCATTCGGCCTGCAGGCGGGCATCTTCACGAGCGACATAGCGAAGGGGCTCAAGGCCGTACGCACGCTCGACTTCGGAGGTGTGCTGGTGAACGAAGTCCCCACGTGGCGAGCCGATCAGCAGCCGTACGGCGGATTGCGTGACAGCGGCAATACGCGCGAGGGCCCTGCGTTCAGCGTGAAGGAGATGACCGAGATTCGTATGGTGGTGATCAGCGGTTAGCTCGCTGATCGCCACTCTCGTTCAAATGCTGCGGCCGGCGTCTTTCCAGTATTCGTCTTTGAGGAGACGCTTGTAGAGCTTGCCGGTCGGGTGGCGGGGAAGTTCGGTACGGAAGTCGATGGTGCGTGGACACTTCACGTCGGCCAACTGAGTTTTGCAGTACTGGATGAGCTCTGCGGACAACGTGCGCGCCTCGTCGTCGGACCCAGGCATTGTTACTGGTTGCACGACGGCTTTCACTTCCTCACCGAAGTCGTCATTGGGAACTCCAAAGACGGCAACGTCGATCACCTTGGGATGGGTGACCAATACGTTCTCGGCCTCCTGCGGATAGATGTTCACTCCTCCGCTGATGATCATGTACGCCTTGCGATCGGTGAGGTACAAGAAGTTGTCGTTGTCGAGATATCCGACGTCGCCGAGTGTGCTCCAGCCGCGTTGGTGGCGAGAACTCGCGGTCTTTTCTGCGTCGTTGTGATATTCGAACGCGCTGCCACCTTCGAAGTAGATGGTGCCGCTTTCGTAAGCCGGTACGTCGTTGCCGTTGTCGTCGCAGATGTGCACGGTGCATGCAATTGGGGTACCGACCGTGCCTTCGTGGGCCATCCACATGTCGCTGTTGCAGTACACGAAGCCGTTGCCTTCGGTGCCCGCGTAGTACTCGTGAACCACAGGCCCGAACCATTCGATGATCGCCTTCTTCACGGGTATCGGACACGGCGCGGCGGCGTGAATGATGCACCTCATAGAACTCACGTCGTACTTGGCGCGCACATCGTCGGCCAGCTTCATCATCCGCACGAACATTGTTGGCACCACTTGAGTGGCCGTGACGTGATACTTCTCGACCAACGCGAGATACTGCTCGGGATCGAAGTGTTCCATCACGATCACGGTCGCGCCGAGCCCCTGGGCCGCCATGCAAAAGCGCAACGGGGCAGCATGATAAAGCGGCGCAGGAGACAGATACACCGATTCGTCGCTCACCCCAAACAGCATGGTGAGTGAACCCGATACCGAACTAGGCGTCACCTCGAGCGGCAACTCTTTGAACTCGCGCATCACGCCTTTCGGCCGACCGGTTGTGCCTGACGAATAGAGCATGTCTGTGCCGGCAATTCGCCGTGCGAGTGGCTCAGCTGTCTGGCGGGAAACGGCATCCTCGTAGCTCTCGTAGCCGTCGACCACACCGTCGAGCATCAGCCGCAGATCGATATCGGGCGTCTCGTCGATGATCTCCGCGGCCTGCTCAGACTTGTACTTACTCGTGATGTACACCCGTGCACCACAGTCGTTGAGGATGTACGCGAGTTCGGCGCTGGTGAGCCGGCTCGAACACGCCGTGTAGACAACGCCGGCGTAGTGGCAGCCCCACATCACCTCGAGGTAGCGGGGATGGTTTTCCATGCAGATCGCCACGTGATCGCCAGGCCGCAGGCCTGTTTCGTAGAGCAACTGGCTCAGTCGGTTGGCGGCCGCGTCGAGTTGGGAGAAGGTCTGCACCTCGCCGGTGGAACCGATGATGACTGCAGGTTTGTCTGGAGTTGTGGTCACGAATGCGCCGGGGAACATGGATGGCGACGGTAGTCGAAGCTACGTTGGTCGGGTGGATCCGAAGGATGTCAAGGAGCGGTTCCGGTTGCTTCTGCAACTGCCCGATGCGCAATTGCCGCTCGATGTGCTGTGCTACCTCATCTGCCAACTCGCAGGCGACGACATCGTGGTGGAGGACGAACTGCGCAAAATCGACGACATTGCCGGTGCGATTGCGCCGACATTCGAAGGGGTCGTTTCGTTTCTCTTCGCCGGTCCCGGTGGTATTCGTGGTGACACCGACACCTACTACGACATCGACAACTCGTTGCTTACTCGTGTGCGAGCTCGCGGCGCGGGCATTCCCATCACCTTGTCGGTCATTGCGATGGAGTGTGCCCGCCGCGTGCAGGTGCCAATGGTGGGCATTGGTTTGCCCGGCCATTTCCTGGTGAGGAATGGCGATGACCTCGACCAATTCGCGGATCCGTTTCACGGCGGAGAAATGCTCGATCGGCAGGGCGTGCGTCGGCTCTACCAGCGCGTCGCGGGAGCGAACGCGGCGTGGAGTGATTCGTATCTTCGGGCGATCAGCAAGCGAGACATCGTGTTTCGAATACTCAACAACTTGAAGGTTTCTAGCAGTCGGAGTGTTCACGGGCGGCCGATGCTGACCTGGATACTCGAGCTGCTCAGCTGGTTCCCGCAAGGTCAGCCGTTCAACCCGCGTGATGCGGCAAGGGTGATGTCGACGTACAACTAGTTGTGCTCGACGCTGACGAGCACGGTTGGCACCAATTTCGGTTGTCTCTGTAAGGTGGAACGCCGTTCAGCGATCGACTGACGAGACCCTGGAGTTGTACGCGATGACTGTTACCGAAACCGTGCTCAATGCCGACGAACAACTGGTCGACGATCTCGTGACCGAGCTGCTGACCAAGTTTCCTCCGAAGAGCACCGACCCGGTCACTTTCCTCGGTGCGCAGTTCGACGCTGGTCTCGGTTGGGTTCACTTTCCTGTGGGTCACGGCGGGCTCGGGCTCAACCCAAAGTTGCAAAAGCTCGTCAACGAGCGCGTATTCGCTGAAGGCGCGCCGCACCCCGTTGCGCGTAACCCGATCGGGCATGGCATGTGTGGACCCACTGTCGCGGTGTGGGGGAGCGAGGCGCAGAAGTCGCGCTATCTGCGCCCACTGTTCACCGGCGAAGAGATCTGGTGTCAGTTGTTCAGCGAGCCCGGGGCGGGTTCTGACTTCGCCGGGCTGTCGTCGCGTGGAGTCCGAGATGGTGATGAGTGGATCTGCAACGGCCAAAAGGTGTGGACCACGCTTGCCCACCTCGCCCGCTGGGGCTTGCTCGTCGTTCGCACCGACACCGAGGCCGTGAAGCACGCCGGTCTCACCGCGTTCGTCGTCGACATGCACGCACCAACCGTTGAAGTGCGTCCGCTGCGCCAGATCACCGGCGAAGCCGAGTTCAACGAGGTGTACTTCACCGATACACGAATCCCAGCCAACGAGATGCTCGGCAAGCCGGGCGACGGATGGCGGGTGTCGCTCACCACCTTGATGAACGAGCGTGTGTCCATCGGCGGTGCCATTCCGGCGAAGGGTTCGGGCACGATTCGCGATCTCGTCAAGACGTGGCAGGCGCTGCCCAGCGACCGTCAGGATCCCGCCTCACGCGATGAGGTCATTAAGCTCTGGAGCCGCGCCGAAATCTTGCGACTCACCAACATCCGCGCCAATCAGATGCGCAAGATGGGCGATCCGGGCCCCGAGGGCTCGATTAGCAAGAGCGCCTCAGCCGATCTCAACAAGGACATCTATGCGATGGTTGTGAACCTGCTTGGTGCCGACGGCATGCTCTACGGCAGTTACGCAATGGTGCAGCCAGACCACGCTATGGGCTTCGATACGTTGCAAAAGGCGTTCTTGCGAACTCGTGCCAACTCCATCGAGGGCGGCACCACCGAGGTGATGAAGAACATTTTGGGCGAGCGAGTGCTCGGCCTGCCCGGCGATGTGCGCGTCGACCGTGACCGCCCCTGGAGCGAAGTTCCACGTAGCTGAAAGCTGCATCGGTGAGTGGTGGCGCTCACTTGGTTGCACCTGCCTCGTTGCACTTGCAACTGTGTTTTCTTCATGAATGATGCGAAGTACCTATAGCGCCATTTTTGAATGCGTATTAGGTTGCCTCTAATTCGGAGATTCCGAAGTGGAGCGAAGCATTGATGTGTCCGGCGAA
>JANLPV010000019.1:0-27239 GCA_031367435.1 Actinomycetes bacterium | reverse complement strand
TTCGCTGACCCAGAACGAGTCGAAGCCCGCCTCTTCGGCGGCCCGGGCCAGGACGATGGCGTCGCGATATCCCTCGCCTGAGACAGTGGACCCCTGGCCGGTGTAGAGACCGACACCGACCTTCAACTGGCGGGCTTCAGGTGGTGCTGCAGCGAGATGGGGTGTCGACGTCGCCGCAACATCCCGGGCACGAACATGCGGCGAATAAGCGTTGCCTGTCACAACACCACTATTGTTCTTTCTACTTGTTCGAAGCGAAGGGTAACGATATGCGGCGAGTTCTCGTCACTGGCGCAGCATCGGGGATCGGGGCTGCCGTGGCTGCTGCGCTCGACAGCCAGGGGCACATCGTCGTGCGCGCCGATCTTCGCGGATCCGATGATGTGCAGCAGCTCGATGTCGGCGATCCCGGCCAGTGGGCAGCGATCGTCGCAGCAAACGGAGCACTGGATTGTCTGGTGAACTGCGCCGGTGTGCGGATCCGCACCGCGTTGATCGACCTCGACCTTGCAGAGTGGGACGCCGTGATGCGGGTGAACCTCACCGGTACGTTCCTGGGTGTGCAGGCGCTGGCACGAACGTGGATTGCCACAGGCACTCCCGGCGCCGTCGTCAACATCGGCTCTACCACGTCGTTCTCGGCAGTGCCCGGCCAACCCCATTACTGCGCCTCCAAGGCGGGGGTCGCGATGTTCACCAAGGCAGCAGCACTGGAATTGGCCGAGCACAACATTCGTGTCAACGCTGTTGCCCCCGGACCCATTGTCACGCCCATGCTGCAAACACGGCTCGATGAACCAGGCCAGCAAGAGTGGCTGACTTCGCAGGTACCACTCGGCCGTCTCGGTCAGACCGCTGACGTGGCGGCTGCCATTTCCTTTCTGCTCTCCGACGCTGCGTCGTTCATTACGGGAGTCACGCTTCCCGTCGATGGCGGCTGGCTGACCCGCTGAACAACACACACTTCGAGAAGAGGGATCACGATGGCATACACGGTTGAGGTTGATCAGGACCTGTGCATCAGTTCAGGCAAATGCGTCAGCGACCTGCCGACGGTCTTCGCGTTTGACGACGACCAACTCGCAACGGTGCTCGTCGCCAATGCGAATGTCGAGGACGCACGACTGCTCCGCCTGGCGCGCAACTGCCCCGGCCAGGCAATCAGCCTGCGCGCGGAGAACGGCGACCTCGTCAACCTCGACGGATGACGCCTGCTCTGGAGACAACTGGTCGGCTCGGAGTCCGCACGGGTCGGGTCACCGTCCGGCCAGTGCCGCCACGACCGGGGCGAAGTCTTCGAACACCGTGTCGTACACCGAGATGTAGCTGAAGCCCAGCGTCTCGCGCAGCTCGATGAGACGGTCGACGATCTCCTCCGGCGAACCAACGAGGCAGTGCGGCGAGGCGACGATGTCGGCTGGCGCAAGGTCGAGTCCACGCCCAGCGATCAACTCACTCAGCGCTGTATTCACATCGTCGCTGATCGCCGTGAGGTACGCAACCAGGTGCAACTCGATGTCACCGAACCGGTCCCCCGCGGCCGAGCGGATCACCTGCACCTTGTGGATGGTCGACTCGGGTCCGCCGCTGCGAACGGCTTCGACACCCGCATGTCCGGTGCCGACGTTCCAGTTGACGCTCACGACATCGGCGTGGCGGGCCGCGAGGCGGAGCACGCGATCGCCTCCGCCACCGACGATCAGCCTTGGTCGCGGCACTGTGGTCGGCGACGGAATGCTGAGCAGCGAGGCGACGGTGTAGTGGCTGCCTGCGAAGTCGGTCGGTCCACCGCGCAGGACGTCGTCGAGGATGCACAGGGTCTCACCGAGTTTCGAGATACGGACGCCAGCGGATTCGTACACGATCCCTGAGACGTCGTAGTCGTCGGACATCCAGCCGGCGCCGAGTCCAATTTCGATCCGGCCACCGGTGATCAGGTCGAGTGTTGCGATCTCCTTGGCTAGCACCGCCGGGTGTCGGAAGTCGTTGTCGATCACGAGCGTGCCGAGCGTCAGCGACGTGGTGTGCGCAGCGAGCGCGGCGATCATCGGCAGGGGCGAGACCGGCGAACGATCGAAGTGATCCGTGAAGTGCAACGTTGAGTAGCCGAGCGCCTCAACGTGTTGTGCCCGGTCGATCCATGCCTGCATCGTTGGTGCCGGGGTGATGCCGATCACCCCGAAACGAAACGGCCTCATGCCAGTTCAGCGAGGCCAAAGATACGTTTCGCGTTGCCGCCGAGAATTGCGGCGTTGTCGCCGTCGCTGAGTCCGAGCCGCTCCACCATCGCCGCGTACTCCTCTTCGAGATCCCATCCGGCAAAGTTGCTGCCGAGCAGGACGCGATCGGCACCTTCGGTGGCTACCAGGAACCCGAGCGCATCATCCCGGTGCACAGCGGTGTCGAAGCTGAACTGCCGCCACTGTTCGGCCAGCGGGCGCAAGAGCGCACCGGGACCCCAGGGGCGCTTCTGGAGCGCTGCCTCGAGACGACCCTTCTGATACGGCGCGAACCCGCCACCATGGGCGACATGCACATGCAGGTTCGGGTGACGATCAAGCACTCCGAACAGCAGCAAATGTGCGACCGCAAGGCCCTCGTCGACCGCGAAGCCCATGATGATGTCGAGTTCGAGCTGGCCGAGAAACGGCTCTGCCGGAGAGTACGAGGTACGTGGGCCGGGGTGGACCATCACCGGCACCCCGAGGCGTTCGTGCTCGGACCACAACTCGTCGAACCGACGGTCTGACAGCGGGACGCCGTTGACATCGGTGCCCACATACGAGGCCACGAGCCCGAGTTCGGTGACCGCGCGATTCAGCTCGGCGCACGACTCGTCGGGATCCTGCAGTGGCAACGATGCGGCGCCGGTCAATCGAGGGTGGGCGGCAGTGAGCTGGCCGACGATGTCGTTGTGCTGACGGTTGAAGCTGATCGCGTCGTCTGCGGGCACGTGATAGAAGTACGTGATCGGGTTCGGCGAGACGAGTTGACGGTCGATGCCCATTTCGCTCATCTTCTCGAGACGCATGTCGACATCGGAGAACGCACTGCCGACGAACTTCACATTCTCCAGGCGATAATCGCCGGCCCTGAAGTACTGCACACCCTCGGGGCTGATTCCCATCTCCGGTCCAGCCGTCCCGCAACAACCCATCACTCCGGGGAGCAGGATGTGTGCGTGGACATCGACTACTTCGTTTCTCATTTGCCCTCCTGCGCTGACCAGAGCGCTTGACGTCGAAGGCCCGGCGAGCCCTGCCCAGTCTGCAGGCGTTCGAGTGTGGCGTCGGTGTGCCAGAATTTGTCGACGGTGTCCTCGCCGAGGCGATCGACGAGAACCTGCATCGCGATGTCGTGACGCACGAACTCGACAGCCACGAGCACGACCGCTGGGTCGTCGCTCCACATCGCCCAGGTATCGTCGCCGTACGCTCCACCGACGAGCACGCTCCGACGATCGTCGGCGACGACGAACAGGCGGGCGCCCAATCGGTTGAGTACGACTTCCGGCGACGAGAATGCGTGGCGATAGAAATGGCCGACCTCATAGCCGAGATCGCCGAAGGCGACGACGGAAACATCGACGCCACGACGCACCGCCTGTCGGAGGTCGTTCTCCAGATCGCCGGCCTCTTCCGCCCAGATCGAGACGAAGAGATCGTCGCCGGCACGCTGGATGAGTTCGCGGGCGCGGTCGACCACATTGGCCCGACCGCGGATGTGGTGGACGAGATTGGCCTCCGGCGAACGAGCCACCTTCGGCAGGGCTGTGGCTAATGATTCGATGTTGTCATCGAACTCGCGGCGTAGTTTGGCAATGAACGACTCTGCTGGGAGCGCAAGGTACGCGGTGGAGTCAGAGTTCGCGACTCGCACCTCAAAGGCCGCGCCCCTGGACACCAATTTGGCGAGCGTCTCGTACACGGTAGAGCGCGGCACCCCAGAATTCTTGGCCACTTCATAGCCATTGAGCGGGCGTCCAGCGGCGAGAAGGGCGAGATACGCCTTGGCTTCATAGCCGGACATTCCGCTGTCGCGCAGCTTGTCCACGACCCGGTCGAGTTGCATGGGCGAGATCCTATACCCAAAGGGTGAGCACCATGTTCGACACTGTAAGAGTAGCTAGAACCCTGACGACTACTGTATTGTTCCGACGATCATGAGCCGAACGCGGGGGAGACGATGACCGACACCGATGGGCGCCTGAGGGTGCGTCGACTCGATCCGGCCCACTTCTCACTCGATGCTCGCTATACGACGCTCGATGGCGAGATCCTCCTCACCGGGGTGCAGGGGCTCGTGCGAATGGTCATCGACCAACTCCGCCACGACCGCGCCCGCTCATTGCGCACGGCAGCGTTCGTGAGCGGCTATCCGGGTTCTCCACTGGGCGGGTTCGACCAGGCATTGGAGCGCGCCCCCAAAGGCGACGTCGAGATCCACCACGTGCCCGGCCTCAACGAGGAACTCGCTGCGACCGCAATCTGGGGCAGCCAACAGGACCATCTGGCCACTCTCGATAATCGCGACGGCGTGATCGGTCTCTGGTACGGCAAGAGCCCGGGCCTCGATCGCTGCGGCGACGTGCTGCGCCACGCGAATCAGCACGGAGTCGGGCACAACGGCGGGGTCGTGCTCGCTGTCGGTGACGACCCGTCATCCAAGTCGTCCACCCTCCCAGGTGCCAGCGAAGCAGCGATGTTCGACCTCGGCATTCCCGCACTCGCTCCCGGAACGGTCAGCGAACTCCTGTGGCTCGGCCATCACGGCTACGCCCTCTCCCGCTACACCGGGCTGTGGGCCGGGTTGAAGATCACCACGGCCGTGGCCGATGGCTTCGCAATCACCGATGTCAGTTCGCAGTGCCCCACCATCGTCGATCCGCAGGTCGAGTTCGATGGCCAACCATGGGTGTACGAACAACGACCGCGGTTCTTCATCCCCGACACCGTCGAACTCGAACAAGAGGTGTACGAAAAGCGCCTGCCGGCAGCTGAAGCGTACGCGGCGGCGAATGGGCTCAATCGCATCACCCTCTGCGGCCCCCACGATCGTGTCGGCATCATCGCTGCCGGCCGCACCTTTCATGAACTCCGCCAAGCGCTCGCCGACCTCGGCATCGACGACCAGGCACTCTCCCGCGCGGGCATCCGGCTGCTCCAGTTCGGCATGGTCTTCCCACTCGAACGCAAGATCGTGTCGCTCTTCGCCGAGGGGCTGACCGACATCGTCGTAGTCGAGGAGAAGCGCTCCTTCATCGAGATGTTGCTGCGCAACTCGCTGTACGGGCGGGCGGACGCGCCGCGCATTCACGGCAAGACCCGTGCCGACGGACGACGTCTCGTACCGACGGATTCCGAACTCACCGCTGACCGTATCGCCGCAGTCCTGCGGTCGGTCCTGGCCGATCTCACCACGGTGGAGATGCGTCCGACGGCATCCGACAGGCCCATCCTGACGCCCGCCGACGCCCGCCGCATCGACATCGTGCCAGTACCTGTCACCATCCAACTGGTGAAGCCGGCAACGGCCACCCGGGCGGCAGCGTTCTGCAGCGGCTGCCCTCACAACCGCTCGACTATCAATGCGACCGACTCGCCCTCGGGTGGCGGCGTCGGCTGCCACGCGCTGGTGATGACCATGGATCGCGGGGCGCAGACCTACACCCAAATGGGTGGCGAGGGCGCTCAGTGGATCGGTCGTGCGCCGTTCGTGAAGGAGCCGCATTTCGTCCAGAACATGGGCGACGGCACCTTCTTCCACTCCGGCAGTCTGGCGATGCGTTTCGCGATCGCGGCCGGGGTGAACACGACATTCAAACTGCTCTACAACGGCGTCGTGGCAATGACCGGCGGTCAGGACCCAACGGGTCAGCTTGCCGTGCCCGAACTCTGTGAGATGTTGCTCGCCGAACGGGTCGCCAAGATCATCATCGTCGCCGACGAACCGGGCCGCTACGGCTCCGGCCGCAAAGGCACGCTTCGCGTTCCGAAGCGCGTAAGCGTGTGGGGCAGGGATCGCCTCGAAGAGGCGCAGCTGGTGCTCGCAGCCACGCCCGGCGTGACGGTGCTGGTCTACGACCAGGCTTGCGCCAACGAACTACGCCGTTTGCGCAAGCGCGGCAAAGCACCGGCACGGCCGATGCGTGTCGTCATCAACGAGGCCGTGTGTGAGGGCTGCGGCGACTGCGGCGTCAAGAGCAGCTGCCTCAGCGTGCATCCCGTCGATACCCCGTTCGGCCGCAAGACCCAGATCCACCAGGCGTCGTGCAACAGCGACTATTCGTGCCTCGATGGCGACTGCCCATCGTTCGTGACCGTGAACACCACCGAGACGACAGCCCGCCCGACACCGAAGATCCCCGCCGACCTCGAGCCGCTCGAGTCGCTTCCTCACGTGGGCGACGACGGGTTCGGCGTGTACATCACCGGCGTCGGCGGAACCGGCGTGGTGACGATGAACCAGATCCTCGCGACCGCTGCGTCGTTCGATGGTTTCACCGTCACCGGTGTCGACCAGACAGGTCTGTCGCAGAAGGGCGGACCGGTGGTCTCCCACGTCAAGTTCTGGACGGGCGACACAGACCGCTCGCCCGTCGTCGGCGACGGATCCGCCGATACGGCCATCGTGCTCGACCTCCTGGTCGCTGTCGAAGCCAAGCACCTTGCCCGCTTCGATCCGACACGAACCCGCACGTTGGCGTGTACGAGTGTGGTCCCGACGTCGTCGATGGTGACTGACACGCACACCGAGTTCGGCGAGGCCGACCTGATGGTGGCCGCGCTCCGCGAACGTTCGCTGGATGCAGGCTTCGCCACGCTCGATGTCGCCGGGCTCTGCGAGTCGCTGTTCGGCGAGCACATGCCTGCCAACCTCATCGCACTCGGCGCTGCGTATCAGATGGGGGCGTTGCCGGTTTCGGCCCTTGCGTTGGAGCAGGCCATCGAGGCGAACGGCGTCGCAACCGAACGGAGTCTGGCAGCGTTCAGAGCGGGTCGGCTGGCACTCAGCGACCCAGCCCGGCTGGCGGCGTTCGTGCGCCCGACGCGTGCCGGCATGATCCCGTCGACCACCACTCCCGAGGCCAATGACCAGGCAGCGCGACTCGTCGCCGGTTCGGCCATCCCGCTGGCCGTCCACGAACTGGCCGCCTCGCGCGCCAGCGAACTGATCGCCTATCAGGGCCCCCGACTTGCCGAACGGTATCTTACGATCCTCGAGACGATCGGCCACGCAGAAGACGCGGCAAGCGCCGGCTCCGTCGCCTTGACCACGGCGGTGGCGACTCACCTCCACAAACTGATGGCCTACAAGGACGAATACGAGGTGGCCCGTCTCCACCTGCTGCCACGTTTCGACGAGGAACTCAACCGGCTCGTTCCGGGCGGTACCAATGTGCGATACCGACTGCATCCACCGGTGCTGAAGGCACTGGGGATGAAGAACAAGATTGCCCTGCCACCGCTGCTCGCCCGACCGATGTTCGTCACACTGCGGGCAATGCGCCGCACCCGCGGTACGTCATTCGATCCATTCGGCCGCGCCTCCATGAGGCGCCTCGAGCGTGAGCTCGTGGAGCAGTACATCGCCCTCGTCACGGGGTTCACGCTGACGGCCGACAACCTCCCCGCTGCGGTCGCCCTTGCGTCACTCCCCGATCAGGTGCGTGGGTACGAAGGCGTGAAGATGCACAACGTGGAGCAGTACCGGAACGCGATTGCGCAGGGCCTCGCCGCAGATCCATCGCTGTAGGCTCGCTTCGATGAGGATGCTCTCCCTCGCGGCGGCGACGGCACCGGCGGCGAGTCGCCTGGAGCTCATCCACAACGCGGCCGCGGCCACATTCGATGCAGTGGGTCTTCGTTTCGACCTCGATCCCCCAACACGCGCAGAGATCCGTTCGCTTCGATCGGCGCTCGAACTCACGGGCCTCACGCTGCTCGATGCCGAGGTCGTACGGATCGGCACCCACGACGCGTCCACGATTGCGGGCGTGATCGAGGCCGCCGGCCAGCTCGGGGCGCAATATCTCCTCGCCGTGAGCGACATCGACGACGACAGCGCGACGGGCGCGGCGCTGGCCGAACTCAGCGAACAGGCAGGCGTGGTCGGCATGCGGGTGGTCGTCGAGTTCATGCGATTCACGGGCATCCGCACCCTGCAGCACGCCTACGAGATCGTCGAAGCCACCGGTGACCCATCCATCGGCGTGCTCGTCGATCCCCTGCATCTGGCACGCAGTGGTGGGCACCCGTCACAGCTCGCGGCCGTCGACCACTCGCGGCTCGCATACGTGCAGCTGTGCGATGCGCCGACCCAGGCTCCGGCAGGGGGCCTTGATGGCCTGATCGAAGAGGCCCGCCATTCCCGTCTCCTGCCCGGGTCAGGCGCGCTGCCCCTCGACGAGTTGTTACAGGCGGTGCCATTGGTGCCGATCTCGGTCGAGGTGCACAACGACCTTGCCCGGTCGCAGCACTCCCCCGCCGAGTTGGCCAGGATTGTGGCCGAGCACACCCGCCTTCGCTTTGGTCACTACCTCAGATGAACAGCACGGGGTAGCGACCCCAATACGGACGCGTCGTCGATGCGTCCATCACCGCTGACTCCGCGGGGTCGGCACACACGCCGCGATCGATCATCGATTGCACTGCAACGGACACCAGCCCGTACTCGTACTCTGCAGTGTCGGCGGTGCGCTCCAGCAACCCGGCAGCCAGTTCCTGCCCGATACACGCGTGCATCCCCTGACCGAATGACAACCCCCACGGCGCGGCTCCCTCGACCAACGGCACCCGCCGGGGATCGAACGCATCGGCGTCCCTGCCGAACACAGCCGGATCGCGGTTGATGGTGTTGAGATCGATGACGACCCTGGTGCCCTTGGGGATGTTTCGACCGGACTTGAGCGTGATGTCGGCCAATGCCCAACGCATACCTGTCGGGCTGGACGGGTTGAGCCGAATGGTCTCGTAGACGGCCTTCTGCACGAACGAGCGGTCCGAGCGGATCAGCTCGATGTCCGCGGGGTGTTGCACCGACCACTGGAACAGGTTGTGCAGGGTGCGCACGAACGCGGTGGCTGACGTATGGGCTCCGGCGAGGAGGAAGAACGAGATCTCGCGCAGGATCACATCATGGGGAAGTTGGAGCGAGTCCTCGTTGCGGAGCAACACCGTGAGAACATCCAGAGGAAGATCGGACTCGGGCGCCTCGCCCGCGACGACCGCCGCCAGGAGCTTCTGGCGGCGCTCGATCGACGGGGCAAGGAACTCTCGGTCGAACGCGGCCATCGACTCGGCGATCTCCGCCTCGACCTCGGCGATGTCGCGGGTGGTATGGGCCAGTGTGGCCCCCTCGATGAACTTCATCATCTGGGCGTACAGCCGCGTTGTCTCCTCGGTGGTGCCCGTCGAGCGATCCACGCCTGCGTTCAGCGCGGCCAGGTTCATCATCAGCTGATGCGAGAGTTCAACGATCTCGGCGCGGCCGGCAGCGACATGCGGCTGGAGTGTCTGCTCGATCACCGGCGGGAAGAGATCGCGCTCGTAGTGCACCAGTGTCTCGCGGCGAAACAGCCGGTTCTCGAGGCGACGCCTCGACCGATGCTCGTCGCCGTGCAGATTGACGAGGACATCGGCCATCACAATCTGGCCGGCGTCGTATAACGCCTGGCGCATCTCCTTGTGCCGGTAGACCTCCTTGGCCTCGTCCATCGAGGTGATGGTGATCTCATTCACCGCTGTGGTCATTGTGTTCCCCTTCGTGGCTGTGTTCGACCGGCGGTTGCTGGGCGGGCGTCATGAGATGACCCCGAGTCCCATCCCGCCATCTATGGCAAGTATCTCTCCGGTGGTCCACTCCGCCCGAATGAGATACTCGATTCCTTCTGCGATCTCATCGACCGTACCGATGCGGCGCAGCACATGGTGATCGGCCATTGCCTCCAACCGGGCAGCGGCCTGCTGATCATCGACGAGTCCTGCACGCTGGTTGATCTCGGTCAGGACTGCGCCGGGGCGAATGCCCCCCACGCGAATGCCCCGCGGCCCGATCTCGGCCGCCAGTACACGCACGAGCGTCTCGAGCGCACCCTTGGTGACGGCATAGGGGGCCGCGCCGGGATAGCTGCGAACGGTGTAGATCGACCCGATGAAGACAATCGATCCACGGCGGGCCTCGAGGTGCGCCAACGCCTCCTGGCTGAGCAACATGCCAGCCACGACGTTGTCGTTGAACACGTTGAGGAGTCGCTCGGCGGTCCACTCGCCGATCGGCGAACGCTCCATGTTGCCGGCATTCGACACGAGTGCATCCAGCCCGCCGCCGTGCTCGACCGCGCCGGCGATCATCGCCGAACGATCGTCGGCATTGGTGACGTCGGCACGCACCCAGGCGCAGCGTTCGCCGATGTCGGCGGCCACGGCGCGCACCTTGTCCTCGCGGCGGCCGCAGATGGTGACCCTCGCCCCCCCAGCGGCAAGATGACGGGCGGTAGCTTCTCCGATACCGGAGCCGCCTCCGGTGACGAGCACGGACATAGTGGTCAGATCACGCATCGTTGTGTTCTCCTTGCGCCGCAGCAGGCGCGAGTTGTGGTCCGGGGACACCGGGTGGACGCGGCAGGGTGGTCATCAACGACGACGAGAGTCCGCCATCGACGTACAGCACCTGTCCGCTGACGTACGCCGAGGCGTCGGAGGCGAAGAACGCAACGACCTCGGAGATGTCGCTCGGCGACCCGAGACGGCGCAGCGGCACAGCATCTGCCCGTGCCCTGCGGACTTCGGCATCGTGATAGATGCCAGCGCCTTCGGTGGCAATCAGCCCGGGTCCAACGGCGTTGCAGCGAATGCCCCGTGGACCCCACTCCAACGCCGTCTGGCGAGTCAAGGCGACCAGACCGGCCTTCGAGGCCGAGTAGGCGCCCACCGCTGGATTTGCGTGCAGCGCCCCGATGGAGACGATGTTGATGATCGATCCGCGGCCGCGTCGCAACATGCTGCGACCGAAGGCCTGTGTGGTCAGGAGCGGGCCGCGCAGGTTGATATCGAGCACAGCGGAGAAATCGTCGGGATCTACGTCCTCCAACGCCGCGAACCGCCAAATGGCCGCGTTGTTCACGAGCACGTCGACGTCGCCCACCGAATCGGCGATCCGGCGGACCGTCGCGACATCGGTGATATCGCACTGCAGCACGCCGTCGCCGTTCAGCACGTCGAGGCGGACGACCTCGAATCCGTCTGCCGCAAGTCGATCGGCGATGGCCGCACCGATGCCGCGGGCGGCACCGGTGACAACGGCGCGACGTGGCGCAACGACATCGCTCACGTCATGCCGACCTTGTCCACGGACTTCGGGCGGGGCAGGTTCGCGATCATGCTCATCGTGACGCCACCGTCGACCAGGATGTTCTGGCCAGTGATGTACGACGACTCAGTCGACGCGAGGAAGACGACCAACGACGCGATGTCGTCGGCGGTACCCAAGCGGCCGAGTGGCACCTTGCTCTCTCGCGCCTCACGGATCTCTGGGTCGGCGTAGATCGGATCGCTCATCCCAGCAAGGATCAGGCCGGGAGCGATGGCGTTCACGCGGATACCGAGCGGGCCCCACTCGATGGCCATCTGCTGAGTCAACAAGGCGATGGCCGCCTTGGTTGCTCCATACGCGCCACCGTTCGGGCCAGGAGCCACACCGTTCATCGAGGTGATGTTGACGATGCTGCCACGTACGTTCGCGTCGCGCATACGCCGCGCCGCGGCACGTGCCATCGTGAAGGTCCCGACGAGGTTCACACGGGTAACCGCAGCGAAATCGTCGACTGCGAGGTCGAGCAGCGGACCGAACCGCACGATGCCGGCATTGTTGACGACCAGATCGAGTGGCCCACCGAACGTGTCGAGCGCTGCCTCCACGGAGGCTTCGTCGGAGATGTCGGCCCCCAGGCCGACCGCGCCATCGATGCCTGCTGCTGATGTCTCCGCCTCGGACTGCGAGACGTCAAGCAGTGCGACGGTCCACCCTTCAGCGCCCAGTCGCGCCGCAATTGCTTTGCCGATTCCACGCGCGGCGCCCGTGACCAGTGCCCGTTTCATAGTGCTCCCTTGTTATTGGATGGGCTCGATTCCCATCGGTAGGGTCGCTGTCATGTTGACCCGTTATGTCATTCATTCGTTCTTGGACGCGGTCGAGCGGCGCGATGTCGAGGCGGCCGCGGCATGTTTCGCCGACGACGCGCCATATCGCAACATGCCGCATCCTGCGGTTCTCGGACCTACAGGCGTTCGGGCCATGCTGTCGAACATTCTCGCGGCATCGTCCAACGTGCGCTGGGACGTGATCACCGAGGCCTACGCCGACAATCGCGGGCATCTCGAGCGCATCGATAGTTTCGTGATCGATGGCATCGACTGCGCTGTCGCGTGCCATGCCGTGATCGAGGTGGACGAGACGCGTGGGTTGATCACATCGTTTCGCGACTACGTCGATCTGGCCCCGTGGCGAGCGGAGGTGGTGCCGATTCTCGAACGTTGGTTGGCGCGCCAGGACGGGAACGACCCGACTCACGACCATGGCTCGAACACGATCGGGTAACGGGAGTAGTGCAGCCGCGCGCTGCCAGGGTCGATCTGGGGCGCGTCGGCCGGGTCAGGAGCAGCGCCAGCGCGCAACAGCGCCGAACCGAGCAGGGCAACGGTGCCAAAGAGCTGCGCCGCGTCGCCAGGCTCAGCGGGCACGCCGCCATCGAGTTCCATGCCGATGCACGCATGCGTCCCGGCCCCGAAACTCAGGCCCCATGGGTGCGCCCCGTCGGGGACCGCACGATATGGGTCGAACTGATCGCTGTCGGCGCCCCAGACCGACTCCTCACGGTTCGCCGCTTCGATGTCGAGTACAACCAACATGTTCTCCGCGATCTCGACACCCGATCGCAGTTCGACCGGGGCGAGCGAGCGGCGCCACGCCACCGGCGATGCCGGGTGCAGACGCAATGCCTCGTGCACACAGCGTTGCAGCACCGCAGGATCGCGACGGGCCTGTTCCACGAACTCGGGATCGCCCTGCGACCACAATTCGTTGAGCGTGTGGGTGAGCGCATTGGCTGTCGAGTGTCCGCCGGCTTGCAGGTAGAACGAGACCTCGCGCCGCATGACCTCGTCGGGAAGGTCGAGCGCGTCGACGTTCTGGAGCAGGGTCGTGAGCACATCACGAGGGAGATCGTTCTGGGTGATGTTCCCCGCGGCCAGATCGGCGAGCGCATGTCGGCGTCGGGCAGCACTCGGCTGGAAGAACAGCTCGTCGAACTCGACGAGCGACTCGGACACCTCGGCAAACAGTTCGGTACGGTCGCCCGTTGCATGCACCGCAGTGGCGCCCTTGGAGAACACCTTCACGATGTGCTCCAGCCGATCGGCATTCGCAGGGCTGACGTCGATGCCGGCGATGAGTGCGGTGAGATGCATCACCGCCCGATAGCCGATCTGGACGAGATCGCCACGACCAACAGCGGCCAACGGGTCAACGGCCTCGGCGATGGCGCGCGGCAGCAGATTGGTCTCGTAGTCCTCGAAGGTCTCGCGACGGAACAGGCGATTCTCGAGCCGGCGCCGGTCGCGGTGCTCGGGACCGTGGAGGTCGAGCAGGCAGTCGGCCATGACCAGCGCACCATCGTCGTACAGCGCCTGACGGAGGTCCTTGGCGCGCATGGCTTCACGCACTTCGGCGTACGTCGACAATGTGACCGTCGGTCGATCGATCGGGCACGCGCTCATGAGTGGGCCAGCTCCCAGGTCAACGACACCGCCGACCATGCTGCCACCTTCTCCGACGACAGCGGGGTGCGCTCATGCACGGGGGCGAGAGCAACCTGACGGCCGCGGCAGAGCAGGTGGCGGAACCGTGATTTGTCGCCGAGGATCGAGACGTCACGGCTGGGATCGCCCTCGAGCACGAGGATGTCGGCCCGACGGCCGGGTTCGATGGTGCCGACTTCGCCCTGCTCGCCCAGCGCGATCGCGTTGGTCGATGTGCAACAGGTGATGGCTTCGAGCGGGGTCAGTCCGAGGTGCTCCACGAACACCTCCATCTCGCGGGCGTGCCAGTGGCCGTACGGGGTGATGGAGAAGCCGCTCTCGGAACCGCACAGCAGGGGAACACCCGCGTCGTAGGCGCGGCGCAGCATTGCACCGGTCTGCTCCATCTCGCTGCGGAACACGTCGCGCACCGATGAGGTGGCGCCAGCCTTCGAGCCGTACTCGTCGAGGTTGGCAAGGAACGTGAACACCGGGCCGACGGCAACCTTACGATCGATCATCGCCTCGAGCGCTGC
This sequence comes from Actinomycetes bacterium, assembly GCA_031367435.1. Classification (GTDB taxonomy): domain Bacteria; phylum Actinomycetota; class Acidimicrobiia; order Acidimicrobiales; family Ilumatobacteraceae; genus WLMZ01. The sequence continues at coordinate 12,907 of JANLPV010000019.1, read as the reverse complement.
CTCGCCCATGTACGACGCATGCCAGATGATGTCGGCTCCGGCCAGGATCGAGTCGAGGGTTGCAGCGTCACCGCGACAATGGGCACCGACCGTCACTCCGAGATCGTGGGCCGTGTCGCAGACCACCTTCATCTCCTCGCGGGTCCAGACCTGGATCTCGCCCGGCCGATTCGGGATGGATCCGGTGACATGCACCTTGATGACATCGGATCCGTCCTTCACCTGCCGCCGCACGACGCGGATCATCTCGTCCTTGTCGCGCACTACCTCTGCGTAGCCGGCGGTGCCGCTATTGGGGATGAAGCGACCCGCGGTGCCACCGACGGCGGTCATCAACGCATAGGTGCCTGACTTCATGTTCGGGCCCTCGACCGCACCGCTGGCGATCGCATCGCGCAGCGCGGGGCCGATGTCGTACAGACCGTCGACATCGAGGAACGAGGTGACACCGGCCTGCAGGATGCGGCGCGCGCTGTGCGCCGCGACGAACGCTGCTGCGGCGGGCTCGCGGCGGTGGAACAGCTCGTCGTTGCTCGACGGCTCGCCGAGGGTGACATGGACATGGGCGTCGATCAGGCCGGGCATGACCGTGAGGCCGGTCACATCGATGACGGTGGCATGACTGGCCGCTCCGGCAGTCTCTGCGTCGGCCCCCACTGCCACGATGCGGTCACCCGCCACCAGCACTGCGGTATTGGGCCGCGGGCCTGCACCGGTGCCGTCGATCAACGTTCCCCCTGACAACAACAGCTCAGCCATGTCGCCACCCCCCTTCATCGGGGAGGCACCCGCAGGAGCCCCACCCACTAGTCGTCAGTATCATCACCACGCCCGGCAGTGTAATGATATCGGTCAAGGCGTGTCCACCAGCGTGCAGCATCTCGGGCGGCGCTACCGGTCGAACGCGTATTGCACAGCGGCCCGCGTGGCCAGAACCGGCAGGACGCAGTTCGCGACGAACTCGCGGTGCGCAGGATGACCCGCATAGGCGATGTAGTCGTCGGCATTGTCGAAGTCGACGATTACGACGATGTCGAAGTTGCCCTCGGCGACCTGCGCGTCGAGGCCCACTGAGAACGAGCGGATCTGGCTGATCTGGCCAGGCAGCCGCGACAGCCCCGCGAGCAGCACGTCCTTCTGCTCGACCGTTATGGTTTCCACCAATTTGAACATCACCACGTGTCGGAGCACGGTTGCCTCCCACTGCACAGCGGCGCCGTTGCGGCGCCCAACGAACCTCTTGATATTGCTACACGTATTGGAATTGCTACACGTCTTGGTATTACTACACGTCGAATGGTGGCAGGCCACCAGCGGACGCGACTCGACTCGGCACCGGCCGACCGATCAGGCCGGACACCATTGCGCCCACCTGCAACAGCGCGTCGAGATTGATGTGTGTGTCGATGCCGAGATCCTCGAACAACAGAACCAGATCCTCCGTCGCCAGGTTGCCGCCTGCTCCGGGGGCGAACGGTGACCCTCCGAGACCGCCGATCGAGGTGTCGAAACGACGTACACCGAGTGCGTAGGCCGCGTACGCATTCGTCAACGCGGTGGCTCGGGTGTCATGGAGGTGGAGTCCCACCGCGGTGCCCGTGTGTTCCAGAACGGCAGCGATGCGGCGAGGAGTCGCCGAGCCGGTGGTGTCGGCAAGCGTCAATCGGTCGACGCCCGCATTGCGGAGTTCGACGACGACCTGCGCCACACGAGCGGCATCGACCCGGTCGCCGTATGGCGAACCGAATGAGAACGAGACGATCGCGTCGATCACCGCTTCTCCGGCCGCGTTGCGGATCTGGGCGACCTGAGCGAGCGACTCGGCGATGGTCATGCCGGTGTTCTTCTCGCTGTACACCGGCGACGCGGAGACCGTCACCGTGAGGTGATCGAACGCCGCCTCGAGCGCCAACTCGCACCCCCGAAGGTTTGGCACGAGTGCCCACCAGACCGCGTTGCCAGGGACGAGCAACTGCGCGACATCTGCCGCGCCGGCCATCGCCAGCACGGCCCGGGGCGAGACGAACGAAACCGCCTCCACATCGGTGACGCCGGCGGCAGCGAGGCCATTGGCGATGGCCGCCCGATCGGCCGCCGACAACGGCGCCTCGCCCTGCAGACCATCACGCGGCCCGCAATCGCGGATCGTCACTGGTTCGTGATCAGCGTTCATCCTGGTCCATTCTCTGCAACGGCTTTCTCCACATCGAAGTTTAACCTATACTAAGTTTATTAACGCCGCCTAGGTCAATCGTTCCGCTCAGAAAGCTGATGCTGCCGTGGTCATCCCGCAACTCTCCACACGACTCGATCGGTCCGGCGAGGCCTACCGGCGCAACGCCGCCGCCTACGAGCTGTTGGTGGCCGACCTCCGTCAGCAGTTGGACACGTCGAGGCTCGGAGGCCCGGAGTCGTCACGAAAGCGGCACGTCTCGCGCGGCAAGTTGCTCCCCCGCGACAGGGTCGATTCCCTGCTCGATCCCGGTTCGCCGTTCCTGGAACTCTCGCCGATGGCAGCCCACGGCATGTACGACGGTCAGGTCCCGGGCGCCGGCATCATCACCGGCATCGGCCGTGTGGTCGGTCGCGAGTGCATGATCGTCGCGAACGACGCCACGGTGAAGGGCGGCACCTATCACCCCATCACGGTGAAGAAGCACCTGCGCGCGCAGGAGATCGCGATGGAGAACCATCTGCCGTGCATCTACCTGGTCGACTCGGGTGGCGCATTCCTGCCAGAGCAGCATGAGGTCTTCCCCGATCGCGAGCACTTCGGGCGCATCTTCTTCAACCAGGCGCGCATGTCTGCACAGGGCATCCCGCAGATCGCCGCGGTGATGGGATCATGCACCGCCGGTGGCGCCTACGTGCCGGCGATGAGCGACGAAGCGATCATCGTGCGCAATCAGGGAACCATCTTCCTCGGCGGCCCGCCGCTGGTGAAGGCAGCAACCGGCGAGATCGTGTCGGCCGAGGAACTCGGCGGTGGCGAGATGCACTCGAGAGTTTCGGGCGTCACCGACCATCTGGCCGAGGACGACCAGCACGCGCTGCAGATCGTCCGGTCCATCGTGTCGACCTTCGCTCCCGCCGCACCGCTGCAGTGGGATACGATCGCACCCGAGGAGCCCGTCGTTGATCCGGGCGACCTGCACGGCCTCATCCCCGCCGATGAACGCACACCGTACGACGTGCACGAACTCATCGCCCGGCTTGTCGACGGCAGCCGCTTCCTCGAGTTCAAGCGCGAGTACAGCCCCACGTTGATCACCGGCTTCGCCCACATCTGGGGACACCCCGTCGGCATCGTCGCCAACAACGGCGTGCTGTTCGGCGAATCCGCGTTGAAGGGTGCCCACTTCATCGAGCTGTGCAACCAGCGCAAGGTGCCGCTGTTGTTCCTCCAGAACATCACCGGCTTCATGGTCGGTCGCGAGTACGAGCAGGGCGGCATCGCTAAGCACGGCGCCAAGATGGTCAACGCTGTTACAACAGCGAGCGTGCCCAAACTCACCGTGGTGGTTGGCGGTTCCTATGGGGCCGGTAACTACAGCATGTGCGGCCGTGCGTATTCCCCCCGGTTCCTGTGGATGTGGCCGAATGCGCGCATCTCGGTGATGGGTGGCGAACAGGCGGCATCCGTGCTGGCCACCGTGCGCCGAGAGCAGCTCGAAGGCGCCGGTGCCACATGGACCGCCGACGAAGAAACCGAATTCCGCCGCCCGATCCGCGCTCAGTACGAGCTGCAGGGTCATCCCTACTTCTCGTCGGCGCGGCTGTGGGACGACGGCATCATCGAGCCCGGCGATACCCGACGCGTCGTCGGTATGGCGTTGTCCGTGGTCGGTCGGGCCCCCATCGAGCCGGTGCGCTACGGCGTGTTCCGGATGTGATCGGAAACAACGTGCCCACCACTCCCACCTCCCCGCGCCCGATGTTCCACACCGTCCTCGTCGCGAACCGCGGCGAGATCGCTGTGCGCATCATTCGCACCCTCAGCCGTCTGGGCATCCGCTCGGTGGCGGTGTACAGCGACGCCGACGTCTCCGCACGACACGTGCTCGCCGCGGACACCGCGGTACGTCTCGGCCCGGCGGCCTCGTCGGAGAGTTACCTGCGCGTCGACCGGGTCATCGATGCAGCGCTTCAATCCGGGGCGCAGGCGCTCCACCCCGGTTACGGGTTCCTCTCCGAGAACACCGCCTTCGCCGCAGCATGCGCAGAGGCAGGCATCGTGTTCATAGGACCGCCCGCCAGCGCCATCGAGGCCATGGGAGACAAGGTCCGCGCGAAGGCGACCGTCGCCGCAAGCGGTGTCCATGTGGTTCCGGGTATCGCCGACACGGGCCTGACCGACGAGGAACTGGTCGCGGGTGCCGCGACGGTGGGTTACCCGATCCTCATCAAACCGTCCGCCGGTGGTGGCGGTAAGGGAATGCGCCTCGTCACCGATCCCGCCACGTTGCTCGACGAGGTGGCCGCGGCCCGCCGGGTGGCGCTCGGCGCGTTCGGCGATGCCACGCTGCTGCTCGAACGTTTCATCCAGCGTCCCCGCCATATCGAGGTGCAGGTGCTCGCCGATGGCCACGGCAATGTGGTGCATCTGGGCGAGCGCGAATGCAGCCTGCAGCGCCGGCACCAGAAGGTGATCGAAGAGGCACCATCGCCGCTGTTGACCGAGGCTCAGCGTGAGACGCTCGGCAGCCAGGCCGTGGCCGCGGCACGCGCATGCGGTTACGTGAATGCCGGCACGGTGGAGTTCATCGTGGCGGGTGATCACCCCGACGATTCGTACTTCATGGAGATGAACACCCGCCTGCAGGTGGAGCATCCCGTGACCGAGATGGTCTGGGGTCTCGACCTCATCGAACTGCAGTTGCTCATCGCCGCCGGCGAACCCCTTCCATTCGCGCAGTCCGATCTGCGGCCCCACGGCCACGCGATGGAGGCCCGGGTCTATGCAGAAGACGCACGCCGCGGCTTCCTGCCCACCGGCGGCACGGTGTTGTCGCTGGACGAACCGCTCAACACCGCGAACGTACGCGTCGACTCGTCGCTGCTGACCGGCACCGAGATCGGCTCCACCTACGACCCGATGCTGTCGAAGATCATCGCCTGGGGGCCCGATCGGGACACCGCCCGCCGCACCCTGCGCCACGCCCTCGGCAGCACCACCATTCTCGGCGCCACCACCAACGTGGGATTCCTCCGGGAGATCCTCGAACATGCCGACGTCATCAGCGGGCACCTCGACACGGGCCTCATCGAGCGTGTCATGGCAGACGATCGCGTCGCCTCGGTTCCCCATGAGATCAGCGCGGCCGCCGCCCTCATCACGTTGCTGCGCGATCGACTCGGCCAGGTCGTCGCCGACCCGTGGGACGACCCGTCCGGTTGGCGCATCGGGGGTTCGGCCTGGACCACCTACCGCGCCCGGGTGGCAGGCGACAACATGGTTTCCGTGCGCCACCGTGGCTCCGCTGACGGGTTCGACGTCTCGGTCGACGACGGCCCCGCAATACCCACGTCCATCACCATTGCCAATGGCATCGCGCTGGTCGACCACGGCGGGGTCCGTTCACGGCTCACCTTCGCCCGTCAGGACCGAACCCTGTGGCTCGGCCGCCACGGCGAGACATGGCACTTCACGGAGGCCGACCCCACCACACCCGGCGGATCGGCCGCTGCCCAGCACAGCGGCGCCATCACCAGCCCCATGCCGGGCACCATCGCTGCAACACCGGTGGCGTCCGGCGATTTCGTCACAGCCGGACAGGCAGTGATCGTGGTCGAGGCGATGAAGATGGAGCACACGCTGCGAGCCGCGTTCGACGGCATCGTCACCGAGCTCCGCGCGGCTGTCGGCGACCGGGTGGCGCTCAACCAACAACTCGCTGTCATCGAGCCCATCGACGACGCATCCAACAACGAAAGCACGGGAGACCGATGAACTTCAACCTGTCTGAGGAACACGAGGCGTTCCGCCTCGTCGTACGCGATTTCGCCGGAAAGGAAATCGCGCCGCATGCTGCGAGATGGGACGAGGAGCATGTGTTCCCGCTCGACGCGGTCGGGAAGATGGCCGACCTGGGTCTCTTCGGCCTGGTCTTCCCCGAGGAGTGGGGCGGTAGCGGCGGTGACTTCGTGTCGCTGTGCATCGCCATTGAGGAACTCGGCCGGGTCGACCAGTCGATGGGCATCACCCTGTCAGCCGGCGTCGGTCTGGGTGCCAACCCCATCTTCCGTTTCGGCACGCCGGATCAGAAGCAACGTTGGCTTCCCGACCTCGTGGCGGGCAAGACCCTCGGTGCATTCGGCCTCACCGAACCCGATGCAGGCAGCGACGCCGGCGCCACGCGCACCAAGGCGCACCTGGATGGCAGTAACTGGGTCATCAACGGCACCAAGGCGTTCATCACCAACTCGGGCACCCCGATTACCTCCATCATCACCGTCACCGCTCGCACCGACGATGGCATCTCCAGCTTTGTCATCGAAGCAGGCACGCCGGGGCTGACCGTGGAGCCCGCCTACCGCAAGCTCGGCTGGCACGCCAGCGACACCCACGGGCTGTCACTCGATGCGGTCACCGTGCCGGATCACCACCTGCTCGGCGCCCCCGGTACGGGTTTCCGAAACTTTCTCGCCATCCTCGACGACGGGCGGATTGCCATCTCCGCCCTCGCGCTCGGCTGCGCCCGAGCCTGTCTCGAACTGGCCACCGCGTACGCGCGCGAACGCCACGCGTTCGGCGGCCCGATCGGCCGCAACCAGGGCATCGCGTTCGCGCTGTCCGATCTCGCCGTGTCGGTCGAGAACGCATCGAACCTCACGTACAAAGCCGCATGGCTGAAGGACACCGGCCGGCCGTTCACCCAGGCTGCGGCCATGGCCAAGCTGTACTCCACCGAGGCCGCCGTCACGGCAACCCGTGTGGCAACGCAGGTGTTCGGCGGCAGCAGCTTCATCGAGGAGAACCCGATCGCGCGCTTCTACCGCGACGCGAAGATCCTTGAGATCGGTGAGGGAACCAGCGAGATCCAGAAGCTGGTGATCGCCCGCGGACTCGGTCTACCGGTCAGCTGAGCCCCGGTCAGCTCAGCCAAACCAGCTTGGCCCCGACCGGCGTGCCGCTACAACAGCGGAACGCCGGTGTTCGCCTGCACCTCGTCGCGCGTGACCCCGTCGGCCAACTCGATGAGGTGCAGGCCCTCGGGCGTCACGTCGATGACCGCGAGGTCGGTGATGATGCGATCGACGACCCCGACTCCGGTGAGCGGCAGGGTGCACTCCGGAACCAGCTTCAGATCGATGGTGCCGTCCTTCTTCTTGGCGACGTGTTCCATCAACACAACCACTCGAGCAACACCGGCTACGAGGTCCATCGCGCCACCCATTCCCTTGACCATCTTGCCAGGAATCATCCAGTTGGCCAGATCGCCGCGAGCGTTGACCTGCATGGCGCCGAGGATGCTGAGGTTCACCTTGCCTCCACGAATCATCGCGAAGCTCAGGTCGGATCCGAAGATCGCGGAGCCCGGCATGGTGGTGACTGTCTCCTTGCCTGCATTGATGATGTCGGGATCGACCTCGTCGTCGTACGGGAACGGGCCGATACCGAGCATGCCGTTCTCGCTCTGCAGCCACACCTCGATATCGGGGCTGACGAAATTGGCGACCAGCGTCGGCAGACCGATGCCGAGGTTGACGTAGAACCCATCCTGGAGTTCCTGCGCAGCGCGTGCCGCCATCTGTGCATGTGTCCAACTCATCGCTGACCCTGCTCTCTGTTCGGCTGTGTCACGACACGCTCGCGGATGGTGCGCTTCTCGATGCGCTTCTCCGGGTGCTCGTTGACGACGATGCGGTGCACGTAGATGCCGGGAAGGTGCACGTCGTCTGGATCGATCGCACCGGTGGGCACCAGGTGCTCTACCTCGACGACCGTGATCTTGCCGGCCATTGCGGCGGCGGGGTTGAAGTTGCGTGCCGTGCGACGGAAGACGAGGTTGCCCGAGGCGTCGGCCGTGTGGGCCTTGACGAGTGAGACATCAGGAACCAGCGAACGCTCCATGACGTAGACAGATCCGTCGAACTCACGCGTCTCCTTGCCTTCGGCGACCAACGTGCCGACGCCGGTCTTGGTGAAGAAGGCCGGGATGCCCGCACCGCCCGCTCGTAGCTTCTCGGCCAGCGTGCCCTGCGGAGTGAACTCGAGTTGGAGTTCGCCGGCCAGGAATTGGCGTTCGAACTCCTTGTTCTCCCCCACGTAGCTGGAGATCATCTTTGCGATCTGGCGGCTTTCGAGCAGCTTGCCGAGACCAAACCCATCGACGCCGGCGTTGTTGGAGATGACCGTGAGGTTCGTGGCGCCCGTGTCGCGGAGGGCATCGATCAGCGCTTCGGGAATGCCGCACAATCCGAAGCCGCCAACGGCAAGCGTCTGGCTGTCATAGATGATCCCAGCGAGTGCTTCCGAAGCCGTCGAATACAGTTTGTTCATGCGTCTGCCAATCGTTCGGTGTGCGGTGGTCGCCGATGTCACGCTACTACGTAGCCACCTACGTAGTATGTACGAATCATAGTGAGACTGGATTATCGGGCCGCGTTCGAGCTTGCCCCCATCGGCCTGGTCCTGTCACGCCGGCGAATGATCGTCGACTGCAACCACGAGTTGGCGGCGATGTTCCTGCGCCCACGCGACGAACTGGTCGGCCAGTCGCTTCAGGTCCTCTACCCCAGCGCCGAGCAATTCGAACGAACCGGGGATCGGATCACCCTCAACCTCGACCGACGCGGGCGGTACTCCGACGAGCGCATCATGCGTCGCGAGCCGGGCAACCCCAAAGGCGAGCTGTTCTGGTGCCACGTCATCGGGCGGGCGCTCGATCCGCACTCGCCGCACGACGCCGGGATCTGGAGCTTCGAGGACCTGTCGCCCCAACGACCCATGGTGGCCGAAAGCGGTATCGCGCTGACCGGCCGCGAACGCGATGTGGCGGCACTGTTGATCGAAGGACACACCAGCAAACAGATTGGCGTCGTCCTGGGACTCAGCCACCGCACGATCGAAGTCTACCGGTCGAATCTATTGCGCAAGTATGGGGCCACCAGCACGACGGAACTAGTGGACAAGCTCGTCAACCGATGACTCCATCGATGGCGCGGAGCGCGCTGCGGTTTGTGGCCTCCCGCCCGCTCACCTGATCAAGGGTGTCGAGCGCAGCATGACCCATCTCGAACAACAGACCCGCCATCACCTCGCGGCTCGCGCGCCGGCTGTGCGGCGTGGAGTTCAGCAGACCGAACACCGCATGCGCGCCCGCACGGCCGATCCGCCGATCGAGCTGTGGGTCGAGCTGAAGCAGGACGTCGACCCACAGCTCTGCGTACTCGTTCTGGAGGGCGCGGACGCGTTTGCGTTGAAGCTCAGGGGCGTGAACGAGTTCGCGCACATGCACCGTGATCAGCGAGGTGCGATCCAGCGCGAACTCGATATGCCCCCGGAGCAGTTCGTCGAGCGCATCGGAAGGTCCTGCGGCCGCAGCTACTCGGCACCGTCCACCATCGAGCAGATACTCACTGATACTGACGAGCATCTCACCGAGGAGCTCCTCCTTGCTGGCGAAGTGGTGATAGAGCGCTGGACCCGACACACCTACGGCGGCACCGAGATCGTCGACGGTGACGCCATGGAAGCCGCGCTCCGCGAACAACTCAGCCGCCACATCGAGGATCTGCTGCCGCCGCCTACGTCCCACCCGTGACGACGAGGTCGGCGGCGTCATGCGCCGAAACGACAGGAGACGACCGCTCGGAGCGCGTTGCCCCAGACGCTCATCCACTCAGCGATCGGTGACTCCACATCGCCGATCTCGCTCTCGAGAATGTAGAGGCCCCGTGTGGGGCACGACGCACCGATCTCGACCAGCACCGGACGGAGTTGGCTCTCGACGGCGAGCGAGTGTGCCGGGCCCGCTCCGACCATGAGAGGAACGGTCGCCAACGCGCCGAGTTCATCTCGGCCGAATTGGTCGAGGAAGGCTTTCAGCAGGCCGGTGTAGGACGCCTTATAGACAGGAGAGGCGACGATCACCAGATGCGAGCCGAGCACCTGCTGCTTCGCCGCTGCAACGGCCGGTGCGCCCCACACGAAGAGAGACGACGACAGCTCACTCAATTCGACGACGTCTATGGCGGGATCCGCGATTGCGAAGTGGTGCGCATACGCCCGGGCTACAGCGACGCCGACATCTCTAGTGCGCGAGGTCGGCTTCGGGTTGCCAACGACAACAGTTGCATTGAACGCCTTCGCGTCAGCTTGGCTGGACATGGTCAACCACCACTGCTCCTTCGGATGCTGCGCGACTTCCGTCCCGCGTGCCAGAGAATATCTCAGGTGATGCTCGACCATTGCGTCCGTCATCCGCGGCACCATGGCGGCACGTGCCAATGTCCCACTCTCGCGATCGTTTGTCGCAGATGCTCTTGCTGCGTCGGGAAACGTGGTGGGCCATAAAGGCCCAGCTGTAGCGTCGTGGAATGGATCTAGGACTGAAGGGTCGTCGCGCAGCGGTTGCAGCTGCGTCCGGCGGATTGGGATATGCAGCCGCGGCGGCGCTTGTGGCCGAGGAAGCACACGTCGTCATCTGCGGCCGCGACAAGGGTCGGATCGATGATGCGGCAGCACAAATAGGTCGCGGTTGCATACCGTTGGTGTGCGATATCTCCGATGCGCGAGGTGGAGCCGCCTTCATCGCAGCGGCCGCGGAGGCGCTGGGCGGGCTCGACATCGTCGTCGCCAATAGCGGTGGACCGCCAGCGGGCACCTTCGCGAGCACTCCTGTCGAGGCATACCATCCCGCCCTCGACCTCAATCTGATGAGCGTGGTCGGCATGTGCAAGGCGGCCGTGCCGAGTATGCGGGACCAGGGATGGGGTCGATTCGTGGCGATCACCTCGGTGTCGGTACGCCAGCCGTTGGCAACGATCATTCTGTCAAACACTGCCCGAGCGGGAGCCACAGCCTTCCTGAAGACCGTCGCAACCGAAGTCGCCGCCGATGGCGTCACGGTGAACACCATCCAACCCGGTTTCCACGCAACGGACAGGGTGACTTCGCTCTACGGCAAGTCTCCCGATGCCATTGCCCTTGGCGTACCGATGGGAGTGCTCGGCGACCCGACAGACTTCGGCGCAATTGTTGCGTTCATGTGTAGCGCACAAGCCGCGTTTCTGACCGGAGTCCAAATTCACGTTGATGGCGGCGCTTGCAGCGGCCTGCTGTGACAGTGCCTGCGGCGCCGGAAGCGACTGGTTCCAACGCTCCATCGCTACCGCGAATTGCGTGCCACCCTGCGAAGTTGACCGGCGTTCGCCGACGAGGTGGGTGACGGTGTCGGTCCTGATGCAATGACGCCCCCCAGTCGCGCCCCAGTTGGCGGTCGTCAACGGTGCTCTAGATCTTCCTGTCCGGAGGTTGGGGTGACGGATCCACCGTGAGGTGGGTCCGGTGGTGGTACCTGTGGTTCTTCTCACAGACACCAAAGGAAACCACCACCGTGACCTCAGAACAGATTGTGTATCACCAACGCGTGCGGATGCTTGCTCACGCGGTGGAGACCGGCAACGTGGCCGAGACGTGTCGTGTGTTCGGGATCTCGACCAAGACGTTCCACAAGTGGCGTAACGTCGCTTCGAAGTATGGGCTCGAGGCGTTGTGGCCGAAGAAGAAGCGGGCACCGATGATGCCGAACCAGACACCGACGCATGTGATCGAGGTGTTGTTGACGTTAGTCGTGACGCTGCCCACGTTGGGTTGCCGCCAGTACGCGGACCGGCTCGCCGACCACGGTTTCCGACTCTCGAAATCGGCGGTGCAGAACCACCTCGTGGTCCACGGGCTCGGCCGGCGACACCAGCGCCTGGCGCGTGCCGCGGCGATCGCGGCTGCCACGACCGGGCTGATCACCGAAGCCGCCGGCGATGACATGCTGTTCGGGTTCTGCCATTGGGCTGGAGCACCAGGTCAGCAAGTGTCGATCGACAGTTTCTACATCGGGAACCTGAAAGGTGTCGGCAAAGTCCACCAGCTGACCGCCGTTGATGTGTTCACCCGTTGGGCGATCGTATGGATCGTGCACGGCCCCGTCACCGCCGACATCTCGATCGCGTTCCTCGAGCGGATCCGTCAGCAATGGCAGCGGCTCGGCTACCCGATCCGGGCGATCGTTGCCGACAACGGACCCGAGTACGTCGCGACCAGGTTCGCTGACGCGCTCGCCCGCCACGACATCACCAGGATCAAGATCCCGGCCCGTTCACCGAACCACAACGCCATCGTTGAACGCTTCCAAGGCACCATGCTCCAAGAATGCTGGCGACCGGCGTTCCACCGACGGCACTTCACCTCGATCCGCCAACTCCAACGCGAAGCCGACGCCTGGCTAATCACCTACAACACCCGCCGACGAAACCACGGCAACTACATGGCCGGCCGACGCCCCATCGAGCTCCTCAACAAGGCATCATGACAACCACAACCACAAGCACCACCACTCACCCCAACTCCCGGACAGGAAGCTCGATGGTTAGTTCCAAGGGGTCAGTGGTCGTAGGCGATGAGTGATCGTGTTGGTCCGGGTTGGTTGGTGGTTTCGTTGTGCTAGATGGCGGCGGTGAGCGCGAGGAGGCGTTGCAGGATGCGGGCGCACACACCGGCGGGTTTGCGTCCTCCGTGGCGTTCGAGGTCGAGTTGGGCTTTCAGTGTTTGGTTGACGGACTCGATGATTTAGCGGAACGGTTTCAGGAATCGTTGTCCTGTTCGAGCGGGTTCAGTTTTGAGTGACGGTCTGATCAGGGTGATGCCGTGCGCGTTGAGTTCGGCTTCGAAGCTTGCCGAGCGGTA
>JANLPV010000017.1:0-5078 GCA_031367435.1 Actinomycetes bacterium | reverse complement strand
CGCCTGCAGCGGCCGCCCGGCAACCGTTTCGATCTGCCCGCCGGTGCAACAGTGATCGTCGACGAAGCCGGAATGACGCCCACCGCCAAACTGTTCGAACTCGCCACGCTGGCCGATCTGAAAGGATGGCGGGTCGCGCTGGTCGGGGACCCGTTGCAGTTCTCAGCGGTCGGGCGAGGCGGCATGTTCGGTCTCCTCGTTGACACCTTCGGCGCGATCGAACTCGAACGCGTTCACCGCTTCGACAACGAATGGGAACGCGACGCCAGCCTCCGGCTCCGCCGCGGTGACATCACCGTCGCCGACATCTATCAACAACACGGCCGACTCCACGGCGGCACCGTCACCGAGATGGAACGACAATCCGTTGCCCGCTGGTGGGAGCTTCGCTCAGCCGGAAAGGCGACGCTGTTGATGACACCGACCAACGAGGCAACCGAACGACTCAACGCCCGCTGCCAACACACCCGCATCCGCAACGGCGAGCTCGACACGAACGGCACCACGACAACAGCCGGCCCCTACCGGCTGTTCATCGGCGACGAGATCGCGACACGACACAACGACCGTCGCCTCCTCACCGACCGCGGGGTCACGGTCAAGAACCGTGCCGTGTGGACCATCAACAACATCGCCGCTGACGGATCCGTGATCGCCACCGGGAAATCCGGCTCGGTGACCCTGCCAGGGGACTATGTGGCCGAGCACGTCGATCTCGCCTACGCCCGCACCGGGATGGGTGGCCAAGGCCGAAACGTCAAAGGCGGCCTGCTGTTCGCTGACGGGGCAACCGATCTCCGCAACCTGTATGTGTCACTGACTCGAGGCACCGAAACCAACGAAGCGTTCTTCGCGACCACAGGTGAGGACACTGCGCTCGACGTGTTCGTACGATCAATGAGCACCGACTGGATCGACCAACCCGCGCACACCCGTCGCGACGAACTGAACGGCACCAAGCCACACCGACCAGGACTCCTCGACAGCGGCGACCTGCGCCAACTCGTCGAACGACGCTTCGAGATCGCCAACACCCTCGAGCACGCCGCCACCGCGATGCGACGAGCAGTACTGGACCGCAACACAGCGATAGTGGGGTTGGCCGCGGCGGAGCTACGAATCACCCAAAACACTGCGGCGCTGCAACGCGCTCGAGATGTGCTCTCCCACTACGACCGGCCGATGCACCGCCGCAAGCACGAGAACGAAATCGGCAACGCACGACACTCAGTGTTCGCGTTGCCCAACGACATCGCCGACGCGTCCGCCGAAGTCGCCGTGCTCAATCGCAAGATCGCCAACACCCACAATGTCGAACGCGACGCCGTGGCCATGCTCGCGCAGCGACCGCAACTCGACGGCGAAGTCCGCACGATCGACGACCACCTCACCATTGACCTGCGCGCCAGAACAAGAATCGCCAGCCTCGAACAACCCGACACCATCACCGAAGTGCTGGGCCGCCGCCCGACCCCAGGGGAATCAGCCCGCACATGGGATCGCTCTGCCGGACTACTCGCCCAGCACCGAGCCGCCTTCGACATCACCCGCGGTGCGGGACCCCCACCACGATGGGACCTGAACAACGCCTACAGCCACAGCCACCACCGGCTCACCGAGACGATCGCAATCGTCCGCCCAGCCCCGACGCGCCGAATCGAGATCGAACCGCCAGGCATCGAACTCTGAAGCACGAACGCCCACCGCAACCCGAGCAGAACGCCGGCTCGATGCGCGCTTACACGGGTGATCGCGAACGTTCTGGCCGAAGGCGACGGAACGTTACGCGCACGAGGATGCGGCGCTGCCAGTCGGCTGGTTCGCATGGTCGCCGCCGATCACCGGAATAACCGCGACCGATTGCCGGAATAACCCGGACGCCGTTACCGGACGCGAAATTGGCCGATGGGTTCGAGCCGTGTTCTGGAGCGCGTGTTCTGCTCGGTTCGCCTATCTGAGCGACCACGCAGATCGACGCAGATCTGCAGCAGTCAAGGGTTTGCCGTTCCGAAGACGCGCAGGAACCAGCGGGCGAAGTAGTCAGCTTCAGCCTCATGGTCGTTTCGCAGAGCAACCCATTCAACGGCGGACTCAACCATCGCCGCTCGCGCCTCGTGAGCGTCGTCCCAGGTCGCCTCGACACTGTCCGTTAGACCAAGCCAGAGCAGCATCAGCTTCGATCCGGCTGAGTCTGCTGGGCTTGCCATTGCCGTCTTCCAAACGCTGACTCCACCCTCGTACGGGTCGATTGTCCCGGCTGCGATCGCGAGGAGTTTCGAGCGGATGGACGCTTCTAGGTTGCTTGCGCCCACGTCATCGATCCGTCCAGACACGAGCGCATAGTGCCCGATCGTCACCACAAACGCAAGGGTGAACTCGCACACAGAACGACGCGCGAACAGATCGCTAGATCGGTGTCCCAATTGTCACGCGGAAAGGGTGAGGTCGACTCTTGTTGCTGGTGCGTCGATCTGTAATCATCACCAGATGAATGGCAACCGATGGCGGCATTCGCTGCTTGCCGCCACAGTGAGTCTCGGTTCATGGTCGTGTTCTGACCCGCCAGACTCACACGTGGCGCCGACAACGACCATCTCGTCGTCCACGAGTGCTGATTCGATCGCCGATGTGCAGACCGTAATTGGGCGCGGGGCACCAATCGAGCTGACGTGTACCGACTCGGCAACCGCTGGAGTGCCTCCTGCCCCAACCGATCTGAGCGTCGCAGGTCTTGTGTTGTCAGGCGTCTCCGCCGTCGACTTCAGCTCTGCCGGCGAGTTTCCCCTTGCCAAGGGGACGCAGACCTTCACACTTCGCAAAGTGTTTGTCTATGTCACACCGCAGGCGTCTGCCATCACTTCCCTCCGGGTCGTGGGTCCGACCAATGCGGCCCTCATCTACCACCCGCTCAACGCAGAGAGCGGCCAACCGGTAAAACCTTCCGAGTCCGATTGGCTCTCTATGTCGGCGAAGAGCGTCTCATTTGAGAACTGCCACGATGCAACCACCGGGTACATCGGCGGCCTCATCGTCGCCGGTCCAACGTGCCTCGAGCTGGAGATCAAAGGAAGCGAGACCAGGTCCATCGTGCTCCCCATCCTCACTGATCGCTGTTGAGTTTGAGCCGTGACGGATCGGCACCACGTAGATCGGTGAGCGCGGCCCCAGCGGCTCGGAACGTTGCTTTCTATGAATTGTTCAGGAGCGTGTCCAGCTCGTCGGCAATCGTGAGCGTCACTTGCTGCGACGAGCCTCCGGTGAACCCGTGCACGTACGCGACGCTGCCATCTTGGCGTGGGACTGCGACAAAGCAGACGGCACCGTAGCCAGCACCGTCGTTGCCGGTCAGGTCGACGAACGCGATGTGGCCGGAACTCAGCAACGTTCGCGTTTCATCAGGGTCACCTGTAGGGCCGCGGTGCACCTGTGAGTCGTCGGACACCCATCCGAGCGCGAAGGCATCGTCGGAAAAGATGGCGTTGGTGGCGCGTGGAAGACCGAAGTTGATCTCACAGCCGACTCTGGGTGAGAGCGCTTTTGCGATGGAAGGTATATACGGGCCGAGGGGCATCCGCGCCACGAGCGCGTAGAGCCGGGCACAGTTCTGGTCGTCGACAGCGTTCACTGATGCAGCCGGTGGCAGTGCGCTGGGTCCAGCGAGTTGGACCGTGACCGCAGTCGGATACAGCGTTGTCGCAACCGACGTGTTCTCCGAGGTCATGACAACGTCGTTGCTTGTCGGCGAAGCCAATGCTGCTGTCGACATAGCAGACGAAGTTTCTGATGCGGACCGTGCGCCTGCCGACCCGCAGGCAGTAACGAAGAGACAGAGGATGAGCGCTGCGCGCGGCCGGTAGTGCATCGCGCCAGATTGCCCTGATTGAGGATGTGATGCAAGCGCGCATGAGACGACAGAACGTCAGCGCAGTGCGGCAGCATGTGCAGCCCTCTGCGGGCGATCGTGCTTGCGTCATGGGCGGCGGCGCCTCCACTTAGGATACCGAGGTGAAGATTCTCGTCGTCTCGATGCCCCTTGGTGGGCACATCAGCCCGCTCGCCCCGATCATCCGGGCACTGGTGACCGGGGGTGACGAGGTGGTAGTCGCCACGGGCGCCGAGGCGGCACCGATCGTCGATCGGTCCGGTGCTCGACTCGCGAAAGCTGGCAGTGGCATCGGGGCAGCCTTCGAACGGCTCGCACAGCGCACGCGTGGTAGTTCTTGACCAGTAGGATTCGCGCGTTCCGCGCGATCAGACGCCACGTTGAGCGCGAGAACGTCCAAGATCAGGGTGTTTGTACACGCCAACAGTCTTGGAGGACTGGCATGAACCCTGACCTGGACGCGCTCGCGACCCGACTCTACGTCACTATCGACGATCTGTTGATTGATCACCCCCACTGGGCACCCGAACGACCCGTTGTAGGCATCGCCCCACAACTCAGCGACGCTGAACAGATCACGCACGCCGAGATCCAAGCGTTGCTAGGCTTCACGTCCGAAGCCCGCTTCATCCGCCACGCCAACATCCACCTTCGATCGTTGTTCCCGTACCTGCCACAACGACCCGCATACAACACACGACTCCGCGCTGCGGGCAACATGATGCAACACATCATCGCCACGCTCGCCCGGGACTGCCCGAGCTACACCGACGATGTCTGGCTCGTCGACTCAACCCCAGTCGAGTGCGGGCGTTCACGCGAGACAGTGAAACGCTCCGACATGGCCGGCCACGCCAACTACGGCTACTGCGCCAGTCACTCCCGCTGGTTCTGGGGTTTACGACTACACCTCATCGCGACACCCTCCGGGCTCCCCGTCGCGTACGCGTTGACCAGCGCCACAACGAACGAACGCGACACCGCGTTGGCGATGTTCGATCTCGATCCCGCACTCACGGACCGGCCTCGCCAGACGTTGATGGCCGACAAGGGTTACCGCTCGGCAAGCTTCGAAGCCGAACTCAACGCGCACGGCATCACCCTGATCAGACCGTCACTCAAAACTGAACCCGCTCGAACAGGACAACGATTCCTGAAACCGTTCCGCTAAATCATCGAGTCCGTCAACCAAACA
>JANLPV010000005.1:0-20561 GCA_031367435.1 Actinomycetes bacterium | reverse complement strand
CTTGCCGAGGATGAAATGCTTTCACCGAATGAGGCTGCGGTCCTGTTGGGTGTGTCTCGGCCGATGGTGAGCCGGTGGATCAGCGAGGGCGTGCTTCCCGATGTTCCGGTGGGATCTCACCACCAGATCCCTCGGGCCGCTGTGTTGGCCTACAAGGACGAGCGGATCGAGGCGAGCCGGTTTGCAGTCGCAGCGGTCCGAGGTTCGGCAACGAATCCGTCGTTGGCGCGGCGCAGGGCCGTGGCGCGGGCGGCGGCAGTTTTGCGCAGCGCTGAACGAGACGGATGAGTTCGTCAGGCGAGCAGTATCCGCCGGTAGGCGTCGCCTACGAACTCCGCTTCACGTCCCGTGCCCTCGACGATCTCGGCGTCAACGTCGACGTGGCGCCGAACGACTTTGAGGCGATCCTCGCGAAAACCCACGATCGCGACATCGTGGAGAAGTTCCGTGAGCAACGCTCCCAGGAACCCACCGGCACGCAGGCTCCGATGCGGAACGTGGGCCGCCCCGACATCTTTGGCCTTCACGGCCGAGTTGGCCAGCGCGCTGCACTTGGTTCGACGCGGCCGCATCGGTGTGTTGGCTCCTCGGTGTCGTCAGTGAGCACGACTACAACGAGTTCGAGGTACGAGCCGCGAACGGTGAGCTACTTCCAAGCCTCGACGACATCACCATCTTCGAAATTGAGAACGGCGAGTTCGACAAGCTGATCACACCCGGCCTGCACACTCTCGTTGAACGCGCGCGGGCGAACGAAGGAGAGCCATGCCGCGGCTTGGTCGGAGGTTTGCTCAAGCTTGAGGTTTCCATCACCGCTGTCCAGCTTCCCGGCACAAGACTTGTCGACCTGTTCGTCTCCGTGCAGATGCCTCCGCTGGCAAAAGGGGTCGCCACACCTGACAATTGGCCCGGCGGTGCGCTGGTCGAACACATCGCGGAACTCGCCACCGGAGAGCCGTTCGAATCGCTCGCCTGCGAAGTGCCAGCGTAACTTCCCGCGGGGCGCTTGCAATGGCGTGACTACAGGCCACAAACAGAGACTGCGCTCGTGGTCCGCAACCTCGAATACCCGGACACCTGATCTGACCGCCCGTTCGTCAAGTTCGTTACGCCGTGGTCCAGCGCTGGCGGGCTCGAACCGGCTCCAAGCAGGCGAGGTCGCTGAGGGAGCCCGATGGATCGATCCACACTCGCGCCGTGAACATTGCTTCGGCATCGTCCCAGCGTCGCTGGCGCCATGCACAGAGGGCGAGACCGTGGAGGCAACGAAGGAACGGTCGATTGTCGATCCGTCCCCACGGGAGGACTCCCCCGAAGTCAGCGGGCAGAGACGCCTCGGCGACCACGATGCCGGTCTGGTAGAGCTCGGCCGCCGGGCCGGGCCCACGAGTGTTGAAGGCGATCAGCCCGAGATGACCCCACGCGTCGATGCACCTGTTGTCGATGGCGAGCGCGTCCTCGAGGATGCGGATGGCATCGCGGTGAAAGCCGGCGTGATGCAGATCGGCTGCTTCGATGATCGGGTCGCTGTCCCAATCGTCTTCGTCGACGCCGGGAATGACCTGTTCCATCTCGAAACACGATCGTGGTCCGGCTGCGATGATCGTTTGGCACAGCGGGTCGATCGGGTCTCCCGGTTCACCCCAATACTCATCCACGGCGTTCCACTCACTGCGCAGTGTCAACGCCAACAGTGTGTTGAGTTTGAGCGCAGGTGCGAACCTCGGGTACACCCAAGGAGTCTTCGCAGTTTCCGGTGACACCAACGGGCTCGCGTTCGACCACCGGCGGTATGCGTCGATCAACTGACGGGTTTCCAGCGAGAGTCGACCACTCGGAGTGACATCGATGAGCGACACCGCGTACGGCTGGCCGGCCCGACACCGACCTCGTCGACGACTACCGCCAACACCGGCCCATGGTCGAACGCACCATTGCCTGGCTCGTCACCAACGGCCGCCGCCGCTGCCGCTGCCGCTGCCGCTGCGTCGCCCGCAACCGCATCGCGTTCTCCACCCGAGCAGCCGTCATCAGCCTCAAACGACTCATCAACCTCAGACTCGACCACGACGGCACCACTTGGAACCCCGCCCCGAACTGACCACCTCAGACCAGGCCCGCACCCCACCACCAGCAGCAGAGCCCAATCGATCCCGCTGCACCGGTCGCGCCGCAGCACACCCCGACCAACGCCGATTGCTCAGCAGTCTCCTAATTCCGTTGCGATCTCTGGGACATGCCTGGCAGACAACATGGCGATCTATTGGAGCTTGCGGCCCTTCTTCTCCGTCATGCGCCCGTCGACGTCGATGAGCTTCTCGCGCAGGCGGTCGGGCAGTTTGGTGAGTATGCCGACGACCTTGGCGTCGGGCCCGACCAGGTAGCGGGCCTTCGGACGGGAGGAGGTGAGCGCGTGCTCCACCGCTTTGGCGACGTGGTCCGCGTCGACGCCTTTCGTCTTTCCGTGCTCGACGAACGCCCGCTGCGCATCCAGCATGAAGCCGTAGCGATCGCGCTGTGGGCCGGTGAGCGAAGCCGCGCTACTGGCCAGCGTGTCCTCTGCCTTGTCCCAGATCGCCGTCTTGATTTCGCCCGGCTCGACGACCGAAGAGCGCATCTTGGTGTTGCGCGACAATTCTTCACGCAGCGCCCAGTTGAACGCCGAGACGGCGTGCTTGCTGGCGGCGTACGGCCCGAGGCCCGCTCCAGCCACACGCCCAGAGATTGACCCTATGTGTACGAACCTTCCGTCGGCCTTGTCGACGAGCGGCATGGCTTCACGGGTGAGGGTGACGAGGCTGAAGAAGTTCACGTCCATCTGCCAACGCCACTCCTCGTCGGTGAGCACCTCGACCGGACCGACGACAGCGATCCCGGCGTTGTTCACGAGTCCGTTGAGCGAGCCGACCTCGGTGTCGATCTGGGCGAGCACCCGATCGATGTGCTCCCGATTGGTGACGTCGAGAATCACCGGTGTGATGTCGCCGGTAGTGGCGGCCACGACTCGCTTGCTGTCGTCGTCGTTGCGGACTCCGGCATAGACCTTCCAACCATCCTTCGCCAGCCTGGCGACGCACGCGGCGCCGATCCCGGTTGAGGTGCCAGTGATAAGGACGGTCCGTGCGGGCATAGCTGCTCCTTGATGGGCGGCGTTTCGGTGAGGACGGTCAACCTGACTTGCGTCGCGCGCACCGGACGGCAACTGAATATCGCACAATACACCGCTGCGTTGTGGCTCGCCGAGATCGGCGTCTTCGCCGATGCCGCACCGGCACTCCGCCGCTCGGATCTCGGAAAGGCAATCGAGCACGAATGGCCAATGGCCCAGATCGCCAAGGAGTCTGGCAAAGAAGGTCTCAGGCGTGCGGCGGTGCGGCTACGCGAACTGAGCCATGACGGCGGCCATGTCGAAGTACTGCCGAAACGACGCGACCTTGCCGTCCGAAAACTCGAACACTGAGGGTCCCTTCATCGAGAGCCGCTTGCCGGTCTCCGTGTGCGTAGCTGCCCAGGTCCACTCACTGACGACTGCGTCATCGGTCTCGGCGACCAGCTGCTGCACGGTGTCGATTTCCGGGTACGGGTCGTTCTGTTCCGCCAGCAATACGAGCCAGGACTCGATGCCCTCGAAGTCGTACGAAGGCGACCATCCACGCACATCGGCACTGTAGAACTTTCGATGCTCCTCGTACTGATGTTGTTCGGCGTGTTTGCCCATCTCCACGAGCTTGTCGAACTTGTCTCCCACGGTGACCCCCCTCGATTCACTTGGAACGGATCCGTGACTGTAGGTCGGATCGGAACGCCAAGTTTTCGTGCCACCTGTGAGGTCTGCGCAGAGACCTCCGGAATACCGCAGGCGCCCTTCGGCGGTGCCGCCGTTTCCGACATCCCGCCCACTCAGCGAGATGCCACCACACCGGCGACCGATCAAGTCGACCGTCATCGTTGACGTTGGTGGGCGGTGTCGCCACCACCACATCATGGTCTGTCATTGTCTGTCCTTCCATAACACCGGACGCGATCCGCACCCCGACACCCACATATCCGGCGAAGTCGAGCGAGCTGGTCAGTGTCGCAACCGCACATAACGGCGGCACAGATCTCGCGGTGACCGGGGCCGCACTGAACACACCGACCGGCATATCCTCGCATCCGTGCTTGGTCGGATGCGCCGGCTCCGCAAGCGTTCTGGCAGTTGGAATGTGCCCTTCATGGCACGGATCAACTGCCAATACCACCATCACCCGGAAATACAGAACGGCGCATCGACTCGTCCCATCCACGGCGGTATGCGACGCGAGCTCAGATCTGTAGATGTTCTGTGCGGAACGCTCACCGTCGGGCCCGATCAGTCGAGGACCTGCTCAATGCTCCGTCACGACGGTGCGTATCCAGTCGGCGAGGTGGGGGTCGGGCTCTTCGTGGGGGTATGCGGTGTAGAAGGCGGCAACGGCTTCGTCCGGGGTGGCGAATCGGGTTGCAGGCCAGAGGGCGCGAGGTCGATCGCGTCGTTCAAGTTCGGCACCGACGTCGACGAGGTAGGACTCGATCTCGGTCCAGTCAAGTGGTCGACCAGCGCCTGTCACGACGGTCTGCGTTGTAGCGCCGAGGCCCGGATCCAGACGTTGTAGCGGGCGACGACGGGAGGGGTCTCGGCGATGGTCTGGCGAATCATTCGCGGGGTGCCGTGGGGGTGCCAGGGTTCGGGCAGAGCGGGGGTGTGACGAGCCCATGCAGGTGTGTGCACCCCGGCCTGTTCGGCGAGGAATGCCGCGACCGCGGCCAAGATGGTGCGAGCAATGGTGTCGGCGGTGGCGGGCTCGCCCCCGATTAGCAACCCCACCGTGGAGGGGTCGCGTTCGGCGAGGTCGGTGACCGAGCGCAGCATCGTCCAGTCGATCTCGTCGGCCCCAATGGCTGCTTCGGCCAGCGTGGGGATCGACGGTTGGGGTTCAAGAAGTTTGAATCCAGCGGCGTCCAGGAGACGGATCACGGTGGAGTAGGCGGGGTCAGAGTCGCCGAGTTCGATACGAGCAATCGTCGACTGCTCGACGCCGGCGCGTTCCGCGAGAGCGCGTTGGCTGAGGCCACGCTGCTCGCGTGCATTCCTGATCAGCTCAGCCGTCTCAGACATGTTGATAGCGTACACGCATCACGTTGCGTACGGCGGTCGCGAAATCATCGGTCCCCACACGTCGCCGCCCGGCCCCAGTTTCAGCAGTACCTGCAACCGGGACGTCACGTGGTTCAACTCGTCAACGTGGTGCGCTCCACATACCCAAAACCTGGGCCACCGGCAAACGAGTGAACTGTGTTATGTCGGTGGGGGTGGCGTCGAGCGGGTCAGCAGCACTACGCCGGCGTCAGTCTGGGTGTCGTAGTAGTTGAAGCCGGTGCCGTTGGCCCGGCGGCCGCGCATCAGTTGATGCAGTCCAACGGCCTGCGCGGCTGACTGTGCTGCGTCGGCGTCGGGTACCTCGAAACCGAGGTGGAAGACGCCTTCGCCCTTGGTGTCGAGAAAGATCCGCTGCGGGCTCGGGTCGTCATTGGGTTGGCACAGCTGCAGTTGGATGTTGGGCAGATTGCAGACGCGATACTTCATTGCCAGGAAGCCGTCGCGGTTGGGGACGTCGAGGTCGGCGTAGTCAACCAGTGGCGGGTAGGGCACCCAGGGTCCGATGCCAATCGACTCGTAGTACGCCTGGGCGCGGTCGATGTCATGGACGACAATGCAGACGTGGTGCAGGTGGTTGAAGATCTCATTCACCGATCAGTCCTCGACCGGCACGGTGTAGTTGAGGACGAGGCGACCACCGTCGGGGTACACCGTCTGACCAGTCATGTACGACGCATCGTCGCTGGCGAGGAATGCGACGACTGCTGCAACCTCGTCGGGCCGTCCGAATCGTCCGGCGGGTGTGCGCGACATCACCATTCGACGCTCGTCGTCATTGCGGATGAACGGGCCGGTGATCATCTCCGTGGCGATCGTGCCCGGCCCGACACCGCATACCCGCACACCATACGGAGCGAGCGCAACCGATGCCGTTCCGGTCAGCTGGTTGAGACCGCCCTTGGAGATCGCGTACGTTGCCACACGCGGGTTCGAAAGGCGTGAGTTGATCGACGACATGTTGATGATCACTCCGCCACGACCCTGGGCAATCATCTGCCGACCGGCTGCCTGCACACCCAGGAATGGGCCCTTCAGGTTGACCGCGAGCACCGCGTCGTAGTCGGCTTCGGTGATCTCGAGGAAGTCCTGCACCATCGCAATACCGGCATTGTTGACCATGATGTCGATGCCGCCGAATACGGCTACGGCTTCGGCGATGAGCGCGTCAACCTGTTGCTTGCTGGACACGTCGGTGACGGTCGCATGGACCCGATCCCGAGATCCGAGCGCTTCAGCCGCTGAAGACAATGTGTCCCCGTCGATATCCGCGATCACCACCTTCGCGCCTTCGGCCAACAGCCTTGCTGCACATGCCAGGCCGATGCCGCGCGCTGCTCCGGTGACCACGGCGACCTTGTTGTCGAATCTCATCTGTTTCCTCCTGGGGTTGTTGTGGCTCGAGCATCATCATCTGCCGGCTCAGCGATGGTGTCGCCGCTGCGCCGCCCGGGACAAGCTGGCGAGCTCCGCGACCTGGATTAACATAGTGCCGCTCGGCAGAGCTACAACAGAACGCATGGATGGTGACGAGTTGGAACGAGCAGTCGAGATCGACTGGCCGGCGCAAGTGCACGAGGTATTCCGGCGCGCCGGCGTCACCCTCGTCAGCTACGTGCCCGACGCAGGTCACACGGCGCTGATCAACCTGTGCATCGCAGCGGAGGAAATCACCACGAATGTACTGACCACGGAAGAGGAGGGAATCGCCATCTCCACCGGCGCGTGGCTCGGCGGAACCCGATCGGCCATCCTCATGCAATCATCCGGTGTGGGGAACTGCATCAACATGCTCTCTCTGCCGGTCATCACTCGCACGCCTTTGCTGATGCTTGTCACGATGCGCGGCGAGTGGGCCGAGTTCAACCCGTGGCAGAACCCGATGGGCCGAGCCACACAGCGCAGCTTGGAAGCGATCGGCGTCACCGTGCTACGTGCCGACACCGCCCGCGATGTGATCGACACCGTCGAGCAGGCAACTACGATGGTGTACGACGGTGATCAGCAGATAGCGGTTCTCATCGGCCAACGGCTGCTCGGGGAAAAGAAGTGGTGATCGCGATGCATGCAGTCCTCGAACGCCGCGACGCCGTCGCTCGCCTGCTCGCCGACCGTGGCGACACCCTCGTCGTCACCGGTCTTGGCTCGCCGACCTACGACGTGCACGCCGCCGGCGACCACGATTCCAACTACTACTTGTGGGGGGCAATGGGTGCTGCATCGCTCGTCGGCTTCGGCCTGGCCCAAGCCCAACCCGGTCGCAGGGTGCTCGTGATCACCGGCGACGGTGAGCAGCTGATGGCACTCGGAGGACTCGCGACCATAGCTGCGGCCCGCCCGACCAATCTCGACATCGTCGTGCTCGACAACGAGCACTACGGCGAGACCGGTATGCAGACAAGCCACACCGGCCTCGGGATCGATCTCGCCGCCATCGCTGCCGCCATCGGTTTCGCCGACAGCCGCGTCGTGACGACCGACATCGAACTCGACCAGTTGATCAGCGACCGCCGCGCACCGTCTACGGGCCCGCGACTGGCGGTCGTGAAGATCCGACCGGAGACCCTGCCGCGCAGCATGCCGTCGCGCGACGCGGTCTTCATCAAGAACCGGTTTCGCGCTCATCTGGGCCTGACGCCCAACTGATGCTCCGCAACGGCCAGCCATGAGTTCGTCCAGCGCGCAACGCGTCGTCATCGTCGGTGGCGCGATCGTCGGCAGCTTCTGCGCCTGGGAGCTTCGACGCGCGGGCCACACCGGACCGATCACCGTGATCGACAAGGACATGTCCTACGAGAAGTCCTCGACCGCGCTGTCTGCAGCCTCGATTCGCACCCAGTTCGGAACACCAACCAGCATCGCGATGAGCCTGCACGCCGTCGACCTGTTCAGAAACCTCGCTTCGCATGTGGGCGACAACGACGCGCAGATCGGTTACGTCGAAGGCGGGTACCTGATCCTCGGAACACCCGACCAGGTCGTCGAGCGCGTTGCGGCCGCTGAGATGCAAAGGATGCACGGTGCCGACGTTGTTGCCCTCACCGGTGACGCCTTGGCCTCGCGCTTTCCGCAACTCGATTTCGACGGCGTCGGCATCGGGACCCTCGGCCTGTCCGGCGAGGGATGGTTCGACGCCTGGAGCCTGCTGTCGGTTGTCAAGCGCGCCGCCCGTCGTCTGGGTGTGGAGTACCTCGAGGCAGCTGCGAGTGGCTTCGAGATCAGCAACGATGCCGTGACCGCGGTGCAGTTGGCCTCGGGCGAGACGTTGGCATGCGATGTGTGCGTGCTCGCAGCAGGGGCCCTGTCGGGTCGGGTGGCGGCGCTCGCCGGTATTGACCTGCCGGTCGTGCCGAAGAAGCGGTCCGTGTTCAACTTCCAGGCACCAGTATCGCAGAACGGCTTTCCGATGTTGTTCGACACGTCGGGCATCTGGGTGCGACCTGACGGCGACGGGTTCATCGGCGGCATCCAGCCCGCCGCGCACGACGACCCCGACGCCGACGACGACTTCGATCCACACCACGACCTGTTCGAAGAGGTCTATTGGCCGTTACTCGTGCAGCGAATCCCCGCGATGGACAAACTTCGGCTGCGCCGTTCCTGGGCCGGCCACTACGAGGTCAACATGCTGGACCACAATGCGATCATCGGCCCACACGACCAACTCCACAACCTGCTGTTCGCCACCGGCTTCTCCGGGCACGGGGTCATGCACGCCCCGGCCGCCGGACGGGGCATCGCCGAGATGATCACCGCTGGCGGGTACACGACGATCGACCTGACACCGTTCGGATGGGATCGAATTCGCGACCGGCGCCCCATGTTCGAAACGATCGTCTACTGACATGCCCGCCATACGATCAAAACCCGCCGAGAGGAACCCACGATGCGCACAATCGATCTGAATTCCGACCTCGGGGAAGGCTTTGGTCCGTGGACAATGGGCGATGACGCAGCGATGCTGTCCGTGGTCAACAGTGCCAACGTCGCCTGTGGCGGACATGCCGGCGACACCGAGACGATGTTCAACACCTGCCGCACCGCCGCCGATCGCGGTGTGGTAATCGGCGCCCACCCGTCGTACGTCGATCGTGAAGGTTTCGGCCGGCGAGTCATCCCGATGAAGCCCGACGAGATCGGGCGGATGGTTGTCGCACAGGTCGGCGCACTTGCCGCCATCGCCCGACTCGCGGGGACACAGGTGCGCTATGTCAAGCCGCACGGCGCACTCGGCAACGTGGCCGCAGCCGACGCCGACGTCGCCACCGGCATCATCGACGCCGTCCGCGCAGCCTTCCCCGCGATGGCGATCCTGGCCATCTCCGGCACGCAGCTGGAAGTCGTTGCCCGTGCCGCCGGCGTCGAGGTGTACTCCGAGATCTTCGCCGACCGCGCGTATCAGCCGAACGGTTTGCTCGTGCCACGCAGTGAGCCCGGCGCAGTGATCCACGATGCCGAGCAGGCTGCACAGCGGCTGGTCGCGTTCGTCGAAAGCGGCCGGATGGCGGTGATCGGCGGCGACCCCATCGAACTCGCTGCCGATTCGGTGTGTGTCCACGGCGACACACCAGGCGCAGTCGAAATGGCACACGTCGTGCGCGCCCGACTGATCGACGCCGGACTCGCAACGCGCCCATTTCTGCCGGCATGACCATGACACCAGTGACCATGACACCAGTTGTCGTGCCTGTCGCCGACCACGGCGTACTCGTCGTCTTCGACGACCAGATCAGTGACGAGACCCACGCTCGAATACTCGCTCTCGATGCCGCGCTGGCCCGCAACCCGCCGGCAGGACTGACAGAGGTCGTGCCGGCGATGACCACGTTGCTCGTCACATTCGACCCGCTCGTCACCGACCACACCGCTATCACTGCCGCGGTGCACGACAACCTCACCGCAGCGAACGTGACCTCACGAGGAGTCGCTCACGTGATCGAGGTGTGTTACGACAACGAGCACGCGCCCGATCTGGAAGCGCTCGCGACGCGCGCCGGGATAGACGCCGAAACCGCTATAGCTGCTCACCTCGCGGGCACCTACACCGTGGGCATGTACGGGTTCGCTCCGGGCTTCGCCTACATGTACGGCACGCCCGCACTTATCCAGCAGCCACGCAACCCGACTCCGGGACCGCTCGTGCCCGCCGGAAGCGTGATCATCGCCGGACAACAATGCTTGATCATCCCGATCGCCATGTCGACCGGATGGTTCGCGATCGGTCGCAGCGCCGCATCGGTGTTCACGGCCGATCGCGACAAGCCGTTCCTGTTCGACGTAGGTGACACCGTCACCTTTCGACGGATCGACGGAAACGATCTCGATTCCCGCCTCGCCGAACCAGACGCCGGCACGCGATGAGCACTGCCGTATTGCACGTCCGTAGATCCGGTCCACTGGTGACGATCCAAGACGCAGGGCGCCCCGGGCTGATGCGCTACGGCATCCCTGCCTCGGGCCCGATGGACTCCTTCGCGCATGCCGCCGCAAATCTCGTACTCGGCCAGGCACAAACCGACACCGCCATCGAAATCTCACTGGGCGGACTGTCCGTCACCTGCTCTGCGGCGCCGGTGACCATTTCCGTGTGCGGCGGAGAATTCGCCGTCGACCACGCCGGCGAACGATGCGCCCCATGGACAGTGCGCACTCTCGTCCCAGGCGACACGCTCACCATCTCCGCCGGCACACGCGGTAGTTGGTGCTACCTCGCAGTCGTCGGCAAACTTGTCGCGCGTGAATGGCTCGGCAGCACCTCGACCCACGTGCGCGCTGGCCTCGGCGGCGGTCTCGTGTGCACCGGCGACGAGATCCTGATCGAATCGGCAGAGGTAGACGACGCCCGTGAAGGCCCAATAGAACCACCCGCGATTGCCCGACCCACTCAGGTTCTGCGTGTCGTCCTCGGACCGCAATCCGAATGCTTCGAGCCCGATGCCGCCGACGTGTTGCTCGGCAGCACCTACGTTCTGACCGCCGCCTATGACCGGATGGGCGTGCGCCTTGCCGGCGCACACCTGCCGATCAAGGACACCCTGGCAATTCCGTCGACCCCTATCGTGTGCGGCTCGCTCCAGGTCACGGGAGACGGCGTGCCCACCCTGTTGTTCGCCGACCACCAAACGACCGGTGGCTACCCGAAGATCGCCACGGTGATCGCGGATGACGCCAGCCGTGCGACGCAGCTTCGCTCAGGCGACACCGTTCAATTCATGCAACTCGATCCCGCAGCTGCGATACAAGCCGCACGATCAGCCGCCGCCAGCAGGGCGCAACACCTCGCCGTCATCGCCGACCGCCCCGGCCTACAAACCCGCCGACTCCTCAGCACCAACCTCATCGGCGGTGCGTTCCACAAGTCTCAATCCCGCCCTACTCTCGACGAACCTCACCCGAGATTCAGTCCCCGTCAGGGCTGACATTCGTCGCTGACGCGTGAGTTGGTCGAGGTCTACTTGGTCCGAATCGAGTGGATCGACAGCCAGCGCCGCTATGAATGCTGGCCACGCAGGACGTGTCAGTCCGCTGCCAACATCAACAACCGCAACTCACGCACATGGTGCGTGCTTGTCGACTGGCCAGCGCAAGCACGAACACCGCAAACGCGGCCAACGGCCTGTCACCGGTAGACACCTTCAAGTAGGCGCATCGGTGCTCGGACCAGATCGCCGGCTTTCCAAGCGTTCTGGCAGATGGAATGTGCCCTTTATGGCACGGATCAACTGCCAATACCACCATCACCCGGAAATACGGAACAAGTAGGCGCATCTGGGTGGTCGGCGTCCGTCAGGGCAGCAAATTCAGCGGGCCATTCGTTGCTTGGACGACGGTGAAGTGCCGTCGGTCGAGTGTGGCGACTTCGGTGATGGCGAGACGCTCTGCAGTGGCCAAGACCGAGGCGTCGACCGTGCCGAGCGGAAGATCGCGGTAGCGGGCGACGAGTTCAGCGATGCGTAGCCAATCTGCAGGGGCCACTGGTTCGGGAATCAGGTTGCCCGAGGCGAGATCGCCGAGGAACCTGACTTCGGCGTCGACTCCCAGCCGAGTTGCGAGCAGATAGGCCACCTCGGTGATCACCAGCATCGGCACCAGCAGCGGGCCGGGATGCGTTTCGAGGAGTTCGAGACAGGCGTGGTGGTGACGGTCGTCGCGGTCGACATACGCGTACAGTGGGCCTGCGTCGACGATCAGAGCGATGATCCGACCTCGTTGGCGAGGATCTCCTCGATCCGCTCCGAGATGTCGTCATGGCCGCTCGCCCCGGTGGCCGCGGCGAGCAACTTGCGGCGTGGACGTGGGCCACCAAGATGAGCTTCGATCGCCTCGCGGGTCAGCTCGGACACGGTCGTGCCTCGCCGTTGCGCTTCGTGACGTAACCGTGCGTCAAGTTCGTCTGGGAGTTTCACCGTCGTTCGATGCATGTATGCCAGCATACCCATCGGTTGTGGCTCACGCGCAGAATGGACGCCCGAGACCGGCACGTAGATAGGCGGGCAACCGCTCTGGTCCGCTTGCCATGCCGTTGTCGTCCGCACTTGTCGTCGCCATTGAGGCGGTTGACGCAGTCGACAGTCAGGGTGTAGAGGGCCGTCTTTCGGCTGTGGATCGGGCGTGAGCAGGTGCTCGGTGCGGGTTTGGCGAGGTAGCGGTCGTTGAGCCACGCGACGACGTCGTGGGCGTCGTCGAGGACGCCGTCGTGTGTGGCCCCCGGGCAGGTGCGTCAGAGCTGACATTCGTCGCTGAAATGAAGGTGGCTCCGCCGTTCGGGACTCTCCCGTTCGTGTGGGGTGGACCGGTGTTCCTGCGCGGCGGGTGGAGCGACTTGCGTGATCGCAAGGCCTGGATGATGCCGCTGATCTCGATGGGTCTCCTGGTCGCGTTCGGGGCCTGCGTTGCGACCATGTTCCACCTAATCGATGTCGAGTTGTGGTTCGAACTCGCGACGCTGGTCACGATCATGCTGCTCGGCCAACTGGCTCGAGATGCGCGCCATCGGCCAAGCCCTGGCGGGGGCTGCCCGCGCCAGGTGGCCCCGGTCTACTTGCAGACGTTGCCGAGTACCGGCACGTCGACGCAGTTCTTGGTGATCGAACCCTTCACGTTGACCGAACCGCCGGACGTTGCATCGACACCGGTGAAGGTGAAGGTGGCGACGAAGGCATGCGCGTCGAACTGGGTGACCTTCAGCGTGCCGGGGGCTGTGGGCGCCGGGGTGAAATCAGCGTTGCAGTCGGACAACTTGAGGTGGCCCACGAGTTGATCTGTCGTACTCGCGTTGCCAGAGTCGTTGTTGCCCGAACCGATCACGTACGACCCAGGGCCCTCGGGAAGGATCGTCAGCACCTGGCTGAACGAGTCGAGTGACAATGTGGCGTTGCCTTGCGAGCAGGCGGCGGTGAGTGGCCCGTTGGAGCCCGGATTCGTCCGCCACGCATCGAGGCTGAGAATGGGAGCGGAGTCGGAGATCGAGCCCGTCTTTGCGCCGCTGTAGGTGACCTCGCAGCTGTCGGCGCCGTTCGTTGCAGGCGATGTCGCCGCCGACGTCGTCTGGCTGACCGCTGCAGTGGTGGTGGCACCCGTCGATCCCGCTGTGGTGGTGGTGCCCCACACCGACCGCAGGTGCGGTCGTGGCAGGGGCACTCGTCGTTCCGCTGCTGCTGCACGCTGCCAACGCGAGCGCGAAGCAACCCCAGGTGACCGCAAGTCGCTTCACGCCGACGATCCTAGGACTAGATGAACGGGCCGAGCCTGTCAACAACGACCCCGAGCCGACCGATCATGGCCTCGACGTCGTCCAAACCCACTCTTTGGGTCAGCCGATGTGAAGACCGCTGTAGGGTTGATCCATGTCTGACGATGATGCTGGCGGTGGCTCTCCCGAGTCCCTAGCTGGTTCCTGTGGTCAAATGGGATCGGACGAATCCGGGATCAAGCGCTCGGCTCGGCATTCCGTTGTGCTGCGACAGGGAAACCCGAACGAGTTCGACGAGCAGGACACGACCACGATCGTCTCGCCCGACGACACCAGCGCCATCAGCGTCCCGCCAGGCGTGCTGCGACGGTTGCTGGCGAATCCCGCTGGTGCTCCCGCCTTGCTTGCAGCCCGAGCTGTTGAACAGCTCGCCTCCCGAACGTTACGCGACGTAGGTTTGATACGCGAGTGCAATCCCGAGGCGACCGACCGTCAGCTTGCGATCTAATTCAAGCGCAAGTACAGCCGCGCCGCACGTTGGGAGGGCGCGGGCGCCGGAGCAGCCGGACTGCTTGCGCTTCCGGTTGACCTGATCGCACTCGCTTGGATCCAAAACCGAATGGTCCTCTCGATCGCCGCTGTCTACGGGCACGACATGACCGACCATCGGGACGGGCAGCGGAACTGCTCATCCTTCAGGGAATTTTCAATGCCCGGGAACCAGCCCAACGAGCGATCATCGAAGCGAGCGAGAAGGCTCTTACCCGAGTGGTTCTGAGGCACCTCCGCAAGGAGTCCCTTGTTCTCGTCAAGCAACTGTTCCGCGTTGTTGGTTTCAATTTCACCCGCAAGGCGCTGCTGGAGAAGGCGATCCCTCTCGTCGCCGTGCCCATCTCCGCGGGGGCCAATCAGCTCTCAACTCAACTGCTGGCCAACTCGGCGATCAAGTTCTACGACACCACGATCATGTAAGGAGCGTTGGACAGCGGGTCGAACGACGCGTCTGCCTCCTGCCAGCGCGACAAGGGTCGACGGTCTTAGGGTTGCGCCATGGCCTCGAGTCTTTGCTGACGTGCGAACCGTTGGCGTTCGCGGCGAGGAAGCCGCCGAACATCTCAGGGAGGTGATGCATGGCCGATGACTCGCCACGCACACGGCCGCGAGATATTCAGGGCCGCTCGCCCGCAGCGAGCAGCACCACTTGGACGAACCCTACGGTCGCAGCTCGGACAGCAGGTCCTGTGCGTAGCCCGTGACGGTGGTTGTCACCGTCTCCGGATCGGCAGCAATACCGAGGGCACGTACGGCGAGCTGAACCCCGGGGGAGCGAGGTGTGGCGAACAGCTGCAGCACGTATTCGACTGCAGTCGCTGTCGTGTTGGCGGATCGCTCGTCCGCGAGAAGCATCTGCATCAAACGAATCATCTCGCGCAGTGGCGTCGCTTCGAACAACCTGAACACATCTCCCGCGTCCTTGTCGATCAGTCGCTTCGGCGTGGCGAGTCGCTCGCCCAGTTTGTGTGCCTTGGCGACCAATAATGCCGCTGGCCCGGCGACCTTGACGATCACGCGGCGGCTATCGCCCGTCTCGAGCGCGGCGATCTCGACGGGATCGTGATCGACGAGCGCGCCCTCGACGCCGACGCTCTTTCGTGCAGCTGTGTGGCCGTGGTCTCCTGGGAGTCGGGCACCTCGACGGCCGGCTTTCGCCGCCACTTGTGCTGGCACGATGAGATCGACTGGAACGATGATGTCGCCTGAGAAGCCATGACGCACCATGTAGCGGTTCCAGATGCCTGGCTCGCCGCTGTATTCAAAGCCAGCGCCGAGCATGGCGTTGCCAAGCAGCGGAAGATCGGCGAGCAGGTTCGGATCGAGGGCCAGGTCGGCATCGGTAGTGAAGGGCTGGTACCCCGGCAATCGACCGATGGCGCGTAGGTAGACGGCTTGCGCGCCGATCAGCACGAACGCGTCGATGTGCGGTTGCAGCGCTGTCAGCGCGTCAAGAAGAGCGCGGCGCGCCTCCACGTATTCGATGCGAGGTGCTTCTGCGTTCATGGCAATGTCGCGGACTGGGTGAAGGACGAAGCCTGCCATCGGGGTGTTCGGCGTTGCATCCAATCGAGCAACGCGTCAGCCTCTGCTGGCATGCGGCCGAACCCGGTGATGCAGTCCATCACGACTTGAGCGAGCGATGCGTACACGATGTTGTCCTCTTTCCACGTCCGATCGAACACGATGCGATCGTAGGGAAGGGCTGTGACAACGTTGCCACCATTTCGTACCGGTCGCAGGCGCATGGTCTCGGCGATCCGTTCGGGGTCCTGAGCGAACACGACGGCGATCTCGGGCGCGGCGACCGACACCACTCGCGACGCGGCAAAGGAACCGGTCACAGCCCATCCCTTCAGCTTCGACGACGAGAGGTCGCGGAGGAACTGCTCGGCCCCTCCGGGCGCAACCCAGTTCGCTGTCTCGTTCGAGCCCAACAACGAGTAGCTCGTCGCGATCTGTCGCAGCAGCGGTTCCCACTGCACTGATAGCACCGGTCCGCGGGGAGGGCGGTCGATCAGCAACTCACCCGAGAGAGCGCCGAGCAGTCGTGAGACGTAGCCAGCGTCGATTTCTAGGGCGTTGCTGAGTTCGCTGACGCCGTACGGGGGGAGCACCTCGACCAGTGTGCGCTGCAAAGCCCATGCTCGGGGACCGCGAAGGTTGGGGGCGGTCGATCGTTTCGGTGATGGGTCGCGTGTTGCGCCGTCGGTGCGGATGAACAGCCCGGGTCGATCGATTGAGAGGTAGGAGTTGCCGGTGGTGTCGATGTAGTTCCACCCGGCCTCGGTGAGCACTTCCCGCGTCCGCGCGCTGAGCCACGAAGTCGCGACGATGGTGGGCGAGCTTGCGGTTCCCAGCGCTTCGGCCACGCGCGGACTCATGTCTCGTCGAACCCGCAGTGTGACTTCGCCGGTGACGTTGGCTGGAGAGGTGAAGCGGAGTACCCCACCCTCGGTGGAACGAGAAGCGACGTCGACCTTCCACAAGCGGGGCAGGCGCATGGCGATCGACGCGATGGCGTCGTCGAGCACTCGTCGTGTTGCTTGTGGGACGGGTTTGCGTGCCATGG
The DNA here is from genome assembly GCA_031367435.1 of Actinomycetes bacterium. GTDB lineage: Bacteria > Actinomycetota > Acidimicrobiia > Acidimicrobiales > Ilumatobacteraceae > WLMZ01. The sequence continues at coordinate 3,569 of JANLPV010000005.1, read as the reverse complement.
ACAAGTTGCCAATCTGGACAAGTTTGAGGACCTGCAAGCAGTATGACGTAATTTGTCTAGATCATCAACTTGTTTGTCACATGCAAGTCGGTTATCTAGACAGAATTTCCAATGGTTCTTCTCATGGAGCAGGTGACAGAGCGTGATATTGGGTGACACACGATGACACACGATGACACACGAAATCCGCAAAAGACCTGATAAATGGCACGAACCGTCACTCACCGTCACTGCCCGACAGGGCCTCGACTCGGCTCATAACCCGAAGGTCACAGGTTCAACTCCTGTCCCCGCCACCATGTGATGTCGCGAGACATCGGAAACGATCCGAACTCTCATGAGGTTCCGGATCGTTTGTTTTTGTGTGGTCCGTAGGGTCGTGATGGTCCGGTGGCTCGGTGCTCGGACCAGATCGCCGGCTACGGGCGTTCTGGCAGTTGGGCTGTGCCCTTTATGGCACGGATCAACTGCCAGTTCCACCGTCACCCGAACTATGCAGATCGGTGCATCGGATCGGCCCAAGCCAGCGGGTTGGTGGCACTAGGTTCAAGCCTCTTCGAGTAGTGAGGCGATGATCTCAGTTTTGCCTTCGGTGTAGACCGTGCGGTCATCACCGACTTCGTTGATGAGTCGCAGCTTGGTGTCCTCGTACCGATGTCGCGCTGCTGGGCTGCGGTCGAGAAGGTCCCTTAGTCGCAAGTAGCTGCGCCACTGTTCACCGAGGTGTTCAACGACGTGAGCGTGGGCGACGCGATGCCGTGGCGCGGACTCGAGCACGAACACGTGGCCGCCCTGCGCGCCGGCATCGCCTCGGTAGATCCATCCCGCGGACTCCAGCCGCTCGCGCACGGGCGCGAGTTCCTGATCCGTGGTCAGGCCGATGGCGAGGTGAACGATCGGCTTCGCCAGAAGTCCTTTCACCGACGACGAACCGATCTGCTCCACACCGGCCGCAAACTCCGTGAGCCGGTGCGGCACCGAACTGGACGTCGACAGCGGATGGCATCTTGACCATCTGATCCCGCTCGCGCTCCGAGGTGCGCACGCAACGGAGAACCTGGAGGCCGCCTGCGTCGGTTGCAACCTGACGAAATCGGACAAGTCGCTGCGCGAGTTCGTCGGCGAGACTGTCTACGTGACCTTCATTGCTCACGGATGGCCGCCGCCGTCCCGGGCGCTACGTGACCGGCCCGTCGAAGAGCTGTGGGCGATTCATCATGCAACAGCGAAGGCGTTCGCAATGCAGACCCGCGACGTTGCGCTCGTCGAGTCCGAACATTGGCTCAGTCCCGTAGGGGTCGATGCAAAGATTGCAAGACTGCTCGTCGCGCAAGGTGGCGGCTCCGTGACCGCACTGCCCACGCCATAGCGGCCGCTGGGGCATCCAACGACGTGCAGGTCGATGATCGTCGGGCTGTTGAACGGACCTTCCCGCACCATGACGAACACCGTGTCGGCTCGTCGCAACACCGCACTGTACAATGCTGTAGCAGACTGCTACAGTTTGGTGAGCGAGGAGATTCAGATGAGCGCGCCGACCCGTATTGATGACGATGTGTTCGAAGCTGCCCAACAGACCGGGCCCCTTCAGAGCCGCAGCGCCGCCCAGCAGGTGAATCATTGGGCCCGCATCGGTCGGGCGCTCGAGACAGCTGCAGGCGTGTCGCAACGCAGGGTGACCGAGGTGTTGGCTCGATCCCGCGACTACGACGAGTTGAGCGACGAAGAACAGGCGATCGTACGGGCCGAGTGGGCTGAACGGATTGAACTCACCCGCAACCGCCTGAACCTCGCAGAAGAGTTCACGGCCGCCGGCCGGTCCTATGTCGAGCTCGACGCTGATGGCGGCATCGTCCGCCGTGATCCTGCAGCACCAACTTCGTGACAACCCCGGTTCTGTGGGTTCTCGCTGGCCCGAACGGTGCCGGTAAAACGACGCTGTACGACAAAGTGCTCAGCGTGCACGTTGGCGTCGAGTTCGTGAACGCTGACCGCATTGCGCATGAGATGTGGCCCGGCGATGAGGTTGCCCGCTCCTATGATGCGGCCCAGATCGCCGCTGCCCGCCGCCAACAACTGCTCACTGATCGCCGATCGTTCATTGCCGAGACCGTCTTCTCACACGAATCCAAGTTGCAACTGATGCGCGATGCTGCTGACCGGGGCTTCATCGTGATGCTCCACGTAGTGCTCATCCCGCAAGACCTTGCGGTCGCACGTGTCGCCAACCGCGTCGAGGTCGGTGGGCACGACGTCCCGGAGGACAAAGTGCGTTCCCGCTACCAGCGTCTCTGGGGGCACGTGCGCGAAGCAATCAAGATTGCTGATGAAGCAGTGCTGTACGACAACACGTCCGCGGCCGCACCGTTGCAGCCCGTCGCTACGTACCTTCACGGATCCCTCATCGGAAGGCCAGTCTGGCCGACTTGGATACCGGTCGAACAGCAGATCCAACGCTACGAAGCCAACGACTACCGTTCAACCAGCCTCGCCCGTCTGTGCGATATCGCCAACGCGCTCGGCGTCACCGTCGCTCAACATGGCGAACTCAAGCCCTCCGCCGCCTGATTGTCGAGCGGAGAACCCTCTCCGTGACACGCAGCGGCGGGCTCCTCTGCTTGCCACGTATCAACGGTCTGTCAACACGGCGCTGACGTAGGCACTCGTCGGCGGAGCGTCAGGGCAGGTGAGCGCGGTCGAACTCCTGCTGGAGCCGCGGGCGCCGGCGGTGGGTGTCGCGCAGGTCGGCGATGAACGAGTCGACGTCGGCTGCCTCGTCGGTCCCGGCGGCGAGCTTGCGCATCTTGGCGAGGCGCCGGGCAGCCAGCCGGTAGTGCTGGGCGTCGGCGTTCACGAGTTCGTGCTCGACGAGTCTCCGGTGGATCGCCAGCACGGCGAGCGGGTCCAACGGTTCGCATGCATTCGCGAGTTCGGCCCAGACGCGGTCATCGTCGAGACCGAGGGCGAGCGCCTGCTCCAAGGCAAGGCGAGGATCGTTGAGCGTGCCGATAGAGAACAACACCAGTTGATCTGGCCTCGTGGCCAGTGCGGCGAGGACGTCGTCGTGGTAGTCGTGCCACGAGGTACCGGCTGCTCGGTGCAAACGCGCCGCAGTGGTTGCCGAAGGCCACCGTCGGAACACCTCGTCTTGGGCCGCCAACCCCTCGGCTGGGCGATGTCGTGCCAGCAGGTCGCACCAGTACTCGGCCGCATGCAGCGACTGATGCCCGGGACCGTGGTCGGTCGCTTGATGGGCCCAGTCGATGGCGAGGTCGATCTCGCCGATCTCCTCGAACGCCTTTGCGGTGGCCTGGAGCCAGGCGGCCACTTTGCGGTCGCGAGCATGGGTACGCACGATGGCGTCGAAGTCGCGGTCGAACACGGCAAGTCGGCGGTCGTTCCAGTCGAGCACCCAACGCTCGTGAACTTCGGGAACCGACCAGCGATCTGCCTCCGCTGGTTCCGGCGCGAGTTTGGCTCGCACCGCAGCGAGGCGCTTCCGGTAGGCCCTCATCCCGACATCTCCGAGGGCCGGGGCGTAGGCGACGGGGTCGATCTCGAAATAGTCG
>JANLPV010000192.1:0-4758 GCA_031367435.1 Actinomycetes bacterium | reverse complement strand
AAAACCTGTGGGGTTCATCGGTCGTGGGCAATTACGCGCTTGCGGCACGTCGCCACATGTACGAGTTCGGCACCACCAGCGAGCAACTCGCGGAGATCAAGGTGGCCGCGTCGGTGCATGCGCAGCACAATCCGAACGCGGCGCTGAGAGATGTCGTGACTGTTGACGAGGTCGTGTCGTCGCCGTTAGTCGCAGACCCGTTGCATCGACTTGACTGCTGCGTGATTACCGACGGCGGCGGAGCGTTGATCGTTGTCAGTCCCGAGATTGCGGCGTCGCTTCCGCGTACGTGCGTGAAGCTCCTTGGCCAAGGTGAGGCTGCCAAGGACACCATGGGCGGGCGAGTAGACCTCACCTATACCGGCGCGGTGTGGTCGGGGCCGCGAGCCTTCGCGGAAGCGGGCGTGACTCCAGCCGACATCGACTACGCGTCGATTTACGACAGCTTCACGATCACGGTGCTGATGACCTTGGAGGATCTCGGGTTCTGCGCCAAAGGCGAGGGTGGCCGGTTCGTGATGGATGGTCGCCTCCACGCGCCATTCGGTGGACTGCCGTTCAACACTGACGGCGGCGGATTGTGCAATAACCATCCGGCCAACCGAGGCGGCATGACGAAGGTGATCGAAGCCGTGAGACAGTTGCGCGGCGAGGCCCACGCTGCGGTGCAGGTGCCGGACTGCCATATTGCGTTGGCGCACGGCACCGGCGGCAGCCTGTCGACACGAATGATGAGTTCCACCCTCATCCTCGGAAGGAGCGACGCATGAGCTCCGAACCGATGCTGCCCACGCGTCCACCGCGGCGCACCCTTGAGACAGCGGCGTTCTGGGACGGTTGTGCCGAGGGCCACTTGGTACTCCCGACGTGCGATGCCTGCAACGAACTGATTTGGTACCCGCGCGACTTCTGCCCGTTCTGCGCGTCGACATCAGTGACCCAAACCGAACTGAGCGGACGCGGCACCGTCTACAGCTTCACGATTATGCGACGCGGCAACGGACCATTCAGCGATCACGCCCCATATGTCATTGCCTACGTGACGTTGGACGAAGGCCCAGTGGTGATGACCAACATCGTTGGTGCCGATCCGATGGCCGTGTTCGTGGGGCAGCCCGTGACCGCGGTGTTCGAGCCAGCAGGCGACGACGCCATCTTCCGGTTCACCGCTGACACAACCTAAGCGTTTCCTCGACATCTACAAATGCTGTTCGTCATTCCGTGTGACCTACCGTGACGCCATGAGCAAAACAGTGATGATCACAGGTGCCGGTTCCGGATTTGGCAAACAGGCGAGCATCGCGCTGGCGGCGCGAGGCCATCACGTGATCGCAACCACCGAGACCGACGCACAGGTCGACGCACTACGAGCCGAAGCACCGCAGTTGACGGTCGAGCGAGTCGATATCACCACCGACGATGTCAGCAAGGTGCTCGCGTGGGACATCGACGTCTTGATCAACAACGCTGGTGCCGGACAGACAGGTCCGATGGCCGATGTGCCGCTCGACCGAGTTCGCCGGCTGTTCGACGTGAACGTCTTCGGAACGCTCGCGGTGACGCAACAGGTGCTCAAGGGAATGGTTGCGAAGGGCAGCGGACGAATCATCATCATGTCGTCGATTGCCGGTGTCATGGCCGGACCTACCTTTGGTCCGTATGCGATGACCAAGCACGCGCTCGAAGCGATGGGCAAGGCGATGCGGTCCGAGCTGGCTCCGATCGGGATCGACGTGACGCTGTTGAATCCCGGTCCGTATCAGACTGGGTTCAATGATCGAATGGCCGATTCGATGTGGGAATGGTTCGGTGACGCATCTTTGAACGCGGCCGTTGCCCCGATGTTCAAAGTGATCGGTGAGATGGTCACCGGCGCACAAATGGACCCGGTCGAAGTAGTGCAACGAATGGTCGAGCTCACCGAGGCCGACTCCACCACTGAGAACAACTTCGTGCCACCCGACATCGCCGCGCAACTCAACCAACGCCTCAACGGCTAATCAGCGCGGCGACGACTCTGCCCAACCAAGTCAGACGATGGCAGCTGCCGTTGTCCAAATCTGGATGAGCTCGGGATGCACCACAGCACCAGCGAGGTTGTCGGGCATGATGCCGATGACATCCTCGACGCCGGTGGCCGATGCAGAACGGATGGCTTGGAAACCGCGCGCATGCGCTGCGGTGCCGATCTCACGCGTGAGCTGAAGGTCATCGCGGATCAGGTCGGCGCGACGCACGTCGATCGCCTTCAATGTGTTCGGCCGAGTGAGGTCGAGCACTTTGGCGAGGTCGCCGGTGAGCTGCCAAAGCTCGCGCGGCAAGAGGTCGGCCACAGACAGACCCTGTCGTTGCGCCTGACGAGTGAGCTCGGCAACAACACACGGGCGAGACGTGGAGAGGTAGATGACGGGGAAGCTCGTCGGCGGATTGAAGCGGCCACCGAAGCGACGCGCGCCCTCGCCGCTGCGCGGATCGAAGCCACCCGCTTGATTTCGATAACCAACCACCGAGAGTTTTGAACCCCGTAACGCGGTGAGTCGGTCAGCATCGAACAACGCCATTTCAGGCGGTCACGCCCTCAGCGATCGCCAGCAGCAGATCGATGACGCGCTGGTAGTGACCAAGCGCGACCAGGTCGAGTGGCTTGTCATATGCGAGATCGGCGTTCGGTGAACGCAACCAGAGGCGCGCTGCGTCGTCACGCATGACGCGACGAGCGAGGTCGACCACGGCGCGCAGTTCGAGCAGGCGTTCTTCGGTTGCGCGGCGTGGAATGGTGGCCTGCGTCTTCCAGCGGGTGACGCTACGCGGGTTCGTCTCGCTCACGCGTGCCAGATCGGCTGTGTCGATCACGTCGCCCTCAGAGAGATGATCGAGCAGTGCGGTCAGAGTCGTCATGATGCTTTCAGCTCCTCGCGGATCGATTCTCGTCTGCACAAAGGATAGCCGAATGTCGTGGATATGTCACCGGCTATGTCGAAGCCCATGACGGCGCCGTTCCTGCAGAGAGCAGGGTTGTCAGACTCGATCTCCTAATTCGAATCGAGGGTTCGCGGCCAGTTGGCCCAAAGAGCGACGAGCGCAAGCGCGGGTATCGCCACAAGCGATCCGAGGAGCCCGATCTTGTCGGCAGTCCCAAATCCGTCCAGGTGGCCGATGTGATAGAGGAGGTGGAGAGCTCCTTGCACCAGCCAAGCAATCGCAACTGGTCGTACTGCTTCTCCGCGCGACGCGGCCCACACCGTGACGACGATCAGCGCGAGAAAGAGCGCTCCGACATCGCGTGTCAGATGCTCGTTGTACACGTCGCCAATGTGGGCGATCCAGTGTCGCCCGAGCGGGAAGTCAGTAAAGAAAGACCTCGGAGTGAAGGTTGCCTGCAGTCCCGCGGGCAACATCGACACGGCGATCAGACCGAGTGAGATTCGTTCGATGCTTCGGCGGCTCATTCACGCACAGTACACCCGCTGCGGATCGGGCTGGATCAGGACCGCGAAACGGACAGCGGGCTCAGTCGTCCACAGACGGGTGGCCCCATGCTTCGGGCTGTCTGCAAGCGTTACAACGCGCTCGACCCCGTGATCCGATACATCGAATCGACGGTGCTGACCGCAATCAGTCCGTCGCCGACCTGACCTGTGGAGGCACCGGCGCTGATCGCCCCGACGGCAGCATCCACTTCGTCATCTTCGACGTAGACAGTGACGAGCAGCTTGTGCGTGACGAGCAGTTCGTAAGTGTGGCCACGGTATTCGCCGGCCCCGCCGGCAGCGCGGCCGTGACCCCTCACATCACTAATGGTGAACCCCGACAGCGATGCCTGCTCGAGACATGCGGCGACCTCACCAAGGCGATCGGACCGAATGATTGCTTCGACTCGTTTCATTTTGCTGCTACTTCCTCTCGCAGGCTCGCGGGTGTCGCGGGTATCGCATCGACAAAGGTTGGCCCGTCAGTGGTGTAGAAAACCGAGCCCTGAGCCTCGAGGAAGTCGGGGTAGGCAAGTGCGCCCATCTCGGGCATATCGAGGCCCGTGATTTCTGCGTCGTGATCAGAGCGCAGACCGATCGTCTTCTTACAGATGGTGAAGAACGCGATGCACGCAATCGAACACCATGTGATGAGTACGAGTGCCGAAGCAAGTTGCGCCAAGAGCTGGCCGATCTCACCGTAGAAGAGACCTTTCACGCCACCGGCGACACCGTTGAACCCGTCACCGTAGCTGCCGTCTGCGAAGAGGCCGAGTGCGATGAGGCCCCACAGACCGTTGGCACCATGCACTGCGACGGCACCCACGGGATCGTCGACCTTGAACCGCTGTTCGACGACCACGACCGCAACGACAACGAGCACGCCGGCAACGACGCCAATAACTGCTGCCGCCCAGGGAGCGACGAAGGCACACGGTGCAGTGATAGCGACCAAACCTGCGAGCAGACCGTTGCAGGTCATCGATGGATCGGGCTTGCCGTACTTCCATGTCATGACGAACATCGTCGTCAAGCAACCGAACGCAGACGACAACACCGTGTTGACAATGACGATCGTGAACCGGAAGTCGGTAGCAGCAAACGTGGACGCTCCGTTGAATCCCATCCAACCAACGAGCAGAACCATCGTGCCGAGAAACGCCATGGGGAGGTGGTGGCCCGGGATCGCGCGAGGTTTGCCATTCTTGTCGAACTTGCCGATACGCGCGCCGAGAATTCGTGCGCCCCAGAATGCGGCGACACCGCCCATTGCGTGCACCACTCCCGA
>JANLPV010000174.1:0-62722 GCA_031367435.1 Actinomycetes bacterium | reverse complement strand
CGCAACTCCGTAAGTCCGCCGAAGTTGCGCTTCTCACGCCCATGACGGGCTTGAGGGGCGCAACTTCGCCGCGTGGGAGGTCATGTGCGGCTTCGCGCGGACTGCGCGAGAAATCTCACAAATATGAAATCCCCTCTTGCGCGAACGTGATGTGATAGGGGACAATGACACCAATGTAATTACAGGGGTGCGATCACGCTTGCAGCCAGCACAGCTGTTACTCGCACTCATGGCCTACGAAGGGCAGGGGGCCACCCTATGAGTTTCAGCAACACACATGATGACGATCGCAGTTGGCAGGACCAAGCCAACTGTTTGGGAGTCGATCCAGATCTCTTCTTCCCCGAACGCGGTGCCAGCACCCGCGAGGCCAAAGAAGTGTGCCGCGGTTGCGTTGTCCGGCTCGACTGCCTCGAGTTCGCACTCGTCAACGGCGAGAAGTTTGGCATCTGGGGCGGACTCAGCGAGCGTGAGCGCCGCCGTCTTCGTCGCCAGCGCGCGCAGTCAACTCGCCGTACCGCTTCGGCATAAGCGGTATGCGTCAATAGCAGTCGGTGCTGGAGCACGCAGCGACCCAAAAAACAGTTCCAAGCGCCTACCGCTGGCGCGGACCGCGATGGTAAGGTAACCACATGCTTTCTTTCCTTGATCCCCCCGAGATTGGCTTGCTCGTTGTCTTGGTCTTGGTGCTTTTCGGCGGCGCGCAGCTTCCCAAGTTGGCCAAAAACCTGGGCAAGGCTCAGCAAGAGTTCAAGAAGGGCCTCGACACCGGTTCGAAAGAGGCAGAGGTCGAATCAGACGCTGACAAGCTCAAGCGCCTCGCCGAGATCGACAAGGCAAGCACCGCTCGCAAGAGCGACGAGGCCGATAAGGCGAGCGACAACACCTGATCACGTTCGGCCCTCGTTGTACGAGCGGCCGATGAGAGTAGTGAACATAAAGCGCCGGCACCTGTGGGTGCCGGCGTTTTATATGCGATGTGTTGCGCGAATCGGCGGCGAAGCGCACCCGATCTCAGCCGGGTGATACCTCAATCCGACGCCGCTTGAGGATGCGGCGACGCTCACGCTCGCTGCACCCGCCCCACACGCCATGTTCGATGCGGTTATGTAATGCGTATTCCAAGCAGGTATCGACCACATTGCATGTGGCACAGATCTTGCGGGCGCGGTCCACGCCTACTCCATCGCTCGGAAAGAACGCCGCGGGGGGATAGTTGCGGCAGTTGCCCTCGGCCATCCAAATGGCTGCGGCATCTTCGGAAGTGTGGTCGTGCACGTTCGAGCCTTTCGCTTGTTCCACGTTGACGTGGTCCACCCGCTCGCGCCCCTAAGGGCTTCGGCAACCGGACGACACCTTCGTCTCTCTTCAGACGCTGGACGTAGACCATTTGGTTCCCGCTCTGTCGACCAGTCAAACAGATTGGTCACGTGATTCCAAGCATCTCCAAGAGATTCAGGGCATCTCCGGTACAATCAGGGCTTCGTCCGCCAGGAGTGAGTCATGACCGACACAAATGTCCAACCGCGAGCCCACGCCCGCATTGTCTATCTCGGCCCGGTGTCACCGCACTGGGAGGTCGACTTCGATTACGGCGATCGCACGCTGCTCGACGAGTTCCGCGCCCGCGTGTTGGCCCGGTTGGTGCTGCTCCCGCGTGACGATCCACAATTCCGCCGCAATCGCGAGCGGGTCGTGCGCGACGCCGAGCGCGAGGGTATTTCCATCGAGTGGCACCTCGGGTATGCCGAAGACGAAGAATAAGAGAGTCGGTGGTGCCGGCGTGGTCGATGAGCGTCAACTCAACCGTGAGCTCAGCTGGCTCGATTTCAACCTGCGCGTGCTGTCGCTCGCGAGCGAGCATGGCATTCCTCTCCTTGAGCGGGTCAAGTTCGTAGCGATCTTCTCGGCGAACCTTGATGAGTTCTTTCAGGTACGCGTCGCCGCGCTGCACGATCAGGTCGCAGCCGACATCGTCACCACAACTCCCGATGGTCGAACGCCCAGCGAACAATTGGCTGCAATTGCCGGAGTTGTACGCGAGCACATCGCGATCCAAGAAGACGTCGTCGAGAACACGTTGCGGCCAATGTTGCGCGACGAAGGAATCGAAATTCTGTCGTGGGACGAACTCAGCGAACGCGACCAAAGCTTTGTACTCGAAATCTATCGCCATCGAATCTTTCCTGTGCTTACGCCGCTTGCGGTCGATCCGGCTCATCCGTTTCCCTATATTTCGAACCTTGCGCTGAGCATTGCTGCAATGGTGCGCGACCCCGAGACCGGTGAGCGAAGATTTGCCCGCTTGAAAGTACCGAATGTGTTCCCCCGTCTCGTCGCGCTCAGCGATGGACAACGCTTTGTGCCGGTGGAGCAAGTCATCGCTGCGCATCTGCACACGCTCTTCATCGGCATGCAGATCGAGGAGTGGGCGGTCTTTCGCATCACCCGCAATGCAGACCTCACTGTTGAGGATGAAGAGGCAGACGATCTGCTCGCCGCGGTAGAACTCGAACTTCGCCGTCGCCGGTTCGGTCGTGCAGTGCGGCTCGAGGTGGAAACATCGATGAGTCCGGAAATGCTCGATGTGCTGCAACGCGAACTCGAACTTGGTGACGATGCGGTCACCTTCCACCGTCAACTGCTCGACCTCACCTGCCTCTTCGCGGTGCATGGCCTCGATCGGCCGACGATTAAAGACGTGCCGTGGCCGCCAGTAACAGCAGGCCGAATCGCTCGTGCCGAGGAAAGCGACCGCAGTTTGTTCTCTGTAATCCGCGAGCGGGCGCTGCTCGTGCATCACCCCTATGAGTCGTTCGCCAGTTCCGTCGAGGCGTTCATCGACGAAGCCGCCGCCGACGCACGAGTGCAGTCGATCAAGATGACGCTGTACCGCACATCTGGCGACAGCCCGATTGCGCGCAGCCTTATTCGGGCGGCCGAACGCGGCGTGCAGGTTGCGGTGTTGGTAGAGCTCAAGGCCCGTTTCGACGAAGCCACGAACGCGACGTGGGCGCGTACCCTCGAGCGCGCCGGGGTGCATGTGGTGTACGGCGTCGTCGGGCTCAAGACGCATGCCAAATGCGTGCTCGTTGTGCGATCCGACACGGATGGTTTGCGGCGTTATGTCCATTTCGGCACGGGCAACTACAACTCAAAGACTGCACGCACGTACGAAGACATTGGTTTCATCACATGCGATCCTGCGATGGGCGAAGACGCAACACAACTGTTCAATCACCTCACCGGATATAGCCGCGGTCAGGACTACAACGATCTCATCGTCGCGCCGCACAGTCTTCGATCGCGATTGTTGCAGCTGATCGCGAATGAGGCGGCTCACGCTGCGGCTGGACACATCACCATCAAGACGAACTCTGTCGGTGACCCTGAGGTCATCGAAGCTCTCTACGCGGCCAGTCAGGCCGGAGTTCGAGTAGAGCTCCTGGTGCGCGGTTTGTGCTGTCTGCGCGCTGGTGTCCCTGGCCTCTCCGACAACATCCGCGTTCGCTGCGTGCTCGGCCGCTATCTGGAGCACTCGCGGATCTATCGATTTGCGCACGGTGGCGGCGAGGCGACGCCGATTCATTTTATTGGTTCGGCCGATCTCATGCCACGCAACCTCGATCGGCGCGTGGAGTTGCTCGTGCCGGTAGTGCATCCAAAGCATCGGGCATGGCTCGATCAGGTCATCGACTTCTATCTCGCCCCCGACGTCGTGGCGTTTGATATGCAGCCTGACAACACATGGCTGCGAGTTGGCGAAACCGATGTCTTTTCTCCGCACAGCCAAGAGCGGATGTATCACTGGGTAAGCGAGCGGCAACGCCGTTAGTCAGACCTTTCATCGTGCTGCTGGTTACCAACCCGCAGAGGACTGACGGTTGTTCATCTCTTGTTCACCTCTGGTCAGGTTCTCGGTTACCTTGATGCCTTACCGTACGCGGCGTTGTTCGTTGACTCGTTTCGATGTGTTTTCCTCGGAGAACACGAATTTGGGATGAACTGCTCACGAAAGAGCTCCGATGATTGCTGCAGAACTCCAGCCCGAAACGCTCGACAATGAACGGCGCATATCTGTGACAAGCGAATCAATCGCACACGACGAAACGAACGTTGAACTTGCCCGCGAGCAGACGCAGGACGCGCATCACGTCCTCGTCACGCAGGAACTCGCGGTGTATTACGGCACGCAATGCGCGGTTCGCGACGTCAACCTGACGGTGCGTGAACATGAGATCACCGCGTTCATCGGGCCGTCAGGCTGCGGAAAGTCAACGGTTTTGCGTTGTTTCAACCGGATGAATGATCTGATCGATTCGGCGAGAGTCGAAGGGTCGGTCAGGTATCACGGCATCGATCTGTACGCACCCGAAGTAAGTGCCACACAAGTGCGTCGTCGTGTGGGCATGGTCTTCCAAAAGCCGAATCCGTTTCCAAAAAGCATCTACGACAACGTTGCCTTCGGCCCGCGTTTGGCCGGCATCAAAAAGAAGGCCGACCTCGACACGCTTGTTGAGTCATCGCTGCGCGGCGCGGCACTGTGGGACGAGGTGAAGACGCGGCTGAACAGCTCGGGTCTCGGCCTCTCGGGTGGACAGCAGCAGCGGCTCTGCATCGCCCGTGCGATTGCCGTTGAGCCCGAGGTTGTGCTGATGGACGAACCGTGCTCGGCACTCGATCCGATCGCGACCGCTCGCATCGAGGACCTGATGCAGGACATGAAGTCGCGATACACGATCGTGGTCGTCACTCATAACATGCAACAAGCAGCGCGGGTGAGTGACCGCACTGCCTTCTTCAATACCGAGACACTCGCTCGTGAATCCTCGGGTACCGCAGCCGAAACCGACCGTCGAACCGGCGTACTCGTAGAGTTTGGAAGAACGCAGAAGTTGTTCTCGAATCCAAATGACGAGCGCACTGAGCAGTACATCACGGGAAGGTTTGGCTGATGGACGAGTTACGCAAGAGTTTCCACCACGACATCGAAGACGTTCGAACGGAGCTGGTGCACTTAGCCGCCTTCGTCACCGAGTCGATTCCGCGGGCAACGGCTGTGCTTCTGAATGGCGACCTCGAAGGTGCCGATCAGATCATCGGTGGCGACGATGAGATCGATGCTCGATCGCTCGACCTCGAAGACCGATGTGTGCAGATCCTTGCCCTGCAGGCACCTGTGGCGGGCGACCTCCGCCAGATCGTTGCTGCCTTGAAGATGGTGGCTGAGGTCGAGCGTTCGGCCGACTTGGTCTGCAACATCTGCAAGGCCGCCCGACGCATCTATGGCCATGAGCTCGATCCCACCCTTCGCGGCATCATCACGCGCATGGGCGAGCAGGCTCAACAGTTGTACATCGCGGCGATTGAGTCGTTCGTCGAGAACGACGCTGCCAAGGCGGCGGCGATCGATGACATGGACAATTATCTCGATGCTTTGCAAAAGCAGTTCGTGCAGGCAATCTTCGAGAGCCATGCCGCGGGGCGCATTGATCTGCAAGTTGCGGTTCAGCTTGCGGTTGTGGCGCGCTTCTATGAGCGCATTGGCGATCATGCTGTCAACATCGGCGAGCGTGTGCGGTTTGTCGTTACGGGGTGGCTACCCGAGCATCGCGGGGCCGCCAGATTTCGGTCCCGAACTGATGACACGGGTGAGATGATGCGTCAAGCGATAGACGGCAGCAGTGGCTAACCAATGACCCTTCTCTGGCTCATTGCGGGTGGGGCGCTCGGTGCCGTAGCTGCAACATTCGTGATCGGTCAGACGACGCGGCGGCGTGTGACGACCACGGGTGGAGCCGGAGTGCTCACGTCGACTAACTCCGCTGACGAACTCGCGGCGTCGAATGCGCGAGCCGATCGTTTGCAGTCGGCGCTCGATGCGATGCCGTATGGCGTAATCGTGGCCGATCACCAAGGCCAGGTGCTCGTGCGTAATCGGGCGTCTGATTCGGCTGGTGCCGATGCACACAATGAAGTGCTCGTGCAGGCTGCGGTGCAATACAACCTGCGTTCGGCACTGCGCGGCGAGGAGCGATCGCAAACCGTCGAGCTGTATGGCCCGCCCCGCCGAGTCGTTGTCGTTCACGCCCAACCACTGGGCGCCGATGGAGCGATGGCCACCGTTGAAGATGTCACCGAGCGCTCGCGGCTCGATGCAGTGCGTACCGACTTCGTGGCCAACATCAGCCACGAACTGAAAACACCGATCGGTGCCCTCGCAGTGCTCGCCGAAACCCTCATCGAGGAAACCGATCCGGCGGTGATCAGCCGCTTGGCGGACCGCACGGTGAACGAGGCCCACCGAGTCGCCAAGATCATCGACGATCTCCTCGAGCTGTCACGAATCGAACTCAGCGGCGACCTCATTGTCAGCACGTGTGATGTCGCGTTGCTCGTGCTCGAGGCCGCATCACGAAACAGTTTTGCCGCTCGACAGAATCAGGTTTCGGTCAACTCTGGCGAGATCGCTGTGGGCCTTACTGTCAACGCCGATCACGCCCAAATCGCCTCGGCGCTCGGCAACCTCGTCGACAATGCCGTGAAGTACAGCGATGTGGGTGGAGTTGTCACGGTCACTGCCTACGCCGATCAGCAGGGCGTCACCTTCGTCGTTGCCGACCGCGGCATCGGTATTCCACCGCACGATCTCGACCGTATCTTCGAGCGCTTCTACCGTGTCGATCGGGCACGTAGTCGCGGCACCGGGGGTACGGGTTTGGGTCTCTCCATCGTTCGTCACGTTGCCCATAATCACGGCGGCTCCGTCACGGTCGAGTCGCACGAGGGCGAGGGTTCAACGTTTCGTCTCTATATCCCTGATCGGGTGGTCCAACAAACATGAGTACCCCAACAATTCTGATCGTCGAAGACGAAGACAGCTTCGTCGAGGCATTGACCGTCGGTCTCAACCGCGAAGGCTTCCGTGTTGAGGTTGCCCAAGATGGCGCCATTGCGCTGGCCCGCTTTCATGAGGTGCGTCCCGATGTCGTGTTGCTCGACCTGATGCTGCCGCGTGTGTCGGGTATCGACGTGTGCCGCGAGATCCGCAAGCACAGCACCGTTCCGATCATCATGGTCACCGCCAAGAGCGCTGAGATCGACATGGTGGTGGGCCTTGAGGTCGGCGCGGACGACTACATCACCAAGCCGTATCGCATGCGGGAACTGGTGGCACGGCTGCGCGCGTTGTTGCGCCGGGCGGCGATGGAGCAGGGCGCGGCTGCGCCGTCGCCCAACGGTCGTTCGCTGGTGGTTGGTGATGTTGCGCTTGATTCCGATGAACATATCGTCACGGTTGGGGGAGAGCCCGTGAGCCTGCCGCTCAAGGAGTTCGAACTCCTACACGTGTTGCTCAGCAACGTTGGTCGCGTGCTGCCACGCGAGATGCTCATCGACCGTGTGTGGGGGATGGACTACGTCGGCGACACCAAAACACTGGACGTGCACATCAAGCGCATCCGCGGAAAGATCGAACCGGACCCTTCGAAGCCTGAGCGAATCGTGACGATCCGCGGACTTGGTTACAAGTACGAACGGCCCGCACCTAGCATGCGGTCGTGACCTCTGAGCGCCAACGCGGACCTCAAGACCGGGGCCGCTTGTCTCGATCAGGCGGCTTCGTGCCCGTAGCCTTCCGCGGCGAAGGTCAACGGCGCAAACGAATATCTCCATTTACTCGTCTGGCGCGAGTGCAGGCTGTCAGCGCTGCTGGTGACGGATGCCTTGCGCTCGCGCTCGCCGTGTCGGTCTTCTTCGGTGTCACTCCTACGGCGGCGCGCCCAAAGGTATTGGTGTTCTTGTTGGTCACCTTCGTGCCGTTCTTAGTGGTGGCACCGTTGATTGGTCCATTGGTCGATCGGGTCGCCGGTGGCCGTCGTCTCGTCATGCAGATCGTTGCGCTGCTGCGCGCGCTCACCATGCTTCTGATGGCCTTCCACCTCGACGACGTGTTGTTGTATCCCGTTGCATTCGCGGCATTGGTTCTGCAAAAGACGCAGGGCATCTCCAAGTCGGCGTTGGTGCCGAGCGTGGTTCGCAACGAGGGTGAACTTGTGGAGGCGAACTCAAAGCTCGGCCTGATCGCCGGAGTGTTCGGCTTCATTGGTGCCGCGGTCGCTGGCATCGCAAAGGCCATATCAGGGGTAGAGGGCAGTCTCATTGTGGGGTCGTTACTGTTCGTGCTCGCGTACGTGATGGCGTCCGGCCTGCCGAGCGGCGTGGTGGCGGCAAAGCGCGCAAGCGCCGCCGAACGCGCTGAGCTGCGGTCGGCGGGCATTACCTTGGCCGCCAGCGCGATGGCGTTGTTGCGTGCCTCGGTCGGCTTTTGCTTCTTCCTGCTCGCCTTCTGGTTACGAACCAAGGACGCCGGAAAGCTTCTCGTTGGTGTCTCAATTGCGATGGTGACGATTGGGGTGATGATCGCCAACGCAATTGCGCCGTGGGTTCGTCGCCGTATTCACGAGGAGCCGATCTTCATTGCGGCGCTCGGGCTCACGGCGATTGCCGGAATTGGCGCAGCTTTGTTCGGTGGAGTCGTCTCGGGTGTGCTCCTCGCGCTCGCCGTCAACTTTGGGGCGGCGTTGGGTCGGCTTGCGTTTGACTCAATCGTCCAACGCGACGCGCCCGATGCAAATCAGGGTCGCGCTTTCGCCCAGTTCGAAACCAGATTTCAATTGGCGTGGGTACTCGGCGGGCTGCCACCGGTGTTGTTCACTCCACCGGGCGAGGTCGGATTCTTGATCGTTGGCCTCATCGCCTCCTTCTCCGTCGTCACCTATGTGTTGGGTACTCGGAGTGTGCGCGCCGGTAAGGCAGTGCCGGAGACCATGAGGCGACGCGCCGGGCGGCGAATGATGGCCGAGGTCGAGCGTCGCAAGGCCAAGCGCGATAGCCATGTGACCGAGGCAGGACGGCGCGCGTTACCTCCGCCACGAACAGATGCACGGCCTACTGGCAATGGACAGAGCTGACTAAACCTTCGCGACGCTACGCCTTCCTGTCCGGAGGTTGGGGTGTGTGGCGCGATCAGGCTGCTAGAGGTCTGAGACGGGCGGCTCGTCCACCGGCAATTCAAGCCGTGCCAACCACAGTCCCGGCGCATCGAGTTCGGCGGGGGTGGGCAATGAACCCGGTCGATTGAGGAGTTGATTCACGGCCGGGTGGCCGCCGCGGTCGAAGACACCGGCAATGAAGTCGCGACCGCGCTCGACCTGTTGACGATTGAGACGCAGACCGAGCAGTCGCTCCACGAAAATATCGTCGGGCGATGTTTCGATGCGCCGCCGACGGACTGCCTCGCTGATGCGCGCTGCATCGCCACCGATGAGCCGTGTTGCGATGAGATCGACAACGTGATCGACGTAGCCAACGACAGCGGCGAGCGCCGCGTCGAGTTGTGGTTGCAGTGCCTCTTGCTCGGCGCTTCTCACGGCACCCAACATGATTTCAGGATCGCCGAGCGAGCGTTGAATGGCCTGCATGGGATCGTCGCCTTCGACGTCGAGCGAGCTGAGCTTTTCGGCTATTGCAGATGGGTCGGGCCGAAACGCACCAACGTGAGCGCGCACCAACGAACTGAGTCCTTCGCGCACGTGGACAACCGAGAACACGACATGCGACGTGAGCTCTTGCACCAAGACCCAAAGACGCATCGAGTCGCGAGGAAGACTCCAGTCGTCGGCAAACGCATCGATGGTGCCCGGGATGACGGATACCTCGCGGCTATCAGCGCGAGGAATCGGGAGGTCGTATTGGCCAAATGCTCTCGTCGCCAGGTGACCAACCATTGAGCCGATCGCCATACCAAGCATCGCCGGCGCCATCATCTGGCTGAGGCCGAGCATCATCGCTGCCATCGGGTCGCCCGAACCGGCGTCGTCGTCGTCGGCGACAGCAGGTCGCTTGCCAAGCGACACGGCGAGCTCAGTAAACAGCGGCCGATATGCGTCGAGCGTCTGTTGCGCCCAGGCACCCGGCATGACCGTGGTGATCTCGTACGTGCCAAGTTCATGACCGGTGACGTCGAGTACGTGCGGTTCGACGATGCGCGCCAACGCAGTGAGGGCAAAGCGAACGCTTGGGTCGACGTTGCCCTCCGGCCCATCGGCATGTGCCGCCAGTTGCGCGAATTGTTTGGCCGCATCCCAGTTCAGTGGACCCTGACCGGACAACGCCCGCGCTAGATCGCCGAACATTGGAATGCCCCCGAAGGGGTTCTCGGCGGGGTCGCCCGCAGTCATAGCGAGGATGCTACGGCCTTTGTGTCGGTTATCGTCGCGGCCATGACGACCGTACTCGTGACGGGTACCGAGAGCAGCCTCGGCACCCGCGTGGTAAAACGATTGACCAACGATTGTGGTTTCGAGGTGGTGTCCCTCGCTGCTCAAACCGTGGCTCTCGAGACGGCTACGTCGAACGATCCCGCAGAGGCGATCGATATCGCCGTTCATTTGTCGGCGGGCGATCACGACACACGGGCTCGCCGCCGCGAAAGCGTCACCAAGGGTGCGGCCGCCTTCCTCGAGATGGCAGAGAACTCGGGAGTTCGTCACCTGGTGTTGGTGTCATCGGCGATGGTGTACGGCGCATGGGCGAACAATCCAGTGCCCCTCACCGAGGATGCGCCGTTGCGTCCCGACCTTGATTTCGTTTTCGCCCGTCAACTCGCATCGGTTGAACAGATGGTCGACGATTGGCGTACCAGTGCTGAGGGACGCACCGCGACGGTGTTACGTCCGGTCGTGGCGATGGCGGCCGATGGCACAAGCAGCCTCGCCCGCGCGCTCGCCGCGGGTATGGGGCAGCGGTCGGGAGAGGAAGACCCGGGCGCGCAATTCCTGCAGCTCGACGACCTTGCCTCGGCAGTATCACTCGCCGCCCATGATCGCCTTGACGGTGTCTTCAATGTTGCCGCCGACGGTTGGGTCGCGGGCGAGCGTGTGCGCGCGCTCGCCGGTTCGGCACCAAAGGTGAAGTTGCCAAGCGGCGTCGCCGAGGTGGTGGCGCGAGTGCGTTGGCGCTTTCAACGCGGCCCTATTCCGCCGGGGTTGCGCAGCTATACGCGATGGCCATGGCTCGTTGCGAACGATCGACTCAAATCGGCCGGGTGGACGCCGACGGTCACGAATGAACAGGCCTATGTCGAGGGCACCGAGGCCAAGTGGTGGACGATGATCACCCCGAAACGCAAGCAGGAGCTCTCGCTCGGGGCAATGACGGTGGTCAGCGTCGGCTTGGTCGGGGTCGCGATTGCAATGTTTCGTCGGGCCCGCCGTCGCCGTATGGGCTGACGCTTGACTGCGGCGACGTTGCGGTGGCTACATCGAGTCGGGATGACTCGAGAACGTAATTCTGATCACCACAGGTGCGGTCTCGCCTGCACGCGCCAACCTCACCACGACCGAATCGCCGGCCGCATGCGTGGCGATGACCTGACCGAGTTCGTCGAGCGAGGCAACAGGAATTCCATCGATGGCCTCGATGATGTCGCCGGCGCGGATGCCGCCTACCTGTGCGGGCCCGTCGATGACGACAGAGCCGACCACAACGTTGCCCCCCGTCGTCTTGTCGGGGCGGATGCCGAGCCACGCCGGAACCGACACTGTTGCAGCCGAGTCGAGCGCTTTCAACATTGCATCGACGGAAACGAGTTTGGCGCCGGAGGAAGACAGCGTGCACATGCCAAGGAGGCGGCCCTGCTGATCGAGCACGATTGACCCCTCACCTGGCGTGCCATCGCCGTCGTAGGTGAGGCGAACACCCGTGTCGTCGGCAACCACGTTGACTGTGAGCGGTTCGGGCGACATCATGACCGCTGCGGTCATGTGCGATTGATCGGGGCTCACCTCAATGACTGACGCATCGATTTCGGTCGGGACTGCCAGCACGGCCGCACCCGAAAGTTTGTCGACGAACACAACGGCGCCGATCACCGTCTCGCCGGAGGGCAGGACGACCTCGACACCCTGACGCCCGTTCAACGCTTGCGCCGTCGTGACTACGAAATGACCGGGTGTGAGTGCCATCGCTGTCGCTGGCCGGGAGCTCGCAGAGTTGGTGGCGCGGATGAGCAGCGTTGGCATTGGGGTGGGACCGTGGGGCATGGTGTTGGAAACCGACGTGGATGACACGGTGCTGATGGTGTTTGTGGGGTCGGCGCCTAGGACGGTGGCGTTGGTGGAGTTCGCGGTCGAAGTGTCGGCACTGTTGGTGTGGCCAACGGTTGATATGAAGGCGTTGTTCGCGATGTCTGTGGACTGGCGAATGGTCGTGACGCTTCCGCTCGCCGATACTCCGCTGCGATTGTGATGGGGGATCATCAACCACAACAGTCCAACGGCCAACGCGGCACCCACGGTGCCCGTTGCAACCGAGAGACCGCGACCGACGACGAGTGGCGGCTCGCTGATTGCCCACTGCGAGGCACCGATCTCTGAAGGGTGACGCCATGAGCGTTCATGCGCAGGCAGAGGCGCCTTTGGGTACTCAGGATCGTTCTGCCAGTCACCTCGCTCCACGTTGGGCATGGTAGTGAACAGTGCAGACCAATGGATGTCGCCCCGCTCACGGCTACGATGCGCACGATGCATGCACCACCGCAAGGCGACACGTGGGTGGGTCTCACCGCGCAGCGTCTGCCAATCGCTGATGCATATGAGTGGTCGGTGCGTGCCGATTGCGGTGCTGTCGTGTTGTTCTCGGGTACGGTTCGCAATCACGCCGAAGGCCGCGATGGTGTGCAGCACCTCACGTACGAGGCATACGACGAGCAGGTGCCAGCGAAGATGCACGAGATCGCGGATGAGGTTCGCGTGCGTTGGCCACGAACCGGACGCGTCGTGCTCTTGCATCGCACGGGCCGCCTCGAAATTGGCGACAGCTCCGTGATTGTTGTGGTGTCGTCGCCGCATCGGCCCGAAGCGTTTGAAGCGGGTCGCTATGCAATCGATGCTCTCAAGGCAAGCGTCCCGATCTGGAAGCACGAGGTCTGGGATACCGGCTCCGATTGGGGCACTGGTGCCCACGATGTCGTCTCGGCCCAAGCCGTTGTGTCCGAGATGTCGATCGAGTCTGTGCTCAGCAATGGCGAAGGTGCCGAGTGACCACCGTTGTCATAGTGGTGGTAGCTGTCGTTGTTCTTGCTGCAGTGTTGTTTCTGATCGTTGGTCGGCGTCGGCCAGATGATGGCGTCACAAGCTTTCGGCGCCACATCGACGCGTTGTCACCCGAAGCGCGACGCGAAGTTATCGAGCGCGTGCAGAACGCCCGCGACACTGGCAAAGGTAAATAGGTAGCTGATGGCCCGTGACCTTGCGATCGACCTTGGTACAGCGAACACGTTGGTGTACATGAAGGGCCGCGGCATTGTGCTGAACGAACCCTCAGTGATCGCGCTCAATCGTCAGACCGGCGAGGTCTTGGCGACGGGGCGCGAGGCGTGGCAGATGATCGGGCGAACGCCTGGCTATATCGTTGCGGTTCGTCCCCTTCGCGGTGGAGCCATTACTGACTTCGAGATAACTGAGCGCATGATCCGCCTGCTGTTGCAGCGCGTTGGCGTGAGTCGGTTCACGCGCCCAAAGGTGGTTATCTGCGTGCCGTCGGCGATCACCGAGGTCGAGCGTCGTGCCGTCACCGATGCTGCGCGCCGCGCTGGCGCGGCCGACGCCCAACTGATCGAGCAGCCCATGGCAGCCGCGATCGGTGCCAACCTCCCCATCGACGAACCGGTCGGCAATATGGTGATCGACGTTGGCGGTGGCACGAGTGAGACTGCGGTCATCAGCCTTGGTGGCGTTGTAGCGCTCGAGGCCGTTCGTGTCGGTAGCTTCGACATTGACGCGGCGATTCAAAACTACGTGCGCCGTGAACACGGCATTGCCATCGGCGAGCGAACCGCTGAAGAGATCAAGGTCGCGATCGGCTCCGCCGACCCCATTGGCGACGAGAATGAAGCCGAGGTCCGCGGCCGCGATCTGATGAGTGGTCTGCCGAAAACCGTGCTGTTGAATCCCGAGGAAATTCGGTTCGCGATCGACGATGTCGTCTCCAGCATCGTTGCCTCCGTTGTCCGTTGCCTGGCCAAGGCACCGCCTGAACTTGCCCAAGACTTCTTGGTGCGCGGCATGTACCTCGTGGGCGGTGGTGGACTACTGCGTGGGCTCGCGCAGCGCATCGAGCGCGAAACAAGGGTGCCGGTGCGTATGTCACCGATGCCGCTCGAAGCAGTGGTGCTCGGCGCTGGTCATTGCATCGAGCATTACGACGCACTCAAGGGCATGTTCATGGGGGCCCGCCGGTGACATCGTCCCCGATTACGGGGACCGACGACTCGGTGCTGTTCGACATCGTCGACACCAATGTTGGCGTCATCACACTGAATCGGCCACAGGCTCGTAATGCGCTGACGTGGGGGATGTACGCCGCCCTTGAGCACGCGGTTCGCGACGCGCCGTCATTGGGCGTTCGTTGCCTTGTCATTACTGGCGCGGACCCGGCATTTTGCAGCGGAGACGATGTTCGCCAGGTGATGGGTGGTGGCGAGCAGGGCAAAGCTCCCGTGAGCGTCACGGCCAGCGAACTGCGGCTCACACCGGCAGCCGACGCGTTGCTGCACACCGACATTCCCGTGATTGCAGCAGTCAACGGTGCTGCGGTTGGTTGGGGAATGGAACTTGCGCTCATGGCTGACATTCGAGTCGCGAGTGATCGCGCCAAGTTCGCTGAGTTGTTTGTGCTTCGCGGGTTGGTCAGCGATGTTGCCGGTCTTGGCCGCCTCGCACAACTTGTTGGCCGTGAACGAGCAGCCGAGTTGCTCTTCACCGGCGACGTCATCGACGCACCCGAAGCATTGCGGATTGGACTCGTGTCGCGGGTCGTTGCCCATGACCAAGTCGTCGACACGGCACTGCAACTCGCCACCAGGATTGCTGCGAATCCACCGCTTGCCGTGCAACGCATAAAGGCCGGACTTCGCGAAGCGCTCGATCCTGACTGGACCGAGATTGGCCGCTGGGTGTCGGCAAGCCTCGGCGAACTTTTTCAGACCAACGACCATCGCGAAGGTGCCCAGGCGTTTCTTGAGAAGCGACTGCCCAACTTTCGAGGCAGCTGATGGGAACGACAATTCGCCTAACGACGCAAACAGCGGACGTCTTTGCCCGCGGCCTTGCCCAGATCCGCGCCGAGAACAAGGTTCCTCCCACTTTTCCTGCGGGGGTACTCGCTGCTGCCACGATTGCCGCGCAGCGACCCATAGAACCCGAGCACATTGATCGCACGGATTTACCGTTCGTCACGCTCGACCCTGCGGCCAGTACCGACCTCGATCAGGCCTTCACGATCGAGCAGGCTTCGGGCGGCGACCTGTTGCTCCGCTACGCGATTGCCGATGCTGGTTGGTTTGTGATGAGCGGCGACGATCTCGACGTGGAGGCGTGGGAGCGTGGCGTCACCACGTATCTTCCCGACGCGCGCGCCAGCCTCTACCCGCCGGCGCTGTCAGAGTCAGCTGCGAGCTTGCTGCCTGATGGCCCGCGCGCCGCGGTTGTCTTCATCGTCCGTGTGCGTACCGACGGGTCAGTGGCGCTCGACGGTGTAGAGCGCGCGGTCATTCGCAGTCGCGCCAAACTTGCCTACGAGACCGCCGGCTCCGCCGATCTGCCATCGTCTCTCGTCGAGTTCGGTGCACGCATCCAAGCAGCCGAAGATCGCCGCGGAGCGAGTCGATTCGAGACACCTGAGCAGGAGGTCGTGCCAGATGATCACGGCGGGTATCGCCTCGTGTTTCGACCGCGTCTCGCGAACGAGGACAACAACGCGGCCATGTCTCTGGCGACGAACATGGCTGTTGCTGACGCGTTATATGCCGCTGGTACCGGCTTGTTTCGTGTGATGGCCGAACCGGACGAACGACGGGTGCGCGGCTTGCGGCATACGGCGACCGCGTTGGGCTTGCACTGGCCCAATGATGAGGACCTGCACGCGTTCCAGCGGACACTTCAGGACATATCACCAACGCTCGACCCCGCGACGTATGCCGTGAATGCAGCGTTCTTGGTGGCTGTCCGACGTGCCACTGGCGGTGCTGATTATGCAGCGTTCACCGCGGGTGTCACCCCGTGGCATTCGGCGATGGCGGCCACGTACTGCCACAGCACAGCGCCCTTGCGCCGACTTGGAGATCGCTTCAACGTTGAGGCGGCGTTAGCAGTCGCAAATGGTGCTCCGGTGCCCGAAGCCGTGCAGAACGCCTTCGCGCTGCTTCCCGAGGTGATGGACCGCGCTGACTCTCGTTCGTCGAGCGTTGAGCGCGCCGTCATCGACATGGTGGAGGCCGTCGTGTTGGTTGGTCGCGAAGGCCAAAGTTTCGACGCAGTCGTCACCGACGACGATGAGCGAGGTGCGCGCATCCAGCTCGGCGACCCTGCCGTGATGTCGCGCGTTTCAACGCATGGTGTGAGCCCGGGTGATCACGTGCGCGTACGCCTCGTGTCGACCGACCCGATCAAGCGCGAGGTGAAGTTCGAGCGAGTGAGCTGAATCAACTGGGTGTCAGCGGCCCGTATTTCACGCCGTTGGCTTCACTCATCCAGCCGAAGGTCGCAGCGCGAACACCTTGCCACTGTCCACACTCAGCGCGTAGAGTTCGCCGTCGGGACCCTGTGTGACTGCGCTCAGCCCGGCAAGATTGGAGGTCAGCGTGATCTCAGCGCCGTGGCTTCGGTCGTCATTGATCTGCAGTGCGCGCACCTGACCGCTGCAGTAGTCGCCATACACATACCAGCCAACGAGCGAGGCAATCGCGGTGCCACGGTAGCGGACGCCACCAGAGACGGAGCATCCGGCGTCACCGTGTTGATACTCGTAGATCGGCGGTACTGCCTGTGGTGCGGATTGGTCGCGATTGAACGGGTGCGTTCCCTCGAAGGCGCTCCACCCGAAGCTCGATCCGCCAGGAACGGTGTCGACCCAGGCTGCATCGATTTCTTCCCACGTGTCTTGACCGACGTCAGCAATCCATAGGTCTCGGGTCGATCGATCGAAGTTGAAACGCCACGGGTTACGCAGACCAACGAACCAAATCTCCGGGCGGGCTCCTGCAACACTCACGAAGGGGTTATCCGCGGGGATGGTGTACGGCGCAGTCGCGCTCGGCGTGGGATCGATGCGAAGCACCTTGCCGAGGAGGTCGGCAGTGTTCAAGGCGCGGCGGTTTGGGTCACCGGGCGCGCCGCCATCGCCCATGCCGATATAGAGAAATCCGTCGGGCCCGATTCGTACCGATCCACCGTTGTGGTTGGAGAAGGGCTGTCGTATCTGGAGCAAACGACGTTCGCTCGCCGCATCGAAAACGCCTGTCGAGTTCACTGCGTACTCAGCGATCACGGTGTTACCGCCGGTGTCGGTGTAATCGACAAATGCATGCGTTCCGTCGGCGGCGAACGTGAGGCCGAGGAGACCTTGCTCGCCCCCGGACACGATCTGCTTGCCGATGTCGAGAACGACCTGAGCATCGACTTGGCCACTACGGATCGCTGAAACGGTGCCGTCGCGGCTGGCCACGAACAAAGTGTCGTCGCCGGTGCGGTATGCGAGATCGAGCGCACCCGGAACGTTGGCGATTGAGGTGAACGTCACGAGATCAGCCCTCAGTGGCGCGGTGACGGCGATGCTGACAGGCACGGTCGTTGGCGTGCGGTTCGAGGGCACCGTGGGAGCAGGGTCGGTGCTCGCAACTGCGGTAGCGGCGACCGGAGTCGAATCTATGGGTGGGCTCGGCGTCGTGCTGCCAGCCACCCCGTCGCTCGCGCACGCCGACCCAACCAATCCTGTGGCCGCGATCACCCAGATCAACACATGCTTCATTGACCGACGCGAGCCAATCCCTCTTGCACAACTGTGACAGCGAGCGTGCCGTCTTGTCGATAGATGGCACCGCCGGCCAACCCACGCGCACCGTTCGTGGAGATTGCACTCTGGTCGTACAGCAACCACTCATCGGCCCGAAACGGACGGTGAAACCACATCGCATGATCGAGGCTGGCCATCTGCAGCCCCGGGCTATCCCACGACAAACCAAACGGCAGCACCGTGGTATCAAGCAGGGTCATGTCGCTGGCGTAGGTGACGATGCAGGCGTGCAACGTGGGGTCGATGGGCAACACTCCGTCGGCGCGAAGCCACACCTGTTGGCCCACTGCAGGCTTGCCGCGACGACTGATGGGATCGTTGTCGACATAGCGCACGTCGATGGGGCGGGGTCGGTCGTACCAGTCGCCCATCTGTTCCTTGTAGGGCTCCATCCGCGTCTTGAAATCGGGCAATGTGTCCGGGGCGGCCAAACCAGCGGGCATCTGAATCTGATGATTGGGTCCGTCCTCGGCCACATGAAAACTGGCCTGCAGGTTGAAGATCGCCTTGCCATGTTGAATCGCCACCACTCGCCGGGTCGTGAAGCTCTTGCCATCGCGGATGCGATCGACGTCGTAGAGGATCGGCACGTTTGGATCGCCTGGCCGAAGAAAGTATCCGTGCAGCGAATGAATCATGCGGCCCGCGTCGTCGACCGTTCGCGCAGCTGCGACCAGTGCCTGGCCAGCAACCTGTCCGCCAAACACGCGCTGTCGGTTTTCATCGGGAGAGCGGCCGCGGAAGATGTTGACTTCGATCGCTTCGAGGTCGAGCAACTTCACGAGATCGTTGAGGGCTTCCTGCATCCGTTCATGTTGGCACGGAATCCGACTATGCACCCGTTCGATCGCTGGGTCATTAGCGGATTATGGTGCCACCGATGACTCTTCTCCCACTGAATCCCGACGAACTCCTGAGCACCACCCGCGCCGTGCGAAAGCGGCTCGATTTCACCCGCCCTGTGCCCGACGATCTCATTCGCGAGTGCGTTGCCGTGGCGATGCAGTCGCCGAGTGGCTCGAACAACATGACGATGCAGTTCGTGATTGTGCGCGACGAAGCGAAGCGAAAGGCGATCGGTGAGGTGTATCGCCAGTGCTATGGCATCTACCAAACGCTCGACGGCATCTACATTCGCAGCATCGACAAGGGCGAGCCCTCGGCACAGCAGCAGCAGGTGCGTTCGGCCGACAGCGCGGATTACCTCGGTGATCACATGGGCGATGCGCCTGCGTTGGTGCTGGCGTGTACCGCTGGTGCACGGGTCGATGGCGCACCCGCGATGATGGCCGCCTCGATGATGGGCAATGTGCTGCCTGCCACATGGAGCTTTATGTTGGCCGCCCGCGCACGCGGGCTCGGCACGGCGTGGACCACCGTGCACCTCATGATGGAACAACAGGTCGCTGACATTGTTGGTATCCCGTTCGACACGGTGCAGCAGGTGTGCCTCAGCCCGTTGGCGTACACCATCGGCACCGACTTCAAGCCTGCCGCACGTCCGGCCCCAGACACCATCATCCACTGGGATCAATGGTGATTCCTGCCGAGCTGCGCAGCCACGCGCTTGCAGCAAAAGGTTTCATGCCGGCCGACGAAGGTGATGCGCTCTATGAAGCAGCGATGGCCGCAGCTGCGGCGTGCCCTGGAGCGCCAATGCTCGAGGTTGGGTCGTACTGTGGCCGCTCAACGGTGTGGCTGGGTGGCGCGGCGAGGGCCAACAACAGCGTGGTGTTTGCGGTTGATCATCACCGTGGCTCCGAGGAAAATCAGGCCGGATGGGAGCATCATGATCCAACGGTGATCGACCCACGTATCGGTCGAATGGATACTCTTCCCATCTTTCGCGCGGCGATCTACGACGCCGGAGTCGAGGACTTTGTTGTTGCCGTTGTGGGTCAATCGCCAACCGTTGCCAAGTACTGGTCGACGCCCTTGGCGATGTTGTTTATCGACGGCGGACACGGGGTCGAACCTGCCCGCGCCGATTATGAAGGCTGGACACCACACGTTGCGATGGGTGGAACGCTCGCAATTCACGATGTCTTTGCGAATCCAGCCGACGGCGGTCGGGCACCGTATGAACAGATCTTCCAGCCCGCGGTAGCGAGTGGGAAGTTCGTGTTGCAGTCGGCCACGGGTTCACTGCACGTGTTGCAGCGCGTGTCGTAGCGCCTGTCGTAGCCGCTGTTGAAACTGTGGTCGTAGACGCACCGTCTAGATAGACCCACTAAATAGACGTCTCGATAGATGCGTCTAGACGAATTCCACGCCTTGCGCGAGTGGCAGATCGTTGGAGTAGTTGACGGTGTTGGTGGCGCGACGCATGTACGCCTTCCACGCGTCGCTACCGCTCTCGCGCCCCCCGCCGGTTGTCTTTTCGCCGCCGAATGCTCCACCGATTTCTGCTCCAGACGGACCGATGTTGACGTTGGCGATACCACAGTCGCTGCCATCTGATGCACAGAATCGCTCTGCCTCGCGCACGTCGGTGGTGAAGATGCTGCTCGCCAGCCCCTGCGAAACTCCGTTGTGTAGCGCGATTGCTTCCTCGAAATCGTCGTACTGCATCACGTACAACAACGGCGCGAATGTTTCCTCTGCAACGATTGCTGTTTGCGCCGGCATCGTCACGATTGCCGGCCGTGTGTATGCCGCTTGGGGTGCTGCGTCGGTCAGCAGTCGTTCGCCACCGACCACGAGGTGGCCGCCGTTCGCTGTTGCCGTGGCAATAGCGGCGCTCATCTTGTCGAAGGCGGCGGAGGTGATTAACGGGCCGACCAACGTGTTCGAGTCGAATGGGCTGCCAACCGGTAGTGAGGCGTACGCGGCTGACAGGCGATCGACGAGTTCGTCGTGGCGACTGCGATGCACAATCACTCGCCGCAGGGTTGTGCAACGCTGGCCGGCGGTACCGGCGGCGGAGAAGGTGATGCCGCGTACGGCGAGTTCGAAGTCGGCCGACGGTGCAACGATCGCTGCGTTGTTGCCACCCAATTCGAGGATCGCCCGACCGAATCGTGCCGCTACGACCGGTGCCACCCGTGCGCCCATCGCGGTGGAACCCGTGGCACTGATGAGCGCGACGCCAGGATGCGCAACAAGGGCGGCACCGACGTCGGCCGCACCGAGCAGCACTTGGCTGAGATGTGCTGGCGCTCCCGCGCGCTCGGCGGCGCGTTCGTATAACGCCTGTGAGGCCAACGCTGTGAGCGGGGTGAGCTCGCTCGGCTTCCAGATCACGGGGTTACCGCACACCAACGCCAACGTGGTGTTCCAACTCCACACGGCAACGGGAAAGTTGAACGCCGAGATGACCCCAACTGGTCCAATGGGATGCCACGTCTCCATGAGGCGGTGGCCAACTCGTTCCGAGGCCATCGTGTGTCCGCCCATGGTGCGGCTGAGCCCAACGGCGAAGTCGCAGATGTCGATCATTTCTTGCACTTCGCCGAGTGCTTCACTGCGGATCTTGCCGGCTTCGATCGACACGAGCGTGGCGAGATCGCCGATGTGCTCGCGCAGCAGGGCAGCAAGGTGGCGCACGACCTCCGCTCGACGTGGTGCGGGCGTGGTGCGCCAGGCAGCAAAGGCGGCGGTGGCACGTTCGACCGCGAGATCGACGGTGGCGGTGGCGCTCGGCCCGTCGTTGGCCGAACTGAGGGACCCGAACTGCAGCCCATTGATGGGCGAGCGGGTCACGTGAGTGCCGTTGTTGAGCGAGATGTCGGCACCGCACGCGGCAAGCGCCGATTGGGCCAGGGTGAGGAGGGAGGCGGGTGTTGGCAGCGTTGTCACGCTACGGGTTTAGTCGGTCGGGGGTGCTGGTACAAACAATCTGCTGCCAGCCGATGCGCTACAGATCGCGTCGGCAGCCAAGATGACTGCGGCTCCCGTGTATGCGGAGCGTTCGCCGGCCGGGAATCGCTCAAGGGACGGATACACGATGCCCGTGCTGTATGCGCCGTCGTCGCAACGATGAGCGCGCGTCCAGCTGAGGAGATCAGTTGCAGTTGCAACATCACCGATTGCAGCGAACGAAAGTGAAGCCTCGGCAGTTTCGGAGGCCGTGACCCACGGTTCATCGCTGACGCAGCGAACACCGCGACCATCCATCGCGAACGTCTCCCAACCATCGTTGAGTCGTGCCTTAGCATCTTCGCCAGTCATCGCACCGGTCAGCACGGGGTAGTACCAGTCCATCGCCCAACGCGCTTTTGGTTCGAACGCAATGTCGGCCTTGGTGCTGATGACCAGCCTCAATGCTTCGGCAGCGTCTGACCATGCGGGGCGTGGTTCGTTGATGAGATCGGCGAGCTTGGCTGCGCATTGCAGCGAGTGCATGATGCTGCTCGAGCCGGTAAGCAACGCATAGTTCCACGGGCGGTCATCGGGTTCGCACGCCCACAGGATGGTGCCATCGTGGCGTCGCATACCAAGCACCCATTCGACCGCGCGTTCAACCGTGGGCCACAGGTGATCGACGAAGGCGCGATCCCACGTGCAGAGCCAGTGATGCCACACACCCGCGGCAATATAGGCGCAGACGTTCGTATCGAGTTTGATGTCTTCGACGCTGCCGTCGGGCAGGTAATAGTTGTTCCAGCTGCCTTCGGGGCGCTGCATGTCGACAAGCCATTCGTAGGCGCGTTCGGCGTGCGTATGCAGCCCGGCAACGTCGAGGGCCATTGCCGTCTCGACGTGGTTCCACGGGTCGCAATGACCTCCAATGAACCACGGGATCATGCCCGTGGGTAACTGCAACGAAGCGATG
This sequence comes from Actinomycetes bacterium, assembly GCA_031367435.1. GTDB lineage: Bacteria > Actinomycetota > Acidimicrobiia > Acidimicrobiales > Ilumatobacteraceae > WLMZ01. The sequence continues at coordinate 40,035 of JANLPV010000174.1, read as the reverse complement.
GAGTGGGCAGTCAGGCAGACCTCGTCGGCGCTGATGACGCCCTCGATGTCGGGGATGCGGCTCACGCTGACCCCACGAGACTGCGCGCCGGTTGCACACGGGATGGCTTGGTGCCGTAGACGGCGAGACTCTTGCCGAGCACAGGACTGAGCACGCGCTCGGCAATGCGTGTGACTTTGGGACCCTTGATGATGTCCCACTCGAGGAACTTCTTGTAGGCATTCACCGCAGAGCTGTCTTCGCGTCGTGGGCCAACGGCGCACTTCAGCCACCAATATGGCGAATGCAATGCGTGTGCATGATGACTGCCGGTGACGGTGAGGCCCGACGAGCGGAGCTTGGCCTTGAGCTCGGTTTCGGTATAGATGCGAACGTGGCCGCCAACAGCTTTCGGCGCGTGATATTCGTCGCTGAGCATCCAGTTGATCTTCTCGGGAAACCAGGTGGGCACGGTTCCGGCGAATCGCCCACCCGGCTTGAGCACTCGCACCATTTCAGCGATCGCGCCAACATCGTTCTGGATATGTTCGAGCACTTCGCTGGTGATGACGATGTCAAATGTGTCATCCGCGAACGGCAGTTTCGTGCCGTCGCCACGCAGCACGCCCACGTAGCTGTCGAGCGAGATCTCGCCGGCGTCGACCATGCCACCTAAGGTCGCCCGAGTACCGAGCACTTCGTCGGCTGCGTAGTCGAGCGCAACGACACGGCCTGCGCGCCGCGCGACCTCGAAGCAGTGCCGACCAAAGCCAGCACCCACATCAAGAACAAGGTCGCCGGGCTTCATCCCCAGTTGATCGAACCGAATCGTGAGCACGAGAACTAGATCCGCCCGTTGACGCGGAGCTTGGCGACGTTGGCAGGCATGGCGAGCACTTCGCGGTACTGATCCACCGTCAACTTGGCACAGTGGATCCAGCTCCAGCGCTCAACCACGCGCTGACGACCCGCTTCACCAATGCGATGGCGAAGCTCGGGACGGTCGAACGCGAGCCTGATCTGCGCGGCAAGACCTTCGGCGTCGCCCGCTTTGCACTGAAAGACGGTTTCGCCATCTCTGCCGGTGACTTCTGGCAGCGCGCCGCCGTCGGTGGCGACCAGGGGCGTGCCGGTGCACATTGCCTCGATCGCGGGAAGGCTGAAACCTTCGTACAAGCTGGGCACAACAGCCAACTCGGCCTCGGCGTACAACTCGACGATGCGCTCGTCACTGACGCCGCTCACGAAGTTGATATGCGGGCGAAGGCCAAGCCGATCGATGAGATCGTTGCTGTGGCCCTCGCGAGGCTTGCCGATGATCGTGAGGGTGACATCGCGCTCGGTGCGAAGTTTGGCCATCGCCTCGAGCAGATACGAAAGACCCTTGAGCGCGACGTCGGCCGAGGCCGTGGTGATGAGGCGCCCAGGGATACGCGCTATCTGCGGCAATGGCTTGAACAGTTCAGGATCGACACCTACCGGTACGAGACGCATGCGATCGAGGCTCACACCCATGTCGGCGTTGATGTCCTTGATGCTGTTCTCGCTGACCACGACGATGCGTGGCATGCGGCTGGCGACGCGACCTTGCATCTTCACAAAGCCGTACCACCGACCGACGCTATGGCGCTTCCATCGAGACGCAGCGTGGCTCATCTCGAGCTCACGGTCCTTGGTGATTGGGTGATGCAAGGTGACAACCGTGGGAATGATTTTTTCGATCTGCAAGATGCTGTAGCCAAGGCATTGGTTGTCGTGCACGAGGTCGAAATCGTTGCGCCGGCCCTTGAGCGCTTTGTAGGCGCGGGCGCTGAACGCGAGCGGCTCGCTGAACGTACCGGTGAGGTACTGCAGCGTTTCGAGGACGTCTTCTTTACTCTTCAATTCCCAATACGCCGGAAGTCGACCTGGGTATTGTTCGTTGAAAATGTCGAGGCTGGGCAGCTTATGCAGCGGCACGCGAGCGTCGAGAATGGGGTATGGCTGACCGCCGAAGACCTCGATCTCGTGACCGAGATCGGCAAGTGCCTTGGTGAGGTGGCGCGTATAGACGCCTTGCCCACCAACATGAGGCTTGCCCCGGTAGGTGAGATAGGCGATGCGCAGGGGCCCAGTCGGGTCCAAGGCTGGAGACATGGAAAACTACGCTATCGGCGCAGCCTTGCTGACCGGTAAGTGGCAGGTGATTCACGCACACGTCGCGTCGCCCTAAATGCGGTGGCCGCCTCACTCTCTGTGACCTGCTGCCACGAAATCTGCATGGTGCGCTGCAGCGTCCCGCCCGCATGCAGAACATCAGCGTGGTTGGCAGATTCTCGGCTCGTTGCGTTATTGAGATTGAAGGCATCGGGCGGCGCAGACTGCGGCTCGACGCACGTCGCGTGATGTGGTTGGTCGTAGATCAACCAATGATCGCAATCGCTCGTGATGTGCACGACGAGCGGTGCGTGATTGTTCGTACGGTACAAAAGTGCGATCGGACCAAGTGGTTCGGTGAAGCAGTCGTCCCAAGGCCCGGGCGTCGGAGGCACCATCTCGCCAGTGGGGATGCCGTCGCTATCTCGCGCATACATCTGGCCGAAGCGCAGGTTGGCCAACTGCGGTTTCACGAACCACGGGTGCCAACCAACGACTGCCGGCATGTCGTGCGTCGTGGCCGTCACCGCGAGTTCACACCGAATCTGGTTGGTGCCCAGCGTGATGAGTTGACTGGCGAAACCGCCCAGCTTCCACGACGGTCCGAAACTGCACGACATCGTCACCGCATTGCTTTCGACGAGATCGACGTGCCACGCCCGAGTGAAGACGGTGCCATGGATCGCGTGTGGCGCGAGGTTGATCGGCAGCTGGAGGTCCTCGCCGCCGAAGCTGAATCGACCCCTGCGGACGCGTCCGGCCCACGGTGCCATTGGATAGCACCCCCACGACATTGGGTCAGGATCACTGCCGTCGCGAGGTCGTTCGATGAGCAGCGGCGTGTCATCGACACGTAGCGACGCGAGGCGGCCACCTTCGTCTGGGCTGATGGTGCAGTTGGCGTTACCGGCGCACAGTTCGATCACAACCGTCAGTCTCACCGACGCGCGGTCATTCAGCACAACGTGGTCACCGCAGCGTGCTCATCGGGATCGGGGTGCCACAATGGGCGGCGTGCGTGCATTGGTGCAGAGAGTTCGTGAGGCCAAGGTGAGCGTGACCGCGAGTCTTGACGGCACGACAACCGCCGAGGTTGTGGGTTCAATCAACAGCGGACTGTGTGTGCTCGTGGGAGTGACCCACGACGACACCGTTGCACATGCAACAAAGCTGGCCGACAAGCTTTGGAACCTACGCATAATCGACGACGACAACGGAGTGATGAATCGGTCTGTGGCCGATACCACCCGAGAGATTCTGATCGTGAGCCAGTTCACGTTGTACGCCGACACGAGTGCTGGCCGTCGTCCGAGCTACATCGCCGCATCGCGTCCTGAGCACGCTGAACCACTGATCGCTGCTGTCGTCGATCACTTACGCATGCTGGGTGCCACCGTCGCAACTGGTCGGTTCCGCACGGAGATGCACGTATCGCTCGTGAACGACGGGCCAGTGACGATGATGATCGAGATATAGAGCTAATCGGCTTCGACTAATCGGCTTCGACTAATCGGCTTCGCGGTGGACGTGGCCTTGGCCTGTGCCATCACGGCGCGGTTTGAGTCGGTCGAGGGAACTCCAAACGGCCATCGCGAACAAGATCGCGATCACGAACACCCAGGGGATATCGCCCAAACTGACGTACCAGGTGTCGCCGGTTCGCAAGGCGACATCGTGGATGATGACACGCTGTTCACCGACGCTCGTGCGGCTGATGACATCGCCATCGGGTGAGACAAAAGCAGAAAATCCGGTGGGTGCCGCTTGCACTACCCATCGCCCGGTTTCGATCGCACGCAACCGAGAGGACGCCACCTGCTGAGTTTGCAGAACGGTCCACGTATAGCTCGAGCCGTTGGTGGGATTGATGATCAATTGAGCACCGTGGCTGACGCCATCGCGGCCACGACCGCCGAAGAAGACCTCCCACGAGATGACAACGCCCACTCGCGTGCCGTTGGGCAGATCGACAAAGGCCGGACCGGTTCCGGCCACAGCGTTTCGCGGCACGAGGTTGGTTGGCGCTCCAAGCGCTTCAAGTAGGCCGCGCATCGGCATGTATTCGCCGAATGGAACCCGACGCACCTTTTCGTATCGGCTGGCGATCTCACCGTCAGGAGTGACGATGACTTGTGCATTCACAAAGTGATCACCGGGTGCCTCCTCGGTGACGCCAACCGCGATCGGGGCACCGAGTCGCTTGGCCTCTGCTGTCACCCTCACGAGTTCAGCGCTACCGGCGAACTCGGCGACGTCGATCACGTTCTCGGGCCAGACGACAAGGTCGACGTTGTCGGATGGTTGAATCGTCTGCGTTGCCGCGATGTGGCGATCGAGGACCACGCGTGAGTCGGTGTAGATGGCATGGGTGCCCTGCTCGCCGCCACCTTGCACCGCGGCAATCCGCAGCGAGTGTGCGGTGTTGCTCGCTGAAGGCGCGAGGGCTGCGACGACTATGATCGCAACGACGCCGAGGAGCGCAAGTACTCCGTGCGGTGCACCGCTCGCGCCGGGGCGTCGCTTCTTGGCGAACTTGGGTACGGCTGGCGATGGACCAGCCAATGCAAATCCGAGCTGAAACGTGACCCAGGTCAAGAGAACTGCACCGCCGACACGAACCACACCCACGAAGGGCCCGCTGCTCTGACCGATTGCCAGACTTGCCAATGGCACGCCGCCGAACGGGAAACAAAACCTCAACGCCTCGATCAACGCATGCGCCGCTGGACGTCCAATGACTCGCCAGGGTCCCACTGGAGCGACCGCGGCAGCGAGGCCGTGCAGTGTCGCGAACAATGCAACGCCCACGAGATATCCGGGTGCCGTGAGGAACCACATCCACACCATGCCGGGGAAGAGCCAGCCAGCGCCGAACAGCCAGCCGTAACGGAATCGTGTACGTCGCGATGGGGATTCGCCGAGCGCTGTTTCGAACACAATGATGCCAAGGAAGGCAAGTGGCCAAAAGCCCCATGGCGGCAATGACAACGCAACGAGCACGCCACCAATGAGCGACCAGGTCGCTTGCTTGGTGGGCTTGGTGGGCTTCTTGAGCCTACGAAGAATGTGCCGATGAGTGGGCATGCGCGTGCGACGCTACCGGTGATCCGGGTGCCGCTGCAGGCATCATTAGCCCGAATAGACGAGATGGACGACGATGCGTTCCTTTGTCGAGCCCGGAGGATGGCATGCAAACAAGGTTCCGGTCCGCGCCGACGTCTGATCGACAATGTCGACCCGGTCGGGAGACACGATTTCAGTCGACACAACGCGATACACGAATTGACCGTTTGGCATTGTGAAGATCACTTCGTCGCCAGGGTTCAGTGCGTCGAGATGACGAAACGGCTTCGCGTGGCTCGTGCGGTGACCTGCGACCACCACATTGCCGATTTGGCCTGGCATCGCGCTACCTGGCCAATGCCCGGGTCCCTGATCGAGTGTGGTGAGCCGAATGCCCTCGAGCATCGTCATGCGCAGGCCGATCTTGGGGATCTCGATCGTGCCTAGGTCGGAGCGCACCTCGGCACCGCGGGTGTCGCGCGGCGACGTCACCGGCTTTGGCAACGCAACTGCGATCGGTGGCGGCAGTGGGGTGGTTGTTGTCTCCACAACCGTCGTTGTTGTTTCTTGTTGGGTGTACGTGGTGGTGGGAAGTGGCGGCGGCACCAGGGTTGGCCGAGTGACCGCAGGTGGCACATCCACGAAGGTTTGGCTTTCGACACCGCACGCGCTCAGTAACAACGTCGCCGTGGCCGCAAGGGAGCAGACAGGTCGCAGGGCACGCATCGGGTTAGCTTCTCACGGTTGCGACGTAGTTCGCTACCAGTTGGGCGGTGGAATTTGCCTGCTGCACACAGGCCGGAATTCCCATGCCGCGATAACTCGCACCGCACAAAAATACACCGGCGGCATCGCGAGCCAGCGCCGCTTCGAGTCCGAGGACGCGTTTGGAATGGCCGGGCCGGTATTGCGGAAAGGCCTCCCGCCAACGGCCGAGACGCAGCTCGGTGGGCTGCAGTTCGATTCCCACGTGATGGCCGACTTCGTCGAGCGCAGCACGAATTAACGTGTCGTCGTGTTGGTCGGTGACATCGTGGCCGTCGCGTCCGAGCGAGATCCGTAGCACGACACCACCGTCCGGCGACGTCGGTTGCCAGTGCGCCCATTTGCTGCTCGCGAACGAGGTTGCCGTCACCATCTTCTGGACGGGCTTCGGCACGAGGTATCCGCTGCGGGATCGGAAGTCGCTCGGCCAGGCATCGCCCGGCAACGCGATCGTGAGCATCACGATGCTCGAATGTTCGAACTTGGCCAAGACCGCCCCAGCGTCGGCGCTGACGCCGGCAACGAGCGGCGCGCTCGTTCTCGCTGGCGTGGCCAACACGACCGCGTCGGCGAACTCGCCGTTGATCAGCCAGCCACCACGTGATGGTTCGATGGAACCGACTTCGGTGCCCGAGGTGATCGTGACGCCCGACGCGCGTATCGACGCCGCGAGCGCATCGGTGAGCGCGGCCATCCCCCCGAGCGGCGTGCCGAAGATGGGCCCGGTCATCGGAGTGGCCTTGCGGCGATTGCGTCGCGCGCCAATCAAGAGGCTGCGGTTGTTCTTAGCCAACTCGAACAACTGCGGCACGGCTTCCAAGCTGAAGAGGTCGGTATCGGCGGCATAAATACTGCCCACGAGTGGATCGACAAGCCGCTCGTGAACCTGTTTGCCGAATCGCTTGCGGATGAGTCGGCCAATGGAATCGGCACCCACGCCGGTGGCAGGCAGTATTGGTTCGAGGCCTGCACGAAGTTTTCCGGGCCATGTGAGCAGATCGCTGCGTGCGAGCTTGGCCAGATCGGTGGGGACACCGAGCACCAGACCCTCGGGGATGCTATGCATCCGGTTCCACCACACGTAGGCCGCGCCGATTGCGGGTGAGGTGATCTGATCGGCAAGCCCAAGTTCGCCGGCCAGGTTCATTGCGTGGGGTACCCGTGTGAGAAACGCGTCGGGTCCTTCGTCGACACCGGCAATGCCAGCAAACGTGGACGAACGAATCTTGCCGCCCAGCCGATCGTCGGATTCGATGAGCGCGATCTCCGCATCGGGCAAGAGCTGACGCAAGCGATAGGCGGTGGTAAGGCCGGTGACGCCACCACCGACAACGACGATGCGATGACTCATAGCGACTTCGCCTGTTCGATCACCCGTGACGCCAACGCGCCCATCACGGCCGCATTGTCGTTCACGCACGCCGTGCGGTCGAAGGCGAGTCCCCATTTGGTGGCACGTGCCTTTGCCTCGATGTCGAGGTCGAAGAGCACCTCGAGGTGATCGGCAACGAAGCCGACGGCGGACACGAGCACTCCTGCGGCATTCTCGCTCGCACCGAGCTCATCGATGACTTGCAAGATGTCGGGTCCGATCCATGGCTCAGGGGTTCGTCCCGCTGATTGCCACGCGATCGACCATTCGCTCCAGTGACCAAGGCCGGCCCTCGTTGCGACCGCTTCGGCGGTGGCGCGTAGTTCGTCGGGGTATGGGTCACCGGCTTCGATGATCCGCTGAGGCAACGAGTGCGCCGTGAAAAGCACCTTTGTGTTGGCGGGCATCGCGTTCAATCTCGTGCGCAGGTCGGACGCGATGAAATCGACGAACGCGGCTTCGGTTGCCCAACTGTTGATGCCCGTCACAGCGATGCCATGAGGTGCGGCCGCGGCACGGGCGCGGTCTTGGTATTGCCCGATCGAGAAGCTGCTGAAGTGCGGAGCGAGTACGAGGCCGACGAGGCGACGCACACCCAACGCGGCGAGTTCGTCGATTGCGGTTTCGATCATTGGAGCGGCGTGCTTGAGGCCGAGAGTGACGAGATATTCACCCGGCGCCTGCTGATCGAGCGCCGCCTGCAGCGCATCGCGTTGGGCCTGCGTGCGTTCGGCCAACGGTGAAATACCCCCGATGGCCTCATATCGATTCATGAGGTCGAGCAGCTGTTCGTCGGTGGGCGCACGACCCCGGCGAATATCGGTGTAATACGGCAGAATCTCGTCGCGTGTGCGCGGCGTGCCGTAGGCCATCAGTAACACGGCAGTACGCGGCGCACTCATGAGTGCCTCGTGCTCTCATGGACGTAGGCAACGATGTGCTCAAGCACGCCAGGGTCGGTGTTGGGCTGCACGCCGTGCCCAAGATTGAAGATGTGTCCGGGATGGCCACCGTTGTCGGCCAGTACGGCATCGCAGCCTTGCTTCGCCACCGGCCACCCGGCAAGAACGAGGGCAGGGTCGAGGTTGCCCTGCACAACCGTCTCAGAGCCGAGTCGATCACGCGCGTCCGCAATTCGCGTACGCCAATCAAGACCCATCACCTGCGCGCCGGCGCCGTACATCGGCTCGAGGATGTGATCGCAACCGATACCGAAATGAATGCCCGGCACCTGAGGATGACTCGCGCCAAGCTCGCGGAACACCTTGGCCGAATGCGGCATTGCGAACCGTTCGTAATCGATCTTGCTCAACGCTCCAGCCCACGAGTCGAACAGTTGAAACGCTGCGCCGCCGGCATCGAGTTGGCTGCGGATGGAGGCAATCGCGTGATCGGCGAGGCGATCCATCAACGAATGCCACGTTGTCTCATCGGTGTGCATGAGCGCTTTGGTGTGCTCATACGTTCGGCTGGGACGACCCTCGATGAGGTAGCTCGCAACGGTGAACGGTGCGCCCGCAAACGCAAGAAGCGGCACCTTGAGTTCGGCGGCGAGAATGCGACACGTTTCGATTACATACGGCGTGTCGGTCTCCGGTTCGAGCGGGCGCACCCGAGCGAGGTCGGCCGCGCTGCGGAACGGCACGCTGGCAACCGGACCCGTGCCCGGCGCAACATCGATACCGAAGCCGATGGCGTGCGCTGGCACCACGATGTCGCTGTACAGCACGGCGGCATCGACGCCATATCGCAACACTGGTTGCAGGGTAATCTGCGCCGACAGATCGGGGTTCTTGATCGCGTGCAGGATGCTGCCCTCGCCTCGAATGGCCTTGTATTCGGGCAAGCTGCGGCCCGCCTGACGCATAAACCACACGGGAGTATGCGTTGCTCGCTTACCACGGGCAGCGGCAAGAAACGGATCGTTCGATGGGCCGCTGATCACGTGTCGAACGCTATCGGCGCGCCGAGTGGTCCGACGCTCGAGCTAGCCGTCCTGCTGGCCGCTCCTTTGTGTCCGTGAATGGCGTTAGCTGCGCTGCTGGCGGCGGGTCATGACCATGAGACCCATGCCGATGAGGAGTGCGGCCAGGCCCAATAACAACGTGGGGCTGGATGAACCACCGGTAACCGGTAGCACGGTGGGCGCCGTTGGCGCGGTTGGTGATAAAGCCGCGAGGACCACCGTGGTTGTCGGTGCGGGTGTTGTGGTGGGGTCCTCGCTGGACCGTAGCGTCGTCGTCGTCGTGGCTGCTGCGGTTGTCGTCGTGGCGCCAGCGGTTGTGGTGGTGGCGCCAGCGGTTGTGGTGGTGGCGCCAGCGGTTGTGGTGGTGGCGCCAGCGGTTGTGGTGGTGGCTGCTGCGGTTGTGGTGGTGGCTGCTGCGGTTGTGGTGGTGGCGCCAGCGGTTGTGGTGGTGGCTGCTGCTGTCGTGGTTGTTGCCCCGACAGTTGTGGTTGTGCCCTGCACCGTTGTCGGTGGTACCTGCGGCTGGCAAGGCGAGTGGCTGATCACGAGGTTGGTGTACGAGGTGATATCGCTGGCGGCAGGGAACTTCATCGTTGCTGAGTTGATGGTGAAGGCACCGACTTGGTTGACGGCGTTGTTCAGGAAATGGGCCACTGCAGAACCAGCGAGGTTAGTGAAGGTGGCATCCGCAGTGGAAAGGTCGCTAAAGGTGATGTGAATCGGTCCAAAATCAGCGCTGTCGATTGTTGCGCCGGTGGCATAGTTGAGGCCGTTCATGATGAAGTGCCAGCCGTCGCGGGTGGGATCGCACGGCTTTCCGGCACTGTCGTACGGGATGTTGTTCGCCGAGATTGTGTCACCAGGCTGCACCGCGACCACGTTGGAGGCCGAAGCATCGTGGGTCAACGACCCAATTGCCAGGATTGCCCCAACCACGGTCAGTGCAATTCCCGTTCTCATTGTTGCCTTCATCGCCCGTTCCTCTGACCTCAAATATCACGAATTTCTCAATTCAACCGCCCGCAGCGGTGAAGAGCAATGGGTCGTATGGACTATTGGCGTACGACCAGCGCCCGCGAGAACACCCGTCGCGCACCGAATCGCCCGAATTCACCTCCACTGAAGGTGAGTGCGAGCTGTGAGCGCCTGATGTTGCACAATCGTGCGATGTCTTCTGATCTGTTCTCCCTGTCCGGAAAAACCGCGCTCGTCACCGGTGGCAGTCGTGGCATTGGCGCGATGATCGCCAGGGGTCTGCTCGACGCCGGCGCAGCGGTGATCGTCAGCTCGCGGAAGGCGCAGGAGCTGATGGCCGCGCAAGTGAGCCTCGCCGAGCATGGGGATGTGCACGCGATTCCTGCCGATGTCAGCACGGTTGAGGGTTGTCGAACACTGGCCGCGCAGGTGGCGGAGCGCTTTCCCACGTTGAATATTCTCGTCAACAACGCTGGTGCGACGTGGGGGATGCCACTCGATGATTTCACCGAGGCGGCGTGGGACAAGGTGATGGACACCAACGTGAAGTCGTTGTTCTTCCTCACCCAGACGCTGTTGCCCAACCTTCGCGCTGGCGGTACGCGTGATGATCCCGCACGCATCATCAACATCGGTTCGATCGATGGCCTCCATGTGAACCCCATGGACACCTATTCGTACGCGGCAAGCAAGGCCGGGGTGCATCACCTCACTCGTACCTTGGCGCGCAAGCTCGGGCCACAACACATAACGGTCAATGCAATCGCTCCAGGTCCATTCGAAAGCAAGATGATGGCCGCAACCCTGGAGACGTTCGGTGATTCCATCGCCCGCTCGTCGCCTCTCGGGCGGATTGGTCGCCCCGATGACATGGCCGGCGTCGCAGTGTATCTGGCCAGCCGGGCTGGGGCCTACGTGACGGGCGCCGTCATCCCTGTCGACGGTGGCATCGCAACAACGTCATAGCGCCGATAGAGTTTTCCGACCCTGTTTGAGGAAAACCACCTCGCGCAGGCCCCAATCCCCATGACGCACCAACACCCCGATCTCGCAGACGAACAGGCCTACATCGATCACGCCTACGGGTGCCTCGAAACGAGCCGCACCGACGCCTGGAAACTGCGCAATATCCACGAGGGCACCCTCGGGGGCACCGTGCAGGCGCGCTACGAGCGCGACGTGTTCGATGAAACACTCGTCAATCGGCTCACGCAGCTCGATTTGGGCGATGCGGCGCTGGTGTTCGGCCGGATCGATCGCCATCGCGAACCGCTCGAAGGTGACGGCGTCGCTGATGAGCCAGGCCCAACTGAGAGCTTCCACATCGGCCGTCTCGCAGTGGCCGACGACAACCGCGAGCCGGTGGTAGTCGATTGGCGTGCACCCGTGGCCGAGCCGTTCTATCGCGCCACTGGGCGCGAGCCGATGGGCCTCGCCCGTCGTCGCCACTTCGCAGTGCAGGGTCGCAACCTGCTCGGTATCGAAGATGAACTCTTCGGTGATGGTCATCTCGGCGTTGGTGCCGACGAAGGCGTCGATGCAAAGCCGGGCGCCGGACTGCGCGGCTACAGCACGCTGCTCGCGGTGCTCGAGCGCGGACGCACGGGCCAGCTCGGCGACATCGTCGCCACGATTCAGGGTGAGCAGGATGAAATCATTCGCTCACCACAAGCTGGTGTGCTCGTAGTGCAGGGTGGTCCCGGCACCGGCAAGACGGTCGTTGCGTTGCACCGCGCCGCATATCTGCTCTACACGTTCAGGTTTCCGCTCGAGGATCAAGGCGTGCTCGTCATCGGACCCAACCGCGTCTTCCTTCGCTACATCGAGCGGGTACTGCCCTCGCTCGGCGAGGCCGGCGTCGAGCAGGTCGTGCTTGGCGATCTCGTTCACGATGTGACGTGGGGTGGCCACGATGCTCCACTGACGGCGCGCACCAAGGGTGATCTGCGCATGTCGCTGGTCGTCGACAAAGCAGTCACCGATCGCGAACGTCCAATTCGCGACGACCTCGTCGTTGGCTTCCGCACCGGTTACCTACGCCTTCGCGCACAAGAGTCGATGCGTATCGTTCGCGCCGCACAGCGTCGCTTCCGCCGCCATAACGCCGGGCGGCGGTGGGTGGAAGCCGAAGTCTGGGCATCGATGGCGGCCACGTGGCGAGAGGCCGACCTCACGCCCGCGCAAGCAAAGGAAGGTCTGCGTCATCTTCCTGAGGTACGTCAGGCGTTGGAACGGATGTGGCCCGTGCTCACACCGGCGGAGTTGCTGCATGACCTCTTCGGTTCGAAGGCGTTGCTCAAACTCGCCGCGGAGAAGCACCTCAGCGAGACCGAGTATCTGTCGCTATATCGTCCCCGCGTCGAAGATCTCGACAGCGTCCGCTGGAGCGATTCAGACATCGCATTGCTCGACGAAGCCCGCAGTTACCTCGGTCAGCGTCCGGCCAAGTCGGGCGGCCCCGAGGAACTCGACGAGATCCGCACCTATGGCCACATCGTCATCGACGAAGTGCAAGACCTCACGCCGATGCAGTTGCGTATGGCCTCGCGGCGCTCGCTCAACGGTTCGATGACCGTGGTTGGCGACATCGCCCAGGCCACCGGCGCGCTTGCACCCAACAGTTGGGACGACGTTGTGAAGCATCTGCCCGATCGCAAGGGCAGTCGCGTGATCGGCCTCAGCGTTGGATACCGAATTCCTGCGCAGATCATGGATGTCGCCAATCGCGTGATGCTTGCCGCAACACCAACTTTGCGGCCGCCAACCGCTGTGCGTCAGGGCGAGGATTTCCCCGACTACATCCACGTCGATTCGGCCGATGCATTAGGTGCAGCGGTCGCCGCCGAGACGGCGCGGCTCGTCAGTGAGATCGTCGATGGCAACATTGCCGTTGTCGCTCCCGACCCGATGGTGGAGATGATTTCGGCAGCGCTCACTGCGGCGAGCATCAAGCACGGACGTGCAACGCGAACCGCTCTCGACACTGGTGTCACCGTGGTTCCCGTCAGCGTCGTGAAGGGCCTCGAACTCGACGGTGTTGTGGTGGTCGAACCGGCGGCCATCGTCGCCGACGAAATGCAGGGATTGCGTGCGCTCTATGTGGCACTCACGCGAAGCACCCGCCGATTGAGCATCGTGCATGCACAGCCGCTGCCCGATGCGATGCTCGAGCAATCCTGAACCGATGTGTTTGCTGGGCTACCCAGCGAGCTAACCGAGGTAGCTGTTGGTGAGTGTTGTGAGGTTGCGTACGCACCGATCAGCGTCGGCTGGACGATTGAACTGCGTCGCCTTTGCGCATAAATCGACGGCAGCATCGAAGGTGACCGCGATGTCGGCATCTTTGGCATCGACCTCGGTCCGTGCCGCAGCCCACAGGTGATTGATGAGTTGCATCTGATCGTTCTTGCCCGCTCCTGAACCAATGAGGTTCGAGAGCTTGCCCGCCTCGGTGACCAGCCGTGGTAGTAACTCGGCGGCAGGTCCAGAAGGAAGCGTTGTGGTGACAGCAATCTTTGGCGGGGCCGTAATCGATGTGTCGATCGTGGTCTTCGCACAGGCGGACAAGCTGAGGGCGAGGACTACGACTGCGCCGGTTCTGATCGACATTGAGTTTCTAGAAACCGGAGATCTAGGCAGTGACAAGAATGCGCGCACTGGCGAATGCTCCAACTCGTACCGGAGCGCCGGCGACTTCGACGGTCATGGTGCCGTCAGTTGATGTAGCGGTAACGGTGCCAACTCTGCCGGGCAGCAATGACGCACCCTCGAGGAAGTCGAGCAGACCGGGCGTGAACTCGAGTTCTTCAGGAATACGACTGACCGTGAAACCATCGCCGACGGCGAGATCGATGAGCCGATGCGCATCGGGTGCTTCATAATCGCTGCCGGGGATGGGATTGCCGTGCGGGCATGTGGTGGGGCTGCCGAGCAGATGGTCCATCGCGATCTCGACATTCTCACTGATGACGTGTTCCCATCGGCCAGCCTCGTGGTGTGCTTCGGCCCAGGACAAACCGAGGATGTCGGTGAGGAAGCGCTCGGCCAATCGGTGCCGGCGCACGACCTGCTGGGCAAGTTTGGCACCGGCGGGCGTGAGCCGAATACTGGTGCCGGTGAAGGTGATGAGCGCTTCGGTTTCGAGCCGACGAATCATCTCTGACACGGCCGGACGACTCACGTGCAACCGCTCGACGATGCGCGCCTGAATGACATCGACGTCGTCTTCTTGCAGCTCGAAAATACACTCGCAGTATTCCTCGAACGCGGGGTGGTGCTCACCAGAGCTGGGCATGCTCTGAGGCTACCGCTGCAAGCCAACGACAGACTCAAGCGATTCGAGGGACGGGCCGACGCTGGACCAAGGGTGCGTCAATCCGGCACGGCTATCCGTAACAGCGCATCGGAGATCGACTACACCGACAACAGTGGGAAGCAGTACGGCTTCAGAACGTTCGGAGGGCCTTCGGCCTCCGTCTTCTCATGATTTCGTCCGCGCCCGAGCGGTGGATCTGGCGCAGGCGACTGGTACCTCTTGAGCGCTTTCCAGCCGCTCAACTGCTGTATAGAGTTGCTGTATGTCAGCAACACGGACACAGGTCTACCTCACCGAGGAGCAGCGCAGGAAGGTCGACCAAATGGCTGACTCCGAGGGAGTCCCCATGGCCGTGATCATCCGCCGGGCTCTCGATGATTACCTGACCGACGCCGCCGACGCCACCACGGCTCTCACGGCCACGTTTGGTGCCGCATCGTCTGCGACCGCGCCCTCGCGCGACGAGTGGCAGCGTGGCTGATCTTCTCGTCGACACCGACATTTTCATCGACCACCTCCGCGGCGTAGTTGCTCTCGTACCCGGTCGGCACAGGCTCCACTAATCGGTGGTCACCCGCGCCGAACTCTTCGTCGGCAACACCGCTACGAACCTCTCCAGTCAACTGCTCGCGCCTTTCAGAGAGCTCGGCGTCGACCGTGCTGTGGCCGAGCGCGCCGGTCGGATCGTGCGGGAGTTCGGAGTCCGACTTCCCGACGCACTCGTCGCCGCGACCGCCGTTGAGTACGGGCTCGGACTCGTCACGAGGAACCGCAAGCACTTCGACTCAATCCGGGGACTACGGCTTCGTTCGCTTTGACCGCTCCCCGTAAAGCCTCCACGATTGCCGGAATATCTACAGATCGGCGTTACCCGCCAGGGTCTCGGCACAGGAGGCGGTCGGCATTTTCGCCACTGCGAATCTCGGCCTGATGAGCACCGGAAACGGGCGCCGTATCGCACAAAGTACGGTGTTGAAATGCGCCACCTCATCGAAGCAACCGTCGTTTCCGGGCAAGGGCCGAAGGCCACGTTGGACCTGCTCGCGTTGATGGTCTCGCTGCCCGATGCGTCATCGATGGGCATCACCTCGCGGACGATGTACGCGGCGCTCGATGGTCGCACAAATTTCCTCATCGTCGAGGCCGATGATCCCTCAGACATTCTTGAGCGATTTGCATCGATGATGCCATGCGCTGAGGCGAAGGTGACACCGATCATGCTTGCCGAGGAAGCAGCGCCGGCGATCATGGCCGCCGCCGAGTGCATTCAGACTTCACTGGCGGGGTAGATCGTTACAGCGTCAGGCCCGGGCGCATCGGCAACCGGTGGTCAGGATTCGATGACGGGAAGAGCCTCGGTGTTCTCCGAGCCGCCGATCGGCAGGTAGGTGTGCGTTAGTTCGCTGGGAAACTCGACTCACGGATGACCTTGCAGACCTGCATGGTGTAGGACGCGTAGAAGTCATCGCGTCCGCGCTGCATCACTGCGACATGCTCCGGATGCGTACGCCAAACCTCGAGTGCTGTCTCGTTCTCGAACCTTACGATCAAGGCGCCTCCACCCTCAGCTGAGGACACAAGTTCCTTTGAGATGAACCCCGGAAGGCCGGAGACGATGTCGGTCATCCGGGCGCTGAGTTCTCCGTAGTCGGAGAGCGAGGCATTTTCTCGAAGGGCGCCCCGAAAGATCACCACGATCTCGCCGCGGTCTGTTTTCATCTGACGCAGATTGCCCTGATCGTGGCCACGAAAGCAAGTGGGTAGTTGCATACAGAACAATCACACCAAGCAGATCTGGTGTGGCCCTTAGGTCAGTTTTCGTCGCCAACCGACAGCTGTCGCCATACTGGAACACCTTGCGAACAATCGTCACGTTCCTCGTCGCAGCGATCGCTGGTCTCGCCATGCTGTGGCTCCTCTTGCTGGCGTGCCTGGCCGTGCTCAGACCGGATGGGAGTACGATGCGGGACTCGGTGAGAATCCTGCCGGACACCATCCGCCTTGTTAGCCGGCTGAGCCGTGAGCAGGCTCTGAGCCGAACCATTCGACTTCGACTAGTCCTGCTGCTGGCCTACCTTGCGATGCCGATCGACCTGGTTCCCGATTTCGTTCCGGTGATTGGCTACGCGGACGATGCCATCATCACCGGACTCGTGTTGCGAGGCGTGATCCGGCGCGCAGGACCCGAGGTCGTTCGCCAACATTGGCCTGGCTCCGAAGCGGGCCTGATTACGTTGGCACGACTGTGCAGGATTCCCGATCTGTGCGACCCGAGGTAGCGCCGATTGCCCGGTATTTGTACCGAGCGCAAGGGTGTTGTTGCAAACAGAACTACGAGTACCGACTGACAGCTCTGCGCTTCGCGACTCCTGTCTGATCCCGCTTCGAGATCAGTGGCGGCTGGCATGAGTTCTGCAGCGGCCGGACGGTGGTGAGCATGTCGCACGACTGGGCGATCGTCTTCCGCGCACGTCGACCTTCCTGACGGCGCGGTGCCGGTGTGATATGTACGGGCCATCCAAGGGAACGGAAAGGGGGACATCGTGACGAGCGATGCTGCAACCGCGCCGCCGGATCCCGACGTGGAATCGGCCGGCGCACCAACGACGTTCCAACGATTTGTCGGAGGTCCGCTGAACTCGAATGAACTGGCGGCCTGCATCGTGCGCATCGTCTTCGGCGTGGTCGTGCTCGGCCAAGGGATGAGCAAGTTGGTCTCGTGGTCGATCTTGGGGCACACGTCGAGCACGCGTGAGTACGCCGACGGCATCATCACGTTCTTCGGGTACGACCACACCTACTTCCTGTCGTGCATCTTGACGGCCACTGAGGTGACCGCAGGTGCACTGCTCATCCTCGGTCTGCTCACACCGCTGGGCGCCGCCGCAGTCATCGGGGTCTCATTCCAGTTCGTCAGTGTCCAATGGCCCGACGGCCTGTTCGGCCACGGCGAGCTCCCCGGTTTCTACGTGCAACTGTGGATGCTCGCCGTGGGTGTTGCCATCGCGTACCACGGCCCCGGGCATCTCGCTTTGGACCGCGCTCTCGGCCTGAAGCTCTCCGGTCTGCGTTGGGGCACGTACACGATCGTGCTGGGGCTTGCCGTCGGGATGCTTGTCATGGCCATCTTCGGCCCTGGCCTGTTCACCGCACCACCGAACCACTGACGACGACCTCGTCCGGCGGCCCCGGCGACGGCATGATGAGCGCCCTAGTCTCGTGGCATTTCGCCCAGCGAGGAAGCCGTAGTCCTCCTCGCTGACTCGCCGCAGTTCATCCAATCCCGTTGGGAGGCTGAACACACAGGGTGCGGGCATACAGCGCGTAATGCCCACTCTGGCGCTGTTTTGCAACTGATTCTTTGTGTGACGCGATCAATCTTCTATTGGTCGGTAGCCGTGGTTGGCGAGCCAGTGGCGGGCTTGTCCGAGTCCGGCATCGTTGCGGTATCGGTGCCAGCGGGTGAATTGGTCGGCGTGTCTTTCGAGCGTGGTCATGAAACGGCGGAAGGCGTCGGGACTGTTGATGGCTTGCTCGAGTTGGCTTTTGAGGCGTTGGTCGTCAATGGTCGCGGTGAAGCTTTCCATGAGCCGCCAAGCAGCGCGGGAACCAAGCCCGGTGACGGCGAGCCATCGGGTTTCGTCATCCGGATCGAAATCGGTGGGTCCTTGGTCGAAATCGATCAGGTCGGCCGGCCAAACCATGCCAGTTTGAAGGTCGATGAACGAGCAGGTGGCTTCTGACTCGTCGAGCGCGTCCATGAGAAAGGAAAGATCAACTCGTAGCGGTGTGAGCTGGCCCGGCGAGCCGCTCGCGAGATCGCGCAAGGCAATCGCCAGGTCATCGTCGCTTGCGAAGTTGCGCCAACCATTCCTCTGACTTACGAAGACGACGTTCGAGTTGATCGGTGGTCGCGCTCGACACGGCGGTGACGTTGGCGAGTCGGTTCATCTCACCGTTCACGCGGCCGTGGCTCCATGCGGTGAAGTCGACGAGGCGCTTGGCCAATGCTGCATTGCGCTCGCGCAGTTCCACTTTGATTTCGAAGATGCTCCGTCCGGAAGCCGGACCCCAACCCGCCTCGGTGGGTATGTCCGCGAGGTCGAGTTCCAAGAAGGGATCATCCTCAAAGGACGGTTCAGGCAACTCGGGTTCGTCGACGCCGAGCTCGAACGGAATCGCGATGCCGGACGGCGTCATCGCATGAATCTGCATGCCGGTCGCCACAGCCGACAGCACGCTGAACAACGACAGTTGCTCCGGCGCGAAGTCCTGCGGAATCTCGTCGAACGGTGCATCGATTTCGGGGTTGCCGGTTTCCATGAGGTCGTCACCAATTTCGAAGCGGCGCAACACGTGCCGGCGAGACTCCATGATCTGGAAGGCGTGCGACCGAAGACGGGGATCGTCGGGCAGGTACACGAACGCTTTCTGTGAGGGTTGTCCGCTCTGCCAACGCACAAAACGCCCGACGGCCTGACGGAAAAACAACTCGGTCGACACGGTGCTCGCGTACACGCCGATGCGTAGCCGGGGAATGTCGACGCCCTCTGACACCATCCGCACCGACACGAGCCAGGGCGCGTCAGACGACGCGAATGCGGAGATCTTCTTGGAGGCACCGGGGTCGTCGCTCACCACGACATCGGCTGGGGTGCCAAGACGCACCCTGATCAGACGAGCGATTGCGTGAGCGTGATCTTGATCCATCGCCATCACAAGTCCGCCAGCGGTTGGCTGCTGGTCGCGCAAGTACATGAGCCGCTCATGTGCCTGCTCGAGTACGTGAGGCAACCACTCGCCGTCGAGGCTCAGCGCGGCCCGAAGCCGTTGGCTCATCCCATCGCGATCGAGTTCATCTTGGAACGACGCCGAAAGCACAGCACCGTCGGGAGCGCTCCATTCCATGTTGCCGTCGACGCGCGGGAAGTACACAGGACGCACAACACCGCCGTCGCGCAGTGCATCGCCGTATCCGTACTCATAGTCCGCGTATGCCTGACCGTCGTCGTAGCGAACGAATGGAATCGAAGCGGTGTCGCTGCGGAACGGAGTACCCGACAGGCAGAGTCGTCGGTGTGCGCCAGAGAACGCCAGCCGCACCGCATCGCCCCACGCCTTCTCATCGCCGGCGTGATGCAACTCGTCGAGAATCACGAACGCATCGTGGGCCACGCCCTTGAGCACGTTTGCCGTGTCGCCGGTGGCCACCTGTTGAAACGTGGTGACGATGCCGTGCACGTCTTTGGCAACGCCGCCACCGGGGGTCCAATCGGGATCAAGCTGCAGGCCGAGTCGGTGCGCGGCCAGACTCCATTGCACCTTGAGGTGGCTGGTGGGTGCGACCACGACGAGACGTCGCCGTTGTTGCGCCAGTGCCCATCGCGCACATGCGAGAGCGAACGTGGTTTTACCTGCGCCCGGTGTAGCGACCGCCAAGAACGTGGGCTCGTCGTCGCTCAGCGCCGTGAATTTGTCGAACGCGGCCCGCTGCCACGGGCGAAGGCGAATGGCAGTCATCGGCGCGAACGGAGGGCTGTCATGGAGCCTGCGAGTGTGTCGGCAATGGTGCGCAGTTACAACGCTGATGGATGTGGCGAATAACCAATTAGCTGCTGACCAGGTGAGTCTTTAATAAAGAAAGCGAACGCTTGACTTATTCGCCGCCACGTTGCACACTGCTTGCCGGAGGCTGACATGTCAGGAAAGATCACCCAAACATCGGTTGCACAGGTGTCGGAGATGCCCCTCGGCACGATGAAGATGGTTCGCGTGGGCAGCCACCGCTTGGTGCTCGTGCACACATCGACCGGCTTCCACGCGCTCGACAACGCGTGTCCACATGAGGGCTATGGCCTCGTGAAGGGGGCTCTTGATGGTGAGCTTCTCACCTGCGAGTGGCATAACTGGAAGTTCAACGTCGCTGACGGAGCATGTGTGCTCGGCGAGGAGAACGTGGCTACGCACGAGGTGACCATCGATGGCGATGATGTCGTCGTAACGGTTACGGAACCCGGCGACGACGAAGTGCGCGCGAGCGCGTTCGAGAGTCTGGCGCGCGGCATCGATTCGTCGTACTCGGGTCAGATCGCCCGCGACAGTCTGCGTTTGCTGCATGCCGGTGCCGATCCCATCGACATCATCTGGGAAGGCGTGCAACGCACGATCGGTCGAACGGAGTACGGCTGGAATCACGCGCTCGCGATGACCACGGATTGCATCACGGCTCTCAACGGTATGCGTGGCGATGATCGTCTGGTGCCAATTGCGCAGGCCGTTGCCGCATTGGCTGAATCGGAGTTGCGTCGCCCGACTCGACCGCGTCTTGCCCCTCGATCCGATGCGACAATAGATGCAGCTGCAGCCGCGCAGTTTCGCGAGTTGATAGAGACTGAACGAGCCGATGATGCCGACGCACTGCTCACCGGTGCGTTGCAGAACGGGCTCGGACGCGACGATGCGGCGCGTTGGTTGATCGGACCGTTGGGTGCTCATCATCTCGCCTTCGGGCATGGTGCGATCTACGTGCAAAAGGCGTTCGAGATGCTCGACGCAGTGGGTTGGTCGCGAGCACCCGAGGTGTTGGGGCATGTAGCGGTGATGCTCGTCGACAGCACCCGCGAAGATCGGCTGCCGTACATGCGGCCGTTCCTACGCGCTCTCGATGACGCTCAGCTCGATCAACGCTGGAGTATGCACCCGAACCCAACATGGGCATCTACCGGGCGAGCCGAGATGGTCGATGTGTTGCTCGGTTCAGATCAGGCGGCGGCGGTTCGCGCAGCCAGTGAAGCGCTCGATCGTGGTGCCGGGATCGTGGGAATTCTCGATGCTGTGTCGCTTGCCGCAAGCGAGCGGATGCTGCGCCACGATCTCGTTCATGAACAGCATCCGGAGGTGTCGGGATACGGCTGGCTCGACATCACGCACTCACTCACGTATGTAAACGCGGCTCGCTGGGCGTGGCACACCGAGCCGTCCGCATGCGCCGCGAGGCTTGCGTTCTACACGGTCTTTCACGTCGTCGACGGTGGCCGCAATGGTGTCTCCGATGCTCCGGCTCCTGCCACGGCCACGGCTCCGGCTCATGCTCCGGCGTCGCCGACGTTGATCGCCGCACTGATGCAGCAGCTGAGCGAAGCACTCGCGTGCGGATTGCCCGACGAAGCGGTGGCTGCCGCCATGGTGGAGCCGATCGACCAGGTTGGTGCCACACTCGTGGCGGCTTCACTCGATGATCGGTCGGGCGCACTCATCGTCGTCGCCCATCACGTCAAGGTGGCGCGCGCCGCCATTTGCGAAAGCGCAGCTACTGGGTCGCGGCTGCCGCTCGCCGCAGCGGCGCGCTTCATCGCCGCTCCGGCACGCCAACGCTTTGTGGCAAATGGTGTCGCTCGGGCCCGCCACCTGCTCACAACCGGAACGCCTCCGCCACGCTGACGCGCATACCGGTTCGCGTATGCAATTGTTGGCGGATGACTCGTGTCGCCGCCGACCTGATCGCGCAGTTTCAGCGTGACGGTTTCGTCGTGGTACCGGATCTGTTGAGCAGCGACGAACTCGCGCTGCATGGTGACGCGGTCGATGCGGCCGTCAGCGATCGCAAAGCACACGACACTCGCGTCGTGGCCGAGAAGTCGCGATACGAACAGAGCTTCATCCAATGCATCAACCTGTGGGAAGACCACCCGCGGGTTCGGGCGCTCACGTTCAACACGCGAATTGCGCAGGCTGCGGCAGAACTCTTGGGCGTTGCCTCGATACGCCTGTGGCATGATCAGGCGCTGTATAAGGAGGCTGGTGGGCGCGCCACCGATTGCCATCAGGATCAGCCGTATTGGCCGATCGCCGAGGCGAACACCATCACCGCGTGGATTCCGATCGATGGCAGCACGGTTGCCTCTGGAGCGATGGCCTATGTGCCCGCGTCACATCGTGCTGGGCTGCAGGAATACGTGCACATCTTTGGTCATGAAGATCCACCGAGCCTGCTCGACCATCCCGCGTTGGCCGGCGCAGAGCCGGTCACAGTCGAGGTGCCAGCGGGCAGCGTCGCCTTCCATCATGGACTCACAGTCCACCTTGCACATGCCAATACAACGCAACGGACCCGTCGCGTGCACACCGTGATCTACCTCGCCGATGGCAGCACGCGTGGCTCTTCGCGTTGGCACGATTCGGTTGATCGTGTGGGCATTGGCGTTGGTGAGGTCATCGCCAGCAACCTCACGCCCATCGTCTGGCCGCGGTCGCATGACGCGCGTATTCTCGAACCGCCGCCCCCGCCAGCGCTCGACGATCTGTTTCCTGAAATGCGCGGGGCCATGCCGTCGCACCTCAAGAACTGACGCGCTCGACGCTGCCTTTGTGGCTCGGAAAACTCTGCGACACCCCGTGGGTAGGGTTGCCCACATGGCTGACCACGAGGTGCTCAATGGGTTCTCGCCAGCCGTGGGTGCGTGGTTTGCCACCTCGTTTCCTCAGCCCACCGCGGCGCAGGTGCAGGGTTGGCCGGCGATCTCGGCCGGGCAGCACACGCTGATCTGTGCGCCGACGGGTAGCGGCAAGACGCTCGCCGCGTTCTTGTCATCAATCGATCGGCTCGTCAGCACGCCCCTCCCCGATAAGTCCATGCGCACCCGCGTGCTCTACATCTCCCCGCTTCGCGCGCTGGCATTCGATGTCGAGAAGAACCTGCGATCGCCGCTCATGGGCATCCAGCTTGCTGCAGAGCGACTCGGCGAACCGTTCGTGCAACCAGTGGTTGCAATGCGCACCGGCGACACCAGCGCGAAGGAACGCCAGTCGCTCATTCGTCGTCCTCCCGATCTGCTCATCACTACGCCCGAGAGCCTCTACCTCATGCTCACCTCGTCGGCAGCGGCCACGCTCGTCGGCGTCGAGACGGTGATCATCGACGAAATCCACGCCATGGCCGCCACCAAACGCGGCGCGCATCTCATGCTGTCGCTCGAGCGTCTCGAAGAGATCACGGCGCGGCCGCCGCAACGCATTGGGTTGTCGGCCACGCAACGACCGCTTGAAGAGGTCGCCCGCTTTCTCGGGGGCCTCAGCGAGCCAGGCAAGCCGCGTCCGGTCTCGATTGTCGATTCCGGCATTCGCAAGCCACTTGAGGTTGAAGTCGTCGTTCCGATGGAAGACATGGGTGCCATTGGGCAAGTCGCCAACCAACGCGCCAACCAACCTGGCGCGGCAAAGCTTGCAACGTCGGCCAATGGTCAACGCATCAGCATTTGGCCGAGCATCTATCCGCGGGTGCTCGAACTGGTGCTCGCCCATCGCAGCACGATCATCTTCTGTAACGCGAGGCGACAAGCCGAACGCATGGCCGCCAAGCTCAACGAGGCTGCCGAGCAAGCTGGCATCGGGATCGATCCCGATTCGGGGCTGCTCCGCGAAGAACTTGTCAAAGCCCATCATGGCTCGTTGGCGCGCGAGCAACGCGTCGTCATCGAAGACCAACTCAAGCGCGGCCAACTGCGCGCCATCGTCGCCACGAGCAGTCTCGAACTCGGCATCGATATGGGTGCCGTCGATCTTGTCATTCAGGTCGAGTCACCGGGCTCGGTCAGTCGCGGATTGCAGCGCATCGGCCGCGCCGGGCATCAGGTGGGCGAACCAAGTCGAGGCAAGTTGTTCCCCAAACATCGTGGCGATCTGCTCGAAGCCGCGGTTGTCACCAAGCGCATGGTCGATGGCCTCATCGAAGCCACGCGGTACATGCGCAATCCGCTCGATGTTCTGGCCCAGCAGATTGTCGCGCACGTTGCTGCGGCTGCCACCGATGTGCCGGTTGCCGAGCTTCGTGCCCTAGTGCGCCGATGCGCGAACTTTGCCGAACTGTCCGACGAACTGTTCAACAACACGCTCGATCTCCTCGCTGGGCGATACCCCAGCGACGAGTTCGGCGAGTTGCGCCCGCGCGTCGTGTGGGACCGAATCAATGACACGGTCAGGGCCCGCGATGGCTCAAAGCGTCTCGCCGTCACGAGTGGTGGCACCATCCCCGATCGCGGTCTGTTCGGGGTGTTCCTCCCCGATGGCACCCGTGTTGGCGAGCTCGACGAAGAGATGGTGTACGAGTCGCGGCCCGGAGAAATGTTCGTGCTGGGTGCGTCCACCTGGCGCATCGAGGACATCACGTTCGAGCGTGTCACGGTCACCCCCGCTCCTGGTCAGCCAGGCAAGATGCCGTTCTGGCACGGCGATCGACCTGGGCGACCTCTCGAACTTGGCCGTGCGCTCGGTGCCTTTCAACGCGAGATCCGTTCGCTGTCAGATCCGGCCGCGCTGGCCGTGCTCCGTGCCGACTATGCGCTCGATGAGTTCGCGGCCAACAACGTGATGATGTACCTCGCCGAGCAGGCCGAAGCCACGGGTGTCGTACCCGACGACCGCACCGTGGTTATCGAGCGTTTTCGCGATGAAATCGGTGATTGGCGGGTGTGCATTCTCACGCCGTTCGGCACGCCGGTGCATGCGCCATGGGCAATGGCGATCGAGCGTCGACTCGCCGATCGATACGACATGGCCATCGAAACAATGTGGGGCGACGACGGCATCGTCATTCGCCTGCCGGAATCAGCCGACGATCTGCCGGTCAACGAGCTGATGATCGATCCCGAAGACATCGACGAGTTGCTCATGGCCACCCTGCCGCAGACGTCGTTGTTCTCGGCTCGCTTTCGCGAGTGTGCGGCGCGTGCATTGTTGTTACCACGGCGGCGTCCCGATCGGCGCACACCGCTCTGGCAGCAACGTCAGCGTGCCGCCGATCTGCTCGCGGTGGCGGCGAAGTACCCGACCTTTCCGATCCTGCTCGAGACCAGCCGCGAGTGTCTGCAAGATGTGTTCGATGTGCCGGCCCTGCGCGAAGTGCTCGGCCAGATCCGCAGTCGCTCCGTGCGAATTGTGAGTGTCGATACCGCCAAGGCGTCGCCCTTCGCGCAGAGTCTGCTCTTCAATTGGATCGCCGCGTACATGTATGAGGGCGACGCACCGTTGGCCGAACGCCGTGCCGCCGCGCTCGCACTCGATCGCGATTTGCTTCGCGACCTACTCGGCGCTGAAGAGCTTCGTGAGTTACTCGACGCCGGCGTGCTCGCCGATCTCGAGCTCGAACTGCAGTGCCTCAGCGATGGTCGGCGAGCTCGCTCGGCCGACGAACTGCACGATGTGTTGCGACGCGTCGGTGATCTGAGCGCGGCCGAGATCGATCTTCGCTGCGACGCCGCGCCCACGACATGGCTCGACATGCTCCTGGCCGAGCGTCGGGTGATCGGCGTTCGCGTCGCCGATGAAGATCGCTACATCGCGGCAGACGACGCAGCCCGCTACCGCGACGCGCTCGGATGCTCGTTGCCGATGGGCCTGCCGATGGCATTCACCGATCCCGTCGCGCGGCCGCTCGAAGAACTCTTGCGACGCTATGCGCGCACTCATGGTCCGTTCGTGGGGCTCGAGCCGGCGCGACGCCTCGGTCTGCCGCTCGAGCGTGTCGCGGGCGCGTTGGTGGCACTCGAGAGTGAAGAACGACTCGTTCTCGGCGAGTTCCGCCCCGACGGCGTCGCACGCGAGTGGTGTGATGTCGATGTCCTACGCCAACTGCGTCGGCGCTCGCTGGCAGCACTGCGCCGCGAGGTCGAGCCGGTCGAGCCCGAAGCCCTCGCGCGGTTCCTCACGGTGTGGCATGGCATCCCCAGCGATCGTCGCGGTACCGATGCTGTGGTTGAGGCGCTCGGTCTGCTGCAAGGGGCGGCGCTCGTGGCATCCACCCTTGAATCTGAGATCTTGCCCATGCGCGTTCGCGGCTATCGCTCTGGCGATCTCGACGAACTGTGCACGAGCGGCGAGGTTGTGTGGATCGGTGCTGGTGCTATCGGTGCGGGCGATGGTCGCGTCCGGCTGTATTTCGCCGATCAAGTGCCGCTGCTGACGGGTGGTTTCGAACCGCTCGAGGCCCCCGACGGCGAGCTGCATCAGGCCATCCGTGATCTGCTCCGCGAATGTGGTGCCAGCTTCTGGGGGCAGGTTCGCGGTGCCAGTCCGGCGGCAACCGATGCAGAGCTTCTCACCGCACTCTGGGATCTCGTGTGGGCCGGTGAAGTCACCAACGACTCGCTCGCACCCTTGCGTGCGGTCATCTCAGGTGCAGGTACTGGTGCCCGCCGAGCGAGTGCGGCTGCCTCGCGTTCACGTTCGCGTCCGCGCCCCGGTCGCTTGTCGCGCCTCGGGCCACCGTCGGGTGCGGGCCGCTGGAGCCTGGTGCAGCCGCTGTTGCTGCCTCGCCCCTCCAGCACAGCTGCGGCGCATGCGTCCGCGATGCAACTACTCGAACGGCATGGCGTGCTCACGCGCGAGGCAGTTGCCTCCGAAGGCGTCGTTGGTGGATTCAGCGCGGTGTATGGCGTGTTGAAAGTGCTCGAGGAACGCGGCAATGTGCGTCGTGGCTATTTCGTCAGTGGCCTCGGTGCCGCGCAGTTCAGCCTGCCGGGTGCTGTCGACCGTCTGCGCGCCGTGCGCGAAGGTCCCGACGTCCTACATCCCGAGGCCGTTGCCGAACCGCTGTTGCTTGCTGCCACCGACCCCGCACAACCGTATGGCGGCACACTCGCCTGGCCGATCACCACGGGTCGCCCGTCGCGCTCGGCAGGCGCTCTCGTGGTGTTGTCAGGTGGCCAGGCGCTCGCGTGGTTTGATCGTCGAAGCCATCATCTGCTGTTGTTCCCCGAGGGCGAGACCAACCTTGCCTGGGCCACGGCGCTCGCGTCACTGGTGAAACAGGGCGGAGCGCGCGGAGTTGAAGTTCGCAAACTGAATGGTGCTGCAGTGCCAGCCGGTGGCGCGCATGTTGAGGAACTGAAGCGTGTGGGCTTTGTCGAGGGGTATCGGGGGCTAGTGCTGCGCCTGTAACGCTGATCGAATACGGCGAGCGCGCGGCAAGCCTGACGGGGTCGCTTAACCCTTGCCAGGTCGACTCACGGCACGCAGACCCGCCCAGGCAAGATTGCTCACCTGACGCGCGAGTAGATCGGGGTCGAAGTCGGTCCCGTTGTCGACGAGGCGTCGGCTGACTCCCTCGGACAGACCAACCAACGCGTGGGCAAGCGTGCGTTGATGTTCGGGATCGATGTCGGCCGCGATGAGCGGCTTGATTGCCTCGGCAACCTGAGCAGTTACCTTGCGAACCGCGTCATTGAATTCCTCGTCGCTGCGTGCGCCGCTGCCGAACAGCAACAGAAAGGCGTCGTGATCGTCGGCGACCCAGCGAAAGTACGCCTGAAAGCCGAGCTCGGTCTGATGCTTGCCATCGGTTGCCCCGGCGGTTGCTTTGGAAATGGCGGTCAGGAGTCGCTCGCCGACCTCTTCGAGCAGTGCAAGATACAGATCGCGCTTTGAATCAAAGTGTTGATACACGACGGGCTTGGTCACCCCGGCGGCATCGGCAACGTCGTTCATCGACGCACCGTGGTAGCCCTGACGGGCGAACACCTGGAGTGCCACGTCGAGCAATTGTTCGCGGCGTGCGGAAGCGGGAAGGCGGGTCGACATAGTTGTTACCTCAGGGTAATCGCCGAGCAGGGCATTGTGTCGAGTGCCGCGATGTCGAGTGCCGCGATGTCGAGTGCTGTCGTGTCGAGTGCAGCCGTGTCGAGTTCAGCCGTGTCGAGTGCCAGTGGTGTCGACGGAGCGGTCAGAGCCCGCGGGCAACGTCGTCTTTCTCGGCGGCCTTCACGGCGTAGCCAACAACGATCGCCGGAGCCAGCAACACCGAGCCGATGATCATGCTCGTGGTGATGATGGTGACCTTGCCCTGCGAGAAATTCGTGCTGAGTGCTACGAAGAACATGACGATGGCGACTGCAAAGAGCAAGTAACCAGCCCGCGTCGCGATCTGATTCCATTTGGCCACCAGCGCGCGACGGGCGCGAACCGGATCAGTTGGGGACGGTGGTTGGTCGGGCGAAGTCATACAGTCTCCACGCATGGTAGAGCGGAGTACCCAATGACCGTGCATCTCACATTTCATGACCGTGTTGCGTTGGTCACCATCGATCGGCCCGACAGGCGCAATGCGGTTGATCACGAAACGCTGTTGTCGTTGCGGCAAGCGCAACTCGATGCAGTCGCAGCCAATGCCCGATGCCTCGTACTCACCGGTGCTCCGCCGGCGTTCTGTGCGGGAGCCGATCTCAGCGGTGTGGAAAGCGGCGAGTTCGTTGATGCCCTCGTCACTGCGTTGCGTGGATTCACCCAACTAACCATTCCGACCATTGCTGCGATCGACGGACCGGCGCTTGGTGCCGGAACGCAGTTGGTGATCTCGTGCGATCTTCGGGTAGCAACCGAGCGCAGTGTGTTTGGGATACCAGCAGCGAAGTTGGGCCTTGTTGTCGACCATTGGACTGTCGAACGGCTCGCACGCGAAATGGGATGGTCGATCGCGCGCGCAATGCTTGTCGCCGCGCAGACCTATACAACCGCGCAGCTCGTTAGCGCGGGGGCTGTGCACCGCGTTGGCGATCTCCAGGCTGCGCTTGGCTGGGCACATGAACTCGTCGAGCTCGCGCCGCTCACCATGGCGGGTCACAAGCTTGCGCTCGAACAGTCGGCACCAGTGCCTGCATACGACGAACTCTTTGAGCAGGCCCGTGATGCGGCTTGGGCAAGCCGCGATGCCGAGGAGGGTCGACGGGCCTTTCTGGACAAGCGGCCGCCGCGTTTTTTGGGACACTAACCATTGAGCGAACGCTCAGATTGCGGCAGGAAGTAGCCGGTTTACGTTCTCGAAGAAGAAATAGGCCACCACCACGAACGGCACGAAGCCGACGACGAAGGCGAGCCACAACCGCCTATATCGCTTTGCTATTTGGTACGAACCGCGCCAGACAGCGAGAAGCAGCAGACCCCAGAGAATCACGGGGACGAACGCGTTGCTGTCGGAGAACCAACCCTGATTGAACGCGTCATTGGGAGCAGCGAATCCCCCCACCCTGGAGGGCGTGGTGGTAGCCGTAGGAATGGTGGTCGCAGCGGCGGGCACGCTAGAGCTACTGGCGACCACGGTGGTTGCATTCGGAGCCGAACTCGTGCTCGTAACATCGTCGGGCAACCCATTGGCGCCGGTGTCGCCGGTGGCTCCCGGCGTCTGACCGTAGTAGAGCGCGGCCTTTCCGACGGGTGACGATCGTGCTTGATCGAGCTCAGCGTGAATCACGAGTCGACGGCTGGCCGTGCCAATCGGTGTACACGTGATGAGTGTGAGAGTGGCCTTCTTCGGGTCGGAGTCGGTGATCACGTGGTAGTCGTCTTTGCCGACTTCTTCGCTGCCCGTGACCACATAGACATAGGTACCGCCGAGAATTGTCGACACTTCGATGTCGTCGCCGGGCTTCAACTTGTCGAGGCTGTAGAACGGTTGACCATAGGTGGTGCGATGTCCGGCGATCGCGGAATTGCCGAGCTGGCCCGGAAATGGTGTGTTGGGAAAGTGCCCGACTCCCTTCCGGAGATCGTGCACACCAACGCCGGCAACCACGTACTTGCTCAGGCCGATCCGCGCAATCCTCACCGCGGCGACGACTTCACCCTCGCTGATCTGATGTGGAAACGGCTGATCGGGTGGTGGAGGTTGCCCTGTCACCGGCACCGTGGCGTTTGGATTGACCGTGCCGGTGGTGGTTGAGGTGGAACCTGCGTCGGCGATGGCGGTCTTGAAGTCCTTGCCCAACTGGTCCTGCGAGCGGGCCTCTTGGATGCCCGTGCCCCACAGTTGATAGCCCACGAACGCGAACATCATCAACCCTGCGGTGATAAGTGCCCTGCCCATATAGCCAACGACCCAGCGCCAGTCGTGCGGGTCTGGAGGGCGATCCCACCGACTCACCTTGTACGACGCCAGTGCGTTTGCGGAGCTGGCATCCGCACTGGGGCGATCGTTGTCGGTCACGCGACGACGATAGCGGTCGACCCGTCAATTCAAGGCGCGCCGCTGGGCAGCCGTGCATCAACGTCGCTAGCGTGGCTGTGCCCATGGATCCCGTCGTGCACCTCTCCAACGCAGTTGCGGTTCTGGGTCAGTTCCCCGTACTGGCCGGGGCCGACCTCTGCGTCGATCGCGGTGAGATCGTCTTGCTGCAGGGTCCAAACGGCGCAGGTAAGACCTCACTGCTTCGCCTCTGCGCAGGCCTGTTGCCGTTGGCGCGTGGTGAGGCGACCGTGCTCGGGTGCGACTTACGTACGAATCGTGAAGCGGTACGCAGCCGCGTCGGTCTGCTCGGGCACGCCAATGGCCTCTACGCCGACCTCACCGTCACCGAGAACGTACGGTTTTGGGGGGCCACAGTGAAGGCGAGTAGCGCCGAGGTCGAGGCCGCGTTACAGCGAATGGGTTTGGCCCAACGGCTTGCCGACGTTCCGGTCGCTCGGCTTTCAGCGGGCCAGAAGCGACGGACGGCGCTTGCCTGTCTCATCGCACGTCGAGCCGAGTTGTGGTTGCTCGATGAACCGCATGCCGGACTCGACGTCGGCGGCCGCGATGAGCTCGACATCACCTTGCGCGAGGCAACATCTGCCGGTGCCACCATCATCGTTGCCAGCCACGAACTCGAACGTGCGGGTGCGTTGGCGAGCCGAGTGGTCGAGGTCGTCGGCGGGCAGATCCGCACGATTGTCGAAGGGGCCGACTGATGCTGCGCGTCGCTCGCCTCATCGCCGCCAAGGATCTTCGGGTCGAGCTTCGTAGCCGTGTGGTCACGAATCAGGTACTCCCGTTTGCTGCGATCGTCATGGTGATGTTTGCGTTCGCTCTGAATAGTGATGCGGTCGTGAGTCGCGTCGCTCCGGGCCTCGTGTGGTTGGCCACGCTGTTCAGCCTGCTGATCCTCGTGCAGCGCTCGTTCGCGATAGAGAATGCTGATGGTGCAACCGATGCACTTCGTGCCGCTGGCGTCGACCCGGCAGGTATCTATCTCGGTAAGGCCCTTGCCCTGGCCGCGCAGTTGGCCCTGCTGGAACTTGTGCTTTTGGTGAGCGCCGTTGTGTTGTATAGCACCGAGTTACGCGTGGGCGGGGTGGTGCTATTGGTCACTACCTTCGTTGCCGCGACCTGCGGCCTCGCCTTGGTGGGTACGCTCTACGGCGGCCTTGCTGGCGGTGTTCGCGGACGGGAAACATTGCTCCCGCTCCTCTTGCTCCCGGTGGTGGCGCCTGTGCTGATTGGTGCCACTCGCGCAACGGAAGCTGCGCTCGGCACCGGCGGCGCAACGGTTGCAGACGGTTGGCCCTGGGTGGGTCTGCTGGCTGTATTCGTTGCGTTGTTCGGCGTGGGCGGCACGCTTGCATTTGGGCCACTGATCGAGGAATGACGCATGCAGAAATCTGAGACGCAGATACCCACGACTCCGTCAGCGGGCCGCTCCACGACCGGTACCTCGTTCACTCGTGCACTAGGCATCGCCACGCTGATCGCCATGATCGCGCTAGCGGTCTTCGGGCTGATTCTGTCGCCTGCCGACGTGCAACAGAGCGACAGCGTTCGCATTCTCTATATCCACGTTGGCACGGTGTGGATCGCGTATGTGGCCTTCACCGTCACCGCTCTGTCATCTGCGGCATACCTCTGGAAGCGCACCTCGTCGCTCACGTGGGACCGTTTTGCGGGTGCGAGCGCAGAGATCGGTGTGCTCTTCATGGCGCTCACCTTGTTCGCCGGTGCGCTGTGGGGCCGACTGTCATGGGGCAAGTTCTGGGTCTGGGACGCCCGCGTCACCAGCACCGCGTTCATGTTCGTCACCTACATCGGCTATCTCGCTGTGCGCGGTCTCGGTGGGAGTCATCAGCAACGGGCGCGCCGTTCGGCGGTGGTTGCGCTATTGGCCGTGTTCGAGATTCCACTCGTGCACTTCAGCGTCAAGCTCTGGCGCGGCCTGCACCAGGACTCCAGCGTGGCCGATCGCACCCACGTGAATCTGCATGGGCTGATGTTGTTCTCACTGTTCATCTCGCTTGTTGCCTTCTCGCTGTTGTTCGTCTGGATGCTCCTGCATCGCCAGCGTGTGCTCGCGATGCAGGACGCGCTCGACGATTCCGGTCTCGATTATGCGCTACAGATGCGCCGCGACGAAGGTGAGCAATAGATGGAAGACATCGGCTTCATTCTCACCTCCTACGTGGTCACGTTCGCCTCCGTTGCGTTGATGGCATTTTCGGTCATTCGGCGCGGCAAGCGGCTGGCGGCGCAACTGCCGGCGAAGGACAAACCATGGACCTGAGCCCCCGCCCGGTTGTACCAGCGGCCAGATCAAAGCCGCGCCAGCGGCGCAAGATGGTGTCGATCGGCTTGCTTGTCGTGGTGCTCATTGCCGGCGGCCTTGTGATCACCAAGTTCCTCACCACTTCTCTCGATTACTACTGCAACGTCGACGAGGTCGGTCACAAGAGCGGTTGCGAGGCAGGCCGCCGTCTACGTATTCAGGGTGTCGTAGATAAGGGGTCCATCAAGACCGACAACGGCGTTACCACCTTCAACATCACCTTCAACAGGGTCACCGTGCCCGTCGTCTACGACTCTGGCGAACCCGGCGGCTTGTTTCAAGAGTGCATTCCAGTGGTGGTTCACGGTGTGATGAAGGCGGGCACGTTCGAGGGTGACGACGTCGAGGTGAAGCACAGCAACGAATACAACGAGAAAAACAAGGACCGCGTCGCCAAGGCAAACGCGGAGGCGAAAACGTGTTCGCAGTCGAGCTAGCTGCCGGTATCAATGCCACCCTTGGCCGCTCGATCCTGCTGATTGGGTTGGTCTGCGCCACCTTCGGCGCGTTGGCCACCGTGTACGGCATCCGCACGAGTGATCACAAGTTGTTGCGCAGCACGCAGCGCTATGCCTGGGGCGTTTGTGCCGCGGGCGTCGGTGCGTTCGTCGTCATGGAACGAGCGCTCATCCAACGCGATTGGTCGATGAAATATGTGCAGCAGGTCGGCTCCGCCGATACGCCGTTCCTCTTCAATGTCACTGCCATCTGGAGCGCGCTCGAAGGCAGCATCTTGCTGTGGTTGCTGGTGCTCGTTGCCTACACCGTCGTGATCGCGCAACGGTTCCGCAAACGCCTGTCCGACCCGCTCGTGGCATGGGCACTCGTGGTGATGTTCGTGGTGTGCATGTTCTTCTTCGTGCTCACCCTCGGACCCGCCGACGCCTTCAAACGTGGAGTCATCGGCGTCACGAGCGGCCCGGGACCCAACCCATTGCTGCAGAACCACATCTTGGTGTTGTTCCATCCACCGATCCTGTACCTCGGCTATGTGGGCATGACGGTTCCGTTCGCGTTCGCGATCGCCGCGCTGATCACCGGCCGTGTCGGCGAACGGTGGCTGAGCGAGACACGGCGCTTCGCGTTGTTCGCGTGGGGGTTCCTCACGGTGGGCATCATCCTCGGTGGTTGGTGGAGCTACGAAGTTCTCGGATGGAGCGGCGTGTGGGGCTGGGATCCGGTCGAGAACGCGAGCCTCCTGCCGTGGCTCACCGGCACTGCATACATTCACTCGGTGTTGGTGCAAGAGCGTCGGGGCATGCTGCGCGTCTGGAATCTCACTCTGCTCGTGTCCACGTTTGCGCTCACGATTCTGGGCACGTTCCTCACTCGTTCCGGAGTCATCAAGAGCGTGCATGCTTTCAGCAACGGATCGATCGGTCCGTATCTGCTCGCCTTCTTCGGGTTGATCATGGTGGTGTCGCTCGGCCTCATCGCGTGGCGCGGCGATCGGCTGCGTTCGCCCGGCGCCATCGATTCACCGTTGTCGCGTGAGGGCGCGTTCTTGGCGAACAATGTGGTATTCACGGTCTTCGCGTTCGTCGTGCTACTCGGCACCGTGTTCCCGCTCATCGTCGAGGCGCTGCAGAACCGCACGATCAAAGTGGGTGCTCCGTACTTCGAGCGTCTGTCCATTCCGTTCGGTCTCACGTTGTTGTTCCTCATGGCCGTCGCGCCCGTACTTCCGTGGCGCAAGGCCAGTACCGAATTGCTGCGCGAGCGGTTGTTCTGGCCTGCCTGGGGCGGTGCCTTGGCAATCATCGTGCCGATGATCTTCGGCGCGCATGGGCTTGCAGCGCTCCTTGCCTTCGGCCTCGGCGGATTCGCTGCTGGCGCGGCATCGCGCCAGTTGGTGTTGGCCACGCGGCGTCAGGGTTGGCACGGCCTCGTCGGCCGGGCGAACGGCGGCATGATCGTGCACATCGGTGTCATCATTGTCGCTGTCGCCCTTGTTGCGTCCACGAGCTACACGCACTCGTCACGTCTCATCCTCGAAGTCGGTCGGCCAGTCAGCTACGCCGGCCACACATTCGAGTTACTCGAAGTGCAGTCGTTTACCACGCCGCGTAGCAACGGAATCAGAGCGCAGATTCGTGTCGATGGCGGGCAGGCGTATGCGCCTGCGATCACCAAGTTCACCAACTTTGGCACCAATATCCCCACGCCTTCGGTGCGCAGCGGTCTCGTGAACGACATCTACCTCACGCTCGAGTCGGGTGCCAAGGCAGGTTCAACCAGCGCACCAGTGAAGGTGTTCATCAAGCCGCTCATCATCTGGCTCTGGATCGGTGGCTCGCTGATGGTCTTTGGAACGCTGCTGTCAGCGTTCCCGGGTAAGCGTCGCCGCCTACCAACCCAACCGACCTCGGCACCCGTGCCGCTCGACGATGACGACGATGATGCCGCTGATGACATCGCGGAGCTAGACCCGAAGGTGACTGTCGTGGAAACTGCAGACGTTGCCAATGTCTGAGCGACCGACCAACGAGGCAGCCGCGGACACAGCGTCGCAGGAGGCGGCAGGCACGTCACCACGCCGCGTTGCTCCGTTCATCGTGCTCGGCGTGACCGCGGTGATCGCGGGTCTGTTCTACATCCTGATCGGCGCGAAGACGAATGAGGCCGAGACCGCCGATTCACCGTTGCTCGGTCGGCCGGCACCCGTGGTGAAAACAACAACGTTCGATGGCAAGCCCTTCGATCTGCAGCGACGCAAGGGCAGTTGGGTCGTGCTCAACTTCTTCAACTCCACGTGTGTGCCGTGCGTGCAAGAGCATCCCGAGCTGATGAAGTTCGCGACCGAGCAAGCCCAGCTCAGCGACGGCGCCGAGCTGTACACCGTGGTGTGGGATGACAACCGCGGCGCGGTGCAAAAGTTCTTTGCCGACAACGGCGGCACCTGGCCGATTCTCACCGATGACGATGCGCGCATCGAGGTCGCCTTCGGCGTGGCCAAGGTTCCTGAGACATGGATCATCGACCCCAACGGATTTGTGGTGTCACGTCACCTTGGTGGCACTACTGACGATCAACTTACTCGCCTCGTGGGCCAGGCCAAGGCGGGTTCGTGAGTAGCTCATTGAACACATCGTTAAAGCGTTGGCCCGGCTGGCTCGTGCTCTTCGTTGTCGTGATCGTTGCACTTGCAATTGGTGGCGCTCGGTCGTCGGGTCCGCTCACCGACAGCGATCGAATCGACAGCATCTCACAGCGACTCGCCTGCCCCACCTGCGATGGCGAGAGCGTGTACGAATCGCAGGCGTCGGCCGCGCGCGGCATCAAGCAACAGATCAAACGCTTTGTCGAGCAAGGCACCTCGACCGATGATCAGATCATCCAATACGTGCAGAATCAGTTCGGGACGAAGACACTGTTGGTGCCCAACGCGTCTGGGTTCGATGCGTTGGTATGGGCCTTGCCGGCGTTTGCTCTTGTGCTTGCTGTTGCTGGTCTGACGGTGGCATTTCGGCGATGGAAAATGGCACCCGACGCGGTGCCCACCGACGACGATCGGGCACTCGTCAGCGCCGCGATGCGCGAGCAGGAACGCACCCATGAACCCTGATCGCTTGGCCGAACTCGAAGAAGAGCGTCGCTTTCTGCTCGGCTCGTTGGCCGACCTGGAGCGCGAGCACGAGTTCGGCGACGTAGAGGAATCCGACTACGAGGCGTTGCGCGATGGGTACACCGCACGAGCCGCCGCGGTCTTACGCAATCTTGAAGACGGTCGCGCCGCGCTGCCGACACGCACGTCACGCAACTGGTTCGCGGCCGCCGGTGTTGCGGTGTTCGTCGTGCTCATCGCGCTGGTCGCCGGTTTCCTGATCGCGCGTTCATCTGGTCAGCGCCTCCCCGGCGACACCATCACTGGTGGTACATCTCCCGATCGCGCGGCCGTGTTGCTCAGCGAGGCCCGCGCCCTGCTCGGCTCCGATCCGGCAGGCGCGTCTCGTCGTTATCTCGAAGTGCTGAGCAACGAACCCGACAATGCCGAAGCACGCACCTATACCGGTTGGCTACTCGCGATCTCCACCCAGAATCAGACCTCCGCCGACGCCGCGGCCACGCTGCAGATCGCCAAGAAAGATCTCGAGCGCGCGATCGAGATCGACCCGACGTTTCCCGATCCACGATGCTTCCTCGCAGTCATTGCGGCCCGCTTCGAAAAAGATCTGGCGACGGCGAAGGTTCGCGCTGATGAGTGTTTGGCCAACAATCCTCCAACGGAAATGCGCGGCATGATCGAAGCATTCGCGAGCAGTCTTGACCCGACGTCCACCGCGACAGCGATCACGCCATAACAACTGCATAACCGCGCAGATCGTGGCCCTCGCATCGATAGTCCACTTCGTACTCGTGGACCGCGAGTAGCGTCTCGGCGTATGAGCACTCCGCCGCCGCCCCCGCCGCCACCAGGTCAGAATCCCCCGCCCTACCAGCCGGGGCCTAACCCGATGGGTGGCTTTCCTGTCAGTGGCATGCAGCAGGCGCCGCCGCAGGGCACCAACGGCCTCAGTATTGCGAGCCTGGTGCTCAGCCTCGTCAACATCATTCCGTGTTTCTGGCTGTTCCCCATTCCGGCGTTGTTGGGTGTGATTTTTGGAATTGTCAGCCGCGGGCAGATGAAGGCCACCGGATCGAACAAGGGGAAGGGTCTCGCGATCGCCGGGCTCGTCGTCGGTCTTGTGTTCCTTGCGATCGGTGTTGCGATCTGGGCCTATGTCGCCACGAGCGACAATTGCGTTCGCGATGGGTCTGGCTTCCACTGCGGCAGCCTCGTCAACAACTGACCCGCATCAACAGTTGAATCGCGTGAACAACTGATCAGACGTTTGGCGGCGGCCAACTTGTTGCACTGACGGCGTTGCCCTCGGTGTCGCGGTCGATCACCCACACCGACGCCTTCTTCCAGTTCGGCTCGCCCACGAAGTCACAGCCGCGGCGTTGCAACGCGGCAAGCGTGTCGGGGATCATGTCCCCGTGGCTGCACAGCGCGGCACCTTCGGGCAGCGCGTGAATCATTTCGACCATGGCGATAACGGACTCGCCTTCGCCAAGACGGTGATCGATGTTCACTTCAATGCCGAGATGGTCGGCGAGTGGCTCGAGCGTTTGGTGGCAGCGAACATACGGACTTGACAACAACACACCGTGCGCGCCGGCGCGCGCGAGCGGCTTGACCAGCGCGCGGGCTTGCTGCCAACCCGCTTTACTCAGCGGGCGTTGCGTGTCGTCGGCGTCGTCACGCCGTTCGCCAGCCTTTGCATGACGCACCAGAAAAATCATCAGGTCTCGCGGATGAGCTGTTTATGGCGAGCCGTGAGTTGTCGCACCAGCAGAAGATATGCCACGCCCGCGCCAAGCTGCACGATCGCAGACACAGTTGAAACATTGAATGTTTTCACAAGATTTTTCGCAGCATCCACCGTCGATCGACTGCGCAGGTTCGTACCCGAGAACGTGACGCTAACGAACAACACCGGAACCAAGCCGTAGAGAACCCACCAGATGTTGACGATTGAACCAACGGGGTTCTTCTTCCAATCGGATCCCGATTGCGGATCCGAGCTTCGCCACAGATCGCGCATCATCAGAAATGGGATGACGTACAACACGCACGGCGGTAAGAACCAACCGCCGATCGCCCAGCCAGGCGACCACGTGCCGATACGTCCGAGCGCCTGCTGATTCTTGGCGAGTCGGAACATCCAGATGATGGTGAGCACAAATGCGGCCAGCGTGGCGAGGCCGATCACCGCGCCGACGAGGACGGTGAGACCAAATGAGTTCTTGAATTGTGTTTCGCTGATCGTGCCGTCGAGAAACTTGCGCGCTTTGCTGCGCACGTCGAAGCTCACGGTGATCGAAATGACCGTCATCGGTATGAGCACCATCATCAAGACCGAAATCGACTTGGCCAGGCCACCAACGCGTTGCATCGCCGCCGCGCCTCGGTAGTCCGGATCGCCGTAGGCGACGTAGCCCGGCGGGGGAGCCATGCTTGGTGGTGGTGGCGGTGCCGGCGGTGGTGGTGGTGGCGGTGCCGGCGGCGTTGGAGGCGCAGGCGGCTGCGGGTCGTTCGAGTCGGAATCGCTCATTGCCTGAATCTACTCCGCGCCGGTTGGTGGGGCGTCAAGCGATAGGTCCCATGAGAGAATGAACCAATGGGCTTCTTCGAACGGAATCGAAACGAACTCAAGGCGAAGGGGATCGACCCGGCTCGTCTGCCTCCTGGCCAATACCTCACTGATCGCTTCCCCGTGTTGCATGTGGGCGACGTACCAACGTATGAGCACGGCGAGTGGACGCTCACCATCTTTGGGATGGTCGATCACCCGTTCACGCTCACACTTGACGAACTCAGGCAACTGCCGTCGGTGACGCCAACGTTCGATATTCATTGCGTGACGAAGTGGTCGAAATTCGACACCACATGGACCGGTGTGCGCGTGAGCGATTTGTTCGCTCGAGCGGGTGTGCAGGGTGGCGCGACGCATGTGATGGAGCACGCCGAGTTCGGCTACACCACCAACATCCCGCTCGCCGATATCACCACCGATGAGGCAATTGTTGCGTACGCGTTCGAGGGTGAAGACATCGAACCGATCCACGGCGGACCGGTGCGCATCGTGGTGCCTCATCTCTATTTCTGGAAGAGCGCGAAGTGGGTGCGCAGTCTCGAGTTACGCGATCGAGATGCGCCCGGCTTTTGGGAAAAGAACGGCTACAACATGTACGGCGACCCCTTCAAAGAGCAGCGTCATTGGGGCGAATGAAGCATGGGACAGTGACCACCCGAACGCCAGCTTGGGCACGGGGCCGTTGTACGTTCAGGCGGTCGTGCGAGGCCGTTAGTCTCTGTCGATGACCGACAGTCTCCGCGTGTACACCAAAGCCGTGTCTGCCTTCGACCACGTGGTGCGCATGGTGCCGAGCACGGCATGGTCGAACCCGTCGCCCTGTGAGGGTTGGTCGGCACGCGACGTGCTCGGTCATGTGATCGCCGTGCAGGGCTACATCGAATCGTTGGCCCGAGGTGTCGCTCCGACACTCAACCCGTACGGCACGCCGGGCGATCTTGTTGGCGATGATCCATGGCGAGCCTGGTCCGCGGCGCGCGAGTCGGTGC
>JANLPV010000119.1:0-6341 GCA_031367435.1 Actinomycetes bacterium | reverse complement strand
GAAGGGAAGGACTCTGGCACGCTCGACAAGTTCTTCACCGAGCTCGGCACCGATCGATCCGCCATGATCCAGGCCGTTTCGATGGATCTCGGGCCGGCGTTCCTCAAATCGGTTCGTGCTGAGGGGCACGCACCCCAAGCGCTCGTGTGCGCTGACGTGTTCCACTTGGTGAAACTCGTCGGCGACGGTCTCGATGACGTCCGGCGAGAGTTGTGGGGCCAGCTCCGAAAACTCGACGACCCCAAATATGCGAAAGCGTT
The DNA here is from genome assembly GCA_031367435.1 of Actinomycetes bacterium. Lineage (GTDB taxonomy): Bacteria > Actinomycetota > Acidimicrobiia > Acidimicrobiales > Ilumatobacteraceae > WLMZ01. The sequence continues at coordinate 6,081 of JANLPV010000119.1, read as the reverse complement.
CAAAGGCAGCCGCTGGTGCCTGTTGAAGAACCCGGCCGACCTCACCGCCGGTCAGAAGACACAACTCGGCAACATCCGCCGCAACCGCGGAAGCATCTGGCGCGCCTATGAAATGAAAGAACAGTTCCGCGCGATCTTCGCTACCGGTCTCGAACCGGGCGAAGCAATCGTGATGCTCGACCGCTGGATCACCCGAGCACTACGGTCACGACTCGAGCCGTTCATCAAAGCAGCCCGCACCATGCGCGACCGCCGGCCCCTCATCGTGAACGCGATCGAACAAGACATCTCGAACGGTCGGGTCGAGGGCATGAACGTAAAGGTGCGTCTGATAATCCGACGCGCCTACGGCTTCCATTCCGCCGACGCCGCCCTCGCCCTCGTCATGCTCGCATGCGGACCCATCAACCTCGTCCTACCCCACGAACGACCAGCTATCCGGACCGCTGCCTAACCACATGAGAGTCAGAAGAGCCGCATTTTGCTCGTCTCCGGTCGCTTTAGCATCAACGGCCTGGGCGGTGCAGGGGGCGACGTTGATCGTGGGGTCGACGATAGGTGCCAGTAACGCGGCGTTGGTTCCGTCGGTTTCCAAGAGTCGGCCGGTCTCGGTCAGCATCGGCGATACGCCTAAAGGAAAGCTCGGTCCTGCATTGAAGCGTTCGAAGCGGACCCACGCACCGCTGGCCTGGCCGTAACCGAAGTAACTGCCGTTCGTGCCGCCGGAATCGGCATAGACGACGGGGTGGCCATCGGCGTAGGAGAGTGAGATGACCGACACCTGGTCACCCATGTGAGCCTCGCCGATCGGCCGCCAAGCGCCGGCGGAGTTCAGTTCCCAGATCGATCCGTCATCCGCTGCTGCCACGATCGCATTGGGGTTCGCTGGCAGCTGCTGGATCACCGTGGCTGGTCGGCCCGGTGATGTCTGATCCGATAGCGAAGGCCGGCGTGCTGGTCGGGTGGTATTGCCGATAAAGACGATCAGCTTTGTCGATATTCGCCTGATGCTGAACTAGCCTGCGGACATCCAGCAACTTTGGGATGCCCAGTTCAAGGAGCCGCAATGTCCGTTCTTCCGGAAGTTCTCGCTGCCAACGAGGTGTACGCCGCTGCTTTCGGCGCCAAGTCAGAGTTGGGCATGCCGCCGGCCCGGCGCTTCGCCATTCTCACCTGCATGGACGCCCGGCTTGATCCGGCGAAGTACGCCGGGCTCGCGGAGGGCGACGCACACGTCATCCGAAACGCCGGAGGACGCGCCAGCGACGACGCTATTCGCTCGCTCGTCATCAGTTACAAATTGCTTGGTACAGCCGAGTGGTTCGTGATCCACCACACCAACTGCGGCATGGAGTTTTTCACCGATGATGTCATCCGAGGCCTGCTCGCGAACAGCCTCGAGACGGCGGCGCTTGGTGCCGAAGGCTTCTACGATGTCGGCACCGGACCCGGGTCGAGTGAGGGTGCTTACATCGACTGGCTGACCATCTCCGAGCAGGCTGCCAGCGTGCTCTCCGACGTCACTCGAATTCGCAATCATCCGCTTGTACCGAAGGGCATTCCCCTCTACGGCTATATCTACGACGTCTCGACGGGTCGTCTCGTGGAAGTCCCGGCGGCAACTCTGGCTGGAGCCGCCGCATAGGTCGATTCCGGTCCGCTAGATATCATCCGGTGAAATCTGGTGTGACAAGAACCGGCGCCGAAGCACGCGTCGGCTTGCCCGCTTCGCCCACCGGTAGCTCTCGCAACCGTTCGCCGCAGCAAACGGCGCGGTGAGCGAAACAACGACTCGATCCATCGCTTTGGTCGAGGTCAGCGGCGAGACTTCGGCGATGTCGATGGCGACGCCCACGGTCATGCACGGCAACGACACCAGCGCGGGCCGCTGGGTAACCGTAACGGTCATCGTGCTCAGCACCTTTGTTGCTCAGAGCTTCGCCCGCTTCACCTTCGGACTCCTCCTGCCGGCCATGAAGGCCGACCTCGGTATCTCCTACGGCCTGGCTGGCTGGTTGGGCACCATTAACTTGGCCGGATACCTGATCAGCACCGTGGTGACCAGTGCCGCATCGCTGAGATTTCCCCCGCATCGACTGGTGCAATTCGGCCTCGGCCTTGCGACCTGCGGCATCTCCATTCTGGCCACCACGCGAAGCACGCCACTTCTTCTCCTTGGCATGGTCATCGGAGGACTTGGCGGCGCGGCAGCGTGGATACCAGCACCCATCGTTGCCGCGAGTGCGTTTCCACCTGAGCGCCGCGGGTTCGCCATGGGATTGTGCAGTATGGCCATCGGCGCCGGCATTGTACTGGCCACGCTGTTTGCGACCGCGGTCCGCAATATCGGTCACAACGCGGGGCTCTGGCGGCCGATCTGGCTGGGCGAGGCCACCGTTGGCCTGCTCGTCACCGTTCTGTCGATCCTCGTGCTCAAGCCTGTTCCGTTGGCCCCGGGCTCACCACCAAAACTGTCGGTCCTTCGCACGGTTCCGACGTGGTGGGCACCCACTCTCGCCTACGCATGTTTTGGCTTGGGCTACGTGCTGTTTTCAACTTTCGTGGTCGCCGCGTTGGAGAAGGATGTGGGCTTCGGCAAGGGTCACGCCGTCTGGGTGTACGCATTGATGGGAACCGGCATTGCGACGGGTTCACTGGTTGTTGGTCGGCTGTCTGATCAGCTTGGCCGACGAGCCGCCATGATCGGCAGCTTCAGCTCAGCCTGTTTTGGCTGCCTGGCGGTGCTGATCGGCATCGAACCCATCGTGTCTCTGGCAACGTTGGCGTTCGGCGTGGGCATGGCCGGTGCCGTCGTGTCGATTGCGTCGTACCTGGGTGATCACGTACGACCCCAGGAGTTCTCAGCCGCATTCGGTGTGGTCACCGCTGGCTTCGGCGCTGCGCAAATGATTGGGCCGCGCCTCGGTGGTTGGATGATCGATAGAGCTGGCACGTTCCGATGGGTCTTCGTTGTCGCTGCTTCCTCTTGGGCTGTGGGGGCAATCGTCGCCGCCACGCTTCCACGGATCGGCCGACTCCACCCCAGGCGTCACTAGGGGGTTCCCTCGATAGGCAGCGCACTGTGATTCCCGCAGGATGGCTCCATGTCTTCGATCACCTCGCCATCAGCCGCGGCCACCCTCACGGCAGCCACACCATCCACTCGGAATCAGGTCGTGGACGCGACCCGGGCCGTTGCGATGCTGGCCGTCGTGGTCGGTCACTGGCTGGTCGCACTACCAATTGCGGGTGCGAACGGCAGTATCGGTGGCATCAACGCTATCGAGCGGCTCCGTTCGTTTCAGTACCTCACATGGATCTTTCAATTGATGCCGCTGGTGTTCGTTGTCGGTGGATTCGCCAACGCCGCCAGCCTCGCAACAGCCCGAGCCCGCGGCGGACGCGACAGTGACTGGGTCGCCAGCCGTCTGCGACGCCTGCTGAAACCGACCATCATGTTCGCCGCATTCTGGGCCGGTGCGCGCGTCATCGCCGGTGACGTCGGGCTGGTCGCCACCGCAGCGCGCGTCGCGTCGGTTCCCCTCTGGTTTCTTGCGGTCTATGTCGTGGTCGTCGCGGTACAACCGCTCATCGATCGCGTGTGGAAAGACCGTGCAGTTGCAACGCTTGCGTGTCTGGTTGTGCTGTCGCTGCTGGGTGATCTTGCGCAGATCACGCCTGGGTTCAGCGCCGTCGGCTGGCTGAACCACATCTGGGTATTCGCTGCGTGTCAGCAGCTTGGCGTGCTGTGGTTCGAGGGTCGCCTCCCGTCTGGTCGTCGGGCCTTTGTGGCCGCTGTCAGTGCCCTCGGAACGGCAGTCGGATTGGTGGCGTTCGGACCGTGGTCACTCTCCCTCGTGTATGTCAGTGGACAGCGCATGAGCAATGCCCATCCGCCTTCCATCATCTTGTTGCTCATGGGTGCGTTCCAGGTCTGCGCGGTGCGATCGATCGAAGCAAAGGCGCAACGCTGGTTGCAGAAGCCCAAGGTATGGATGGCCGTCGCTGTCATCAACCTGCGCATCATGACCATCTACCTCTGGCACTTCACCGCACTGATCATTGCGTCGGTCATCGTCATCCCCATCGGCCTGCGTCCCGCTGCCGGACTGGGGTCGGCATATTGGTGGCTCAATCGACCGCTTTGGTACGCACTGCTCACTGCATTCTTGGTCGGCATCGTGGCGCTGCTCGGCCGCTTCGAATCCGGTGGCAAAGCGGTCGCTCGGCCACTTGCCCTGTTGGCCATGGTGCCCGTCGCCAGCCTTGCCCTCCTCCGCATCACCGGTAACGGCGCCACCGTCCTCACCGCCCTCGTGCTGCTGGCCATCGATCGATTCTTGGCTCGGAAGGGACATGCCACTTGTATCTGACTTGTATACTTGGCTCATGACCTGGGATCCGACGCAGTATCAGTGGTATAGCGATGAACGCAGTCGACCGTTTCACGAGCTGGTCGAACGGATCGCGGTCGATGCGGCCACGGTGGAGACTGTCGTTGATCTCGGATGCGGGCCGGGTCATCTCACCGCAACCTTGTGCGACCGGTGGCCGAATGCACAAGTTATAGGCGTGGACAACGATGCCAACATGCTTGCGTCGGCCGGCGCGCTCGCCACTGATCGGTTGTGGTTCGAGAGCGGAACCGTGCAAGGTTGGCGACCTGTTGCGCCGGTCGATGTTGCCGTCTCCAATGCCACGCTGCAGTGGGTACCGGATCACTTGGCGATGCTGCCTGATCTGTTGACGATGGTTCGTCCCGGTGGATGGTTTGCCTTCCAGGTGCCGGGCAATCGCGACGACCCGCACCATCAGGAAATCCGTGCGCTCTACCGCTCCGAGCCGTGGTCTTCGATTCCGGACGTCAAGGCGTTGCCTGATCGAACTCACAGTTCGCACACGGCGACCGAGCATCTCAACGTGCTCGCGCCACTCTGCTCATTTGTCGATGGCTGGGAAACGACGTATATCCACGTCCTCCAAGGCACCGATCCTATTCTCGAGTGGGTGAAGGGCACGGCGCTGCGACCGGTTCTTGCTGCTCTCCAAACCGACGAAGCGCGTGCCGAATTTCTGGCCCAACTCGCCCCACGATTACGCGCCGCCTACCCGTCCCGCCCGTGGGGCACGCCGTTCCCGTTCAAGCGCGTCTTCGTGGTCGCGCAACGCTCCGGGAACCAGACCGGCGCGCGTAATGTCGGGCCGCGATGAGCGGAGCCGACGTCCACGTGGGCACGAGACCACCCGTAGCTCTGGAGAGTGCCCTCGCTCGATGGTACCTCGTCGGTCTCAACGGTTGGCTGGGATGCTGCGAGGCACTTGTCGCAGCTTTGCCGTAGCGGCAGGAGTCCTCGTTGCTCACGCGCTGGCGCGCCACGCCGCTCACTACTGCCGAAGCAAGTAGCTCGGAGTTCGGTTGGTGCTGTTATCGAGTGCTTGAGAAAGTCGAGGGCATCAAGGTAGGTTGATGATGTGGATCCGGTGATTCTCGAAGCGCACGTAAGCACGGCGTCCACGACGACCACATTCTCCACGCCTACCGCAATCCAATCCGCCTGCTCATGCTTGACGATCTCACCATGCTCATCGGCCCTGACAGCGCAGCCCGACTCCTTGAAGTCGGTGTCGTCCACTGCCGAAGGAGTCGAGTTTATCGTTCACGCCATGGCTGCCCGACAGAAGTTCCTCCGCCTTAGTTGAAGTAAAAGGTGATTTCATGCCCAGAACCATCCAAGAAATTCTTGATCACGCCGACGACCTCGCCAAACGGTTTGAAGAATACGAACCCGTCGACAGTGACGAGCGATCTGTTGCCGAGTATCTCCTTCAACGCGCCGCGTTAGCCCGCGCCCGAACCGAGCGTCAGAGTCTCGAAGCTGTCGAGGCCGCCCGAGCTGATGGCTGCTCCTGGGCTGGCATCGGTGCCCTGCTCGGCACGTCTGCCCGGGCTGCCCAACAACGATATGGCAGCATCACCGAGACCGTCTGAGCACCGAGTGCCGACCGCTGATCTCGGCCGTCGAAGCACGAATCGCAAATAGTTCCGGCGAGTTTGGATTTCTGCCTTGCGCGACAACTGGG
>JANLPV010000015.1:0-8068 GCA_031367435.1 Actinomycetes bacterium | reverse complement strand
TGGAGCCCAAGAGGAGAATCGAACTCCTGACCTACGCATTACGAGTGCGTTGCTCTACCGACTGAGCTACCTGGGCGTGAGGAGCAATGCTAGCGGCCCTCCGTGAAACGACCTACCCGGATTCCGGCGTCGACGCCATCTTCGTGCCCGGCTGGTAATACCGGTGATGCCAGATACCGCGGGGGTCTTCACCCGCGTGAGGCATCCGCCACGCGGAGACGCTCGTCGTGGGTGCGGTCAGGTTCACGGCGCACAACGCGCGGGGTTGATCGTCGGTGCTGTCGACATACGCATTGGCCGACTCCACGGGGATGTAGCGCGACGCAAGTGCCCGATAGAGGTGCTGCCACAGCCGATCGCGCCCCGGCTGATACAGCACCTCGACGTGGCCTTGCACCGTCACCTTGCGGTAGGGAGCTTCGTCCTCGTCGATCGAGATACCCACGCGCGGATCGCGCAACATGTTCTGCCAGATCACTGCAGGCTCACGGGGGGTGAAGCACAAGAGATCGCCGTCCATGATGAACCACAGTGGCACCACGCGGGGCATGCCGTCGGCATCGACCGTGGCGAGCCGGGCCAGATGATTGGCCTCGGACAGAAAGGCGAACACCTCGTCGGTTGACAGCTTTGGCACGACGTTGGTCTAGTCGCTAGCGCGTCATCGAAGGAAGTCCGAGCAGCAGCGCCTGTAACAGCAGCTGCTCATTCGGATTGCGTTCGAGCGCTTCGAGCGAGCCATGAATGCGCGAGATTGCGGTCGCCGCCGAGTCGGGACGACTCAACGTTCCGGTGACGAGCGCATCTCGATACGAGCCAGCCAGGGTGATGAGACCCGCGCGAAGTTCATCGATGCGGTGACGACGCAACTCACGCTTATGGCGTTCTTCGAGCAGCTTCTTGCCGCTGCCGCGTTCTCCCATCGCCGAGATACGTTCCTCGAGCACTGTGACCTCGAGCGCATGACGACTGGCCAGTGGGGCCGCTGCTGCCTCAATCGCATTGATGATTTCTTCGACCGCTCCAACGACGGCTCGGCCGGTGCCATCGAGTCGATACGGCGTGCCTGCAAACATCTCGCGGCGCGCCGCTAGATGGGGGTCGCCGGCGAGCAGCCGAGCACGCGACAAGTCGCCAGACGCTGACTGCGCCGATTGTGTTGCGTGTTCCGGCGAGAACCCTTCAGCAACGAGGGTGGCGATGACAACATCATCGGGAATCGCGCGAAATTCGATGCGGACGCAACGCGACGCGATCGTGACCAATTCAGGCGGCATCTGATCAGCGAGCACGATGAAGACCGTGCTGTCGGGTGGCTCTTCGATCGTCTTGAGCAACTTCGCCGCCGCTTCCGCACTGAGCAGATGGAACTCATCGAGAATGAGCACTTTGCGGTCGCTCTCGTTCGGAGCGAGCGAAGCCAACCGCACGATCTCATCGGCTTGGTCTTTGGAGATCGCGGCACCGACGCGTGTAAATTCGCGGACGTCGGGATGCTGCCCGGCGAGGGCAAGACGCGCGTCGCGCGCGTTTGGGTCATCGACACCGGCCAGCAACAACGCCGCGAACGCACGAGCCGCCTCGTTCTTGGTACTGCCCGGCGGACCCACGAACAGGTATGCGTGCACGGGATTCGCGGCCGACGACTGCAATCGTCGAATTGCTTCGGGTTGCCCGACGACGGACTGCCAAACGCTGCTCATCAGATACCCAGACGGTGCAGGGTCGCCGTGCGAATCGCGTGAGCGACGTCGTCCTCGGTCTGCGTGCCGTCGATCACGACCCACCGCTGCGGATCGGCAGCAGCCATTTTTCTAAACCCGGTGCGAACACGCGCATGGAACGCGGCGTCAGCCTGTTCGAATCGATCGAGGTCGCGACTGCTCATGCGCTCGGCCAGGATCTCGGCCGGCGCATCAATGAGAATCACCAGCTCGGGCCACAGTCCATCCATTGCCCATTCGCTGAGATGGCGAACCTCGTCGAGCTGTAAACCGCGTCCGTATCCCTGATACGCAAGGCTCGAGTAGGCGCTGCGATCGCTCACGACGTGGCGGCCAATCGTCAGCGCAGGTCGCACCAACTCATCGAAATGTTGCGCTCGATCGGCGGCGATCAACAGCGCCTCAGCTTTGTCAGCGAGATGTGTATTGGCCGGGTCGTGCAACAGCGTGCGAATTTCATTGCCGATATGCGTACCACCAGTTTCGCGGGTGAGCACCGCGTCGAGCGCGACGGCGAGCCGAGATGCATGCGTACTCTTGCCGCAACCCTCTGCACCCTCGAGTGCGATGTATCGGCCTGGGTTCATCACGCCCAGCACCATATCTGCTCACCTGATCTGCTCATCGCGCGTGGCCGGCTGAGAACAGGTGTCGACAGGTTGATTGCATGGTGTATCATATGTCGATACAATAATCCCATAGACTGAGACACCTAATGTGGATTCCAATCACCCTCTTCGCCGCAGGATTTCAAACGGCACGAACCGCGATGCAACAACGACTGCGCGCTCTCTTGTCGGTGAGCGGCGCGGGTTTCGTGCGTTACGTCTACGGAGCACCGCTGTCGTTGAGTGCTGTCGCTCTCGCCGTTGCGATCGGTGTTCACTTCCCGCATGTGCCGGCGCATTTCTGGCCGATCATCGCCGCGGCCGGTACCGCCCAAATCGTGGGGACCATCTGTCTGATCCGAGCGTTCGATGCGCGCGACTTCGCAATCGGCACGGTGTATTCCAAGACCGAGGTCGTGCAAGTTGCAGTGTTCTCACTGGTGTTTCTCGGCGAGTCGCTACGGCCAGCCGGATGGCTCGCCGTCGCGGTGTGCATGTCCGGCATCGTGGTGCTCGCAACGAAAGGCCGCCGCCTCACGCTCACCACCCTGCGCGACCCCGCAGGCCTCTATGGCCTCGCGGCGGGCGGACTTTTTGGTCTTGCCGCGGTTGGCATTCGTGCAGCGTCGAAGTCGCTCACGGACAGTCCAACGGTCATGCGTGCAATCGTGACCCTCGCGGCCATGAACACCATCCAGACGGTGATTCACGGCAGCTACCTCGCCGTCCGCGAACCCGACCAATTGGGGCTCGCCTTCAGACACTGGCGATCAAGCTCGATCGTTGGCGTGCTCAGCGTGTGCGGCTCGGCATGCTGGGCAATCGCGTTCACCATGCAGAACGCGGCTCGAGTGCGCACGTTTGGTCAGATCGAATTGTTGTTCACGTTTGTGGTGGCCCGCGTGTGGCTGCACGAACGGCATAGCCGACACGAAATTGCTGCAAGCGGTTTGGTACTCACCGGAGTCGTCGGTGTGATGCTCTTCGGCTGATCGGACGATCAGGCCTTCTTGGCAACAACCTTCTTCGCGCCAACCTTCTTCGCGCCAACCTTCTTCGCGCCGACCTTCTTCGCCGCGGCCCTCTTCGTTGCGGTTGCCTTCTTGCCCGGCAAGCCACCCTTTTCGATAATGGCCTCACGCCGAACCGCGAGCAGTTCGTAGGCGCGTTCAACGGGCATCGCCTCAAGACGGTCGCCCTTGCTGAGCGAAGCATTGGTCTCTCCATCGGTGACATACACACCGAACTTGCCGTCTTTGGCCACGACAGGTCGACCGCTCACCGGATCGTCGCCGAACTCACGCAACGGGCCTTTCGCCGCCATCGATTGCCCACCGCGCTTGAACACCTTCGGTGCCGCGAAAATGACGAGCGCCTGCTCGAGAGTGATCTCGAGCAGTTGTTCTTCGCTCGTGATGTTGCGGAAGTCCTTGCCCTTTTGCACGTATGGCCCATAGCGACCGTTGTTGGCAACGATGGGCACATCGTCGGCGGGATCAACGCCGATCGTGCGTGGCAACTTGAGCAGATCCTTGGCGTCGTCAACGGTGAGACGTTCGAGAGTCATCGTCTTGAACAGGCTGGCCATGCGCGGCTTTTCGAGACCGGGGGGCAGCGCGTCCGCCGTACCCCACTGCACATACGGACCGTAACGACCGCTCTTGGCAAACACAGGAAAGCCATCGAGTTCGCCGATGGGCACATCGCTCTTCGGCTGCGCAAGCAAGGTAAGCGCCATCTCAACAGTGAGCTCATCAGGCGCGAGATCTTCGGGAACGCTCGCGGTGTCGTCGCCACGCTTCACATAGGGGCCGTACTTGCCGGGCTTTACTACGATCTCCACGCCGTCGGCGTCGTGACCAAGTGGGAAGGTGTTGATTTCGGCGGCATCGATTTCGTCGAGGTTCTCGACGACGAGTCGCTTCAGCCCGGGCAGTTGCACATCGGCGTCATCACCGAAATAGAAGCGCTGCAGCCAATGATCTTTCTTCTGCTCATTACGCGCGATGGCATCGAGGTCTTCCTCGACCCGCGCCGTGAACGCATAATCGACGAGGCCGGCGAAGTGCTTCTCCATCAGTCCAACCACCGCGAATGCGGTCCAGGTTGGTACGAGGGCCTGACCCTTCTTCCACACGTAGCCGCGATCTTGCACCGTCTGGATGATGCTGGCCCAGGTACTGGGGCGACCGATACCGAGCTCCTCGAGGCGCTTCACGATGCTGGCTTCGGTGTAGCGCGCCGGCGGCGAGGTGGCATGTCCGTTCGGCGTGATCGACGCGACCGGCACCGCCTGACCGACGACGAGGGACGGCAAGAGTGCCTCCTTCTCCTCGTCGTTGGTGGTGTCTTCGTCGGTTGATTCCACGTACACCTGGCGGTAGCCGGGGAACGTAATCGTGGTGCCGCTGGCGGCAAACTCGCAATCCTGCGCGGGTGACGACGAAGCGGTCGCGCAGAGGCGCACGCTCACCGTGGTGCCCGCGGCGTCGGCCATTTGCGAGGCCAGCGTGCGCTGCCAGATCAGCCGATACAGCGCGAGTTCTTGACCATTGAGTTCGTTCGACACCTGATCGGGGGCGCGCAGCGGGGTTGACGGGCGAATTGCCTCGTGTGCCTCTTGCGCGTTCTTGATCTTGCCGGTGAACTGACGTGGCGCGGCCGACAAAAAGTGCTGGCCGTAGGCCCGACCGACTTCGACACGCACTGCAGTGAGCGCTTCGTCGCTGAGCATTGCGCTGTCGGTACGCATATAGGTGATGAAGCCACGCTCATACAGACCCTGCGCGATGCGCATCACCTGCGCCGCGCCGAGGCGCAGCTTGCGACCACCCTCTTGTTGCAGGGTGCTCGTAGTGAACGGTGCCTTCGCGCTGCTGCGGTACGGCTTGTCCTCGACGGATCGCACGGTGACCGTGGAAGACGACAGGTTATTGACGAGCGCGTGCGCCTCGTTCTGACTGACGACTACGACACCCTTCTTCGGATTGCCATCGCTACCAAAGTCCTTACCGGAGGCCACCTTGGCCCCATCGAGCGAAACCAACGTGGCTGTAAACGACGGACGAGTGCCGGTGAGGAGCTCGAGATCCCAATATCCGGCGGTGACAAACGCGATGCGTTCGCGCTCGCGCTCCACAACCAAACGAATGGTCGGACTCTGCACACGACCAGCCGAGAGACCACGGTTGACACGGCGCCACAGAACCGGGCTGACCTCGTAGCCATACAGACGATCGAGAATGCGCCGCGTCTCAGCAGCGTCGACCAAGCCGTAGTCGATCGCTCGTGGATTGTTGACTGCGTTGTCGATCGCGGATTTGGTGATCTCATGGAACACCATCCGCTTCACGGGCACCTTGGGTTTCAGGTACTCGAGAAGATGCCAACTAATGGCCTCACCCTCGCGATCTTCGTCGGTTGCGAGGTAGAGCTCGCTCGCATCTTTCAATGCCGCTCGTAGGTCTTTGATGACCTGTTTGCCGCGCTCTGTGAGCTCGTAGGTGGGTTTGAATCCGTTGTCGACGTCGACAGCGAGACCCTTGCTCGGCAGGTCGGCGACATGCCCGACCGAGGCGCGCACGTCGAACGCGTTACCGAGGAACTTGGAGATCGTCTTGGCCTTGGCGGGCGACTCCACAATCACGAGGGGTTTTGACATGCGACCTATTCGCTAAAGCATTCAGGGGGTCGTTGTCAAGACCAACGACCCGATTGGGTGAATGACACCGTACAGGTCAGTCGCAAGTTCGGTCAGTCAGTAATGCCAGACAACACCAGTTCTGGCTCGGGCGATTCGTGATGATGGCCCTCAACGTCGATCTTGGGAAGCAGGCGGTCGAGCCATTTGGGGAGCCACCAGTTGCGCGCGCCGAGCAGTTCCATCGTGGCTGGCACGAGCAACATGCGCACGACGGTCGCGTCGATGAACACTGCCGAGGCCAAGCCCAGACCGAACAACTTGAGCTGACGATCGTCGCCAAGAATGAACGCGCTGAACACGCACACCATGATCAGTGCAGCCGCCGTGATGACCCGTGCTGTCACCGCAAGACCATCGGCCACGGCCGTTGCGTTGTCGCCGGTGCGGTCGAACTCCTCTTTCATGCGTGACAGCAAGAAGACCTCATAGTCCATCGACAAGCCGAACACGATGGCAAACAACATCATCGGTGCCCAAGCCTCGACCGGACCCTCTTTGCCAACGCCAATGAGGTTCCTACCCCATCCCCACTGGAACACCGCAACAACAACGCCGTAGGCGGCACCAATCGAGAGCAGGTTCATGATGACGGCCTTGAGCGGCACGAGCAGACTGCGAAACACCGCCATCAGCAACAAGAAGCTGAGCACCAGCACGGCACCGATCAGCAGCGGGAGGCGGGCACCGAGATACTCGGAGAAGTCCTGACTGGCCGCGGTGAATCCGCCGACGCGTGAGTGCAGACCGGAGTCGGGAATGACGTGATTGCGTAGGCGATGCACCAGATCGGTTGTGGCCACGTCTTGCGGCGAGCTCTTTGGCACGACGGTGATCAGCGCCAGATCTGGCCGGATCGGCTGGGCAAAGGCAGCTTGCACGCCATCGGTTGCTTGCAATGTGGCTGCGAACTGTTGCACCGTTGCCGGATTTGCCGCATTGGCACCCTCGACGGTGACGATGAGGGGACCGTTGAAGCCTGGGCCGAAGCCCTCGGCTAAGAGATCGTACGCACGACGCACGGTCTGGTCGGGCTTGGCATTACCGGTATCGCCAAACCCCAGACGGATCGAGAACAGCGGCACCGTGAGCACCACGAGCACACCGGCGCCGAACACGAACGCCGGCCACGGCCGACGCTGAATGAGGCGACTCCATCGATACCAGAAGCCCTGCTCCAGCGGCTTCTCGGCGCGATGCGGTAGGGGCTCGCGAAGCGACTTCACAATGAGGCTGGCCAACACCATCACGACCGCCAACGCCAAACCGCCGAGTAGCACGGCAATGTTGGAGGTGATGATCGCACCGATACCGCCGGCGACAAGCAGGCCGAGGCTGAGCAGCGCCGCACGAGACGTGACGTTGATGCGATGACCGGCCATCGCGAGCAGTGCGGGCAACAGAGTGACCGACGCGATCATCATCATCAGCACACCGACGGCAGCGCCAGTGGCAAGACCGCGCACGAACGACAATCCCATGATGTACAGACCGAGTAGCGAGATGATGACGGTGGTGCCCGCGAAGAGCACGGCGCGGCCGCTGGTATCGACCGCCTCGATGATCGAGTCTTCTACCGAGAGGCCGTCGCGCAGAGCTTCGCGATAACGCGTAACGATGAAGAGCGCATAGTCGATACCAACACCGAGTCCGATCATTGCCACCATCTGTGTGGTGAAGTCGGGCATCTCGGCCACGTTGCTGAGTAGGCCAACGATGCTCGAACCGAGACCGAGCCCAATCAGTGCGGTACCGATCGGGAGACCCATCGCCAGCACAGACCCGAACGCCAGCACCAAGATGATGACCGCCGCAATCACGCCGAGCGCCTCGGATGCCGGGAACTTCACCTTCTGGAAGGCCTGACCGCCGTACTCAATCTGCACGCTGTGACCGGGTGTCAGTTGCGACGAGGCGCTGTTACCAAGACCTTCGATCTGCGTAGCCAACGACGCGAACTGCTGCTGCGTGCGGCCCGTGATCTTCAACTGTGCGTAGCCGATGGTGCCGTCGGCATTGATTTGTTGTTTGGGAGC
>JANLPV010000006.1:0-5132 GCA_031367435.1 Actinomycetes bacterium | reverse complement strand
GATCGGGTGCATTCCACCGATCGCTACCGGGCAACCGCGGTCAAGAAGTACGACACGTTCTCCCACCCGTTGCCTGACGTGAAGTGGCCGACCGTGCTTCCAGTTACCGCTGGCCGCTGACGTTTGCCTCTGCCGAGCCGGAGCGTGTCAGCCGGTGACGAACTCGCGCAGAATCTTCATCGCCTTCTCGTTCTCATCGCGAAAGACTCCGTGGCCGCTGTGCGTGAATCGCTCGAAGTGCACGAGTTCTGCCGGCAGACACGCGGCGATCTCCTCGGACCCAACGATCGGGCAGACGGGATCGTGCTCGCCGCCAAGTACCAGCACGGGACATTGCGCCTTCGCGAGATCGGCGCGCAGATCGAAGGTCGTGTTTTCGCCGCTGTTCCAATACGTGAACAGATCGTCATTACGTATCGTCTCGACTGCCTCGAACAGGTTGCCAGGCGACTGCGTGTACAGCGGACCGCAGACGCGGAGGTACGCCACTCGATTCGCAGCGTTCGGCTCCGTCCAGAACGCGACGGCGACCTCGCGTGCCTCGATGCCGCCGAGGCGTTCAAACTGATCGAACACGGCGTCGAAGTTGGGTCGAGCGATGGTTGAACTGAGCACAACTTTGCCCGGGTGTTCCGGATGACGGCCGAGGTAGCGCTGTGCGACGAATCCACCGAAGGAGTTGCCGAGCACGATCGGCTTCTCGATCTCGAGCGCGTCACAGAGGCCCACCACGTCGTCGGCCCACGTATCGAGATTCCACTCGTCGGGTGTGCGGCGATCGCTTCGCCCATTCCCGCGGTGGTCGTACATCACCACCTGAGCAACATCGCTCATGTGATGCATGCCGAGTTTGTAGGTGGCGTGGTCTAATCCCGGTCCACCGTGCAGCAGCAGCAGCGTGGGCCGCTTCACCATTTTTCCATCGACGGGCACGAGCCCGAGCCCGTCGATGTCCACGTACAGCTTCACTCCACCACCGACGTCGATGCGCATGTTGCTCCTATCCGTTGTTGACGTTAGATCGCGATCGAGTGCATGAGTTAGCCATCGTCACTGGCCCTTGCCGCGCTCTGTTGGTGGCCTGCCGATTCCGGCGTCGCGGGCGGCCGAGATCGCCTGGGCGCGATCCGCGACCTGCAATTTGGTGAAGATGTTCGACACGTAGTTGCGCACGGTTCGTTCGCTGAGGAAGAGCTCGTCGGCGATGGTCACGTTGCGCTTGCCGCGCGCGAGCAGCTCGAGCACCTCCTGCTCGCGGTGGGTCAGTTGCGGGAACGGGTTCCGGGTTGCGTTCTCGGACTGTTCGGACTGTTCGGGCGTTCGTCCGAGCATGTCCAGTAACCGTCTCGCTGTTGTCGGACCGAAGATTGCCTCGCCACGTGCGATGCCGCGCAGCACCGCAGCGATTTCGTCGTCGTCAGCGTCTTTCAACAGGTAGCCCCGCGCGCCAGCTCGGACAGCGGCGAAAACGAGTTCGTCTTCCTCGAACATGCTGAGCACAACGACTCCGGTGCTCGGACTTGCCGCCGTGATGCGACGGGTGGCCTCGATACCGTCGAGGTTCGGCATACGGATGTCCATGACGACGACGTCAGGGGCGAGCAAGGCGACGAGCTCGACGGCCTCGACACCGTCGGCCGCAACGCCGACGACGTCGAATCCGCCGATCGCGGACAGTAACCGGGCAAGCCCATCGCGGTAGACCGGGTGGTCGTCGGCGATCACCAGCCGAATGTCGTCAACGGTCACACGGGCACGTCCAATACGACGGTGGTGCCTGAGCCAGGAGAACTAGAAATGGTGGTGACTCCGTTCGCCAATCCCGCACGATCGGCCATATTGCGCAAGCCCATCCCGGCTGGCATCGAGGTGTCGAAGCCGTGACCGTTGTCGGTGACCTTGATGCTCAGCGTGCCGCCATCAAGTCCGACACGAAGCGTGCACCGTGTCGCTCCGCTGTGGCGCACAACATTGGTGAGCGCTTCAGCCACAACTCGATAGGCCGTGCTTGCGGTCGCCGCTGGTAGGTCAGGCAGCGTTTCAGGCGGATCGAAGGTGATGTGCATCCCGGTCGTATGGCGGACGTCGGTCAACAAAAGTTGCAATGCTGAAACGAGGCCGACGTCCTCGAGCACGGATGGCTGCAGACCATCGACCACTCGACGGATACCACGGATCGCGACAGCGAGTTGGTCGATGATGTCGTCGACGGTTGTTCCGTCGGGGAGTTGGCGCCGGTGTGCCGCGAGCTTCAGCCGGGCGGAGGCCAGCGTCGGGCCGACATCGTCGTGGAGGTCGCGGCGCACGCGGCGGCGCTCCTCGGACTGGGCGTTCGTCAGTTCGTGCTGCGCACGGCGCAGATCTTCGCCGATGCGGATCGCCTCGGCTGCGATAGACACATACCCGGCGATCTCGTGCAGCATGCGCAGATCGACCGCGGCGAGTGCCTCACCCTGCCGCGCGGTGACGAACACCTCGCCGACGTAGCGCTGGCCGTAGCGCAGTTCGAGGTTCGTGACCGGACCGCTCGGCTCACCAATTCTGGTGCTCCCGAACCCGTCGATGACGAGCTCGATCGATCCGAGCCGCATCTCGGCGCGCATCGTCTCGGCCAGGGCATGCGCGGTAGCGAGGGGATCGTCATCGACGGGAAGCTGTTCGGCGAAACGAGTGGCCATCGATGTCGGGGGATTGCCGCGACCGAACCACCGCCGAGTCACCCGTGTCGCTCCGGCAGCGATCGGCGCGCTGACCACGACCACCGCGCCTGCGGCAAGAGCGCCCGCGACAGTGAGTGGAGTTCGGTCGCCAACGGCGGCGGCGAGCAATGCCAAGACGCCGAGATACACAGCGGCGAGCGTCGTGCCGGTGAGCATGGTGAGGGCCGAGCGGTTCACGAGGGCGCGCAGGTCGTAGAGCTGAAATCGGACAACAGCGATCGCGATCGATATCGGCAGTATCAGGTTCACGAGCGCCCCGACTCCCTCGGGCAACGAATACTGCTGACCGAACACGACCGGGACCAATGCATCGACGACGAGCTTCGCGACCACGACAGCGGCCCCGACGAGGACCGTTGTATACGGCCGCCGGTCGTCATCGTGGACGCCATGGCGGGTCGCCACGAGGCCAAGGAGTGCGATCAGAGTGGCAACGAAACTGAGCAACCGTGCAATCGCCGGTAGCCCGATCGCAAAATCGGCTGCAGCGCTCTCTGCAATGCCGGGGACATCGACGAGTTCCACTGCATGGCGAGCAGCAACCGGTATCGACACGATCGCTGCGACGGTAGTGAGCGTGGCGATGATCCCCCCGAACACGGTTCCGAACCAGAACCAGCGGCGGCTACGCACTCGGCCCGTCGGGAAAAGTACGAGCGGAGCGACGAGCACCAACGGCCACGGCAGCACCGACAGCCACAGCGCTAGCCAGGCGGCGAATGGGCCACCGGGCAGCGACCCAGGGTCGTGAACCAGAGTCTGAGTCGCCCACCACGTGGCGAGAAAGCTAGCGGCGCCAACGCTGCCGCCAACGAGGAACAACCAACCGATTGGCAGCGACGGTCGCCGCCCGCTGACGGCCCAGCCCAACAAGGCGAAGCCGACGCACGACGCTGCGATTCCCCAACTGTCTCCGTTACCGGGCAAGTCACCTGAATGGAGCGATCCGACCGTGCCTGCGGATCCGAGCACCGCGGTGGCGCCGAGGAGGCCGTGCCGAATCCACGCGCGAGTCATCGGATCACTTTCGGCCTTCTCGCCGAAAGGTGCAAGGGCTTGGTGTCACATGTCCGTTGTGACAATTCGGTGACCGGCGGCCGATGCGTCATCAACCACGTTTCGTGCATGGTGCAGTTCACCAACTTCACTACTCGGAGGAACTGTCATGAAACATCTCGCCCTCATCCCTGTTGCTGTGCTCGCGACCACGTTCATCGGCGCTTGCGGCGATAACACGCCGAGCGGAACAGCTGGCCGGGTCAAGGTTGAACTCGCCGATTACTCCATCATCATGCCCAAAACCCTCAAGGGCCCTCTCGTTGATCTCGACATCGCCAACAGCGGTTCATTCGCCCACGAACTCGACCTCGGCCAGGTCAAACCAGGTACCACGCTGGAGGAGGCGACTACGTACTTCACTCAAGAGCACACAGAGAATGGTTTGTTGATCACAGATCCGGGTGGCGCTACCACCATCGGCCCCGGTGCCCATTTTGGATATGCGCGGACCCTCACTCCCGGCACCTACGTCTTCTTCTGCAGCCTTCCAGCGGCCGACGGCATGAACCACACCAAGCACGGGATGATCACCATGTTCACCGTCACCGACGAGAGGAAGGGCGACCTACCCAAGGCGGACCTCGCCATCACGCTCGGCGACGATGCGATCACCGTGCCGCCGCTCAAGGCGGGCGCGCACGTCGTCAAGGTCACCAATATCGGCAAGCTGGCGCACGGGATGGACACCGGCGGAGTTCCCATTGGCACCGACCTCAGCCGAGGTGCAGAAGTTGGTGCGTGGATGGAAGGTGGACAGGTCGGAAAGGCGCCGCTCCCCATCGAGTTCCCCGGTGGCCTCAAGTCGATCGCTCCGGGTGTGTCGGTCGTGGTGACACTCACCCTGAAGGCAGCGCATACGTACATGTTCAGCGACGACACCAATGGGCTCCAGACTCTGATCGACGTGCCATGAGTCCGCGCCGCCGCATGCATCGAGCGCTCATCGCCGACTCAGAGCTCGGCGAAGGACTTCATCACTCTGGGGCAGCGCCTCACCACGTCAGTCTCCCTGTGGTTGTCAGTGCGGTCAGGTTGATTTGTTGCTGGGGTTTTCGAGACGGTCGGCGAGGCAGTGCAGGCGGTCTTGTTCGAGGTAGATCCATGGTGCGTCGATGCCGTCGAGCAGCGGTTGTGTTCGGAGACGCTCGATGATGCTTGTGTGGTTGTTCGGGTGTTCGTAGGTCTCTTCGTTGGCTGCTTCGTGTATGTCGCGGGTGTCGCACTCTCCTGGTAGGAGTTCGAGCGTGATGCGTGTCCTGTCGCGTGTGATTCGTGATGTTGGTTCGAGGCGGCGGCGTAATCCGGAGATCAGGTTGTCGACGCGGTGGGCGACTTTCATCTGGTCGTCGTCGG
>JANLPV010000001.1:0-6502 GCA_031367435.1 Actinomycetes bacterium | reverse complement strand
GCTCGGGTCAACAACCGTGACCACTCCGGTGCCGCCACCCTTGTATGAAACCGTTGGCTCGCCCATGGCGTTCACCGTCGAAAGGAAGAAGAAGTCGCGCGATTCGATGAACTGCTGCTGATGGTCGTCGATCGAGGTGCCGGCGATTGCCTCGAGTACGTCGGCGATTGCTTGCGTGCCGAACTGTTGCTGGATGTCGCGTTGTGCGTCGCTGTACATGCTCATCGCACCATCTTTGCCGGTCCACGGCACCGCCGGCGCACACGTGACGGCCAGGTACTCACGGTACGCGCTCGAGTCGCGGTAATCGGCTTGGCGACTCGCTGTGCCTCGATCTGGAAACGTCGGGGCTCTGCCAGCACGCCCTCACGAGGTAAAGGAGAAAGTCGAGTGGGTTTGCGACTCGACGCGAGCGATATATGGCGGTGCCCAGCGTCAACCAGTCAAGAACGCCAGCGTCGAAGCGGCGGCCCGTTCGGGCTCGTCGATCCAGGGTGCATGCCCGGCATCGGCCACCAGTTCGAGTGTGCACTGCGGCAGCCGAGCGACAAACTTCTTCGCGGTTTGGGCGCCACCGTTCGGATCATCCTCACCCCAAAAGCAGTACACGGGGCTCTTGACACGGGTAAGTAACTCGTCGGTGAACAACATCGCTGCGTTGAGACCCTTGACCGGCGTGATCACCTTGGGCGTCGACCGGATGTCGTTTCGTAATGTCGGGGTGTACCGCAACAGCGACACATACCAGTCGAGCATCTCGGCATCGAACTTGCCCGAATCAATAGCTCCCTTCAAACCGACCTGACGCAGCATCATCTTGGCACTGGCCCGGCTGATGGGCATTCGCGCGGTGAGTTGACCGACGCCCGGAATTCCTGCGAACCGCATGACGAGCGGGGTGTGGTCCATGGGAACGCCCATCGACCAACTGAACAGCACGACGCGGTTGACGCGTTCAGGAGCGGCAGCCGCGGCCCGGAGAGCGAAGAATCCACCGAAGGAGGTACCCAACACATTGGCCTTGGGCAATGAAAGGGCATCGAGAAGGTCGGGGATCAACAAGTCACCGGCTCGCTTCACTGCATCGATGTTGGCCTTGGTAGCGCCGCCCGGCATCGGGTCGCTCAGACCACAGCCGGGTCGGTCGACTGCGATGCACCGGAACCCGCTGAGGCCCTGAATCAGATTGGCCCAGCTGGTCCCGGCCACGGATGCTCCGTGAATCAGGACGACCGGAGGTCCCTCGCCGATCTCCTGGATTCGGACTGTGACGGCCAGGTTCCGGAGATGGACTCGTCGTTCGCTCGGTTCCAGCCTCAACGAGTCCCACAATCGTCGTTCCGCGTTCCGGTACTTCGCCTCATTGAATCCCATATGACAGTCTTGCACTCCCCGCTTCACTCTCCGGCGAGATGTAGTGCACAGCGTCCAAGCGATAACACTCGTCACCGACGGGCGCGATGTCACAACAGCAATTCCTGGCCGCTGACATCGATCGCACGTTTCACCCAATGTGTGGAGGTCGTAGACCCATTGGACACTGCAAAGTGGTCGTTCGGCGAGTGGGTGCAGGAGGCACGCGAAATATCCCCAGATCGAGCACGACGAAGCCAATCGCGAGGGTGTGCCCTTCTTGACGATTCCCGCTTGCCCGTTTGGCCGTGCGGCACGGTCGTAGGTCTCGCCGAGCCACGCTTCTTTGTGCAGCTCAATGGTCATGCACAGCAGATGACCACGACGTTCGCGGTTGCAGCGGACATCGCAAACAGCAGCCAAGTCGGCCGTCGCGCCGCGGATAGTACATGGCCATTCGTCTGCTTTCGATGATGTATGCCTACGACGTTGGTGCCTAATTTGGTGTGTCCTTAGGGCCTTTGGTTGAGCGTCGAATTGCTCCCTTGCGGACTACGACCCCTCGTGTGACTCTGTTGACGGATCCTCCTCGGGACCGGGCCAAAAATGCAACAGGACGACTCCAATGTTTGGTTACTTCTATTCCAACGGTGACCTCACCGCTCGCAAACAAGCAGTGCTTGAGCGGACTCAACGGCCCGATCGGCTACGCAGCAATCGTCGAGGCGCTGAACGTTCGTTCGCGCCGGGCGAGGGAACTCGTCGACGTAAGTTCACGGCGCTCGGCGTCGTAGTTGCGTTGTTCAGCACTGGACTGATCACCGGCACCGGCGCCGGCCTCGGAGCGCTCGCAGCTCCCGTGGGCCAAGGCTTCACCGTGACGGCCGCCGACCTGACGCTCATCCTCCATCAGATCAAGATCGCTGAGAATCACGCATCGCAAGCAACACCCGCTGACCCGTGCGCCGGGTTACTTGGACCAGCCGCCAACCAGGTGGGTAGCCCGCTGATCGGCGATGGTCTACGCACCATCGATGGGTCGTGCAACAACTTGCAGCCCAATCAGGCACAGTTCGGTGCCGCAGATCAGGTTTTCCCACGTTTGACCACTGCAGTGTTCAACCCGGCAGAAGACTCCACCGTCGCCGGTATTGGACCCGTGGGTCCTCCCGGGTTGACGTCGTACGCGCAGACGGCCGGCAGCGTTGTCGATTCTGAGCCGCGCATGATCAGCAACTTGATTGTCGATCAGACCGCCAGCAACCCCGCTGCTGTTCACGCTGCGCAGTTCCCGGTTCGTACGCAGGGCAACACGGGCGTGGTTCCGTGCACCTCACCGGGCGTTCCTGTTGATTGTGTGCCTGCTGGCGAGACGTTGTTCATTCCGAACGTGACCACCGATGTTGGTCTCTCGCCGCCGTACAACTCGTTGTTCACCATCTTCGGTCAGTTCTTTGATCATGGGTTGGACAAGATCACCAACGGCGGCAACGGCGCGGTATTCGTGCCGCTGCACGATGATGATCCGCTGATCGTTGGTCCTGACGGAATCGCCGGTACTGCCGATGACCCGCAGCCCGGTGATCCGAAGTACGTGCCTTTGAACTCGCGCTTCATGGTGCTCACACGCGGCACGAACGTCGACGGTCCCGGCCCCGACGGCATCCTCGGCACAGCTGACGACACACACCACGAAGCACTCAACACCGACTCACCGTGGGTTGATCTCAGCCAGGCATACACGTCACATCCTTCACATCAAGTGTTCCTGCGAGAGTACTCGCTGGACGGGGCAGGCCACCCACAGTCGACGGGCCGCCTGCTCAGCAACGCCGATGGTTCAATGGCGAACTGGGGCGACGTCAAGACTCAAACCGCGACCCTGTTGGGTATCCAGCTCGTGGATACCGATGTTGGCAACATCCCAATGATTGCTGCCGATCCGTACGGCAACTTCATTCCCGGCCCGAACGGCCTGCCACAACTCGTGACTGACATCGGCCTCATCGAGGGCAATACCGCTGATCCAGTGAACTGGAAGTGCCCCGCGGTCGGTGCTGGTTGTCCGGCTGTCTATGTCGGCACGCGCATCAACACAGCGTTCTTGAACGACATCGCGCATAGCGCCGGTCCGTGCGGAGGTTGTGTGCCCGATGCCGATTCCGTCGCCGGATTGAGCTTGACCCCTGCGGCCCCCGGCGAGTACGACAACGAACTGCTCGACCTGCATGTCATCGCGGGTGACGGTCGCGCCAATGAAAACATCGGTCTGACCTCGATCCACACCATCTTTGAGCATGAGCACAACCGTCTCACCGTCGATGAGCAGAACACACTCAACGCCAACCCGGAACTGTTGGCTGCCTTCCAGGACACCAACTGTGGTTCTGGGTGCGCGACCAGCGGCCTCGTGCTGCCCGGCCCTGACGGGAGTCTTGGCACCTTGTGCGATACGGTAACTCCAGATCCTGCGTGTGCCGACAATGTGCTTGCGCCAACCACGTTCACTTATGGTGAGCGTTTGTTCCAGGCTGCCCGGTTCGTGACCGAAATGGAGTATCAGCACCTGGTGTTCGAGGAGTTCGCTCGCAAGATTCAGCCGGCGATCAACCCGTTCAACTTGTTCGCGTTCTCGTCGACAGCGACGAACCCGGCCATCAAAGCCGAGTTCGCCCACGCGGTCTACCGTTTCGGGCACTCGATGCTCGACGAGAACATCCCACGCACCAACGTCGACGGAAGCTCCAACGACATCGCCTTGCTCGACGGGTTCTTGAACCCGGCCGCTTTCAAACAGGTGACTGCGGGTGACCTCGCGGCTGCTGGTGGCGACATGGGTGGTGCGGGTGCTGGTGCGATCGTGATGGGTCTGTCAGATCAGGTTGGTAACGAACTCGACGAGTTCGTCAGCAACCAGCTGCGTAACAACCTGCTCGGTTTGCCATTGGACCTCGGTGCGTTGAACCTGACCCGTGCCCGCAGTGAGGGCATCGCGTCATTGAACAACATTCGTAAGCAGATCTTCGCCGAAACCGGTGACGGCCAGATGACCCCGTACACCGACTGGGTCGATTTCGGTTTGCATATCAAGCACCCCGAGTCGTTGATCAACTTCGTGGCCGCCTACGGCCAACACCCGACCATCCTCGCCGAGACGACGCTGATCGGTAAGCGCAACGCTGCACGAGCCATCGTCAACCCTGAGCTGGGCGATGTGCAACCAGCGGATGCTGCCGACTTCATGTTCAGCACCAACTACCCAGGTGCCCCAGCCGTCCCCGCGGATGCTGGGCCAGACGGTATCTTTGGCACCTTTTGCGGTACCGCGGATGCGACAATTGCATGCCTCGATGACGTTGCCGCCAAGGCCGCGATCCCTCCTGCGAATTGGGCCAACACGGGCGTCAATAGTGACGTGAGCATCACTGGTCTCGACGACATCGACTTGTGGGTTGGTGGGCTTGCCGAAATCACGAACCTGTTCGGTGGCCTGTTGGGCACCACGTTCAACTACGTGTTCGAGTTGCAGCTCACCCAGTTGCAGGACAACGACCGGTTGTATTACTTGAACCGCACACCAGGTATGAACCTGCGTGCGCAGCTCGAAGGCAACTCATTTGCCGAACTCGTCATGCGTAACACCACCGCAACCAGCCTGAAGGCCGACGCGTTCGGCACCGCCGACTGCAAGTTCGAATTGGGTCTCATCCCTGCAGGACAAGCAGATCCAGGCACCAATATCGCCGGCGGCCCCAACCTTGTTGGTGTCGGTTCGGTCAAGGACGTGCCGAGCACGGAATGTGACGAGAACGCGCTACTGATCAGGTCAACCAACGGCAAGATCAGCTACCGCCCAGTCAACTCTGTTGATCCCTCGGGCATCAACGGTCAGAGTGTGTACAACGGAACGGCCGGCGTCGATCGCGTCGCTGGCGGTAACGACAACGACACGATCCTCGGCAACGAGGGTAACGACATCATCGAGGGCAACGGCGGCGACGACGTGTTGCTTGGCGGTATCGGCAACGACATCATCACTGACCTCGCCGGTTTCGACACGCTCAAGGGTGGTCCCGGCAACGACGCTCTTGATGGTGGTATCAGCGACGACTTGTTGCTCGGTGGCGACGGCAAGGACCTCACTGTCGGCGGCGCCAACACCAACCTCCATTTTGCTGGTGAGGGCGACGACTTCGTCATCGGCGGTCAAGGCGCTGATGAGGTTATTGGTGACGGCGGCGACGACTGGTTGGAGGGCGGCGAACAAACCGACCTTCTCATCGGTGACAGCAGCTCGCTGTTCCAAGACGACCACAACAACCCGGGTAACGACATCTTCATCGGCCAGTCCGGAGATGACGACTACGACATGGAAGGCGGCGACGACATCGGTGTCGCTGGCCCCGGAATCGAAAAGAATGCCGGAGCCTCAGGTTTCGACTGGTCGATCGGTCTGGGAGATCCCCAAGCCCAAGACGCCGACCTGGCCCGCATCATCCTCGGTGCACTGCCTCCCATCATCGACGTTCGTGACCGCTTCAACGAAGTCGAAGCGCTCTCCGGTTGGAACTTCAACGACATCTTGCGTGGCGACGCTTTGATCCCCAGCGCGGTGGGCGGCGGCGGCTTCATCGGCTGCGACGCCCTCGACCAGGACGGCCTCGACCGCATCGCCGGTCTCGACGATCTGGTGCCACCGCTGACTACCCCATCGGCGCCGATCATCGCGGCCTCGGCGACGAACTTCTGCGAGCTCGTCGGCCCAGTTTGGGGCGATGGCAACATCATCCTGGGTGGTGGCGGTAGCGACCTCATCGAAGGCCGCGGCGCCGACGACATCATCGACGGCGACCGCTACCTCAACGTGAGGCTCAGCGTGCGCACAAACCCTGCGGACCCGCTCACCGAGATCGCTTCGACCGACCTATTGGAGCACATCCCGACCGGCTCCCTTCCACTCGGTGCCGGCTGGGACGGAGCGCTTACTGGCAAGACCTTGCAGTCCGCAGTATTCGCAGGGCTCGTCGACCCCGGCAACATCGTGGCCGTCCGTGAAATCTTGACCCCGGTCGTAGGTCTTGCCGACTGCGCAGCTGCGTTGCCGCTCAACTGCGACACGGCGCTGTTCTCACTGCCTGCCAGCAACTAC
>JANLPV010000198.1:0-6162 GCA_031367435.1 Actinomycetes bacterium | reverse complement strand
ACGACGCCACCGACGACGACGACGCCACCGACGACGACGACGCCACCGACAACGACGACGCCACCGACAACGACGACGCCACCGACAACGACGACGCCACCGCCTTCGCCTACCCCGGCCCTGTTTACTTCGACTGTGTTGCAGCGACTGTTCGACACCCGTCCGGCAGAACCCGATGGCGTTGTCGTCGTGGCAAAGCATCGTTACGGCGGGGCGAAGCTGTTGAGCGTCAAGGTCACGGGCGTGGCCGGCGTGCCGACAAGCGGTGTGGACGCGGTGTCGTTGAACGTGACGGCTGTCGATCCTGCGGCAGCGGGACATGTGACCGTGTTCCCGTGCGGCGACCGTCCGCTTTCGTCGAACCTGAATTTCGTCGCTGGCGAGATAGTCCCGAACCTGGTGTTTGCGCAACCTTCGGCGACGGGAGAGGTCTGCTTCTACGCATCGGTGGATACCGACCTGATTGCGGACATCAATGGCTGGTTCTCACACGGGTCGGGCTTCATGCTGATGAATCCGCAACGTGTCGTCGATACACGACCGGGTGAACCGGATGGCACAGTTGCGGTGGCGAAGCAGCGTTATGGCGGCCCAACCATCCTGACGTTCGGCGTCACCGGCGTTACCGGCGTCACCGGCGTCACCCGCGTCGCGCAGAGTGGAATCAGCGCGGTAGCCCTCAACGTCACCGCCGTCGATCCGCTCGGCCCCGGGTTCGTCACCGTGTTTCCCTGTGGCGAGCGCCCGTTGGCGTCGAACCTCAATTTCCTCGCCGGCGAGACGGTTCCGAACCTCGTCATTACACCTGTGTCAGCCGCTGGCGAAGTCTGTGTGTTCTCGTCGGCGGGCGCACATCTCGTGATTGACGCAGTCGGATGGTTCGTCGCGGGTTCAGACTTCGTCGGACTCGTTCCGCAGCGACTCATCGATACGCGCCCGTCAGAACCCCACGGCAGCGCAGCCGTCACCAAGCAGCGCTATGGCCGAGCAAACATTCTGACGATCAAGGTTGCCGGCGTCGGAGGCAATCCAGCGGCGCACCTGCGAGCAGTGTCATTGAACGTGACAGCGGTAGATCCCGTCGGTGCCGGTTTCGTGACGGTGTATCCGTGTGGCACTCTGCCTTTGGTCTCGCATCTGAACTTTGTTGCAGGTGCAACTCAACCAAACTTGGTCATCGCACCAGTATCGGCGATGGGCGACGTTTGTATGTTCGCATCCGTGGACACTTACATCGTGGCAGACGTGAACGGTTGGTTTGCCTCTGAGTAGCTCGGGCGACCGATGTCAGAACCACCTCAGACCGATGTCAGACCGACCTCAGACCGACGTCAGAACCACCTCAGACCGAAGCACCGGCGCGCTCTCCGTCAACGACAGCAGCGTGCGCTCGTCGCGGCGCAAGGCAATCGCCCACCCGTTGCACACTGACGCCAGCGGCTTTGAGGTCGTTGTACAGCCACTCCACCGGATTTGCGGGCACCGCCAAAACGGTCCAATCGGGCGTCCGCGTCACATTTGACCCGGTGGGATGGTGCAACAGATTGAGCGTGGTGCCATCGATACCCATCGGCACCAGATCGGTTGTTTGCACAATGTGTTTGGCGCTTGCTCGCATCCACCAATTCTCCATGTCGAGCGTGATCCCGAGATCTTGGCCAACCACCATTCCATTCGTGATGATCTCCACGCTGCAACCGCGATCGGCCAGAAGTTCGCCAACGGATGTGGCGTGATGGAAACCGATTTCATCGATCACCACAACGTCGCCGGAAGGCTCGACTGTTCCCTCGAGCACGTCGCGAACGTCGCACACGTTGGCCGCATCTGTCGGTACCCACCACGGGCGGTTGGGTTCGGCTCCCGTTGCAACAATGACGTGATCAGGTTTGTGTTCGTCGACGAAGCCCGGCCACACGCCGACGCCATAGTGGATGATGACTCCAAGCCGACGGCACTCGGCGAGTTGATTACGGATCATGTCTGCGAACTCAGCCCGGTTTGGCACGCTTGCGGCGAGACGCACCTGGCCGCCAGCTTCCGTGTGCTTTTCGTAGACGGTCACCCGATGGCCAGCGCGAGCTGCGGAAATCGCCGACTGCAGGCCGGCCGGACCCGCCCCGACAACCATCACATTTTTTGGAGTGGGCTTGAGCGCGATGGACTGCGGCAACAAGTCGCCTTCGAGTTCGCGGCGGACGTATTCAGCCTCACGACCTGTACGCGGATTCTCGATGCAGCCCAACCACCGGTTCATGCCCATGCGTCCAACGCACTCCTGATTGCAGCTGAGGCAGAGTCTGATTTCGTCGGTCGCACCAGAGCGCGCCTTTGCGACGAAATCGGCGTCGGCAATTTGGCCACGTACGATCCCAACAAGATCGCAGTGGCCCTCCGCGAGAGCGCGCTCGGCTTGCAACGGATCCTTGAATCGACCAACCCCAACCACTGGCAGCTCTACCGCTTTGCGGATCGCGCTGGGGATGAACATCGCATAGCCCGGGGGAATGTGCATGCTCGCCTCGATCATGAACAGACTGGCCGTTGCGACGCCGATCGAGGTGTTGATGTAGTCAACCTGCCCGGTCTGTTCGACGATCTTCGCGATCTGAACCGCATCGTCGATCGTGGTGCCACCGTCGATGAGTTCGTCGCCACAAATACGTACTCCGAGCGCGAGCCGATTGCCGATCACTCGTCGTACCGCGCGCACGATCTCCACCAGCAGGCGCGTCCGGTTCGGCAACGAACCGCCGTACTCGTCGGTGCGCGTGTTGGTGGCCGGCGACAAGAAGCCGCGCACGATCGATGAATGACTGCACTGCAGCTCAATGCCATCGAATCCGCCCTCGGCACAGTGCTCGGCGACTAGTGCGTAACCGGCAACGATCTCGTCGATCTCGGCATGTGTCACGGCCTTGGGTACTTCGCGAAACAGCGGGTCGGCAACTGGAGAAGGTGCCCACACCGGAAGGCGACTGAACATGCTGCTGGCCTGTCCGCCGTTGTGATTGATCTGCGCGAAGATCGGCGTGCGATGCCGATGAACGGCTTCGGTAATCATCCGGTATCCCGGAATGACATCGCTGTGAAAGCCGTGGATGAGCTTCTCGTAGGGCCAATCGGTGGGGTGCGTGCTGTGTTCCTCGGTGATGATCAGACCAGTGCCACCGGCCGCGCGTGCTGCATAGTACGCGGCGTGCTGCTCGGTGGGTTTTCCGTCGCGTGCGTAGTTCGTGAGGTGTGCACTGAACACAACGCGGTTCAGCGTCGTCACCGGTCCGAGTTGCAGCGGAGTCCACAAGTAGCGATACGCCATCGGGCACACGCTAGGTGGCTTCCGATGCAATTGCCCAGCTGGTACCGAAGCACTGCCAGACTACGGAGATGACGATCGGAACATCGCGACTTGGTTGGTTGCTTTGTGCCGCAGCAGCAGTCTGCTTCGGGGCCGCAACGCCGATCACGAAACTGATTGTCACCGACGTCGGGCCGCTCACGCTTGCAGGATTGCTATATCTCGGCGCTGCTGCTGCAGTGCTGCCATTCAGGACCCGCGCACACCAGGTCAAGAGCGACCACACAGGCCGCGTGTTACTCCTTGTTGCTGTCGTCCTCGGCGGCGGAGTCGCTCCGGTGTTGATGCTGCTCGCCCTACATCGAACAACGGCGACCACCGTGTCGTTGCTGCTGAACCTTGAGCTCGTGGCCACCGTGGTCGTGGCGCGCCTCTTTCTGCGCGAGCACATCGGGCGTCGCGGCTCGATAGGCATCGCCATCGTCGTGCTCGGTGGTGTCGTGATCACGGGGCTGGGTGGCGCACACCTTGCCCCCGGCGCACTGTTGGTCGCAGGAGCGTGTTTGTGCTGGGGCATCGATAACGCAATCACTGCGAGTCTCGATCGATATAGCCCCGCCACGATTACCCTCGCCAAAGGAGCCGTTGCCGGAAGTGTAAATCTGTTCCTCGGTCTGTCGATCGAGCAGCCGCCCCAATTTCACACTGTCTTGGCGGCGCTTGCGATCGGGAGCATCGGATACGGGCTGTCGATCACGCTCTGGATCTCTGGAGCGCGCCTTGTTGGAGCGGCTCGGGGCCAAGTGATCTTCGCCTTGGCACCGTTTATCGGTGCCGTGCTTGCGTGGCCGCTCGTGCATGAACCCTTACGCGGGCGATTGCTCGTTGCCTTTGCGATCTCGCTCGTTGGCGTCATGATCGTGGCGACTTCCCGACATCACCACTTCCACACCCACGCAGAACTCGTTCACGCCCACGCGATCGATGCCATCGACGTGCATCATCAAAGTGATGCCATCGTGATGCTCGGCGGCAACAGTCATCGTCATCTGGCGCGCACGCACGATCACGAACATCTCCCCGACATTCATCATCGACACGATCACTGAGCGGGCGTGCTCGGCGGCGGGGATGCGTTCAGTCGGGGTCGACCAACCGTTTGGGGTCGAAGGCGAGCAGACCTGCGGCCATCACGAGTTCGGTCAACTTCTTGCCCGTGCCTCGCAATGTGAGCGCAGCATCGTCGCCTAATTCCATGTAGGGCGCCAACGCGGCCTGATCGGTGCGATCTTCGATCCACTGCCGCTGCGCGCGGCCGGCATCTGTGAAGGATCCGTCGTCGCTCACAATGCCTCGCTCGGCGAGTGTGCGAACACCTGCGTCCCATTCGTCATCACTCCATGACCGTGTTGCCTTCAACGCTGCGGCGGGTACGTCACCCATCGCGGCGTGAGTGATGAGTGCTTCAAGCCCGGTGAGACCCTCCAGCATGAGCGCGCCGATGTGTCCGTCGCCACGAAATTCACGTAGCAACGTTTGACCGTGGAAGAGCTCGAGGTGTGGTTCGTCAGGCCACGGCAATGACGCGTGCGCCGCGAACAAGGGTCGTCCTTCTGGTCGTTCACACGCCACGAGTGCCGCGCGCTTGGTGAGGCCAGCCGCCTCGGCAAGCTCGACCGAACCCAACACCTCGGGTCCGAACGCCCGCGTCAGGGACGTGTTGACCGCATTGAGACGAGCGCTCAGCATTGCCTCGGGCGTAGTGACCGTCCAGACGTCGTGCATGCTCGCCCGCACGAGACCCGGGTGAAAGTTGTAGAAGGTGGCGATGACAACTTCCACCGGAACCGCGCCCATCGCGGCCACTCGCGAGGCGAAATAGCCCATGCGATTCTTGGTGACACCAACGGCTGCGTAGGCGGGCGGGGCATCGGGCGTGAAGTAGATCATGCCGTGCACGGCTTCCATGCTTCGCCAAGTCTTGCGTGCGGTGAGGGCATCCATCTGGCAAACCGTACGACACCGGCGCATAGGGTGGCGCACATGGAGAATCTTGCAGGCAAGGTCGCGGTTGTCACGGGTGCGGGCAGCGGCATCGGTAAGGCGTTGGCCGAGCGGTTTGTCGCTGAAGGAATGAAGGTCGTCCTCGCAGACCTCGACGAAATTCGATTGCGCCTTGTGGAGTCGCAGCTCACCGAGGCAGGCGGCGATGTCTGGCCGGTCGTGTGCGACACAGCACTCGAGGAGTCTGTGCAATCTCTCGCGCAACGCACGCTCGAGCGCTATGGCGCGGCACATGTGCTGTGCAACAACGCGGGTGTTGTCGGCACGGGCGACCCGTGGACCGGGCCGATGAGCGTGTGGGAGTGGGTGGTTGGCATCAACCTCTACGGAGTTATTCATGGCATTCGCGCCTTCCTGCCGATCATGCAGGAACAAGGCGAGGGTCACATCGTGAACACCGCATCGATGGCCGGTCTGGTCGCTATGCCGGGCGCCGCGCCATACAACGTCACCAAGCACGGCGTGGTGGCGCTCAGTGAGGGACTGTTTCTTGAGTTGAAAGGCACTGCCTCGCCGGTGGGAGTGTCCGTGTTGTGCCCCGGATTTGTGCGCACCGAACTGATGGAGCGCATGACATG
Organism: Actinomycetes bacterium; assembly: GCA_031367435.1. Classification (GTDB taxonomy): domain Bacteria; phylum Actinomycetota; class Acidimicrobiia; order Acidimicrobiales; family Ilumatobacteraceae; genus WLMZ01. The sequence continues at coordinate 222 of JANLPV010000198.1, read as the reverse complement.
GGCCGACCGACTTGGCGACCAGCCAGCGGCCTCCACCAATCCCGTTGGACAGTTCATGGATCAGATGCTTCGCGAGGGTGTCGAGAACGGCATCTCGCCCGCTGATGTGGCTGGGCAAGTCATTGCTGCGATCAAGAACGACAAGTTCTGGATTCTCACGCACCCCGACTTCTTCCAAGCTCCGGTCGAACGAATGCAGCGTGCTGCCGCGCAGGAGAACCC
>JANLPV010000173.1:0-25514 GCA_031367435.1 Actinomycetes bacterium | reverse complement strand
CGCAAGAGGGGATTTCATATTTGTGAGATTTCTCGCGCAGTCCGCGCGAAGCCGCACATGACCTCCCACGCGGCGAAGTTGCGCCCCTCAAGCCCGTCATGGGCGTGAGAAGCGCAACTTCGGCGGACTTACGGAGTTGCGCGGACGGGAGGGTCGACGGGAATAGTGCTCGTGGGTGTGGGAGCGATGTTGTGTTCGACGGTGGAGGGTTCGACGGTGGTTGACGGCGCGACGGTGGTGGTCGCCGGATAGTTGACCGACGTTGTTGCCGTCACTTCCATGCTGGTGGGTGGGCCGCCGTTGAACATTGGCTCGCACGTGGCGAACTCACGCCGAACAACGGCGACGTCGTGTTCCTGCTCGGCCGTGAGCTCGTCCTGGCAGCGCCACGTGGTTGGCGCGGCGTTGGCGCAACCGCTTGAGAAGTCGACGACCGCTGGCCACGTCGAGGTTGGCACGTCAGGCGGTACGGATCCGCCAGCGACGGTTGGTTGATCCGCTGGCCACGTTGTGGTTGGCGCGTCAGGCGGTACGGATCCGGCAACGACGGTTGGTTGATCCGCTGGTACGCCACCACTGGACCCGAGAATCGAGACGGTGCCCGTGTAGGCGCTGAACCTTGCGCACTCCGGCGGCGCTGGACACGACGGCGGCGACTCGTACGCGGGGCGAGCGTCTACCGATGTCGTCGAAAACTCCGATGGTGGCTCCCTCGGAACCAAGGTCACGACGGAACTACTCACGATTGTGTAGCCACAGACGTTGGCACCGACAGCCGAGCCGACCGTGACGCATTGGACCGAAATCTGCTGGCTCGCGTCGAGGGTGGTGACGGGTCCGGTGTCCACAGTCGGTCGAGCAAGCACGTCGCACGTTGCGCCGAGGAATTTTGACGTGGCTGGCAACTTCGTGTCCCCGGCGTTGGCTCCCGCGCTGACGACGCCGCTCGACGGCGACGCGTCGCGGCCGATGACGATGCCAATCCCGAGGAGTGCAGGCACGGCGAGGCCGGCACACGTGATCGTTGCCAACTTGCGGCGGCGGCGAACCACACGGTGCTGCACGTCGGCCATCGAGCTACCGCCGAGGCGCGCTTCGGCGGCACGGCGACGCATGCTCTCGCTCAGGACATCATCAATTTCGTTCATTGCAGTTCCTCTTTCAGGCGGGTCTTGGCACGGCTCAGCGACGACTTCACGGTGCCAACGGCTATGCCGAGGGTGGCCGCAATTTCGGCGTCGGTGGATTGCAGGTAGAACCTCAGCACGACGATTTCGCGCTGAGGCGATGGGAGACGACGTAACGCATCGATGACGTGATCGGTGACGGCCGGCGTGTCGAGTGCGTCATGCGGTACTGGCCGGCGGCGCGCGAGCGCCCGGCGGCGGTGCACGCGTCGACAACCGTTGAGCACTGAGCTACGCACGTAGCCGTCGGGGTTATCGAGTCGGTTCCACTTCGGCAGCGCCTTAGCGAACGCCTCCTGAACAATTTCCTCGGCCTGCTCGCGAGTGTCCACAAGCAGATACGCCATCCGACACAGGGGCTCATACAAACGGTGATAGGTATCGGTCGCGTCACGGCGGAGCGGCACCCATTGGACGTCGCTACCCATGGGTAGCTCTGCTTCGGTCATTTCGTCATGGTCCAGCATCTACCTGTTAAGAGTCCTGGCACCACGAATTGGTTCCCGAGGCCGCGAACAATTTCAGCTGTTCTCAGCCGGCGGCGCGACGACCACTATCACGCGCCATCTTCTTCTTGTTCTCGATGAAGTCGACAAGCACGTAATCGCCGAGTGTCTCCGGCGTGGTGAAGAAGGCGCGACCTCGATTGATGGCGGTGAGCTTTTCGATGAAGCTCTTCAGCGAGCGGTCGGCATCGAGCATGAACGTATTGATGCGGATGTTGTCCTTGGTGCACCGCACAACTTCGCGCAGCGTCGCCTCGATCGTCTCGAGGGTAGGCGGATAGTTGAAATACGGATCACCGTTCGGAGTGATGTGCGCCGTTGGCTCGCCATCGGTGATCATGATGATCTGCTTGGTCCCCGTCTGACGTGACAACAGTTGGCGGGCAAGCATGAACGCGTGCTGCATGTTGGTGCCGTAGGCGAAGTCCCAGCTGACCTCGGGCAGTTGCGCAGCCGTGATGACTCGGGCAACTTCACCGAAGCCGACCAGACCCATATAGTCACGCGGAAACTGCGACGTGATCAATGAGTGCAGGGCCATCGCCACTTTCTTCGCAGGCAGAAAGTTGTCGCGCATGGGCATGCTCATCGACAGGTCGAGCATGAGCACCGTTGACGATTTGGTGACGTGCTCGGTGCGTTCGATCTCGAAGTCGTCAGGCGACAAGTGCACCGGTGTGCCAGCACCGTTGCGGCGGATGGCGTTGCGTAGCGTGCGTTGCAGATCGAGGTTGAACGGATCGCCATATTCGTATTGCTTGGTCTCGTACGTACGCTCGTGACCCTGACCGAACCGGTCCATCTGATGCTGGCCGGCCTTATCTTTGGTGAGCTTGCTGTACAAGTCACGTAGGGCATTCGAGCCGATCTTGCGCAGACCCTTCGGAGTGAGTTCGAGCCGACCTTCCTTGTTCTGAATGAGGCCGGCTTCTTCGAGCATTTTCGCGAGTTCGGCCAAACGCTCGAGCGACTTCGCCGCGTCGTCACCCATGAGATCGCGCACGCGATCCATGTCGGCCTCGGCAAGTGCGGCGGGGCTGGACGCATTGCGCAAGAGGTTCTCGAGTTGGTCGAGCTCACCAAGTTCTTGCATGGTCTGCATCGCCTGCCCGAACCCCATCGGGTCTTGACCCTGCATGTCGTAGCTACGGTTCCAGTTCATCTGCGGAAACATGCTGCGCAGGTTCTGACCGAGCTGATCCATCTGCCAACGCAGATCCATGTCTTCCATGAGTTGATCGCTGAGTTGTTGCATCTGCGCACGCTGCTCGGGCGTCATTGAGTTCATCATCGCCTGCATTGCAGCCATTCGCTGGGCAACGATCTCGAGCAGTTCTTCGAGCGTCTCGGGATTCTCAGGAAAGAAGTCGCCAAAGTTCTCCATGAACTGCTCGAAGCCCGGGTCTTCGCCGCGTTGGTGTTTGTCGAGCATCTCGTTGAGCCCCGCCAGCATGTCTTTCATGCGCTGCATATCTTCGGGACTCATGTTCTGCATCTCGCCGCTCATCTGATCGACGGCCTGCTGCATGAGTTGCTGACGAAGCTTCTCCATGAGTTCTTCGAAACGCTGACGCGCCTCGGCGGACTCGAAATCGTACGCCTGTAGTTCGCGCACTTTGCCGGCGAGATCATCGGGCAACATGTCGAGCCGGAAGTTGCGTTCGTCGGCGGTTTGGCGTGCAGTTTCAGCGCGACGTTCGTCGCCGCTTGCCTCGGCTGCGTTCTTCGCGTTCTCGACGGCGTGGCGTTCTTCGTCGATGATGTCGTTCAGCGCGTCGGCGATTTCTTGGAAGACTCCACCGAGGTCGCCGCGGTCGAGCCGCTCCTGGCGCTCCTTACGCAGACGATCCATGATCTCGCGCAAACCCTGCAACTGGTCCCCGTTGCGATCGCGGAAACCCTCCTGCATCATCCGGCGGAGCGCGCTATTGACATCGCCGTGATACAGCAGATCGTCGGTTATTGCGTCGAACACGGTCTCGGCATCGAGCTCGAAGCCCTTTTGCGTGCCGTCCCAGCGCGAGTAAATAAACCGTGCAGCCATGACCGCACGCTAGCCTGCCGTTTGTCATGCGAGTCCCCCGTACCTTCGCTTTCGTGGACCTCTCCGGTTTCACGAATTACACCGCCGCCTTTGGCGACGACGCTGCGGGACGAATTCTCAGCGCCTTTCGCGCGATTGCCCGCGACGTCGCCAGCGCCCGCGGCGTGCGCATCGCCAAATGGCTCGGCGACGGCTGCATGATCGTGGCTATAAACCAGATCGACTGTGTGGCCTTCTCGATCGAGCTCGAGGCAAAGGCCAGTGAGGTCTGTGCACCACTGTCGTTGCGAGTTGGCATCGCCACCGGCCACGCCCTGCTGTTCGAGGGCGACGATTACATCGGGTCCGCGGTCAACCTCGCCGCGCGGCTCTGCGACTCTGCCGGACCGTACGAAATCCTCATCCCGTCGATGCAACTCGAGCGCCTTCCCGAAGGCATCCATGCAACACCGCAGGGCTCGCTCGAACTGCGCGGCTTCCCAGGGCCGATCGAGGTCTTCGAACTCAGCGGCGAACTCACCGATAGCGCGCGTCACGACACCAGCGAACTCTGGACCCGCGCACCGTTCGGGCTCTAGTGCCACACACCCCAACCGGGTTACCTGCACGCGGCATCGTCATTCCAGCGTCGCATCTCGATCACAGCCGGTTGCACGAGGACATTGCGTTGCTCGCCGAACTCGGCGCGAACGAGATTCGTATTGGCGTCGACTGGGCGTGGATGCAACCCTCGCCGGGTGTTATCGACGGCGACGCTGCCGAGTTCTACCTTGGCGCCACACAGACGGCACGAGGTTGCAACGTCGCTCTGCAGTTCACGCTGCTCGAGCGGGCGGTGCCCAAATGGTTCGAGAACGACGGCGGATTTGCCGACGCAAAGTTCGCGGGTCATTGGTGGCCTCGTTGGGTGGAGGCGTGCGCCGACACCTTCGGTGACAACATCGCTGGATGGGTACCCATCGATCATCCACTGGCCGTCGCCAACCGGTTGTTCCCCGACGATCCCCGTCGCCACGGCGAAGTACTCGACACCGTGATCACGGCGTGGCGCGATGCGTGGCGCATCCTGCGTGGTGGTCCACCCGTGATCACCTCGTTCGGCGTTGAGATAGTTCGTCCCATCGATCAGACGATTCCGGCCGAACACGCCGCAAAACGCCTTGATCAGATTCGCTGGCGACTGTGGTTGCAGGGACTGCGCGACGGGGTGGTGAGTATCCCTGGCCGGGCAGACTCCGAAATGGTCGACCTCGCCGGATCATGCGATGTGCTCGGCATCACGCTGCGACACGAACGCGATGCATTGGGGCTCTTGCACCGGGCCGCCGAGCAGGGCCTCGACCGGCCGATGGCGGTGACCTTGCTGTTGCCGAGCGGCACCGATGCCGACCGCGAGTTGGTTGTCGAGCGCTATCTGCAACAGACCGCCGAAGCAGCGACGGCGCTACCGCTGACCTCGATTGCAATGAGTCCAGCCTTCGATGCCACCACGCTCGGCCCCGACGCCCGCGCCGGCGCGGATCGCGGCATCATCAGCCGCGATCGCGAACTCAAAGACAGCGGTCGGCTGTACTTCGGGGTCACGGAGTAATTACAAGCCGAGCGGTACCGCTCATCGGGCCCGATACGTGGCCCGCGAACCAGCCGAATCCTTGTTCAGCCGCTTCGACAAATGCAGGCCCTCGAGCACGAACTCGACTGCGGCGGCAAGCGCGGCTGGCGACTCGTCGCCGCCAGCAAGCGACAACACTGGCGCCCGTAACGCCGGTACCGCTTCGAGCAACGCAACCTCGTCGGCCGACGCGATGTCTTCGCCGGTATGGGCGACAACGCCTTCGTCGAATGCGGCAACGACATCGCGGACCTGATCGGGAGTGACACGTTGCTTGTAGACCGTGAGCACAGCGGAGCGCACAAGGTTCTCGAGGATGGCACCCTCACGACCGTCTTCGAGCGACTCAATCTCGATCTTGCCCGACGTTGATGCTGCGATGGCGCCGAGGTCACAGATGCGCGGCACGACCTCGCGCTCGCCGGCACGCAGCGCGCGGCGTAATGCGTTGGCCGCGAGTACCTCGCTGTTGCTCACCGAGAGGCGCACGGACACGCCACTGCGTTGATTGACCTGACTACTCGCCCGGGCTAGGTGGCTGAGCGTGGCAATGACTTCTTCCATGTAGTCGGGCACGCGCACGCTCACGTCGCCCACGCTCGCGGGGCGTGCCTCCTGTCGCATGATCGCAACCTCGGTATCGATTTCGAGCGGATAGTGCGTACGAATCTGGCTGCCGAAACGATCTTTGAGCGGCGTGATGATTCGACCGCGGTTCGTGTAGTCGTCGGGGTTGGCAGAGGCCACCAACATCACATCGAGCGGAAGCCGAATCTTGTAGCCGCGCACCTGAACGTCGCGCTCTTCGAGCACGTTGAGCAGACCCACCTGGATGCGCTCGGCCAGATCGGGAATCTCATTGATCGCGAAGATGCCACGATTCGTGCGCGGCACCAACCCGTAATGCAGCGTGAGTTCGTCGCTGAGATAACGACCCTCGGCGACCTTGATCGGGTCGACCTCGCCGATGAGGTCGGCGATCGAGGTATCGGGTGTTGCCAGCTTCTCGCCGTAACGATCGGAGCGGTGGACCCACGTGATGGGAGTACCGTCGCCCTTGTCGGCCACGAGATCGCGGGCATGTTTGGAGACCGGATGGTACGGATCGTCGTTGATCTCGCTGCCGGCAACGATGGGCATCCATTCGTCGAGCAGACCTGTAAGGGAACGGATGATGCGCGTCTTGGCTTGGCCACGCTCACCGAGGAAGATGACATCGTGGCCCGCCAGCAGTGCGTTCTCGAGTTGTGGCATCACCGTGTCCTCGAATCCCATCACACCTTCGAAGAGTGGTTCGCCGGCCGCAATTTTGACGACAGCATTGCGACGAATTTCCTCCTTCACCGGTCGTGACTGCCAGCCGGAAGCCTTGAGTTCTCCAAGAGTTGTTGCCATCTGCGCCATGACCGAAACCTAGCGAGTTTTCTCCCGACGCGCTCAGGCGAGCATCCGCGAGCGACACGACAGGGCCACGCAACGACCGCACCACGCAGCCCCACCAAATGAGCCCACCCATTAGCATGGCGCAGATGGACTTCAGCGGCACTTGGCGAGCAGCGGCTGCCGATGACCAACTCCGACGAATCGCTGTCGGCATGCACTACGACGATTCTGCCTGGACGCCCATCGAAGTTCCTGGCCATTGGAGGTCAACACCCGAGTTCGTAAACAGCGACGGACCGTTGTTGCTGCGCACGAGTTTCAACGCCGCCCAACCCGCGGCCGATCAGCGTTCGTGGATTGTTCTCGATGGCATCTTCTATCAAGCCGACGTGTGGCTCGACGGCGCGTACATCGGTGACCCGGAGGGCTACTTCTTCCCGCACTCGTTCGATGTCTCGTCGCTCATTCGCCTTGGCGATGAGCATGTGCTCGCGGTGGAGGTTGCGTGCCCGCCGCAGAAGTCGCATCGCGGTCGACACAACATCACCGGAGTGCTGCAGCAGTGGGATGCCGCCGATCCCAACTGGAACCCCGGTGGATTGTGGCGCTCAGTGCGACTGGAGACCACGGGACCGGTACGACTCGACCGACTCCGGGTGTTATGCCGCGACGTCAACGAAACTCGGGCGCACCTGCGCATGCACGGCCGCCTCGACAGCGACGCATCGCGCTCCGTACGAATCCGTACGACTGTCGATGGCGTCGTCATTGCGGAGATCGAACAATCGTTGGCAAAGGGCACCAATGCCGTTGATTGGAATATCGATATCGACAATCCGCGCCTGTGGTGGCCGGTGTCGCTCGGTGCACAAGAACTCACCGACGTTCGAGTCGATGTCGTCGTCGATGGCGTTATCAGCCACACACGCAACGTTCGCACCGGCATGCGCGAGGTAGCGATGCAGGATTGGATCTGGTCGATCAACGGCGAGCGCCTTTACCTGAAGGGTGCCAACCTTGCGCCAACTCGCCTCGATCTTGGCGCAGTCGATGCGCACGCGTTTCGCCGCGACATCGAGTTGGCCCGCGACGCCGGGCTCGACCTCTTGCGGGTGCACGGACACATCGCCCCGACGGCCCTCTACGAAGCGGCCGACGAGCTGGGCATGCTCTTGTGGCAGGACTTTCCGCTGCAGTGGGGCTATGCGCGCGACGTTCGGCGCCGCGCTGTGACTCAGGCACAGGAGGCGGTGTTCGAGTTGGGACATCACCCATCGATCATCACCTGGTGCGCCCACAACGAACCGGCAGCTATGAACATCGATCTCGACGCCGGTCAATCGCGCTGGAAAAACGCAACCCGCTATCTCATTGGCCAGCAGGTGCCGTCATGGAACAAGAACATCCTTGACCGCTGGGTGAAGCGCGCCTTCGAAAACGACGATGATACGCGCCCGACAATCGCTCATAGCGGCGTCATGCCACATCTCCTCGAGCCCGGCGGATCTGATAGTCACTTGTACTTCGGCTGGTACCACGGCTACGAGCGCGACCTTCCTGGTTTTGCCGCGTCGTTCCCGCGCATGGTGCGATTTGTGAGCGAATTCGGGGCGCAGGCGGTGCCCCAACACCACGAGTTCATCGACACAAGCAATTGGCCAAACCTCGATTGGGAGACGCTCGAGCAGACGTTCGGTTTGCAACGCAGCATGATGGAAAATCATGTGCGCGTCGACGACTACCACTCGTTCGAGGCATGGAGCGACGCCACCCAGGTGTACCAAGCCACGCTGCTACGACATCACATCGAGGCGTTGCGGCGGTTGAAGTATCGACCAAGCGGTGGCTTCTGTTTGTTCATGCTCAATGATTCGAGCCCGATGATCTCATGGAGCATCCTCGACCACAAGCGCTCACCGAAGCTTGCGTTTCACGCCGTCGTCGAGGCGTGTCGGCCGGTGATCGTTGTTGCCGATCGATTACCAGCCACGGTTGCGCCTGGCGATTGCCTCGCCCTCGACGTGCACGTCATCAACGACCTTCGCGAACCCTTGATCGACGCGTTGTTACGCGCTCACCTGCGCTGGGCGACCGGCGAACACGAGTGGAGTTTTGTCGGCACGGCCGACGCTGACGATTGCACGCGTATCGCCACACTGCAGTTCGTTGTGCCCGACGCACCGGGCCAACTCTGGCTCGATCTCACGCTCGACGCCGGCAGCGTCGCCGCAGCAACGAACCGCGACGAAAGCGTCATCGCCCAATAGTCGACGTTAGGAGCGAGAGAGTTCCTTGCGGTTCGCGAACTTGGCCTTGCGATAGTCCTTGTTCATCAGCGCGATGACATCAATGGAGATTTCCTTCGGGCACGCCGCTTCACACTCGCCATGATTGGTGCACGAGCCGAAATATTCATCCATCGTTTCGACCATTGCTTCAACCCGGCCATGACGCTCGGCTTGACCCTGCGGCAGCAGATTGAGGTGCGCGACCTTGGCGGCCGTGAAGAGGTTCGCGGCACCGTTCGGACACGCCGCAACGCACGCACCGCAGCCAATGCACTCGGCGGCGTCCATCGCTGCGTCGGCAACTGGCTTGGGCACGGGAATGAGGTTGGCATCGGGGGCACCGCCGGTTTGGGCGGTGATGTAGCCACCGGACTCAATGATGCGATCGAACGCGCCGCGATCGACCATGAGATCCTTGATGATCGGGAACGACGTTGCGCGCCATGGCTCGATCACGATGGTCGCGTTGCTCTGGAACTTACGCATGTGCAGTTGGCATGTCGCCGTGCCGCGCTGGGGACCATGGGCCTGTCCGTCGATCATCAACGAACACGTGCCGCAGATACCTTCGCGGCAATCGTGGTCGAACGTGATTGCCTCGCGACCCTCATCGATGAGCTTTTCGTTGAGGACGTCGAGCATCTCGAGGAATGATGCCTCATCGCTGATCGAGTCGATGCGATAGCTCTCGAACGCTCCACCGTCGTTTGGACCGCTCTGCCGCCACACCGTGAGGGTGAGGTTGGTGAGGTGCTGACCGTGTGATTCAGTCACTTGTAGCTCCGTGTTGCGAGGTGGATTGCTTCGAATTCGAGTGGTTCGACGTTGCGAATGGACGTCATTGGATCGCCGTTCCACTCCCAGGCGGCCACGTGCGCGAAGTTTTCGTCGTCGCGCTTGGCCTCACCTTCTTCATCTTGGAACTCGGCCCGGAAATGGCCGCCACAACTTTCGCGCCGCTCGAGAGCGTCACGGCACATGACCATGCCGAGCTGGAAGAAATCGTCGACCCGGCCAGCCTTTTCGAGCGTTTGATTCATGCTCTCGCCATCGCCGGTGACTCGAAGGTCGTTCTGGAACTCTTCGTACAAAGGAGGCAGGTCCGAGAGCGCCTGGCGCAGGCCTTCCTCGGTGCGCTCCATGCCGCAGTAGTTCCAGATGATCTTGCCGAGTTCGCGATGGAACCAATCAGGTGAACGCTTGCCGTTCGTCGAGAGGTAACGCTTGTACCGCTCGCCCGCTTCCTGTTCGGCTTGTTTGAACGCAGGATGATCCACGCCGGGCATCGCCTTGTTGAGCATGGGTGCGAGCTCGTTGCCAATGGTGTACGGCAACACGAAATAGCCATCGGCAAGGCCCTGCATGAGCGCTGAAGCACCGAGACGGTTGGCACCGTGGTCGCTGAAGTTCGCCTCACCGGCGGCGTACAACCCAGGCACAGTGGTCTGCAGTTCGTAATCAACCCACAAGCCACCCATTGTGTAATGGCTCGCCGGATAGATACGCATGGGCGTGTCGTAGGGATTTTCGCCCGAGATGCGTTCGTACATCTCGAACAGGTTGCCGTAACGCTCCTGTACGACGTCTTTACCAAGGCGAGCAATCGCCGCAGCGAAATCGAGGTTGACGCCGTTCTTCAAGGGGCCGACACCGCGACCGGAATCAACGGCGCGCTTGGCCGCACGCGAGGCGATATCTCGTGGTGCCAAGTTGCCGTAACTCGGATAGAGCCGCTCGAGTACGTAATCGCGCTCGTTCTCGGGAATCTGTGCCGCTGGACGGGAGTCGCCGGGATTGAGCGGCACCCAGACACGACCGTCGTTACGCAACGACTCGCTCATCAGCGTGAGCTTTGACTGCGTGGGGTCGCTCTGCGGTATGCATGTTGGGTGAATCTGTGTGTAACACGGATTCGCAAACATCGCGCCCTTGCGATGAGCACGCCACGCCGCCGTCACGTTGCACTGCATTGCGTTGGTGCTGAGGAAGAACACGTTGCCGTATCCGCCTGTGGCCAACACGACTGCGTGTGCCGCGTGTGACTGGAGTTCGCCGGTGAGCAGATCGCGTACGACGATGCCTGCGCAACGCCCGTCGATGACGACCGTGTCGACGAGTTCGGTGCGGTTGTAGAGGTTCACGCCTCCGAGGCCGATCTGGCGGGCCAACTGCTGATACGCGCCGAGCAGCAGCTGCTGGCCGGTCTGACCGCGGGCATAGAACGTGCGACTCACCTGCGAACCGCCGAAGCTGCGGTTGTCGAGCAGGCCGCCGTATTCTCGAGCAAACGGCACGCCTTGAGCCACCATCTGGTCGATGATGTCGACACTGACCTCGGCGAGGCGATGCACGTTGCCTTCGCGGGAGCGGAAGTCGCCACCCTTGATGGTGTCGTAAAACAGGCGATGAACGCTGTCGCCGTCACCGCGGTAGTTCTTGGCCGCATTGATGCCGCCCTGGGCCGCGATCGAGTGCGCACGACGTGGCGAGTCGTGGAACGTGAACGCATCGACCTGATACCCCAACTCGGCAAGCGTGGCAGCAGCCGACGCCCCAGCAAGGCCGGTGCCGATCACGATCACCTTGAACTTGCGCTTGTTGTTGGGATTCACCAACTTCATGTCGTCTTTGTAGTTATTCCACTTGTCGGCGATGGCACCCGCTGGGATCTTCGCTGCAAGCCGTGGATCAGTTGCTGTATTCATGGGTCCTCACTGACCGACAATGCCGGCAAGCACGGCGATGGGGAACGAAACGTTGCCAACGACAACAACGGTGGCGATGCCCGTGGCGAGCCACCGCCGCCACTTGTTGAAGCGGGGGTTACTCCAGCCCATGCTCTGGAACAGGCTCCAGATGCCATGGAACAAGTGCGTTCCCAGTGCGATATTGGCCACGATGTAGAGCAGCGCAACCGGCGGACGTTCGAAGCTGCGCACAACGTTGCCGTAGGCGTCGCCGCGTACGAACTTGCCATCGGCAGCAGTGGTGCCGAGCGCGTTCACGGTGCCCCACGTGAGATCGGCGAGATGCCAGAAAACAAAGAGGAACACGATGATGCCGGTCCAACGCATGGTGCGACTGGCAAAGGTGGCGACCTGATAGTCACGCGGCGACTGATACTTCACTGAGCGGGCATTGCGGTTCAGTTGCGTGAGGCCATAGGCGGCGTGCACGTGCAAGAGCACTGCGCCGAGCAGCATGCTGCGGAACAGCCACAAGAAAACCGTGCGCGGCAGGATCGGCACGAGCAGCTCACGCAGGAACTCCGCGTAATGATTGAAGTCCTGCTGGCCCAGGTACATCTTCAGGTTGCCGATCATGTGGGTGATCACAAACCCGATGAGGACGATGCCCGTGATCGCCATCACGTACTTCTTCCCAACGGCGGTGGAATACACATCGAGCAGAAAAGGCTTTCGCTTCTTCTGGCGCTGAGCGGTGCCGGTGACCGGACCCCGCCGAGTGTTCATTGTCTGTGCCATCAGTGGGGACGGCCTTTCGTGGATCGATTGTCCGCTGCCACAATTGAGGCAGACATGACCGTAGTCGTGTTCATACGGTATATGGGAAATCCGCAGGCCCGCTTTGGCGTTTCAGTTTTGCTGATTCAGACGCTTGTTTCGTCGGTCACACCGTTTATTCCCTACACTCTTGCCGTCTCCATCAACGGCACGTGCAATGTTGTGCGCGCCCCCACATACAGACAAGGCTCACCCGTGTCAGGAATCTTTGCCGAAGGCGGCTATCAGGAATTCGCACTCAGGGGCGGCGAGTGGGCAGTGCTGTTGCTCTCCGCTGCCGCAGCACTCATCGCACTCGCCGTTGGCCTCTTCCTTGCGAAGAGCGTCATGGCAGCCGATGCCGGCTCACCCAAAATGCAAGAGATCGCCCTCGCGATCCAAGAGGGTGCGTTGGCGTATCTGAAGCGCCAGTTCAAAACCATTGCTGTCATCCTCGTACCGTTAGCCATCATCGTGTTCGTCACGTCGAAGGCCATCGTCCGTGCTGATGGCAGCACAGCGCTTCCGTTTGTTCAGGCCGGATTGTGGCGCACGGTTGCCTTCATCCTCGGATGTTTCGCATCTGGCTTCACCGGCTATATCGGCATGACCTTGGCCACTCGCGGCAACGTTCGTACCGCAGCCGCAGCGCTCACGAACAGCATGCCCAAGGCCCTCGATGTTGCGTTCCGCACTGGCGGCGTGGCAGGCATGTTCACAGTCGGCCTCGGCCTGCTCGGCGCGACCGGCATCATCATGGCGTTCCAGAACAGCGCCTCGGTCATCCTCATCGGTTTCGGTTTCGGTGGGTCATTGCTCGCCTTGTTCTTGCGCGTTGGCGGAGGCATCTTCACCAAGGCAGCCGATGTCGGCGCCGATCTCGTTGGCAAGGTCGAAGCAGGTATCCCCGAAGACGACCCACGCAACCCCGCAACGATCGCCGACAACGTAGGCGACAACGTGGGCGACTGCGCGGGTATGGCAGCCGACCTGTTCGAGAGCTACGAGGTGACCCTGGTGGCCTCGATCATCTTGGGCGTCGCAGCCTTCAAATCGATCGGTGCCAACCCCGCACTCGGCCTCATCTTTCCGCTCGCTGCCCGCGCCATCGGCGTGGTTGCATCCATCGTCGGTATCTTCTTCGTCAAGGCCCGAGAGGACGAGACCAACGCTCTGAAGCCGATCAACCGCGGCTTTCTGGTCGCTGGCACGCTCACACTGATCGGCACCTTCATCGTGGCCCTGACCTATGTGGGCAACGATCACAGCAATGCTGGTTGGAAGTGCTTCGGCGCCGTGGCGATCGGTCTGGTGCTCGCTCAGCTGATCAGTCGCCTCACCGAGTACTACACGGCCACGCACTTCAGCCCCGTCAAGGAAATCGCCCAGAGCGCAGAGACTGGGCCTGCCACCGTCGTGCTCGCCGGCACCGCCAGCGGTATGGAGAGTTCGGTGTACGCGATCATCGCGATTGCGATCGCGCTCGGCGCTGCACTCGTGCTCGGTGATGGCAACCTGCAGTTCTCGTTCTACCTCGTTGCGCTCTGCGGCATGGGCATGTTGGCCACCACCGGCATCATCGTTTCCGAAGACACCTTCGGTCCGGTCAGCGACAACGCCGCCGGTATCGCTGAGATGTCGGGCGAGTTCCACGGTGAAGCCGAGCGAATCATGGTCAGCCTCGACGCCGTCGGCAACACCACCAAGGCCGTCACAAAGGGCTTTGCCATCGGCTCGGCCGTCATCGCAGCTGTGGCCCTGTTTGCCAGCTTCATTGAGACCGCCGCCAACGAAACCCTCGGCAAGGACGTCATCGACGCTGCGCTCAAGACACAGCGCGGCGTGTTCGACCTCATCCCGATCAACGTCGCCGACCCGAAGGTGTTCATTGGTTTGCTCATCGGCGGTGCGGTGCCGTTCATGTTCAGTTCCTTGGCGATTCGCGCCGTGGGCCGCACGGCCGGCGTCGTGGTGCAAGAGGTACGCAAGCAGTTCGCTGACGGCAAGATCATGAGGGGCGAAAAGGAACCCGAGTACGGCCCGGTCATCGACATCTGCACCGAGGCATCGCTGCGTGAACTTGCTACGCCCGCCCTACTCGCAGTGCTGACTCCTGTCATCGTCGGCTTCGGTATCAGCTTCTTCGCACTCGGCGCGTTCCTCGCCGCGGTCATCCTCGTTGGCCAGCTGATGGCCAACTACCTGTCGAACTCCGGCGGCGCATGGGACAACGCCAAGAAGTACATCGAAGATGGCAATCACGGCGGCAAGGGCAGCGATGCTCATAAGGCAGCCGTGATCGGCGACACCGTCGGCGATCCGTTCAAGGACACAGCTGGCCCAGCGCTGAACCCGTTGATCAAGGTGATGAACCTCGTTTCGTTGCTGATTCTGCCAGCCATCATCGGTCTGCAGCACAACGATGGCGCGCGTTACTCCATTGCCGCCGCGGCGCTCGTGGTACTGATTGGCGCACTCACCTACAGCGCACGCCAGAGCAACACCATCGGTGGCGCCCTCGAGAGTTAGTGCGCCAGCCTTCGGGCTCGTGTCACGCATTCGCACTTCCAACGCTGCCCGGGCCAGGTGTCCGGGCAGCGTTGTTTTTCCCCGATAGGTTGGCGACCGTGCTCGCCCTCTTCAATATCGAATCATGGATTCAAAACGGTGGATTGTTACTGCTCGCCGCGATCGTTTTCGCGGAGTCGGGCCTCTTTTTCGGCTTCTTCCTGCCGGGCGATTCACTGTTGTTCATCGCCGGCTTCTTCACGGCGAGCGGGGCGCTGGACAACAAGTTTCACCATTCGCTTTTCGTGACGGCAACAGTCGTGGTTGTTGCGGCCATCGCTGGCGATCAGGTTGGTTACCTGTTCGGCCGCAAGGTCGGCCCAGCGCTGTTCGATCGTCCCGAAAGCAAGTTCTTCAAGCCGGCACACGTCGAGCGTGCCCACGCATTTCTTGAACATCACGGTTCGAAGACGATCGTGTTGGCTCGCTTCGTGCCCATAGTTCGTACGTTTGCGCCAATCGTCGCTGGCGTTGGCAAGATGCGCTATCGCACCTTCTTTACGTTCAACGTGATCGGCGGACTGCTCTGGGGAGCCGGTCTCACGACGCTCGGCCACTTCCTGGGCGACGTCGATTGGGTGAAGAACAACATCGAATTGGCCAGCGTCGGCATCGTGGCCCTGTCGCTTGTTCCGATCGCGTTCGAAGTCGTGCGTCATCGGCGTCAGGCTGCGGTCGCCGCGGCCACTAGCCCCTCCACACCGGCAGTTCCAACGTCGTCCGAATAGTCTTTGTTACACAAATCGCATAATTCGGGAACCGTGTGGCCGGTGTCGTCGTCCGACGCACATGGAAACACACCGCACTGCTCATTGCCGACTGTTTGCCGCCGGCGTCGTATCCGTCATTGTCCTTGGTCTGTCAGCCTGCGCGGCTGACGACCAAAAGGCAAGCACCGCTATCGAATCGCCAACGGGCAATCCAGCACAGGGTCAACTGAGTGCGGGCAGCGCGCCCGCATTACCAGGTGGCGCTTCTCCCTCGAAAGATGTGTCGCTCGTGGACGCCGCACCGCAAGGATTGAACTCGGCAGCTGTTGCCACAGGGTCGGGTTCTGCGGCGGACGTTGCGTTGCCCGCTGTCGCCCCGTTCGGTGATGCACTCGCGATCACCGCTGCGGTCACGGTGGAGGTGCCCGACGTGCGCAAGGCCGTGGTTGGCATACCCGCGATTGTCGAAGGTAAGGGCGGCGCCATTTACAACACCGACATTCAGGTTGGTGACCCAAAGACTGCCACGGCCATCATCACGATCAAAGTCCCGCCAGCCGACCTGGAGCGGATGATCTCAGGCCTCAACGGCATTGGTGCCATCGTCAGCCGCACGCAACAGACCGAAGACGTGAGCACCCAGATCACGGATGTGAACGTGCGCATCCTTACCGCTCAAGCAAGCGTCGAGCGGATCCGTGCACTGCTGAAGGATGCCAAGAGCCTGCAGGAGGTGACGTCCATCGAGAGTGAACTCACCAACCGAGAGACCACGCTCGAACAGTTGCTCGCCCAGCAGCGCAACCTCGGCGACCGGGTGCAATTGGCCACGCTCACAGCCACTCTCACGCCGATTTCCGACACCGCGATCGCTGATGGCAAAGCAAAGCCAGCCAAGCCCCAGACCGTGAGTGGCGCCTGGCACGACGGATGGAGCCGCTTCACCAAGATCGCTCACGGCGTCGGCGTGGCATTTGCGTACGCCATTCCGTTCCTCGTTCTCGGTGCCATAGGCGGACTGATCGGCTGGTTCATTCGTCGCCGCAACCTGCACAGCACCACCCACAAGGGCTCGCCGACGATCTCCGAGGCCAGCGCGTAGTTGGCGCGACTGGCCCCGGAGTCGAGGGCCTTTAGTCACCCTCGCTCACGAAGTCGATGAGACGCTCGACGGCACCGACAAGTTCGGGGCGCAGGTCGGCATAGGTGGACACTCGATTGCGAAGGCGCGGCCAGAACGTGGCCGGATCGGTGCCCAACGCCTCACACATGCCCTGCTTCCACGGTTGACCACGCGGCACATCGGGCCACTCGCTGAGGCCGAGCACCTGCGGTCTGATACCCGCCCAGACATCGACGAACGGGTGACCAGTGATCAGCACATTCGAATCGTGCACTGTCGAGGCGATCCGCGACTCCTTCGAGCCATCGACGAGATGATCGACCAACACGCCGAGTCGACGCTGCGCAGACGGCGAGAAGTTGCGCACCGCGCTAGCGAGATCATCGATGCCATGCAACGGTTCGACCACGATGCCCAACTCGCGCAGGTCGTCTCCCCAGACATGCTCGACCAACTCTGCATCGTGCTTGCCTTCCACCCAAATGCGCGCCGCACGAGCGACTCGTGCCCGGCCGGCATCGGCGGCCGCAACCGATCCGCTGTTTGTCACGTTTGCTCCGGCTGACTTTGGAGGCACGGCGGCTGTTGCCCGCGTGAGGGTGACGGGCTTGCCATCGAGCAGGAACCCGCCCTCCTTCCAACGGAAGTGACGTTGTTGGCTGTGGCGATCGCGGAGCGTGACCGCTTCGAATGTGATCTTCACGACGTCGCCGCAGAAGCCGCTCGCACGATCCTCGATGACCATGCCCATCTGCGCCACCACCTGACGATACGAGGGTGCCTTCTTGCGATCTGCGAACTCGTCGAGAATGTCGCGTTCGTACGTCATGAAGGGCGCTCAATGGTGGTGACCCACCAACGATCGGTGAGCACCTGGTCGACATGAACTCCATCGCTGCGCCGGTATGGCGCGCGAAAACCTGATGAAGCAATCGGCATGGCAAATGATGATGGCATGAACGCGGCCCCCCACATGTGCACCCGCTCGGCAGGTCCGGCGAAATCGAGAACACCGGTGGCGAGTTCGATGCGACAATCGACCTCGCCGTGTTGGCGATATCCCCCTGACGCGGACGCTGCATCTGTGCCGTCGCGCGCGCCGAACCGTTCGGGCAGACGCGTGGAATACCACTCGATATCAAAGGTGACCGGAACCACCGTGCCGTACGCGCGCCGCCACGCCTCGGTTGGATCATCGAGGAGAACTCCGTGAGCTTCGTTACCAAGACTCCATTGAGCGAAGGGCACATCGCAGACGTGATCGGCCCACATCTCGGGTGGCTTGATCTCGAGTCCGCCGCGCAGATCAGTGCCATTGAGTTCCTCGATATACAGGTAGGGCTCATCCTCACGTAGGAGTCCAGCCCAGTAGTCGAACCGCTCACCACGAAGTTCGAGACCGACGAACACGCCAGCAGACCGATCGCTCGCCGCACCCCACCACCACCACGATTCAACGGACGCAGCGCGATGACGACGCTCGTCGCTTGCGGGCCACGCATCGTTGGAAGGGATCAGCATTGCATGGCACGATAGGCCATGCGCGATACCTTGGCGAGGTGCGCTACCTCAGCTTGGACTGGATCGACGCCGTGGCCGATGAGGCAGCGACGAACTCTGAAGTTGCCGGTGCCGCTGCCGAGTGCACGATCGGTGTCACCCAGGTCATCACCGACGCGCCCGACGGAACGATCGTGTATTCACTGCAGGTGCTCGACGGTCAACTGCTCTTCGCTGCTGGCGCGGCATTTCCCGAAGACGTGCGCTTCGAACAGACCTGGGCTACCGCTGTTGGCGTCGCCACCGGCGTACTGAACGCGCAAGAAGCGTTCATCCAGGGACGGATTCTGCTGACGGGCAACCAGCAAAAGCTGATGGACAGCCAAGCTGTATTCAGCGCGATGAATGCAGTCTTCGACATCGTTCGAGCCAACACGACGTACGAGTGACACCGTGCCCGAGATACCCGAGGTACAAGCCCACGCAGAACGGCTCACAGCGCAGTTCGCTGCACACGTGCTGCAGCGCTTCGTGCCCATCAGATTTACTGCGTTGAAGACTGCGGTTCCCGCTCCGAATGTTGCCTATGGGCTGTCGCTGCAGCAGGTTGGTCGACGCGGTAAGTACCTACTTCTGCAATTCGAGCCGATCACATTTGTTGTGCACCTGATGCAAGGCGGGCGACTACTCGTCGATGAGAAGCAGTCACCCAAGGCCCGCAACGGTCAGGCCAGATTCGTGTTTGAGAGCGGTCCGGCGCTACTCCTCACCGAAGCCGGCACCGAACGTCGAGCGGGCGTGTGGTGTGTTGCGACAGCAACGGCACTCACCGACGGTCCGCTGAACCGGCTCGGTCCCGAGGCACTCGCGTTCAATGCCGAATCGTTGCATATGCAATTTGTCGAACACTCCATGCGACTGCACGGCTTCCTGCGCGATCAACACCTCATTGCCGGACTCGGCCGCATGCTGGCGAATGAGGTCTGCCACCGCGCCAAGCTGTCGCCATTCGCGACCACATCGAAGCTCGGACTCGAGGGCGCGACGAAGGTGGTCGCAGCGATAGCTGACGCCATCGAGGACGGACTCCAGTACGAGCGCGCCCGTACCGACATGAGTTCCTCCAAGGATCGCCCCGGCCGCGTGCACGGCCGCATCGGTGAGAGTTGCCCTGAGTGTGGCGACACCATCTGCTCAGTGTCGTACAGCAGCTACACCGTTGCCTATTGCCCAACCTGTCAAACCGGCGGCAAGACGCTCGCAGACAACACCACCAGCAAGTTTCTGAAGTAGGCCTCACCTCAGCGGCACGGCCTACGCTGCAGCTTATGCCCGTACACCTTCGCGCCGAACCCACCGACTATGCGCCAGCCGTTCTCGTGCCCGGTGACCCCAACAGGGCACGACACATCGCCGAGACATTCTTCGATCCGGGATTTCGTTGCGTCAACGAAGAGCGGGGCATGCTCGGCTTCACCGGCACGTTCAAGGGCTTGCCCATCAGCGTCCAATCCGTCGGCATGGGCGCGGCGAGCGCGGCGATTTACTACAGCGAACTGATCCAACTCGGCGCGAGACGCATCATTCGTGTTGGCACTGCAGGCGGGCTCAAGCCGGGCCTGCGAATGGGAGACACGCTGATCGCGCTGAGCGCCACTGCCGACGATCCAACGACCGCTCTGCTGACGCATGGTGAACCGCATGCGCCAACGGCCACGTGGGAACTCGTAGAACTCGCTGTTGGCTTCGCACGCGAGGAGAAGGCCAGGGTGCACGTCGGGCCCATCGTGAGCAGCGCGTTGTTCTACGACACACGCGAGGGTCTGATGCAACGTTGGCGCGAGCGCGGTCATCTCGGCGTGGAAATGGAGGCTTCGATTCTCTACACGCTTGGGGCAATCCACCACATTGAGACGCTCGCGATCATGACCGTCAGCGACCTCATCGAAGACGACGGCACGAGCGAACGCATCACCGATGACGAGCTGAAGCAAGGCGTCAATGCAATGACCCAAGTTGCCTGCCGAGTTGCCGTCGCCTGAGCCCACACAATGCACGACACCCACCTCATCATTGAGCGACGGCTCGAGCGCTTTCTGCGTGACCGAATTCGGCCAGCGCGCTACGGAGCTACAGCGCCGCTCACGGTTACTGCATACTCAGCGCCGGGCGAGCCCATCTCGTTCGACGAGGCAATGCTGGCGATGGTCGACGGCCTCTTCACGCCGTTCACCATCGGCTCCGCCTATGGACCTCCGTGGAGCACAACGTGGTTCCACTGCGTCGCCTCCGTTCCACACGAGTGGAAAGGTGCCACAGTCGAAGCCCGTATCGATCTTGGGTTCGGTCTGGCCCCTGGGTTTCAGGCCGAAGGTTTGGTGTGGGGACCGAGCGGCCCATTGCGCGCGTTGAATCCCCTCAACCATTCGATTCCACTTCTGATCACCGCCAACGGTGGTGAAGAGTTCGAGTTCCTCGTCGAGGCTGCGGCGAACCCGATGGTGTTCGCTCCGCTGTACCCGGCGTCACCGCTCGGCGATCCGCAAACGCTCACCCCTGCGCCGTTGTACGCGCTCAAGCGTGCCGAACTCAGCGTGTATCACCCCGAGGTTGCTGCGCTGGTCTATGACCTCGACGTCTTGGGCGACCTCATCAAAGAGTTGCCGCTCGAGGCACCTCGGCGTCCACAGATCACACGCGCTGTCGAACGCGCCCTCGACGCACTCGATCTCACGGATGTGGTCGGCACAGCCGCGACGGCCCGGTCGATGCTGGCATCCGCACTTGGTCAGCCCGCGGTGCCGAGCGCACATCGGGTGAGCGCAATCGGCCATGCGCATATCGACACAGCTTGGCTGTGGCCACTGCGCGAGACCATACGAAAGTGCGCGCGTACGTTCAGCAACGTGCTTGATCTCATGACTCGCGAGCCGGAGCTGAAATTCGCATGCAGCCAAGCACAGCAGCACGAGTGGATGCGCGAGCGCTACCCGAACGTGTTCGAGCAGATGGTCGTGCAAGCCGGTGAGGGTCGGTTCATCCCGGTCGGCGGAATGTGGGTGGAAGCCGACACCAACCTGCCGTCGGGTGAATCACTCGCCCGGCAGTTTCTGCATGGTCAGCGCTTCTTCGAGGAGCACTACGGCGCCATCTGTGAAGAAGTGTGGATACCCGACGTGTTCGGTTACCCCGCGAGCCTGCCGCAGATCTTTGCCCTCGGCGGAGCGAAGTGGTTCCTCACGCAAAAGCTCAGCTGGAACAAGCAGAACCGTATGCCGCACCACACGTTCTGGTGGCAGGGCATTGACGGCACCCGGATGTTCACGCACTTCCCTCCCGTCGACACCTACAACGTGTCGATGCAGCCCGGCGAGCTTGCCCATGCCGAACGCAACTACGCCGATCACGGAGGTGGATCGATGTCGATGGCACCGTTCGGTTTCGGCAACGGCGGTGGCGGCCCTACTCGCGACATGATGGAGCGTTACCGACGCATGCGCGATCTCGAAGGACTGCCGCGCATGGTCATCGAATCACCCGCAAGCTTCTTCGAAGCCGCGCTTGCTGATTATCCGGACGCGGCCACATGGGTCGGTGAGTTGTACTTCGAAATGCATCGCGGCACCTACACGTCGCAGGCCAAGACGAAGGCGGGTAACCGCCGCAGCGAGGTGCTGTTGGGCGAGGTGGAACTGTGGTCGTCGTTGGCCGCAGCACACGCGCACGACCCCGGCCAATACCCGTTGGTCGAACTCGAGCAAGCATGGCGCGAGGTATTGACACTTCAGTTCCACGACATCATTCCTGGTTCGTCTATCGCCTGGGTGCACGACGATGCCGAGGCCGCGTACGCGCGTCTGGAACCATTGCTCAGGTCCCTTCGCGACGCTGCTCTGCGCGAACTCGCGCCGGCGGTGGGCGGCGACATCGTCGTGGCGAACTCGGCACCTGATGCGCGAGTTGGCGTTATTGAAATCGATGCCGAATGCAGCGCCGACGCTTCCAATGAGCACACCCAACGTCTACACAACGGTGAACTCGCAGCATGGGTCAACCTGCCCGCCATGGGCATTGCCGGCATCTCATGGGCCGGTCTCGCACCCGTGCAAGCACGACAAGCAGTCGTGGTCCGTGAGGTAGGTGACAGCGTTGAGCTGAGCAACGACTGCATACGTGTCACGCTCGATCGCGACGGCACGATCTCTTCGCTGTACGACCTGCGCGCCCGGCGCGAGGTCATGCAGGCGGGCCAACGTGGCAACGTGCTCGAGCTGTCGGCTGATCATCCTGTCGAGTACGACGCATGGGATCTCGACGACTATTACGCGAAGAATACGCGAGAACTTCTCGACGTCGATTCGATCGTCATTGTCGATCGCGGACCACTTTTGGCCACGGTCGCCATCACGCGTACGTTTGGCGCTTCGCGAATAGTGCAACGCATCGTGCTGCGCGCCGGATCACCACGGCTCGACTTCGTGAACGACATTGCGTGGCACGAGAACGAGAAGGTCCTCAAGGTCGCGATGCCGGTCGATGTACACGCCGACTCTGCCGCGTGCGAGATTCAGTTCGGTTACGTGCATCGTCCAACGCACGCCAGCACCAGTTGGGATGCAGCCAAGTTCGAAGTGTGTGCCCATCGTTGGGTCGATGTGTCCGAGCCGAACTTCGGCGTCGCGCTGCTCAACGATTCGAAGTACGGCCACGATGTACATCGCGGCGCGTTACGACTCACTCTGCTGCGTGCTGCGAACTACCCCGATCCCGATGCCGATCGGGGCGATCACCATTTCACCTACGCACTGCTGGCGCACCTCGGATCGTGTGCCGAATCAGATGTGGTGGCCGAGGCGGCCCGTCTCAATCAACCCGTCGTTGTTGTCAGTGGTACAGGCGCGATGGCGACTCATCCTCTCAGCGCCGTCACGTCGTCGAACCCCGCTGTTGTCGTCACCGCCGTGAAGCACGCGCAAGACGGAAGCGGTGATGTGGTGCTGCGCTGCTATGAATCCTCCGGCGGACGCGCAACGTGCACATTGACCACAGCTTTCCCCGCAGCCGAGGTGATCGTGTGCGACTTCCTTGAGCGACCATTGCCAGACGCTGCCGACGCTGCATCGTTCGATGGCACCACGATTGAGGTATCGCTGCGACCCTTCCAGATCGTCACCCTGCGCCTCATCAGCTAGCGCTGGGCAGGTGCTTATAGGCGACGACCTAGCGGCTAGATCAGGCCGAGCTCGCGGACGGCGTTGCGCTCGTCTTCGAGTTCAGCGGCGCTCGCGTCGATCTTGCCACGGCTATACGCGTCGATCTCGAGCCCCTGCACGATGCTGTAGTTGCCGTCGGTACACACGCACGGGAACGACGAGATGAGACCCTCGGGCACGCCGTATGAGCCGTCGGACGGAACCGCCATCGAGACCCAATCACCGCTGTCGGTGCCAAGTGCCCACGAACGCACGTGACCGATCGCGGCATTGGCCGCCGACGCAGCCGACGACGCGCCTCTGGCTTCGATGATCGCCGCGCCTCGCTTGGCAACGGTGGGGATGAAGGTGCCATCGACCCAGGCGTGATCATTGACCAACGAGTAGGCGTTCTGGCCGTCGACCTCGGCGTGGAACACATCGGGTTATTGGGTGGTGGAGTGATTGCCCCAGATGGTCATCTTCTTCACCGAGGTGACCGGACGACCTGTCTTGGCGGCGATCTGTGAGATGGCGCGATTGTGATCGAGACGAGTCATTGCCGTGAACCGGCCATGGTCGAGGTTCGGTGCATTGTGCATTGCGATGAGTGCGTTGGTGTTGGCCGGGTTGCCGACCACGAGCACCTTTACATCGCGCTTGGCACTATCGCTCAGCGCCTTGCCCTGCGGCTTGAAGATGCCACCGTTCGCGCTCAACAGGTCGGCGCGCTCCATGCCGGCCTTGCGCGGCATGGCCCCGACCAACATCACGACTCCGGCATCGCCGAACGCAACGTTGGCGTCGTCGGTGCACACCATGTCGGCGAGTAAAGGAAACGCACAGTCCTCGAGTTCCATGCGCACACCATCGAGCGCCTTCAGCGCGGGCGTGACTTCGAGCATCTGCAAGATCACCGGCGTATCTGGACCGAGCATCGCGCCCGACGCGATACGGAACAACAGGCTGTAACCAATCTGACCGGCGGCGCCGGATACTGCAACACGAACAGGGGATGTCATGGGCTAGAGCGTAGGCCGTGACGGTCCCAGTCAGAAAACCGATGATGGTCAAATGACCACCGCCGCCGAGATCTACGGCAGCAGCGGCATGCCTAATCCACCAAGGATCATGTTCGTGTAGAACTTCTTCGCGTCGCCGGGTTTCAGATGGATGCCATCGCCGGTGATGAACTCAGGATGCGTTGCCGCCACGCCTTGCCAGTCCTCCAGCACCACATTTGGATGGGTGGCCGGCAGCGCGCGAATCAACGCGTTGTTGGCGTCGGTCCAGCCGCGCGCGGCAAACACTGTGAGCACAACTACGACCTTGACCGATGCAGTGGCGGCCATCAGCCGATCCATTGTGGCCGCGCTCATCGGGCCGTTGGTGCCGAGATGAATGACCACGTAGTCACCCAACAGCCCTTGGGCAAGCACGCCTTCCAGTAGATCGGCCCCGGTTTTTGCCTGTCGACTCACGGCCGCATCGACACCATCAATGCCGGCCGCGAGCATGGTTGGTCGAGCACCGAGCATGACCGAATCGCCGATCGCGTAGACCACGAATTTCACCGGCGCTGCGGTGGTTGTCGTTGCGGGTTGTGTCGTGGTGGTCGTGGTCGTTTCACCCGGCACTGTTGGCTGCGGCACGCCCGTGGTTTGAGGGACGGTCGTAGCGGTTGAACCCGTGGGCACCGTTGGCCGCGTGAGCGGTGTGGCTACATCTTGGCCCTGTTCGAACGAGCACTCGTTGATGTTGGTGCACTTCACCGGAGCGAGCGCGATGCGCACACCAAGGAAGCCGAGCAGCAGCGACCCACACGCCAACCCAGCCACGAGCCGTTGCCGTTGCACCCCGGCGATTGCCCGACGATGACGCCACCAATACGTGAGTCG
>JANLPV010000155.1:0-16742 GCA_031367435.1 Actinomycetes bacterium | reverse complement strand
CGCGGCACCGTATCGAACACGTTCGGTCGCGCCGGTACCCTTCGATCGCATGACCCGCCCTCGCGATGAATGGCCCGTCGGCGGCAGCTACACCTTCGGCGGTCGCCAGGGTCGTATGTCGCCTACCCGTCAACGCGCGTTCGATCATCTTGTGCCGCGTTACGTTCTCACGTTGCCGCTCGAAGGCGTCGATCGCCTCATCGTTGAAATCGGATGCGGTAAGGGAGAGGCAACGGCTGCGATGGCACCATTGGAAACCGACGCCACGGTCATCGCGTGCGAACCAAACGAGGCAACCATGGCGCATCTCGCCGCGCTGCTCGACGCGGGCGACATCACCAACGTTCGTTTGTGGATCGGCGATGCCTTCGACCTGCTTGCACTCGTCGGCCCACAGTCGATCGACGAGATTCGCGTGTGGTTCCCCGACCCGTGGCCCAAGCCACGTCATGCGCACAAACGTCTCTTTATCCCACTACGACTTGGGCTGATCGTCGACTCGCTGCGCATTGGCGGGCGCTTGCGAATTGCCACCGACGACACGGCCTACGCAGACCAGGTGCTCCTCGCTCTCGAGCGTGAGCCCCGTCTTCACGGAGGTGTCGTACCGCGTCCCGAGCTTCGGCCGATCACCACGTTTGAAGCGCGCGGCCATCGAGACGGTCGGGCCCCAATCGACATCGAGGCGATCCGGATTCAGTCGCTGTCGACGGCGTAGGTCGTTGCCGAAGCAAGGTGCGTCGGTTCATCGTGTGAAACGCAATCACGGCGTGAAACGCAGCGTGGCGCGAAACAGAGCGGTCATCGAGTGTTCACGGCACCGTCGTGTCGCTCGGCGAGCAACGCCTTACGATCGAGCTCATGTACGACATGTTGGCCCTGTCGGCGACGCTTCCCGAGGTTGAGTTCGCGGCAGGTGAGATCCTTGTGAGCGAGGGCGGCGCGGCTGGACCGATCTGGATACTTGTGTCTGGCGCGCTCGAGGTTCGCAAGGGTGCTGTCGTGGTCAACACCATCACCCATCCGGGTTCCATGGTCGGGGAAATTTCGGTACTGCTCGTCACGGTGCACGGTGCCACCGTCGCGGCCACCGACGCGAGTGTGTTGCGTTACGCCGCAGATGGTCATGCATTCCTGGCGAGCGATCCAAGGATCACACAGCTCGTCGCCGTTGGTCTGGCCGAGCGGCTCAACTTCGTCACCACGTACCTCGCCGACCTCAAGCATCAGTACGGCGAAGCGCCCGGCTTGTCGATGGTCTCGGGCGTGCTCACCGAGCTTGCGCAACGGCAAGGCCCGATTGCGCGACCCGGTTCAGCGCGCGATCCCGATCCCGAATACTGAGGCGCGCAGGCCACGAGCCACACGTGACCTAGTTGAGAACACCGACCTCGCCGGCGCGGCACCGGCCCTATCTGTCGGCCCGGATTGAACACCCATGTGTCGCCGATGCGGTCTGCCCACGATCCCTCGGGCTTGAACGGTGGGTCGTGTACGTGGCCGGTGAGCACCACGTCGGGCCGGTACTGGTCGATCCACTCCACGAGGTCGGCATCGCCATAGTGCCGTCGACCCGTCCAACACGTGGGCGAGCCCAGCGGAGGCCAGTGATAGACCCATATCCAGCGCGCCGGGCGACGCAGCGAGTCGGCCTCGAGCTGCGCGACCACGGCCGCGCGTCCCGTCGGCCCGTCCCACCACGGACAAATCGTGATGAGCGTGTCGCCGATGAGTAGCGAATCGCCGTCCGTTCGCACACCGAGCTGGCGTGCCTCGTCGAGCCACAAGGCCGCTTGCTCACCGCGAATGTCGGGGCCGGTGAGATCGTGATTGCCCGAACTCACCGCAACGGTGGTGACCGCTTGAAGCAGTTCGAAGTAGCGCAGAATCACCACCGTTTGGGCATCGAGCGACACCGCGGAGCTGAGATCGAGGTGATCGCCGGCGAGTACCACGAGGTCGAACGACGGCGCGGCATCAACGACCCAGTCCAGCTGTCGAAGCGAGTAATGCAGATCAGAAACGAGGAGGAGGTGCACCGGGCCCTCTGTTGTGTGGGTGAGAGAATGTTGATTGACATTACGCTCTGTGGAGTACGGCTCCCGCCTACCGTCGCGTGTCGATGTCGATGAGGTGAGTACCTCCGCCGAGCGTAGGGATCTTCTCGTACCAGGCGATCCTCACGTCGACGCCCGGCGAGTAATGGGCATGAGGTACCCCGACCGGGGTTCGCAAGCCCTGCGGCTTCGATCAGAGTCTGTTCGATTTCGACGTTCTCGACGCGGTGTAACGGCCACCTCGGATGATCCACCCTGCCGTACGACAACTGCTGACGACGCTCGGCGACCATGGCCCAGCGGGCGTACAGGAAGTTTTCGAGCGCACCGGTCTCGCTGTCGGCGAGGTGCGCCCCTACTCGGAAGTGGATGTCGGCGCTCCCTGGAGCGCCCTTGGGCCAC
This sequence comes from Actinomycetes bacterium, assembly GCA_031367435.1. Lineage (GTDB taxonomy): Bacteria > Actinomycetota > Acidimicrobiia > Acidimicrobiales > Ilumatobacteraceae > WLMZ01. The sequence goes on along the minus strand of JANLPV010000155.1, from coordinate 14,283 downwards.
CGCCGCTGCGTCTGGAAGTGCTGCCGATTGCCATCGACCGTGTGCGTTGCGTACGCCCAGCAGTACGGCAGCCCGAACGCAGCTCTCGCCACTGCGACGGCCGGTGATCGTGGAACGTCGAGCGAGAAGAACCACACCGCCCGCCGACCAAGTGCATCGATGACGTACGTGCGGACGTTTACCTCGATAAATGTCCCTATCCGTCGCATCGGCGGTGTGCGACCAAGCTGTACATTGCGCATCTCGAACGGCATCAGACCAACCCATGCTGCGCCGTCAAACGTGTCGACGCGCACTCCCGCAGGAAGCAGGCGCTGCACTGTGGCGGGGTCGTACGGCCAGTGGAAGTAGGCGAGCTCGCTCCAGCGCTGACGGAGAACCGTACGCCGGTCCCACAGTGGGGGGTTCGGTGAGACTGGCTCAACGCCACTCGCAATGTCGCCCAATTCTGTGGTCATCCGAGTCGAGCGCTGTCGATCGCGCCCGCGATATCGGTCGTCCGGTCAGTCACGGCCGCAGTCGGTGCATTGGCGGGTTCGCGGCCCAGCAAATAGCCGCCGACCATAATCACACCCCACACGGTGAGGAACGTGACTGTGATCCCGACCGAGAGCACCAAGCTGTTCATGCCGTCACCTCGTCGCGTGCACGGCGGGCCGGCTCTGCGACCTGACCAACGAGGAGGGTGCCGAGCGAGTGAATCGATGGTACCCACAGGCCGACGAAGATCCCGGCGCTGGTCTCGTGCTTGACGAAGTACAACCAGACCGAAAAGAGAAACGACAAGAAGCCGGCGATGACAAACGGCAGTTTCAGTCGGAGGGTTATTGGAAGTGATTTCATTGAGGGGCCTTTCACGGGTATGAGTGTCGTTTAAGCATCATTTAACATTATTTATTCCCGTCTGATGAAATCGGGGCGCTCAGCCGTGGTGTTATTAGCGCCGCCGCCGTCCCTTCCAGCAACGGTGGCTAATATTCGCAACGTGAGCACAACCGAGGAGGGACAACTGGAGTTGCAAGCGGCTGCCGACGCGCTCGGTGTGCACTACCAGACGGCCTACCGTTGGGTAAGGAGCGGGCGCCTGCCGGCACACGTAGTCGCAGGCAGGTACCGAGTCGCGCGCGGCGACCTCGCCAAGGTGGACGCCGATCGGCGGACACCATCGACGCCTAAGCCGCCCGGCGACAAGCGACTGCACAGCCAGGTCGAGCGGATGTACGGCGCGCTCGTGAGCGGTGACGAAACGCGAGCAAGGTCAATCTCACATCACCTCGTCGGTGAGGGCACAAACGTTGTCACCTTCATCCAGCGCGTGCTCGTGCCGGCGCTGCGTCAGATCGGCGAGGCTTGGCACCGCGGTGAGTTGCCGATCTGGTCGGAACACCGCGCCTCGGCCATCGCCGAACGAGTCCTGGCCGAGTTCCCCGCGAGCCCGCGAGGAAGGCGACGCGGGATTGTCGCCGTCGCCGCGGTCAGCGGCGATTACCACTCTCTGCCGACGATGATGGCGACCGTCGCCCTCCGGGATGCCAACTGGCATGTCCACCACCTCGGTGCCGACATGCCGCCAACCGAGATACTGCGATTCTGCACGGAACAACCAGTTGACCTCGCCGTGCTCACTGTGACCAACCCCGACTCACTCGAAGTTGCCGCCCACGCGGCCGACGCCCTCCGCGCGGCCGGCGTCTGGACCATCGTCGGCGGCCCCGGACGATCGCTCGAGGACTTGCTGGACCAGGTCCGCACTCAGGTAGCGCACTCGAGGCAAAGAACGTGAAAAGCCGCAGGATTGAGGTGTAAAAACATCACCTGACCTGCGGCTTTCGTGGTGGTCCTGACCGGCGTCGATCCGGTGACCCTACGCTTTTCAGGCGTATGCTCTGCCGACTGAGCTACAGGACCGTGTACCTCGCCGAGCGCGAACGCCCGCCGAAGAATTTCAGCATGTGATTCGATTGAAAACCGACCAGTTGCCAGTGAGTTTCCTCACTGGCAGCGGTCCCGACGGGGTTCGAACCCGCGACCTCCGGCTTGACAGGCCGGCGTGAACTCCACTTCACCACGGGACCAGAAAACTGGTCAGCACCCCCAACGGGATTCGAACCCGTGCCGCCACCTTGAAAGGGTGGTGTCCTAGGCCTCTAGACGATGGGGGCTAGGTACGTCTCCGGTTGAGAGCACACGTACATTATCCGCCGATCAGGGCGTTCGCGCCAGCGGATTACAGAATCGGCACAACATGGCGCGACCTACTGACCTGAGCGTCGAAGTCGCGTAGCGTTTCATCATGCGTATCGAACCGGTTCTTTCTGCGACCGCCTTGGGCTACCCGTTCACCAGCGCGCTGGTTCGTTCATGATCGGCATTTGTACCGACAGCAACTCGCAGTTGCCGCCCCAACTCGCTGGGCGCTTTGGGGTTGAGATCGTACCGATAACGGTGATTGTCGACGATCGTGAGTTTCTCGAAGGGGTCGATCTCGACGCCGATGGCTTCTACGCGTTCTTTACCGACACTCATCAACCTGCCGTCACCACCACGCATCCGAGTCCTGGTCAATTCGCCCTCGCCTACGACAATCTTGCCGAGCGCGGTTGCACGCAGATCCTGTCGATTCACGTGGGGTCAACCGCAAACGGAACGATCAATGCGGCTCGTCTCGCGGCGCACAATTCGCCTGTGCCTGTTCGGCTCGTGGATTCTGGAACCGCGAGTTTCGGCGTGAGTTGTTGTGTCTGGGCGGCGGCCGAGGCCATTGCCGGTGGCGCCTCACTCGATCAAGCCGCGACGCTTGCTGAGTCGCTTGCCCCTCGCATCGGCAGTGTCTTCATCGTCGGAGCGCTCGATCTGGTGCAATCGAGCCGCCGCACGAAAGAGTCACTTGAGGGCGAGGGCATTGCTGTGCTCACCCTTCGCAATGGCAACATCGAGGTACTCGAGCGAGTGATGTCAGTTGCCGACGCGGTGAACTCCATGGCCCACTTTGTGCTCGGCTGGGGGCAGCGACTCAACCTGGCCGTCGGCACAGCCGATCTCAAGGGTGCCCCCATTAGTAAGGCCCTCGCTCAAGCCGTCGGCGAATCGGCAAACGTGATCGAGGTCGTGCACTATCGCATCGGTCCGAGCGTCGGCGCGCACACAGGTCCGGGTAGCGCAGGCTGCTTTGTGTTCCCTGCGGGGCCTGGTTACTTGCGCTGACGGTCGGCCAGATAACGGCGACTGGCCTCGCGACTTTCAGGGTCCGACATCGCGTAGACCAATGAGTCTGCATCGTTGGCATTGCGTGCAGTACCCACCATCTCGTCGAGTGCCGCGTTCACCTGCTGCTTGGTCGATCGGAGCGCAAAGCTCGGCTTGCTCGCCAATTCGTTCGCCAACGTATTGGTTGCGGCGATCAGCTCATCGGGGCTGACAACGTGATTCACGAATCGCAGGGCACGCGCCTCGTGCGCGTCGAACGGGCGACAAGTGAGCACAAGCTCTTTCGTGATCGCAGGCCCGAGCTCGCGCACAAGACGGGGAATTCCGCCCCACGCGAGCGGGATACCGAGATCGACTTCGGGAATGACGAACCGGGCGTCGGTCGCGGCGATCCGAAGATCGCACGCAGCTGTGAGCACAACGCCGCCACCCACGCAATGACCGTGCACCGAGGCGATGGTGAGTTGACGAACGTTGGCGAGTGCCTCTGTGGCGAGGCGGCCAAGGTCGGCCGCGTCGCGTGGATTTGTGTGTGGATCGGGATGTTGGAAGTCATTGAGATCGAAGCCCGCCGAAAACGCGCGGCCGGCACCGCGTAGGACAACGACCTTGATGTGATGCTGATCGTCGAGCCACCGACTGACGCTGATGATGTCGCGCAGCAGGTCGCGAGACAATGCGTTCAGACGCTCGGGCCGATTGAGTGTGATATGCGCGACATCGCAGTTCTCCGGCGAATCTGGTGATGCAGTGACAGAGACAATGAGGTTGGCGTACTCAGGAAGGGCAGGCATTGGCCCACAGTAACCACGCGGTCGCGCGTCGGGTGGTGGTGCGTCAGGCCTGGTGCGCATGCGAGGCTTGATCACATGAAGCGCGTCGCTGTGACCTGTTGTGCCCTACTTGTGCTCGCGGCGTGTTCGAGCGCGACGCCCGAGTCGTCCAAACGCACGGACACAGCCGCTGTAAACGACACAACAGCGGGGGCGGACACAACGTTGCCGACGGATTCCGCGGTTGCCACCACAACCACCACCCCGGCCGCCACCTCGACCTCGGTGCCGTGGCTCGGGCCGTGCGGACGATCGGGTGCCGGGCCGAAATCGTACGACCACATCGTCTGGATCTGGATGGAGAACAAGGACGAGCAGAAGGTGTTCAACGCAACGACGGCACCGTTTCTCAACGGCCTCGCTGCGTCATGCGGATCGGCGTCGGCCTATGTCGATCACGCGATTCACCCGTCGCTGCCCAACTATCTCGCGGCGACATCGGGCGATCCTCAAGGAGTGACCGACGACAAGGCACCCGCGGCACATCCGCTCAGTGTCGACAACCTGTTTCGGCAAGTACGCACAGTCGGCAAGCAGGCGAAGAGCTATCAAGAGGCGATGCCATCGAACTGCGCGTTGCAGTCAACCGATCGTTACGCCGTCAAGCACAATCCCGCCGCGTACTTCGTGGGTGCAGACGACCGCACCGCCTGTGAGCGCGACAACGTGGGCCTCGATCAGTTCGTGCCCGACCTGCAGAGTGGCCTGCCGGCGTTTTCGTTGATCACCCCAGACATCTGCAATGACATGCACGACTGCGCCGTGGCCGTTGGAGACGCCTGGCTGAAAACGCTGATCGACGCAATCACGGCCTCGCCCACCTACCGCGAAGGTCGCACGGCAGTGTTCGTGGTCTTTGATGAGAGCGAGGGTGTCGGCACGATGCCGTTCTTCGCGGTTGCGCCGAACATTGTGCCCGGCACACGAACCGCGACGCAGCTCGATCATTACGCCCTCTTGGCTTTCACCGAAGACGTGCTCGGGATTACAACACATCTCGGCGCCGCCGCAACAGCGCCAAGTTTGGCCGCCGCGTTCGGTTTGTGATCGTGGCCGCACCGGCTTTAGCTCTGTAGAGCGCGAACCGACCAATCGAGCAGCCAGCTGAGATACGCATATAAGTGGTATTCGCCCGCCAAGGGGTGATCGGGTGAAATGTCGTCGAGTTCGTGATCTTCGCTGACGTCGAGCATCGTGCCCAACACCAGCCGAAGTCCGTTGAGGGCCTGCACGAACGCGGACATCTGCGCCTCGCTGAGCCGGCTGTTGTCCTTACCCTTGGCGCCCAGCACGTCTTCGACCTGATCGAGTCCGGTCAGGCGGGATGCCACGAGTTCCTCGCGCATCAGCCGCTGATACTCGTCGTCCATCGCCCTGTCGCCTTCTTGGTGATAGGCGGCCGGGAAGAGCCGGTGCATGCGTTCGTCGTCACTCGGGCCAAGCAGCAACGAACGCAACTCGTGCATCAACCGGCGAACCAGCGCACGCTCTTCGTCGTCGATGTTGAGGCGAAAGCCGGTTGTCGTGCGTTCGACAGGTGGCTTGGTCTTGCGGGCCATGAATTAGCTGCCGTCGCGTTGCATTGTGGCCCACAAGCCATGCTCGTGCAGACGAAACACGTCGAGTTCGACCTTTTCCCGCGTGCCGTTCGAGACCACGGCTCGCCCTTTGTCGTGCACGTCGAGCATCAGTTCAGTGGCTTTCTCCAAGCTGTACCCGAACAACTTCTGAAACACGAACGTGACGTAACTCATGAGATTGATGGGGTCGTTCCAGACAAGAACGATCCACGGGGTATCGGGCAGTACCGACTCGTCGAACGTGGGTTGCTCAACCTCGATCGGTGCGGGTGCGCTGGCCATGGCGTTCATACTCGTCGACCATTCTCGCGCCGGTCACCATGAATCGGGCATTCACACGTCACACGGCTAGGAACCGGAAGTAAAGACCCCTACGATGAGCGCCGATGTCTGTCGGCTCCCGCCCCCTCGTCCCGTCTCGGCTCGCGCCCGGCGGCATAGGCCACGGCGCGCGACGTACCCCTCGCACTGTGGTCGGCGGCTACATCGCCCTCACCAAGCCGCGCATCATCGAGTTGTTGCTGATTACCACGGTGCCCACGATGGTGCTGGCCCAAGGCGGTTGGCCCAACGGTGATCATGGCGGTTGGCCCGCGACATCGCTCGTGCTCGTAACGCTTCTCGGCGGCACGCTCGCCGCTGGCGGCGCGAACGCGATCAACATGTACGTCGATCGCGATATCGACAAGCTGATGGTCCGCACCCAAGGTCGGCCGTTGGTGACGGGCCTCATCGAGCCCCGCAAAGCCCTGTGGTTCGCTCTCGTGCTGCAGGTGATTGCGTTCGTAGTGTTGTGGAGTGGGGCCAACCTGCTTTCCGCGTGCTTGGCCCTGTCGGCGTCGTTGTTCTACGTTTTTGTCTACACCATCTGGCTGAAGCGCACGAGCAAGCAGAACATCGTGATCGGTGGTGCCGCGGGTGCGGTTCCGGTGCTGGTGGGCTGGGCTGCGGTCCGAAACGATGTCACGTGGGTGCCTATATTGCTGTTCGGCATCATGTTCTTGTGGACGCCACCACACTTTTGGGCCCTGGCCATTCGTCATGTCGACGACTACAAGGCCGCCAATGTGCCGATGCTTCCCGCGGTAGCGCCGCTCAAGCAAGTACTACGCCAGATGTTGGCGTACACCATTGTGATGGTGGCAGCCACACTGCTGCTCACACCAGTTGCTCACCTCGGTTGGATCTACACCGTTGGAGCAGCCCTTCTCGGAGGTCTTTTCATCGGTGGCACTGTTGCCTTGTCACGTAACCCCGAACCGCAAAAGGCGATGCGGCTCTTTGGGTACAGCATCAGCTACGTCACGCTGCTGTTCGGGGTGCTCACCCTCGATGTTTTTGTCCGCAACGGTTTTTGATCTCAGCTGCAGCTCCTTTGGCCGTGATTCTCACACCCAACTTTCTCCATCGATGTGTGCGGAGATTTCGGCCCGCGGTGGCGGCTATGGGTAATGTCGGAGAAAGAACGGATCCGAATTTGAGCCGCTCCGGCGGACGCACGCGCACCGCTATGTGCTGTTTCGAAATGAGCTGTTGCCCATGACCACAATTGACACTGCCTCCCATACGGCCTCCGCTGGCATCGTCGCGACGCGCGCGCCATCCTCGGTTGCGGTCTGGGTCACGACCAGCGACCACAAACGGCTCGGGCGACTCCTGATCGTTTCGGGACTTCTCGCGCTGGTCGGCATTGCTGCTGTGGCAGCGCTGCTCGGTTTCGAGCGCATCGACGCCACGTCGGTCACCCTCAACGCGAACAGCATCACGCAACTGTTCGCGATCCACCGGGTGGGACTTGCGTTCTTTGTTGTGGTGCCGGTCATGCTTGGTCTTGCCGTGGCGGTTGTTCCATTGCAACTCGGCGCTCGCTCGTTGGCCTTCCCTCGTTTGGCAGCCGCCGGTTTTTGGGCGTGGTTCTTCGGCATGGTGCTCATCATCATCTCCATCGCCTCAAACGGCGGACCTGGTGGCGGTGCCCCAAAGTTCGTTGCATTGTTCATTGCGGCGTACGGCGTGATGCTTGCCGGCCTCACCGCCATCGCTGGTTCCGTCGCGACAACCGTGCTCACCACTCGTGCGCCGGGCATGAACATGCGTCGCGTGCCACTGTTTTCATGGTCGGCCCTGGTGAGCTCGCTCGGCTTGCTGCTCGTGCTCCCGGTCGCGTTCGGCACCGTCATCTACCTGTACGTCAGTTACCGCTACAACAAGGTCCCGTTCGGTGGTAACACCGGCGTGCTCGATCACCTCGGCTTCTCGCTTACACAGCCAACCACGTTCCTGTTTGCTCTGCCGGCAATCGGCTTTGCCGCTGAGATGTTTGCAGTCGCCGGTAGGTGCCGTCTGCCGATGCGGGGCTCGGTGCTCGGCGGTCTCGCGCTCGTCGGCGTCGCCGCGCTCGGTGGTGTGACGCAGGTGACGCAGTCGTTGCCGTGGTCGGGCAAGGGACTCAACCTTGATCACTTCGGCACAAAGCTCGGTGACCTCGTCAACTATCTGCTCTTCATGGGCCTTCCGGTGCTCGGTGTGCTCATGGTGTTGGCGGTTGGTCCGCTCGCCTTCAAAGGTGGCCGTCCAAAGATCACGGCCCCATTCCTGTTTGGGTTCTTCGGCATGGGCATGGTTCTGGTGGGCATGCTTGGTGCACTGGTGAATGGTGTCAGCGATTTGGGCCTTGGTGGCACGGTGTTCGAAGAAGGTGCCTACACCTACGTCTGCTACGGCGCGGTGCTTGCCGGCATGGGAGCGGTCGCGTACTGGGGTCCCAAGTTGTGGGGACGCCGGCTCAACGACACCAAGTTGATTCCCCTTGCCCTCCTCGGCACGCTCGCGGTTGTGCTGTCGTCACTTCCCTATTACGTCGCTGGATTCGCCGATCAGCCAGCTGCCTCGGTCACCTTCGACTACTCGGGTCCACAGAACCTGTGGAACATCCTGGCCACCGTCGGGCATGGCCTGATGTTGGTTACCGTGCTCAGCTTTTTGGGTGTCGCGCTTGGCGGTTTTCGCCGTGGCGAACCTGCCGGCGACGATCCATGGGATGCACACACGCTCGAGTGGGCCACATCGTCGCCGCCGCCCGAGAACAACTTCGCCGAAATTCACACCGTGCAATCGGCCGAACCGCTACTCGATCTCAAGTCCACCGGGGGGAACTCCTGATGCTTGCACTTCCACCAGCGCCACCACCAGCGCAGCGTCGCCAGCTTTTCGTCGGCACCTCGTTGGCCGCCGCAGCCGGCGCGATGCTTATCGGCTCGATGTTGGCGATGTGGCTTCGCTTCCGCAGCGCTGCGCTGGCGGGACCCGCCTCGCGTTGGCTCCCCAAAAAGATCACGGTGCCCGAGGTGGCCAGCAACATCATGCTGCTGAGCTTCATTGGCATCTGTGTGTTTGCGCAATGGGCTGTTTACGCGGCTCGCCGCAACGACAAGACCCATGTTGGTGTTGCGCTCGGCCTCACGGCGTTGCTCGGCCTGGCCGTGATCAACGCGCAGGTCACCGTTTACGTGCAGATGGGTCTGCCCATCGTCGATAAGACCGCCAGCGCCTACGGCATCATGTTCTACGCGGTCACCGGCACCATGCTGGCGCTGATCATTGTTGGCATCGCGTTCTCGTTGGTAACGGCATTTCGTTATCTCGGTGGACGCACGAGTGATCGTGAGATCGTCACCGCCCACGCCATCTATTGGTACTTCATCGCAGCGGCATTCGCCATGCTGTGGTTCGTGGTCTACGTCACAAAGTGAGCAGGTAACAACAGATGTTCACCACCGGATCAAAACTGTTCATCGGCGCCAGCACGCTCGCGGTCGCGGCTGCGATCATCTACGGCACCACACAGAACTCCAGCACGCTCGGCACGATTGGCCTCGTCTCGGCCGCAGTCGCGTTCGTTTTCCTGATGGGCATCAACCTGTGGGTCCGTGACAGCAATGTCGCGGCCAACGACCCCACTGGTATCGCCACCTCCGCAGCGGGCAGCGAGCCTTCGCCACGCAGCATGTGGCCGCTCGTTGGGGGTCTGGGAGCGGCGTTGATCCCCGTCGGTCTTGTTGTGGGCAGAGCAATCACGTGGATGGCGGTCATCGTCATGATCATCGCCACCGTCGAGTGGATGGTGCAGTCGTGGAGCGAGCGTGCATCGGGCGACGCGTCGTACAACGAGACCGTTCGTCGGCGCATTCTGCATCCGCTTGAATTGCCGATCCTCGGTGCCGTCGGGCTTGGGGTCATCATCTTTTCGTTCTCTCGCATTATGCTGCGCCTTCCCGCAGCTGCTGGTGCCATCGCATTTGGCGCAGTGGCCTCGCTGGTCCTGCTCTTCGGTGCGCTCTTGGCAACGAAGCGCAATGTGGGCCGATCCCTCGTCGCTTCCATCTGCACGATCGGGGCGATCGGCATCATTGGCGCGGGCGTGTCGAGCGCTATCGCAGGTGGGCGAGAGATCGTAAAGCACGAACTGCCGTCGTTCGATACCGGAACCTGCGGCGCCGAGCACGGTGAGGCTGACACAAAGTCGTCGCGTGCCATTGCTGCAAAGTCGAATCTCGCTGCGACCGTTGTGTTGCAAGGCGGCAAGCTGCATGCTGAGGTCATCGGAGTGATTGGTGCGCAGCAGACCATCACCCTCGGTCGCTCCAATTACTCGTACGTTCGCTTCGTCAACAACGACGATGGCAAGTTCCGCCTGGTGGCCGACCTCGGCACCGATGTCTCCGATGTCAACGGCACACAGACCACCACCTCGATCCGCAGCTGTACACAGGCTGTCGAAAAGGGTGGCTCGCAATTCATGGTGGTGCGTGCCCCGCTGCCGTCGGCGTCCTCCGCCACACCGTTCACGTTCAGCGTGCCCGGTATCAATGGCGTGATCACGATTGAGGTGCCGTGAGACACCCCTCGGCGATGCCGTTGCATCACGGCAACATGACTACCGTTCACCACGTGCAGAATCAGTCGGGAGACTCGATGACATCGAAGACAACGCAGCATCGTCGGTGGGCGTTGCCTGCAGCCGCGTTTGCGGTAGTGGCGATCTTGAGCGGCTGCGCCAAGGATGCTCCGCAAGACACGTGGCAACCAGCCGGTGAGAACGCCCGCAAGATCGACAATCTCCAGCGGATTCCTTTCGGGATCGCTGGCATCGTGTTCATCATCGTTGCTTCGGTCGTCGGGTTCTGTGTCTTTCGCTTCCGCGATCGTGGTCAAGCAATTCCTAAGCAGAGCCACGGCAAGCCGGCGCTCGAAATCATGCTCACCGTTCTGCCTGCGCTGATCCTGATCGGCATCGGTATCCCAACTGTCTCCACGCTGTTTCAACTCGCCAAGACCAGCGACACACAATGCGTCGTGAACGTCACCGGCCAACAGTGGTGGTGGGAATACGACTATCCCGTGCAAGACGGTTGCGGCGGCATCAAGGCACCAATCGTCACGAGTGGTCAGCTTGTGTTCCCGGCCGGCCAACATGTGTTGCTGCGTATCTCCAGCCGCGACGTCATCCACTCGTACTGGATCCCCAAACTCAACGGCAAGCGCGATGCTGTGCCTGGCCGTGTGCAGACGCTGCGGCTCGAGGCCGATCACCCTGGCATTTATGCCGGCCAATGCACCGAGTTCTGCGGACTCTCGCATGCGTACATGCGAATGGAGGCTGTCGCACTCGACAGCGCCGGGTTTGCGGCATGGGTCGAGAATCAATTGGCTCCGTATTCGGCCCCGAAGTCGGGGACCAAGGCGGGCGAAGGTGAGGCGCTGTTCATCACGAACTGCACGCGTTGCCACCAGGTGAACGGAATCCTCGATTCCGCTGGCAAGCCAGTGATCGCGCGCCCCGACAAGTACGTCTACTCCGGCGTCGTGCCGAACCTCACGAATCTCATGACGCGCACAACGTTCGCGGGTGCAGCATTCGATCTCATGACCCAGTCGTGCAAAGCAAAACTCTGGAGCACCCCGGCTGACCAGTTCACGGCGGCGTACCTCCAGGGAGTTTCGCCGGAGTGCCTCGACACGGTGCAACTTCGCGAGTGGCTGCGTAATCCACCCGCGAAGAAGCCGATGTATGCCGATCCCACACAGCTCACCAGCACCGGCGGCAAGTACCGCGGTATGCCAAACCTAGGACTCACTGAGGACCAAATTGACAAACTCGTCGCGTATCTCACCGAGCGGAAGTAACGGAGCAACGTAGATGGCCATCTCCGAACGCAACTCAGCGCCAGCACTTGCTGGCAGCGCCAGCTCCGCTTTTGTCACCCCGAGCAACGCCTATGGCGCCTTCAAACGACCGGTGTCATCGACGGGTTGGAGGTCGTGGGTCTTCACGGTCGACCATAAGAAACTCGGCATCATGTACGGCGTCGTTGCGATGACATTCTTCATCGTGGGCGGTGTCGAGGCACTGCTCATCCGTTTGCAGTTGGCGGCCCCGAACAACAAGGTGCTCAGCGCTGGTGCGTACAACCAGATGTTCACGATGCATGCCACCACGATGGTGTTCTTGTTCGTGATGCCGATGGCCGCCGCCTTTGCCAACTATCTGGTGCCGCTGCAGATTGGTGCGCGCGACGTCGCGTTCCCCCGCCTGAATGCCTTTGGTTTCTGGTGCTTCCTGTTCGGTGGCATCTTCTTGAACACGTCGTGGTTCCTTGGCGGTGCCGCCGACACTGGCTGGTTCGCCTACGCACCCAACACCAGCGTTGCGTTCTCGCCGAGTCACGGTGTCGACTTCTGGGCGCTCGGCCTACAGATCACCGGCATTGCCTCGCTGACGGGTGCCATCAACCTCATAGTCACCGTGCTCAACATGCGCGCACCGGGCATGAGCCTCATGAAGATGCCGATCTTCACGTGGATGATCTTGGTGGTGCAGTTCCTCTTGCTCTTTGCGATCCCAGTGATCACCGTTGCGCTGTTCCTGCTCAGCTTCCAACGCAACTTCGGTGCGGCCTTCTTCAGCGTCGAAAAGGGTGCCGACCCACTTCTGTGGCAACACCTGTTCTGGATCTTCGGCCATCCGGAGGTCTATATCCTTGTGCTACCCGCCTTCGGCATCGTTAGCGAGGTGCTGCCGGTGTTCTCGAAGAAGCCGCTATTCGGTTACAAGTTTGTCGTGTTCTCTGGTGCCGCGATCGGTTTCCTCGGTTGGGGTGTGTGGGCTCACCACATGTTCGCGAGCGGTCTCGGCCCTGTCAGCGTTGCGGTGTTCTCGGTGGCCACGATGGCCATTGCGCTTCCCACTGGCGTCAAGATCGTCAACTGGACGATGACGTTGTGGGGCGGCAAGCTCAGTTTCACGACAGCGATGCTCTTCGCAACTGGCCTCATCATCGAGTTCACCATCGGTGGGCTCTCGGGCGTGACACACGCGGTGTCGCCGTCCGACACGCAGCAGACCGACACCTACTACATCGTCGCCCACTTCCACTACGTGTTGTTCGGCGGTGCCGTCTTTGGTCTGTTCGCCGGCTTCTATTACTGGTGGCCCAAGATTTTTGCCCGCATGCTCAACGAACGCTTGGGCAAGTGGAACTTCTGGCTCATGGTGTTGGGCATGAACCTCACCTTCGGCCCGATGCACATCCTCGGTCTGCAGGGTCAGCCGCGTCGTATGCAGGTATGGACCAACTTCCGCGCTGGCGAGGGTTTCTTCAACCTCGCATTCTGGAACCGAGTCGCGAGCGTCGGCTCGTTCATTCTCGCGATCGGTGTGTTGTTCTTCCTCATCAACGTGCTGTACACCACCCGCAAGGGTGTCGTTGCACCGCTCGATCCATGGGACGCACGCAGCCTCGAATGGATGACTGCCAGTCCTCCCAAGGAGCACAACTTCGACGCGATCCCAACGGTGCACGAACTCGACGAGTTCTTCCATCGCAAGTACGAAGAGGACGAAGCCACGGGCATGATCCACCAGGTGGCCACGTATGAGGACATCATGAACGACGAAGCCACGCGTGCCGACACCCACATCCATATGCCGTCGCCCTCGTATTGGCCGATCATCCTCGCGGTTGGTTTGCCCATCGTTGCCTACGGCATCATCTTCAACCGACTGCTCGCGGTGTTCGGCGCTGTCGTGATTCTGTTGGCCATGTTTGGCTGGTCGATGGAACCGTCCGTGGCAGATGAATCCGACTACGACCCACCATCTGATGGTGGCACCACGAAGGAGTTGGCGACCCTTGGCTGACGCAGCTGTTCACACGCCGCCAGCGGCCGGTCACGACGACCACGCACACGGTCATGCCACCTCAACGGGCTTATCGAACAACAAGCTCGCGATGTGGATGTTCCTTGGCAGCGAATGTCTGCTGTTCGGCGGACTCATCTCCACCTACATGCTGTACCGCGGCCGCCACGAGGGCTCGCCCACACCGTCGCAGCTGTACAACATCCCGCTCACCTCGATCAGCTCATTCGTGCTGCTGATGAGCTCACTGACGATGGTGCTCGCAGTCTCGGCTGCGCAGCGACGCGACGATCGCAACACGATGACGTGGCTCACCGTGACGGCACTGTTGGGCGCCACGTTCGTCGGTGCGCAGGTGTTCGAGTTCACCGAGTTCGTGCACGAGGGTCTTGGCTTCACCACCAACTTGTTCGGTTCCAGCTTCTTCACGCTCACGGGCTTCCATGGGGTGCACGTGTCCGTG
>JANLPV010000136.1:0-51308 GCA_031367435.1 Actinomycetes bacterium | reverse complement strand
AGTGACCACATATTTCCAGTAAGTGAACACCACGACGGTGTCAGCGATATCAACAACCACGCGACGCGGGTAACAGTCCTGGGTGTTGTTGAACCAATCCAAATACGGCACCGCACAGATCCCACCCACACCAAGACCCGGATGCGGCAACCCATACAACACGTCGGTGCGGCCGCCGTACTGGTCATTGATCTGCGTCAACCGGTAATACGGTGAATAGGTGCCATCAGCCCGGTTGTTCAACACCTGAAACGACTCGAACCGCACCCACGGGTCCTCGAGGTAACTGGATGAGTACGGCATCCCGTAGTGCTTGATTTGACGTAACCACAACTGCGCTGGAATGCCGCCCCATATGTTGTCGGGGTCCGGCCAATCGAAGTTCAGCAGTGTCTGATCGGTTGTTGTCCACACCGACCCGTTGAACGAGTCGGTGTTGATGAAGTAGATGACCTTCTTCGTGAAGAACGTTGGCGCGTACACCGTGCACGTCGCGTTGGTGCATTCCAGATCGGTGGGTGCGTTTGGGTACCACGGCGGAGGGTTCGGGTTCGACCACATACACAAATCAGATAGCAAACCGAAACAGGCGTTCATCGTGTTGATCGTGATCCGACCATGCCAATTCGGTTGCCCTGCCGCGTCGTTACGACCGTACAAAATCGTGGACAAATATCCGCCACGCGTGTACGACGTCGTGTATGCCGACGCCCCCGCGAACGCGTACATGTTCGTCTCGCGTACCCAATCGAACTCGGTCATGTTCGAATGCGAATCAACGATCTTGTCGAGGTTCCATCGCCACGCCTGGATACACACAGGTGCAACCGTGGTCGAATAGCACGGCTCACCCGGGTTGTTGCCCCACACAGGTAACTCCCACACCGAGTTCGTAGTTGTTGGGCTCGACCCAAACGAATAACGCGTCCCATCCGGTGTCGTCACCTCGAACCATTCACCATCAGCGTCGGGTGAACCCGGTGCACCATAGAAACGACGCACCCGCCACGCCGGATCCAGTTCCAAACGCCACTCGTTCGCCACCCCAGTCGCGACTAGTTTCGATGAACGGCCGCCCAACACAATCGTCAAATGCTCAAACACCCCAGCCGAGTCCGTGAAGAAACAAAAATCTTGATACACGTAACCGTCAAAATGGCAGGTCCGATACGACCGCTCGATATAGCCGCCAGCAGAAAGGTTCCACCCGAACCCCAACGCCCCAGCCGACGCGCTCGCGTCAGACGTCAACCCGTCAATCGCCGACGATGAATACGACAACCCCACCGCTGGACTCGTCCCCCACCCAGTCGGCGCGGTTGGAACCTTGTACGAATAGTCAAACGAACCCGACGACGCCGACACCTGCCACGACGCCACCGAATCCACCGGCGTCGCCCCATACGAACCAAACTGCGACGCAAAATCGGTACCAATGCCATACGTCGAGCCACCACCACCCGAATACTGCACCGCGTGCACCGGACGCGACGGCCCAAAACTCTGCGCCGGAACCGCGGGTTGATACACAGGTGGGGCCACTGGCTCAACAACCGGCGGTGCCGCTGCGAACGGGTTCACCGTTAGCACCGGGATCGACGGATCAACCGGAACCACCGCGGGTTTGTCGCCACCAACCACAATCTCCGCCGTCAACACCTGACGCACCGGATCATTCACAATCGCCTGCGTGAACACATTCGCACACGCCCGATTCGCCGGCTCAGCCAACGCACACGACGGCACCTCCACCAAACCAACCCGATAACGCCAATCCTGCGACTTACCCACCGACAACGACGAATAATCAATCTCAACACGAACGATCACTGGTGACGACAACACACCGATCGGATCCAACTGAAACGCTGCGCCCTGCAAACCAACCGCGGCGCCGTCTTTGTCACCAACTGGCGTCAACCGCAACACCGCTGCATCTAACGCAACATCAGGAACAGCCTTGCTCGCACCACGAAGCACACTGCCGTCACCAACCGAGAACTTCACCGGTACCCCACCAAGCACCACCGCTACCGGATCCTTCGCCCGTGCCAAACCCACAGCTGTTGGCACCAACAACGAATCCAACACCGGTCCCGCCACCGGCTTCGCAGGCTCCAACTGAACAGCATCCGCCGTCGACGCACCCACCGAACCCGCGTCAACCGGTGCCACCGGCACAGGAGGCGTCGACTCGACGAACGGCTTCGTCACCGGACCAGGATCCGTCGCCGGAGGCAAACTCGACGGTAACGGAACCGGCGGATTCGGCACCGACAACGACAACACCCTCACCGGCGACACCACAATCAACGAAGACGCAAACAACGACCACACCAACAACAAACGGCTACCACGAATCCCCGTCACAAGACCCCCTCGAATCGTGCGTTTGGTCACCATGACACAAGCCCCCACGAATTGCCAGAATAGGGCACGAGAGAATCCGCTCAGGCCCTTAGCGCAGAACTCACAAGCAGCGACGACGACCGAACTGACGACGACCGAGTCAAAGTGAAGCCCAAGCACGGAACTACCCCACCGAACCAATAAACTACCCAAAGAGTCCACATATTGGTATGTTTAGTGAGTTCTATGAGGAGCTTCACGAGAGCGAACACGCTCGATCCCGTTCCCGGCGACATCGTCAGCCTGCTGCGCCGGATCGACAGAGCGGCCGGTGCCGAGGCGCGCCACGTCGACCAACTTCCCCAACTGCTCAGCGCCCTACAGGAACAGGCACGCATCGAATCGGTCACTGCCTCGAGCGCCATCGAGGGCGTGCACGTCGCCGAGGGCCGGGTGCCTAACCTCCTGTCGGGTAACCCGCAACGCATTCGCAACCGCAGCGAAGCCGAGTTCGCCGGCTACAGCGCCGCGCTCGACTACCTCAACCAACGGGCCCCAGGTGGCCTCACCGTTAGGTTGTGTTGCATCTCCATCGACTGCTGTTCTCCTTCACCGACGGAAGCGGCGGCCATTTCAAGGCCGAGGACAACCTGGTCATCGACCGCCACCCCCACGGCAGCACCAGCACACGCTTCGCACCGGTTGGTTGGCAGGAGACACCGTTCTACATGGACGAGCTCGTCGCCCGCACCAACACCGCACTGACCGACAACGAGACCCATCCGCTGCTGACCGTCACCGCGTTCGCGCTCGACCTGCTCTGCATCCACCCATTCGCCGACGGCAACGGCCGCGTCGCCCGACTCGCCACCACACACCTCCTCCAACGAGCCGGCTACGGGGTCGGCAAGTACGTGAGCGTGGAACAACTCATCTACGAAACCAAGAACGAGTACTACCAAGCGCTCGAAGCATCGACGAAGGGCTGGTTCGACGACGGCCAACACACAGTCTGGCGGTGGGCCGGCTATCTGCTCGGCCGACTCGACGCCGCCTACACACGTCTCGGAACTCGGGTCGCCGCAGGAACCGGCGGCGGGACAAAACAGGACCGGGTACGCGACTTTGTGCTGCTGCACGCCCCGACCCCGTTCACCATCGCCGAGATCCGCCGCGCAGTGCCCGGCACCAGCGACAACACCATCAGGCTCGTACTCGGCGAACTGAAGAACGAAGGGCTGATCGCCAACGACGGCACCGGCCGCAGCGCGGCCTGGCAGCGGCTCGGTGAATGAACAACACTGGGGGGCACAACAGAAGCCGCAAGTCGTAGCGCAGATCTCACACGCAGCGAGGCCGACCGAATCCAAACGGATTGCCACTGGGTAGTGGGGCTACACAGAATCGAACTGTGGACCTCATCCTTATCAGGGATGCGCTCTAACCGACTGAGCTATAGCCCCGAATCTTCGGGCACCGCACGTTATCGGGCCGAACGTGTCATCCTCAACCGGGTTGTTCGACAGAATCGTCCAACGTCGTTGTCGTATCGACGGGTAAGGCGGCGTTGATCCGTCGCGACGACCCCCGCAACAGCAGCCCCGAGGCCACAGGATTTCGTTCGACGACTTCTTCTTCGAGCACCGACACGCGGATGCCCCCAACCAGATCGGTGATCAGGTTGAACAGGGTGGCACCGAGCAATGCCAAGCCCGTGAGTCCCAATGCCCCAAACAGGCCACCGATCCACGCGTTGTGAAACAGTTGGCCTCCCTTGAAGCGGAAACTGCTCCAGCCGAACGACTCGAAAAACTTCTGCAAGTTGTCGATCGTTCCAGTGGTGTACGCCACGTTCCAGAGCAACACCCCTGCCGTCAGACAAATGCCATACAGCACGAAACTGAACACGAGTGCCACCTTGAACACACTCCACGGATCGACGTGTCGGACAACTCGCGTGACCCGTCGAACGCGTCGGCGCGGGCGGCGACCGCTCTGCACGACGCGCGTCTGTTGACTCACACCACCTGTGAGCGCGACCGCCAACTGCGGCTCGGCTGCCAATTCAAACGCCTCAGGCTCGGCCTCGAACACTTCCGGTTCAACCAGCACGCTCGGAGTACTCGGTGCCAACACGGTGGGTATCCACGCGGTAACGGGCTCGGGGCGGTCGGGCTCATCGGGCGGATCTGGTTGTAGCTGGATTGGAGGAAGATGCAAAGGGATCGCACGCTCGACCGGGGTGCTTTGGTCCACTTCCGGTATTGCAACGGCCTCGCGCGTTGTCTGCAGAATCGGAGCGACGATGACCGTGTCCGGGTTCGTGAGGCGGCGCTTCGTGGTTCGGGGTGCGGCGCGCTTTTCTACACCCTCTTCGCGCGGATCGATCGTGGGTTTCTTCCGCTTCTGTGCCGCGCCTGATGTAGGAGGCGCGTCCCGAAATGAAACTGGGTCACCGACAACGTGACCGTTGCCGCGATCGTCTGTGCTCACCCCCGCGAGTGTAGAGAACGAGGTCGCCTCGGTGGTGCCGCGGTCGCTTTTCGACAATTGCTACGGCACATTCGATGCGCGAGCCACAGCCGACCGCGTGCCGACGGCAACCCGTACGGTCACGGTGGACGCATCCAGATCGGTGTTGTTCGTACGCGTGAAGTCAAGTAACCGGCCCCCGTTACGTTCGGCTGCCCGTGCTGCTTCGTCAACTCCGCCGATCGCGCCAGCCAGCGCGGCTGCGTCGGCAGCACTCTGGGCGAGGCTGTGTTGAGTCAGCCCGATCGCCATCGTTGCGACGCCAAATGCCAGTGCGACAATCACGAACATGGCCACCAGCAACAAGCCAACGGCCTGTCCCCGATCGCTATGACACACGCCGTTGCGGTTGTGAACACAATGCATCAATCACCTCGGACCACGAAGTTGGATGGAGGTGACCAATCAGTGCCGGTCACGAAGCGCAAAGGCGCGCTGCGAACGAACGCGAGTTATTCGTCGACGTCGGACGCCAAGATCGGCGCGACCGACGCCACGGTCTGTCCGTCGTCGAGGCTCATCACGCGTACTCCCGTGGCATCTCTGCCCTGCGAGCTGATCTCGCGCACACCCATACGAATCATCACGCCGCCACTTGAGACAGCAACGATGTCGTCGTCGAGTCCGACCATGAACGCGGCCACAACCTTGCCCTTGCGACCCGTGAGTTTGATGCCGATCACACCTTGGCCGCCGCGCCCCTGTCGATTGAAACGATCAAGCTGCGTGCGCTTTCCGTAACCCGACTCGGTGATCATAAGAATCGCGGTGTCGTCACGGGCAACGTCGACACTGACGACTTCATCGCCCGTCTTCATCTTCATACCGCGTACTCCGCCGGCAGAGCGGCCCATTGGTCGCACTTCGTCCTCACTGAACCGAATCGTGATACCGCTACGGCTCACCATGAAGATGTCATCGGTGCCACTGGTCTCGATCACGCGCACCAGCTCATCGTCGTCACGCAGATTGATGGCGATGAGCCCGTCGCGCCGACTCGAGTCGTATTCGTTGAACGACGTCTTCTTCACCGTCCCCTTCTTCGTTGCGAAGAACAGGTAACGCTCGCTCGCGAAGTCACGCGTGTCGATGATTGCCTGGATGGTCTCGCCCACCTGCAGCGGCAGCAGGTTGACGATGGGCATGCCCTTTGCCGTGCGCTCGCGTTCGGGGATATCCATCGCGCGAAGGCGATACACCTTGCCGCGGTTACTGAAGAACAACAGAAACGCGTGCGCTGTAGTGAAGATGACATGCCGAACGAGATCGTCGGCCTTCAGCTTTGCGCCGCTGACGCCGCGTCCACCACGGCCCTGGGTCTTGAAGCTGCCCGCCGGCACGGCCTTCACGTACTGGGCCTCGGTCATCACGATGACGAGTTCGCTGTCATCGACGAGATCTTCGATGCTCATCTCACCGGAGTCGAGTGTGATCGCACACTTGCGTGGGGTTGCGAACTCCGCACGGATCGCAAGCATCTCGCTCTTGATCACGCCGCGCAGCTTCTCGGGTGAGTCGAGAATCGACTGCAGTTCGATGATGCGCTCTTGCAGTTCGCCAAGCTCGCGTTCGAGGTCGATGCGGCTCAGTCGGGTGAGCTGACGCAGCTGCATCTCGAGAATGTCCTGCGCCTGAATCTCGCTGAACTCGAATGGCGCCGTCATGAGGCCTTCGCGTGCGGCCGCAACATCGTCGCTGGCCCGAATGAGCGCGATGATCTCATCGATCACGTTGAGCGCCTTGATGCGACCCTCGACCTTGTGTTCGCGCTCGCGCGCCACCCGAAGGCGATACACCGTGCGACGGGTGATGACCTCAACTTGGTGACTGATGTAGCCGTGCAGCGCCGATGCCAAATTGAGCGTGCGCGGCACACCGTCGACCAACGCCACCATGTTCACACCAAAGCTGGTTTGCAGCTGCGTGAGCTTGTACAAGTTGTTGAGCACAACATTCGCGTTGGCGTCGCGCTTCAGCGAGATGATCAAGTGGGTCTTGCCACCCGATGAGCCATCGTTGACATCGGAGATGCCATCGAGGTCACCTGCGTCGACAAGCTCTTGGATACGTCCCGCGATCGCCGAACAACTCGTCTGATACGGGAGTTCGGTGACCACGATGTGGTACCCGCCACGCTTGGTTTCTTCGATGCTTGCCGTGGCCCGCATCTTGATGCTGCCGCGACCCGTGCGATACGCATCGATGATTCCGGCGCGACCAAGAATAGACCCGCCGGTAGGGAAGTCGGGGCCTTGCACGAAGCGCATCAGATCATCAGAGGTTGCTTCGGGGTTGTCGATGAGATGAATGGTGGCGTCGATGACCTCGCCGAGGTTGTGCGGAGGAATGTTGGTGGCCATACCAACGGCGATGCCCTGGCTGCCGTTAACCAATAGATTCGGGAAGCGTGCTGGCAGCACCGTGGGCTCTTCGCGGCTGCCGTCGTAGGTGGGCACCATGTCGACGGTTTCCTCGTCGATATCAGCAAGCAACTGCATGGCGAGGGGATGGAGCCGACACTCCGTGTATCGGCTGGCGGCCGGGCCGAAGTCGGGCGAACCGTAGTTGCCGTGGAAGTCGATGAGCGGATGGCGCACGGAAAATGGCTGGGCCATACGTACAAGGGCGTCATAGATTGCGCCGTCGCCGTGGGGGTGATACTTCGCCATCGTGTCGCCACTCACACGGGCCGATTTCACAAACGGACGATCGGGCCGAAAGCCCTGTTCTTCCATGTCCCAGATGATGCGACGGTGCACGGGCTTGAGACCGTCGCGCACATCGGGCAACGCACGCGCCATGATGACCGACATCGCGTAGTCGAGGAAGCTGCGCTCCATTTCGTCTTGCAACGAAATGGGCTGCACCGACAACGACGTGTCTTCGCCGTCGTCGGGGCCTGTTGGGGTACTTGGGGTATCAGACATGTGATGGTTCCTTAGATGTCCAGGAAGTTAGATGTCCAGGAAGCGGACGTCTTTAGCGTTGGTCTGGATGAAATGTTTGCGGCTCTCAACGTCGTCGCCCATGAGCACGCTGACGATGTCGTCGGCGATGGCCGCCTGCTCGACGGTGATCTTCAGCAACGTGCGGCTCTCGGCTGCCATGGTGGTGCCACGCAGTTCTTCCCAGTCCATTTCGCCGAGGCCCTTGAGGCGCTGGAATTCCTTCTTGTGGTTCGGTCGCTCCTCGAGGAAACGTGCCTTGGCCGCGTCGTCTTTGAGGTACACCTTCTCTTTGGAAACCTCGGTAGAGAACAGCGGCGGTTGGGCGATGTACACGAAACCGGCCTCAACCATGGGGCGCATCTGGCGGAAGAAGAACGTGAGCAACAACGTGCGGATGTGGCTGCCATCAACGTCGGCGTCAGCGAGCACGATCACCTTGTGATATCGGGCTTTGGCGGCATCGAACTCGTCGCCGACACCGCCACCGATTGCGGTGATGAGGGTCTGCACTTCATTGTTCTTGAGCATCTTGTCGAGACGCGCCCGCTCGACGTTGAGGATCTTGCCGCGAATCGGCAGGATCGCCTGCGTTCGAGGGTCACGCGCATCGAGTGCAGTACCGCCGGCCGAGTCACCCTCGACGATGAACAACTCGCTCTCCTCAGGATTGCCGCTGGTGCAGTCCTTGAGTTTGTCAGGCATGCCCGCACCCGCGAGTGCGGTCTTGCGGCGAATCGCGTTACGTGCGTTCTTCGCGGCGACGCGTGCCTGCGCTGCGGACATTGCCTTCTTGACGATGCGGTTGGCTTCGGCCGGATTCTCTTCGAGCCATTCGGCGAGACGTTCGTTGGTGGCCTTCTGCACGAACGAGCGCATCGGCACGTTGCCCAACTTGGCCTTGGTCTGGCCCTCGAACTGAGGCTCGCGCAGCTTCACCGAGACAATCGCCGTGATGCCTTCGCGAATGTCTTCGCCGAGCAGGTTGTCTTCTTTCTCCTTCAGCAAGTTCTTGGCTCTGGCGTATTTGTTTACCACGCTGGTGAGGGCGGTCTTGAAGCCCTCCACATGCATGCCGCCCTCGGTGGTGGAGATGCCGTTGGCATACCCATGAATGCCTTCGTAATAGCCCGTGTTCCACTGAATGGCGATGTCGAGTGTCTGGCCCTCGGCGTCATCGGAATCTTCGTAGTTGGCGACTTTGCTGAACAGCGCCTCTTTGGAGATGTTGAGGTGCTTGACGAAGTCGACGATGCCGCCGCGATATTGATACGTGACGGTCTGGAGGTGGTCGGGTCGCTCGTCGGTGAACACGATCTCGAGACCCTTGTTGAGGAAGGCCATCGTCTGCAGACGCTCAAGCACGGTGCGCGCCACAAACACCGTTCCTTCAGCCTGGAAAATACCGGCATCTGGCCAGAACGAAATGGACGTGCCCGTCTTGCGCCCACGCGACGGTGAGTCGCCGACGGCTTCCATCTTGCCCTGGGGCTTGCCACCCGTGGTGTAGAGCTGCTTGTAGTGCTTGCCGTCGCGGTCAACCTCGACGATCAGCCGTTCGCTCAAGGCGTTCACCACGCTGACACCCACACCGTGCAGTCCGCCTGAGACCTTGTAACCCTCGCCGCCAAACTTGCCGCCGGCATGCAACACCGTGAGCACGACCTCAGCTGCGCTCTTGCCTTTGTGCGGTCCCGACGGATACGGATCGACCGGAATGCCGCGTCCGTCGTCATCGACACGACACCCACCATCGGCCATCAACGTCACCCCGATACGCGTGCAATAGCCGGCCATTGCTTCATCGACGGAGTTGTCGACCACTTCCCAAATGAGGTGATGCAGGCCGGCCAAACCAGTGGAGCCGATGTACATGCCGGGCCGCTTGCGCACCGGATCGAGTCCTTCGAGGACCTGAATGTCTTTTGCACCGTAATTGGCACTGGCCTGGTTGGACGACTTACCAGTACCGGGGGCGTCAGTCAATGACACAGGAGACCTCGTCTGTCTTGGAGAGAGAGCAAGAATTCGCTCAGAAAGGGTGGCTTTTCGTGGTGTGAGCGGCACGCCCACCGGGCAACAATGCAAGCCGCGACGGGGGTCTTGAACCCTTCAAGATTAGCCGTGAATGCGATGCCAGAAGTCTACCAAAGGGGTATCACAAAGATGTGATTTGCGAGAGGAATTGCAAGTGGTTCCGTCAGAGCAATTTTTTGGGTCGGAAACCGGCCAAAATTGCCGTCTCAGCGGGGTTTCACGCGGATATCGAAACGGGATACCTCTAAACCGGCTACGGACCGCAGGCGTGCGATGACGTCACCTTCGAGAAACCGTAGTTGGGTGGCCCATCCGGGCTCGTCGACCTCCACGAGCAGACGATCGCCGTCGAGCTTCACCGGGCGCGCATGATCGGCAACTGTTTGTCCAACGGCATCGACCCAACGGCTGAACAACGAACCCATCGATCGAGCATCGTGACCACCGCCGCGCAAGGCGCGTACGACACCATCCATGCTGTCGCGAATCGGCACCGGCTCGTAGCTCACGCCATCACCGTACCGCCGTGTATACGTAGCACCCGATCAGGGTGCGCGTCATGAGGGAGCGGGCTCGCTGTCGTGATCAGAACCTGGCCGATCGGCAGATTCGTGAGGAGTGCCGCAGCGCGCGATGCGTCGAGTTCGCTGAGCACATCATCGAGGACAAGGATCGGCGGTGTGCCAACCTTGTCGGCCACGAGACGGTGAGCTGCCAATCGCAGCGCCAACGCCAACGAACGCTGCTCCCCCTGAGAGGCGTGTGTCCGCGAGGGCAGACCGTTGAGCCAGATCTCGAGGTCGTCGCGGTGCGGACCAACCGTGCTCGATTGGCGCCGCACGTCGTCAGAGCGCGCCGCTCCAAGAGCGTTCAGTAATCCTGTCCGACGCCACATCGGCTCGTAGATGAGCTCAACCGGTGTTGGTGTTCCGGCGAGCTGTTCATACGCCGCGATAACCATCGGTGTCAGCCGCGACACCAGCGTGGCGCGTGCATGCCCGAGTTGCTCGCCGCATTGGGCCAGCTTGGAGTCCCACACGTCGAGCGTAAAGGCCAGTTCATCGTTGAGTCGACCATTGCACTGTTTGAGCAGACTGTTGCGCTGCTTGATGATGCGGTCGATCTCGAGCCGCAGCGCATCGTGTTTCACCGCAAGCGCAACGAGCGTGTCATCCATGAGTCGTCGGCGTTCGGCGGGCCCCTGCTTGATGAGTGCAAGGTCATCGGGAGAAAAGACCGACACTCGAATGACACCGAGCAGTTCACGCGTGCGGCCGAGGCGTTGCCGATTGATCATGACGCGGTTTCGTCCGTTGCGATTGATCTCGGCTTCGATGAGCAGCTCACGCCCATCATCGTGCTCGACCTGGGCACGAATGATCGCCGTGTCGGCTCCGTTTCGAATCAGCGCGTCGACCGGCGCGCCACGGAATGATTCGAGCGTTGCCAAGAATGCGAGTGACTCAGCAAGATTCGTTTTGCCCTGACCGTTGTCGCCAACGATTGCGGTCGTGCCAGAGACGAACTCGAGTTGCGCCGTGACGTAGTTGCGGAAATCGACAAGCTCCAACGACCGCACCAGCACGCCGCAACGTTACCGTGCGCCAATCGGGGCGTACCTACGGCACGCGAACCGGCATGAGGAGATACAGGTATTCGGGCCGTCCGACACCGCGCAGCACTGCGGGCTTGAGCGCATCGAGGGTTTCGAGCGTCACCTCATCTCCACCAACAGCTTCGACACCGGCCGCGAAGTAATCGGGATTGAAAGCAACCGTGAGCTCGGTGCCCTCGAGCACTGCGTCGAGTTCTTCCACAGCGTTGCCAACATCTTGCGTGATTGCAGTAAGCCGCAAACTGTCGGCCGTCATCTGCAAACGAATCGGTGTGGCATCGCGCGCCAAGATCTTGACACGACGAATTGCCTCCATGAGCGAATCGCGCGCGACGGTGAGCTTGTTGGGATGGCTGGGCGGAATGAGTTGGCGATAGTTGGGGAACTCACCTTCGATCAAACGCGTGGTGAGGCGCGTCGAGCCCACTTCGAAGGTGGCCTCGCGCTCTCCAAGGCGAAGTGTGAGTTCGCCGGCATTGCCAACCAGTCGTGCCAGCTCGCTGAGGGCACGGCCCGGCACGAGAACCTTCTGATCGGCACCGAGCACACTCGCCCCAGGCAGATCACGCACGGCGAGTCTGTATGAGTCGGTTGCAACCATGCGCAAACCCTCTGCCTCGGCAGTGAGGAGTACGCCGGTCAGGATTGGACGGGCTTCATCAGTGCTCGCCGCACGCACCACCTGGCGAAGGGCTTCGCCGACCTCGGCACTTGGCAGCGTGACAGCACTCGACGCCGGCGACGCAAGCCGCGGATAATCGTCGAAAGACAACGGTCGTACGGCGAATTGCGAGCGGCCGCCGGAGATCGAGACCTCATCACCGTCGGCTGACACCTCTACTTTGCCCGACGTCATGGAACGCACGATGTCGGCGGCAAGACGGGCAGGCAATACAACGCCACCATCGCGATCACCACCGACTTCAATTTCGAGCTGAATGGTCAGTTCCAGATCGGTGCCCGTGACGGTGAGTTTGTCGCCAACCAACTCAAGCCGAAGGCCCGACAGCACCGGGAGTGTTCCGGTACGACCCGTGGCAGCGCGCCCCGCAGTGGCCAATGCGTCAGCCAAAACATCGCGCTCGCAGCGAAACTTCACGATGCAACCTTTCCCACCAGATGGTGATGTATCAAAGTAATGGTATTAATAAGGCCTGTGGATTGTGGACAACGCAGCAATCCAGCAGCGTAGAGGGCAAATCACAGTGTGCACGGCTTTCCCCAGCTGTCCACAGCCGTACCACCATTGAAGTTGGTGCCCGTGGACAAGTTCGCGTTGTCCCCGCTGTGAGCGGCGCTGTCCACAGCAAGTTCATGTGTTGTATGCACAGCCGACATTTGCTTGTCGTTAGCCCTTCTTCAAACGCTGAACCATGTCGGTGACCTGGTCATACACCTGTTTGCGCTCACTCATCAGTCGCTGGATCTTCTCGACGGCGTGAATGACCGTGGTGTGATCGCGACCACCAAACAACCGAGCGATCGCCGGATAGCTCAAGTCTGTCAGATCACGGAAAACGTACATTGCGATCTGTCGGCTCGTGACCAGCGGCCGCTGTCGACTCTTGCCGCGTAAGGCTTCGACGCTTTGTCCAAGAATGATCGCCATCTCGTTGAGCAATTCTTCGTCGGTACGTGCTTTAGCAGCGCTGTCGGTGAGCAGGTCACGCAACAGTTGCTCTGCCAGGTGGGTCGTGATCGGCACCCGGTTGAGGCTCGCGTAGGCCGTCACGCGGATGAACGCACCTTCGAGCTCGCGAATGTTATTGGTGATGTTCGAGGCAATGAACTCAAGGGTTTCCGCCGGCACTCGCGAATCGTCGCGGTCGGCCTTGTTGCGCAAGATGGCGAGGCGAGTTTCCATGTCGGGTGGCTGAACATCGGTGATGAGGCCCCACTTGAAGCGGCCGCGTAATCGTTCTTCAAGCGTGGGTATTGCGTCGGGCATGCGGTCGCTGGATATGACGATCTGCTTGTTTGCCCCGTGAAGTGAGTTGAAGGTGTGGAAGAACTCTTCCTGCAAACCCTCTTTGCCTTCCATGAATTGGATGTCGTCGATCAGCAGCACGTCGATGTCGCGATACCGCCGTTTGAAAGAGGCAGTGGAGTTGGTGCGAATCGCGTCGACGTATTCGTTGAGAAAAGTCTCGGTACTGACGTATCGAACAACGTCGTGCTGATAGTGGCGATGCACGTAATGGCCGATTGCGTGCAGCAGGTGTGTCTTGCCCAATCCGGCCGCGCCATAAATGAACAGCGGGTTATAGCTGCGTCCCGGAGTCTCGGCAACTCTCTGAGCCGCTGCCAACGCAAACTGGTTCGACTGGCCCTTCACAAACGTGTCGAACGAATAGCGAGGATTCAACCCGGCGATGTCAGGCGCACCGTTACTGCTCGATGAGCGAGACTCCCCCTGGCTTGACGTGCTGTTACCCGCCGTGTTGTGGCTGGTTGGGTTGTGGCTGGTTGTGTTGTGGCTAGCACCGTCGATTAACTCGACGTCATACAGTTCGCGCGTCTCCTCGGAGGAGTCGCTCACTTGTACCTCGACGATAAAGGTGCGGCTGGCATAACCAATTTCCTCGAGGGCATCGCGCACCAGCGGCAGATATCGCGACATGATCCGGTCGCGCAGATGTGAATTCGGAGCACTGACACGCAACTCGTCAGGGCCACTATCGAGCGGGATCACGTCCTGGAATGTCGAAAACCAGACCGCCTCGGAGACCTGTGCGCGCAGGAGTTGGGCCACTGCTGTCCACAACTGCTCATGCTCGTTCACCTGCACCTCATCTGATTCGATCGATTTCTGTCCACATCATTGTCCACACCATGTGGACAAACAAAATCAGGCGGGGAGCAGAACCGACGACGCTAGCACTGTTTGTGAGCACCCGTTCACGGCAGCCGTGGCGCTGGCGCCGCCGAGTACGTTCGCGAACGACGGTAGGAGAACTCGCGACGTAGTTGCCAAGTTTGGCTGCGCCGCCGTAGCCTGTTGCAGTTCTGGCGTTACCTGCTGGTAGTCCGCGTCAGGGTTCATGATTTTCCGCAACGCCGTTGGTGTTGCCTTCCGAGGAGGTTTGCGTTGAAGCGCACCTTTCAGCCAAATAATTTGCAGCGCGCCAAGAAGCACGGCTTCCGCGCCCGCATGAGCACCAAGGGCGGCCGAGCTGTCCTAAAGTCTCGGCGGGCCAAGGGCCGGCACCGTTTGTCGGCTTGATCGGGCGCTTTCGCGGGCGGTCCTCGTTTGAGCAACTGGCTCAAACCGGTTCGCGCGCTCGCGCCGGAGTGCTGTGGTGCACGTTCGTACTCGATCCCCGCGCAATGCCGCCTCAGGTGGCGTATGCGATAGGCCGCGCCGTTGGCCCGGCTGTGACGCGCAATCTCCTGCGTCGACGCCTGCGCTCGCTGCTTTGGCAGCAATTCCCCAATTTGCCGCCAGGTTTGTATCTGGTGGGAGCCGTGCCCGCCGCCGCACAACGCTCGTTCAACGAACTGGCGTTCGATCTGTCAAAGCTGATGACGCGGGTCACGTCCACCAGTCCGCCAACGACCCCGCTTTGAACAACACTGCTCTGAACCACACTGCTCTGAACCGCCGGCTGATGAGGGCTATAGATTGGTACCAGCGTCAGGCTGAAGGCCGCCCCTCGCCGTGCAGGTTCACCCCAAGCTGTTCGTGTTACGCCGTCGAGGCCCTCGAGGTCCACGGCACTTTGAGCGGTTTGTGGCTCACGATCCGTCGTCTCTTACGCTGTCGCCCCTTTGGCCCGAGTGGTTTTGATCCTGTGCCTGAAGTTGCCGTGCCTGAAGTTGTCGCGTCTGAAGTTGCCGTGCCCGAAGTGTTTGCTCAGAAAGAGATGTAGCCCATGTTTGAAGGTCCCGCTTGGCTCGTCGCGCAGTTCTATGCGCTGACACACAATTACGGCATCGCCATCGCGCTCATTGCGCTGACGGTGATGATTCTCGTCACCCCACTCACGCTGAAGAGTACCAAGGGCATGCTTGAGATGCAGCGGCTTCAGCCGGAGATGAAGAAACTGCAGGCCGAGCATAAGAACGACCGGCAAAAGCTCAACGAAGAAATGATGAAGCTCTATCAGGAGCACAAGGTCAATCCCCTGGCCTCCTGCCTGCCGCTGCTGCTGCAGATGCCGATCTTTTTCATCATGTACCGCGTGCTGCGTGGCCTCAGTCGCCCGTCCTTGTTTGCGAGTGAGGCGGCATGTAAAGCGTCGGAGTTCTGTTCGACGAACGGAATTCCTGTTGGCAAGACAGTGTTCAATCCGGATCACATTTCAAAGACGTCGGAGCTCTACCGCAGTCTGGTCCCGCGGGGTGGCAAGAACGAGATGATTTCGTTCGGACTCGACCTTTCGAAGTCGCCTGCGCACTTCATCAGCTCGTCGTTTGGCAAGGGGATGGTTTACGCAGCCTTGGTCGTGGTGCTCGGTCTGCTCTATTTCGTACAGCAGAAGATGGTGGCATCGCGAGCCGCGGTAAGTCCCACGATGTCAGCCACCCAGGCCAAAATGATGCAGTACCTGCCCGTGGTGTTTGCCGTCTTCCAGATTTTCTTCCTGACCGGCCTTGTCATCTACTACATCACGCAGGCCATCTTCCGAATTGGTCAGAACGTCTACATCACAAAACGCTTTTACGGCGGCGAGGACTCGCTTGGCCGCCAAGCGCAGGCCGCAGGTGAGCGAGCCCGCGACGACGCGAAGAAATCCACGCCTGCTGGCACGGTCACTGGCGGCGGCATGTTCGCTCAAGCCAAGCGCGAGGCTCAGGCCAAGCGCGAGGCCCAAGACGTTGCCAAGAAGCCAGCCGCGCCGGTCAGCAAACGTGTCACCCCACCAAAGAACAAGCCGACTCCAAGCGCAAGTCGTCCTCAGCGCCCCGCGGCGTCAGGTCGACCAGGTGCGCCGGCGCGACCTAAGTCTCCGAAGAAGTAGCTCCTCGATAGAACACATGTGCGGTCGCAATCCCCGACCGACAATCTGATTGGAACATAGTATGCAGTGGGTAGAAACCATCGGAAAGACCACGGAAGAGGCCAAGGGCCTTGCCCTCGACCAGCTCGGTGTCGCAGAAGACGATGCCGAGTTCGAGATCGTAGAGGAGCCGCGTGCGGGACTCTTCGGCAGGGTGAAGGGTGAGGCCCGTGTTCGAGCACGAGTCCGCCCGACGGCTGTACGGCCCAAACTCGAGCGTCGCGATCGACGCAAGGGTCGCGAGCAAGGTGAGCGATCGTCGAGCGGTGGCGACACTGCTACGGTGACAGCCACAAAGAGCGACTCAGCCCCACGGCAGCGCAGCAAACCAAAGCCCCGTCGCGAGCCAGCGACACAGCCCCATCGAGAGGAATCCACCGTGAGCGCACAGCAGGTTGGCGAGGAAGCCAAGAAGTTCCTGACAGAACTGGTAGGTGCGTTCGGTCTTTCTGGCACCGTCGATCTGCGTGAGGATGGCGACGATCTTGAATTGACGGTGAGTGGTGCCGATTTGGGACTCATGGTTGGTCCTCGCGGCAACACCTTAGTTGCGGTACAGGATCTCACCCGTGTTGCGTCGCAGCGTCGGTTGGGCGATCACGATACGCGCCTTCGAGTCGACGTGGGTGGCTACCGCGAGCGCCGTCGCGAGGCCTTGTCCCGCTTTGCCGCTCAGATTGCAGAGCAGGTGGTCGCGTCCGGCGAGGCACGTGCCTTGGAGCCGATGTCGTCCGCTGACCGCAAGGTCATTCACGATGTGCTCACCGAGCATGCCGGCGTCGTCACCCGCTCAGAGGGCGAGGATCCCGATCGCCGGATCGTCATCGCCCCTGCGGATGCCTGACGACGCCGAACTTCTGTCGGTTCTCGAATCGTTGCGTGAGCGCGGCGCGCTGGGTGAAGCTTCGCTTCCCGCCGCCGTGGCTCACGCAGATTTGTTTCTAGCCGCAGTACCACCGGACTGCGCGCGTTTGCTCGATATGGGCTCGGGCGGTGGCCTTCCTGGTCTGGTTCTCGCCAGTCGCCTTCCAAATGTCGTGGTGGTCCTCGCTGACCGACGCGAACGGAGAATGGATCTTTTGCGACTGGCATGCGCCCGCCTCGGGTTCGAGGACCGAGTGGCGGTGGTAACGGCGGATGTCGTTGACCTTGCTCGGTTAG
The DNA here is from genome assembly GCA_031367435.1 of Actinomycetes bacterium. GTDB lineage: Bacteria > Actinomycetota > Acidimicrobiia > Acidimicrobiales > Ilumatobacteraceae > WLMZ01. The sequence goes on along the minus strand of JANLPV010000136.1, from coordinate 33,669 downwards.
ACGAATATCGGGGCGCATTCGATGTCGTCACTGCTCGTGCGTTCGGCGAACCCATGTGGACCTTGGCGTGTGCTGAGCCATTCCTCACCGAGAGGGGTGTCGTGATCGTGTCCGAGCCTCCGACTGGAGACCTGACAGAACGGTGGCCCTTGCCCGCTTTGGAGGGGCTCGGCATGCTGCCCTCTTCGACACCGTTTACCCAGGTCAAGCGCTTCGAGCGGCTCTAGTTCGTCGGTCTTGCGAAGTGTTTCACGTGAAACAGCCGCCTTGTCCCCCACGCTTGCAGATGTTTCACGTGAAACACCCAGGTTCAGCTGATGGGAATGTTTCACGTGAAACCGGGGCTAAAGACTTGACCCAGGGTTGATAGCCGGTAGTGTTCGTTGCAAGACATCGCACCGAAGGCTTGGCCTGGACTGTGATTCCGGGTGAATGGTCCCAACACCATGGGCACCGAATCGATCTTGTTCGGCAGAGCCGAGGCGAGACGCCACGCGAGGGGAGACCAGTTAGATGGAGTCCGTGACAGACCACGGAGAGGCAACGACGACTGATCCGGTAGGTGAGGCAGCCACAATGGCTACCTATCCCCTACCGCGAATCATGGCCGTTGCTAATCAGAAGGGTGGAGTTGGTAAGACGACGACCACCGTTAATCTCGGGGCGTGCCTCGCCGAACTTGGGTTCCGCACCCTGGTGATCGATCTCGATCCGCAAGGTAACGCCTCCACAGGCCTCGGTATCGATAACCGAGGTCTGGAGACGTCGATGTATCACGTCATCATGCATGAGGCGCCGCTCGAAAATTGCATTGAGCCGGCAGCGGTCAAGAACCTCTTCGTAGCCCCATCGAGTCTCGACTTGGCAGGCACGGAGATTGAGTTGGTGCCTGCGTTCAGCCGTGAGAACCGACTCAAACGGGCGATCGAAGCAGTTCAGGACGATTACGACTACGTGCTCATCGATTGCCCACCGTCACTCGGGCTACTCACGGTCAACGGGCTCACCGCCGCCACTGAGGTATTGGTACCTATCCAGTGTGAGTACTACGCGTTGGAAGGACTTGGCCAATTGCTTCGAAATGTCGATCTCGTACGCCGTAATCTGAATCCGACGCTCACCGTCAGCACAATTGTTTGCGTGATGTATGACGCACGTACCAAACTCGCCGATCAAGTGGTGAAAGAGGTTCGTGAACACTTTGGCGACAAAGTCATGCGGACGGTGATCCCGCGGACGGTGCGTCTGTCAGAAGCGCCGTCGTTTGGACAGCCGATTACCACGTTTGATTCCAGCTCACGCGGGGCAGTTGCCTATCGCATGGTTGCGAAGGAGGTGAGCGCACATGGCACGCCTCGGGGGTCTCGGTAAAGGACTCGGTGCACTCATTCCATCGGACTTGGTGGGGGATCCGTCGGTCGATACTGACCGCGCCCGACTGCTCGAGGTCCCGATCGATTCGGTTTCTCCGAATCCGAATCAGCCGCGAGTTCATTTCGACGAGGAGTCCTTAGCTGAACTCGCCGCATCGATTCATGAAATCGGCGTCTTGCAACCAGTTCTGGCGCGCGACATGGGCGACGGCACATATCAGTTGGTGGCGGGGGAGCGTCGGTGGAGAGCCGCCCGTCGAGCCGGCCTCGTCACGATCCCTGCGATTGTTCGGCGAACGGATGACCTCAGCTCGGTTGAACAGGCACTGGTCGAGAACCTGCACCGACAGGATCTGACACCGCTTGAAGAAGCAGCGGCGTATCAGCAGTTGATCGAAGACTTCGGCCTGACGCACGAACAGGTGTCGTCACGCGTGGGTAAGAGTCGATCGACTATTACCAACATGTTGCGTTTGCTCAGCCTGCCTCCAATTATTCAGCATCTGCTCGCTGACGGACGTCTCTCAGCAGGGCATGCCAGAGCTCTGCTCGGCAGTCCGGATCGTGCTTTCCAAGAGCATCTCGCTCAACGCGCGGTGGGCGAGGGTTGGTCGGTTCGTGCGGTAGAGGATGCCATACGCGATCGGCAAGCCGGAGGTGGCGCGCCGGGCGGCACTGTGACGGGCGTCACAATCCAAGACGGCGCAGGCCTGACACCGGTGACGCGTTTACGTCCTCCAGGGCTGCTGGAGCTTGAGCACCTGCTCGCCGAGCATCTCGACACCCGTGTGGCCGTCACGATGGGTGCCAAGCGGGGCAAGGTGTCGATCGAGTTCGCCGATCTCGAGGATCTCGAACGGATCTATCGCCATATGGTTGAGGGTTCATCCACTACGGGTGGCTAGTTCAGCACCATTAGCGCGTTAGCACGTGCTATGTGACTCTCACCCTTGCGTGCACCTCGCGCGTGAGGGTTACACACATCATGTGCATAGTCCTGTGGATAAACCATCAACTTCAGCGGATCGCCAACATGGTGCGTCAGATCATCGCTGCTCAGAGCGGGTACAGCGCCCATTCTTCAATAGCCACGCGGACGATGCGGGCAACCTCGATCGATTGATCGATCGTTTGGCGCACTGATCGAAATGAATTGAGAATCGCAGGCATTCTCGTCTCGCGGAGTACCTGCAAGCGCATCCCGACGACATCGGGGGCCGGACTCGATAGGCGAGACAGGCCGACGGCGACTCGCTCGGCTAGGGAACGGCCGCCAGTGGACTCGAACGTCGGCACCGCGTAGTACGTGATCCGACTTGGACCCTCGGTTATCGACTCAAATCCGACGTACAGGTCTGCGGCAAACTGATTTGCCGCGTCGGCCTGGGCAATCGCGTCGGGTTCATCGACGGAGATGACGATTGCTCCGCATAAGCGAAGCTCGCGAGCGAGTGCGCGAGTGAGCGTGCTGAGCCCGCCGAATTGGCCAACCACGATGCGGCGATCCGCCAACGATGTTGGACTGTTACGTAGTCGCTCCCGTTCGCGCACCGTGGCAATGCCTGGACCGCTCCCGGTCTGTCGGCTGACGCGTTCCAATGCCTGCATTGTCTCGGTTCCGCAGGTGCCGTCGACAATGAGACCAGCGTTGCCCTGGAACTCCTCGATGGCCAGAGCAGTGCGCGGGCCGAGAATGCCATCGACGCGTCCGCAATCGAAGCCAAGTCGACCGAGCCGCGCTTGCAGCTCACCGATGTCGTCTCCACGCAGATTTGGCGACGTCAGAAAAAGCAGTCGGTCACCCAATCGCCACGTAGCCTCCACCAGGGCGGCCCACGTTGCTTCGTCGCACATTCCTTGAGAACGCAAACCGCGCGCCTGTTGAAAACTCCGTACGCACGACTCGGTCGCAGAGCAATAGACACCCGCCTGACCTGCGCCGGCGGGAGAGAACCCAGCAGCACCGAGGCGGCGTTGTAAGTCGCGAATAGCCTCCCCGCGCTGACCTGGGGTCAGTGGGAGGTAGCCAGGAATTCGTCGAGCTCCTGCAGTAGTTGGCCTTTGCCCTTGGCTCCGACGAGCCGTTTAGCAATCTCGCCGCTTTTGAATACCAACAGGGTGGGGATGCTCATCACATTGAAACGCATCGCGATGTCTGGGTTCTCATCGACGTTGAGCTTGGCGATGGTGATCTTGCCCGCCTGCTCTTTTGCAATCTCGCTGAGGATCGGAGCGATCATCTTGCACGGACCGCACCACTCGGCCCAGAAGTCGACGACGACGGGGGTGTCAGACCCAGCAACGATTTCGTCAAAGGTGCTGGTGGTGAGAGTAACGATGCCTTCACTCATGATGGCGTCCTTTCAATGGAGAACGTAGTGTAGCCAACCCAACGTCGGGAAGCCGTTTGCCATTCCCGCTGGGAATTCCCCTTCGGCAGATGTGCGTGGCCGAGGCGCATTCGGACCCGCTGCGTTCTATGAATGATGGCCGACGGATTCCAGCCAACGTTCAGCGTCGATGGCTGCCATACACCCTGAGCCCGCCGCAGTAATCGCTTGACGATAGGTGTGATCCTGCACGTCACCGCAGGCAAACACGCCATCGATGTTGGTGTAGGTAGAGCCGGCGCGGGTGATGAGGTAACCGTTGTCCTCCATCTCGAGCACGCCCTTGAACAGGTCGGTGTTCGGACGGTGTCCGATGGCGACGAAGACACCTGTCACTGGCAACAACGCTTCCTCACCGGTGATGACGTCGCGCACCATGGCACCAACGAGCTTGTCGGTGCCCACCAGATCGGTAACGACGCTGTTCCATCGCATTTCGATCTTTGGGTTACTCAGGGCTCGGTTTTGCATGATCTTGGACGCGCGAAGGGAATCGCGACGGTGAATGAGCGTCACCTTCGACGCAAACTTGGTAAGGAATGTTGCCTCTTCGATCGCGCTGTCGCCACCTCCGACGACGGCAATCTCTTGGCCTCGAAAGAAGAAGCCATCGCAGGTTGCGCAGGTGGAGAGACCGTGGCCGAGGAGGCGCTCTTCGGCTTCGAGGCCAATCATGAGTGACTGCGCCCCGGTGGACACGATGATCGAATCGGCTTCGTAGAGCTCGTCGCGTACCCAGACCTTGAACGGTCGTTGGCTGAAGTCGATGGATGTGGCCTTTGCCGTGATGAATGCCGCTCCGAATCGTGTGGCCTGCTCACGAAACCGCACCATCAGTTCGGGACCCATGATGCCTTCGGGGAAGCCGGGAAAGTTCTCGACCTCCGTGGTGAGCATGAGTTGGCCGCCAGGCTGATCGCTGGTGCTGCTGAGTTCGCCTTCGATCACCAGCGGGGCAAGGTTGGCCCGGGCCGTGTATATCGCCGCGGTGAGACCGGCTGGTCCGGAGCCGATGATGATGACCGGGTGACGGCTCACGACGAGAACTCGTGGCCGTGACGTTTACGCATGAGGACGCCGCCAACGATGCCGAACAATGCGCCAGCAGTGAGATACGAAATCCAGACCGCGTCGCGATGAGTGAACGGCCACTCGAGGATTGCCTGAAGGCCTCTCGTGAGAAAGATCGCAAACAGCACGATCGCGGCCACACCACCAAAGAGACCGATCACACCGAACACGGCACCTCGGTACACCATCAGTAACGGTTTGGTGGTCTTTTCGCGTACCAGGCCAACGACACGTTCGATGTTGTCGGCCAGGCTCGACGCCCAGTTTGGATCGGTGAGTGGATTACCAGGCATGACCTCGATACTAACGCTCGATCTGTTCCGACGCGGCGGTCGACCAACGAGCAAGACCTCGAGCGACGTCAGGGGAGATTGAGAGTTGTGACGACCGCGCACGTCATTGGATTGATGACGCGAAGGGTCTTGGCAACATCGTCGCGGATGGCCAGCACTTGTTGGCCCTGGAAGACAACTGCGGCAAACGCACTCGTCACACCGGCGAGACATGGGGTGTTGAATTGCGCCGAGTACGCAGTAGTCGCGGCGGACCTCGCCGTGTCGTTCGACGTATCTGAACCGGACGGACCTGGTTGGCTCGATCCAGGTGCACGGTCGAACGATGGGCTCACCGCAAAGGCCGCGAGTTCTGCCGTGGTGGCAAAGTTGGGTGCCAGCGCCCATGGTGTAACGACGGCTGGCCCGGTGACGGCGTTGATTTGCGGACCTGCTCCAGCGTTGGACGAATCGGCTGTGGCTGTGGAGCCTGCCGTGGCTGCACCGATGTCGGCTGCCGCTGGCAACTTGGTCTGTGAGCTTTCCGCGCCAACGCTGAGGTTCTTGCTACTCGACTTCGAGTCGCTGCCCGAGGTTTGAACGACGCCGATGGCGACCACGGCGATGATGGCCGCAGCGGCGGCACCGCTGAGCCACCGTTGCTGGCGCAGCCGTCGCTTGTCAAGCGAGACGACGGTGGCCAACGGTGCACCTAATGCAACTGGGTGGGCCTCGTCGAAGACCTCGAGCGCTGCTGATAGAGCGGCCTCGCGCACGCCGGCAGGCACGGTGATGGCATTGAGTTGAGTGCGTATCGAGGCGAAGGAGGCGAGTGCAGCCAATGCCTGAGGTGATGCATCGATCAGGGCGCGTTCGTCCGAGGTGGTCTCGCCATCGAAGGTCGCGCTGGCCATTTCGGCCTCGGGGTTCAGGGAATCATCGGTCATGGTGTAGCCGTTGGACGCTCGGGGGGACTGGGTTTGTTCCGCGAACTTTCACTGAGACTGGCCGCGAGCGCGGCGCGGCCCCGTGCAATGCGGCTCTTTACGGTACCGACGGGCACGTCGAGCACTTTGGCGATCTCCGCATAGTCGAGGTCACCGACATCGCGCAGTACAACGGCAACCCGGAACTCCTCGGCCAAGTCGGCCAACGCTGCGTCGATCGCGAAACGGTCTCCCATCGCATCGATGCGATCAACCGAATGAGGATCGGCAGCGTCGGCAAAAGGTTCGCTTCCGTCGCGTTGGGTCATGTTGGCGAGTGGGCGCCGGTGTCGGCGGCGCAACTCATCAAGGCTTGCGTTCGTCGCAATGCGATAGACCCACGTGCCGAAGCTGCTGCGTCCGTCGAAGTTCGCTAGACCGCGCACGATCGCGATCATCGCCTCTTGTGCTGCGTCGGCTGCGTCGGCTTCGTTGCCTGTGACCCGCCGACACACAGCGAACACGCGGTCGTAGTGGCGCCTCAGCAGCTGGTCGAGGCTGGATCGGTCTCCGCCTTGGGCCGCTTCTACGAGCGCGTGGTCGTCTGTCAGCGAAGCAATAGAGCGATCGTAGCCATGCCCGAGGTACGGCGTGGTCCACAGCGATGCAGGCCAGCGACCAGCCTCAGACAGTTGGCGTGAAAGAAATATTGCTGATGAAGCCCCGGAACGGTCGAGCCTTGCTGCACGCAAGATCGGGGCCGACCTCGCGCAGCAGAACCAACACGTATCGAACCGGGCCGCTTGAGATTGGTGCGGTAATGGTGCCTGGGGTGGTGCTGTAACTCTTCGGCTGCAGCACAGAACCCCATGCGCCGACGGAGGTGGGAACCGAGCCGGCATTGCTTGTGTAGATCTCGACTTGATACGGGGAGTTCTTCATCGTGACTGACAACGTGCCTGTCGCCGGGGTCGACAGCTCGATCATGAGGCCGACACCCGACTTGCCGCCGAAGTATTGCGACGCGTAACAGTTCGTGCTCCACGAGGTGTCGGGGTTGGCGTCGATTGCCAGGTCGACTTGATCGGGATTCTCGGTGCCCTGATCCTTGTCATCGGGATCGAAGCTGCGAATCGAGGCAATGGTGGCAGCGGCCGCCAGTGGCGCAACGAGCGGTGAGGTCGGTGCGGTGAGCGGTACGAACGCAGGTCGCTTGGTGGCATTCGAGCTCGGCCAGAGGAGTGCGGTGACGATTAACGCAATGAGCAACAGCAACATGACCACGATGGTCGGAGTGCTCTTTTGTTGGAAGTGGCGCGCAGGCACACCGCGAGGACTGCCCGACGTGGGAGTGCGATCGCGTACGGGCGGAGGGGCGTTGATGGGACGGCTCGGGCCGCTGCGCGTGGTTGCGTTGGATGTCCGTTCGCTTGCGGAACGTGCCTCGGGACGGATGATGGGCTGCGACGCGCGGTTGGGTGTGTTGTCACGGGCGGCACCGCCCGCATGTGCGTTAAGTGTTGTGCCCTTCGGCGGCGTGAGCGTGGTGGTTGGGTCATCGACGCCACTTGCAATGCGCGTGAGGCTGAGCTTGAGCTCGCCACCGGATGACGGACGATCGTCGGGGTTACGCGCGAGTAGTCGATGAATGAGATTCGCTAAACCGAAGGGGAGTGTTGGGCGGAGCTGGGCGAGGTCGGTTGGATCGCGTTGGAGGCGAGCGAGTGCGGTGTCGGCATCGCTCTCTCCGAGAAAGGGAACTCGACCAGCAAGGCATTCGTATAGAACGAGTCCCAACGCGTAGAGATCAGCGCGCCCGTCGAGTTTCTTGCCGCGCACCTGTTCGGGCGACAGGTACTTTGCGGTGCCCATCATGACGTTCTCGCTGGTGAGGTCGTCGGTCGAGCCGAGACCTTTGGCAATACCGAAATCGGCGAGCAACACCCGACCGTCGGGGGTGATGAGAATGTTGCCAGGCTTGACGTCTCGATGAACGAGACCGGCGCTGTGAGCAGCGTCGAGTGCCGAAGCAACGCACCCTCCGATGTGCATCGTGAGCTCGGGGCTGAGTCGCTTTTGCTCATCGAGGAGTTGACGCAAACTCTTGCCGTTGATGAGCTGCATCACCACGGCCTGACGCCCATCAAAATCGATGGTGTCGTGTACGGCGACGATGTTTGGGTGGCTCAGTCGCGCCACCGTGATGGCCTCACGGCGGAAGCGTTCGGCGACGACGGGGTCGGTAGCGAGTCCGGACTTGAGCACCTTCACCGCTACCTGTCGGGACAGCGAGGTATCGGTGGCAAGCCACACTTCGGCCATGCCTCCTTGCGCGATTCTTCGCTCCAGACGATATCGCTGGGCAAGTAGCGCCGGAGGCGGCAGGGGGCTCGTGTTCGTGGGCATGTTGCGCATGCCAAAGCTAGTCGTGCGACGACTCGTGAAGCCGTCAATCGCGATCAGGCGCGAACTTGGAAGGCAATCCCAATCGTGCCGCGTCCTGCGTGAGTACCGACGACAGGGCCGATATCACCAATGACGATGTCACCCGAGTAGTGCGGCTTAAGCATCTCGACGAACTGTTGTACATCGGCACAGTCGGCATGCATGACAGAAAGATTTTCCACACCGTCGTAGCTCTTCAGCTTCTCCACCAAGAAGGCGAGTGCCTTGCTGCGCGTGCGCTGCTTGCCGCCCTCTTCGACCTTGCCATCGCGAACCTCGATAATTGGCTTGATGGACAGCACGGAGGCGAGCATTGCTTTGGCTCCACCGATGCGCCCGCCCTTCTTGAGGTTCTCGAGTGTGTCGAGCGCCCCCCACACCTTTGTTCGCTGCGCTAGGTCGCTGGCCATCGCCGACACCTCGGAAAATGTGGCACCGCCCTTGGCGGCACGTGCGCACGCAGCGACGATGCTGCCCAGCCCGAGCGTGGCCGAGCGACTGTCGACGACGGTGATATCGACCTCGCCGGCGACCGCACGCGACGCCAGCTCGGCACTTTGCATTGTTGCGGAGAGACCCGCGCTGAGTGAGATCACCACAATGCCCGTGGCTCCACCGGCAATGGCCGCGCGATAGGCCTGTTCGAACTGTCCCGGCGACGGTGCCGCAGTCTCGGGCAGCTGCGCTGAGGCTGCTGAACGAGCCCAGAATTCGGCGGGAGTGAGGTCGCGTCGGTCGATGAATTCATCGTTACCGAAGCGAATCGAGAGCGGCACGATGTCGATGCTGAGGTCGTCGGCAACGGATTGAGGAAGATCACAGGCACTGTCGGTGATGATACGAACGGTCACGAGTCCGCGAGGTTAGCTGAACTTTCGTCGTCGGTCGCACGAGCGTCCACCGCGTTCGTGGACGGGTGACGATGCATTCTCTCGGCGTTGCGCCGGCCGTGGCGCACTTTGCGGAGGTGGCGCACCCACCACGCCGACAACATCAGGAGTCCACCACCGGTGAGGACTTGTGCAAGTCCGGTGAGCGCGCTCACCCGCGCCTTCAGAAACAGCGTGGGTGCCAACGGTGAGCCACCGTCCGGCGTGAGGACATCGAGCGTTACTGGGAAGCTGCCATTCGAACGGGCAACCACGGGTACGGCGACATCGGTGATCGAGCTCGGCTCAACGGTGACGACCTGATCACCCTTCGGAAACGTGAGCTTTGTTGCGGACATTCGTACGAGCACCTTCAACGGTTCATCGCTGGAGTTCTCCACGCGGATTCGGATGGTCGTTCGTCGTCCGCTCAAGGTAAACGCGTACGCGGGGCGCGGGGCAATCGCAGCGGTAATTGCGTCGAGTTCGGTAGTAAGCGCTCTCACGGCTGTCGACACGTCGGTGTCGCTCAGTGCCGAGGACCACAGGACGCCAATGGTCTCACTCCATCGCTTCGGACGCCCGGCGTCGTTGACCAGCATTCCCGACACCGTGAACGATCGAGCGTTGAGTTTGTCGAGCGAATTGAGTCTGGTGGAAATGTCGAGTGGCGACGTGGCGGGTAGGGCAATCTGCACCGGAAGGCCATCGACAAGCATTGTCGTGGTGGATCGCTCGACGCCGTCAAGTGTCACAAAATCGACGGCCCCAGTTGACGACGTGAGATCGTGGATACGCTCGAGCAGGGCACCATTGGGCACGCCGCCTGCACCCAGTCCGAGCACGATGGTGTGACCGGTCACCGGCGAGGCGACGTTGGCGAGCTGATCGCGGGTTGCGATGAGGTCGGCGGCGGCGTACAACGCAGCCTGTTCAGGAGCCAGCAACGAGTTGTCGAGGCGCTCCGCGAGTACGGGGTCAAGCACCATTGTCGGAACAGTGGTGTTATCCGGCAACGTGATGAGAAGAAGTTGGGTTGTGTCGGTGAGCGCGCCGAGCGAACCAGTTGCATTTGCATACACATTGGGTGACAACACGATGAGTCGTGTACCGAGATCGCGAAGCAGCGAGGCGCCGGTTGTCGTGAGCGGGTCTGGCGACCACCAGACGGACCGGTCGCTCGGCGGGCTCTCTCCGATGGCGACAACTGCATTTTCACCTTCGCGTAGCAACTGCGTGAAGAGCGCAGACTTCCCTGCGGCCACCGCTGCCGATGGATCGAAGGGGATACGCGGTTGTGACATGACAAGGTTTGTGTTGAACAACTGGCGGAGGCGATCGCGGGTGGCACCATCTACCCGGTCGATGATTTCGGGCGAGATCGACAGCGACAGCGGAACGGTTGCAGGAAAGGCGCTGAGATCGGCCAGAGCCTGCACGGCGTAAGGCGACAGCGTTGGGTCGGCTCCGGGGATAGACGGCGGGGCTGTGATCGATGCGGTCACGCCCACATTGAGTGTGCCGCGCTGGTCGTCGGCAGGTTTGGGGAGTCGATCAACGAAGGTGATGAGTTCGGCGATGATGGTGGACTCGCTTCGAACATCAACCACAACCGGATACAGGCCCTGTTGTGCGAATTGCAGTGACCGACTGGTGCGAGCAGATGTCTCCGTGGGCACAGCGAACGTGGTCACGCCGTCGAGCGTCGTTACCGCGTCGACCGCCAGGTCGAGTGTGTCGACCGCCCTCGGCAGTTTTCCGGCAATAGCGTTGGACAGTTCGCCGCGTGTCTGAATGGTTCGGTAGGCGGTGACCACAACGGTTGCGTTTGCTGGCAATTCCGGCTCTGAACGGACGCCGATCGAGAGCACCGCATCGGGAGCAAGCGCCAGTTCTTGACGGACAAGAGTGAGCGTGAGCGCAGACGCTCGCGCGTGCGTCGGCTGAGCGTGGGGCATGGCCAGGCTCGCGGCGAAGACGATGACAAGCGCAGCGACCATCGCGGGGTGCTTGAGCCTGATGTGATTCACAGATCGTCCAATCCGCGGGTGAGAACTACGAGTCCCTGAGGCAGTATTCGAAAGCCGAACCTCTGGTACAGCCCGAGAGCAACATTGTTGTCGATGTGGGTGTTCACCATGGCGCGGGCGAGTCGCCGGCGCTGCATCCACACGAGTGAATCGCGAGTCAGCGCCCATCCGACTCCGTGGGATTGATGTTCAGGGCGAACAGCGAGGCGTTGCAGATAGCCAGTGTGGTCAGCGCGGCCTGTGACCGCGTACGCAGTCAAACCCTCGTAGCCGAGCGAGGAACCGTCGACGGCGCGCGAGCGGTGTGCAGGTGTGGCCAGACAGGTTTCGGCGATGCCCGTGGCGTCGAGCGACCATGGGTCGCCAAAGGCGGCGCGGTCGACCTCTGCGGCAACGCGGCGGTCACGCACGCGTAGCTGGCTGGTGCGAACGTTGTTTGGCGCGGGGGCTCGCCATCCAATAAGTGATACGTCGAGCAGATGGAGCCGCTGGACGACGTCGAAGCCCAGGCGTTGCAGGGTGTCGGCGCTGGCGTCGGTAACGGCTCCCGTGCGAACCGAGGTGAACCCGCGCGCGCGTAGCTCGCCGAGCCATACTCTGATGCCGGTGCTCGACGGCGCGAAACCGTGGTCAGTAAATGTGAGCTGGGCCACTGTTGGATCGAGCCACCAGGGCCGCACGCGGGCCCGACCTGCCCCACTATGCAGAATGATCGGCCACTCGACCCCGCTGTTTGAACCGGGTCGAGAACGCGAACTCACAGATGCGACGGTAGCGCCCGAACGCGGGGCGATCGTTCTATCGTGGAACCGTGGCAGTGCTGTTTTCTACTCACCCGGCGTATCTAGATCACATCGCAGGACGAAATCACCCAGAGCGACCTGAGCGCCTCGGCGCGGTCATCGAGGGCAGTCGGCTCGCCGAGGTCGCCGACGCACTGGTGCCGCTCGAACCAACAGCGGCACCACTTGAACTTGTCGAGCGCGTCCATCCGGCTGCATATCTGTCGCATCTCAAGAGGATCAGCGAAGCCGGGGGTGGTCGCCTTGATGCCGACACCGCGGTCAGCGCCGGATCATGGAACGCCGCACTGCTCGCCGCGGGCGCTGGTCTTACCGCTATCAGTGCCTTGCAGCGTGGTGCTGGCGAAGCGGCATTTTGTGCTGTCCGCCCACCCGGCCACCACGCCACTCGCGACGAATCGATGGGTTTCTGCCTCATCTCCAACGTCGCCGTTGCGGCGATGGCATTGGCTGATCAGGGCGAGCGTGTGTTGATTCTCGACTTTGATGCACATCACGGAAACGGTACGGAGGCCGTGTTCTTCGATGATCCGCGAGTGCTGTTCGTGTCGTTTCACCAATGGCCGCTGTATCCGGGCACGGGTGCTGCGCACGACCTCGGTGTCGGTGACGGCTACGGATACACAATGAACATTCCAATGCCACCGGACTCGACGGGTGAGCACTACCTACGCGCATTCGATGAGTTGGTGGCACCTCGCGCTTATGCCTTCGCACCAACCTGGTTGATCATCTCGGCGGGCTTCGATGGGCATCGTGACGATCCCATTACCGATCTCGGTCTGTCCTCTGGTGACTTTTCGCTCTTGACGCGTCGGGCGTTGGATCTTGTACCCGTGGGGCGACGTCTGGTGATGCTCGAAGGTGGTTACGACCTCCAGGCTCTCACGTTGTGCACGGGTGCCGTGCTCGGCGCGATGGCAGGACGAGACGTGCAGCCCGAAGCGCCAACCCATGGCGGCCCCGGAGCAGCCGCGGTAAGCGCGTGTCTCGATATCTGGGCTGAGATTCCGGTCTGATCGATGATTCCCGAACGATTTGCGCCCGTGCTGGGCGAACTACAGCCCTTGACGGACCGGTTTCGGGCTGCCGGCAAACGGCTCTACCTCGTGGGAGGTACGGTGCGCGACCTGCTCGTTGGCGTACTTAGCGACGAGCGTGACTACGACGCCACCACCGATGCCGTGCCGTCAGAAATCAAAGCGTGCCTCTCGGGATGGGCCGATGCGATTTGGACCCAGGGCGAGAAGTTCGGAACGATCGGCGCGCGTAAGGGCGATCGCGTGTATGAGATCACGACCCATCGCGCCGACGTGTATGCCGACCATTCGCGTAAACCAGAGGTCACCTTTGCTGACAAAATCGAGGCCGATCTCTCGCGCCGCGATTTCACTGTGAACGCCATGGCTCTTGAGTTGACCTCTGATTCGCCAACGTTGGTCGACCCGTTTGGCGGTGCCGTTGATTTGGCCACGCGCACATTGCGGACGCCACTCGCTCCGGAAGTGAGCTTCAGCGACGATCCCCTACGAATGCTTCGCGCCGCGCGATTCATCGCTGGGTATCAGCTCCAACCGCAACCCGAACTCGTTGAGGCGGTGCGGGCCATGCACGCCCGGTTGTCGATCGTGTCGGCAGAACGAATCCGTGACGAACTCGACAAATTGATGGTGGTCGATCATCCGTCCGCTGGTTTGTTGTTCCTTGTTGACACGGGACTTGCGGGTGAGTTCCTCCCAGAGTTGCCAGCAATGCGGCTCGAACAAGATCCGATACATCGACACAAGGATGTGCTGATGCACACGCTCGCGGTTGTCGAGAACGTCACCCGTGATTTTCCGGGAACGTACGACTTTCGGCGCACCCGACTCGCCGCCCTGCTGCACGATGTTGGCAAGCCCAAGACACGCGGGTTTCTCAAGGGCAAGGGCGTCACCTTTCATCACCACGAAGTTGTTGGGGCGCGGATGGCACGTACCCGCTTGCAAGCACTTCGCTACAGCACCGACGACGTCGACGCAATCACCGAACTCGTTGCGCTCCATCTACGCTTCCATGGCTATGAGATCGGCTGGACCGATTCCGCCGTTCGCCGGTACGTGCACGACGCGGGAGGGTTGCTCAACGAGTTGAACGTGCTGACGCGTTGCGATTGCACGACGCGCAACGAAAAGAAGGCGCTCATGCTCAGCCGCCGAATGGACGATTTGGAGCAGCGAATCGTGCAACTTGCCGCCCGAGAGGAACTCAAGGCGATTCGTCCTGAGATGGACGGCTCGCAAGTGATGGAGTTCCTCGAGATCACCGCCGGCCCAATCGTGGGTCAGGCAATGAAGTTCTTGTTGGAGATTCGGCTCGATGAGGGCTTGCTTGGCGACGATGAGATTCGGGCGCGGCTCAGGCAATGGTGGCGCGCCAGAAACGAGTAGGGTACGCTCTTTGAGCGGTCGATCCACCACTTGGCGTGGGAACCGTCGAAAGGTGGGCGGCGGTGACTACGGCAGGGGTAAAGCCAACGAATGGGCAGGTCATCGTGGGTACCACCGTGCTTGCATGCATTGCGCTGGACTCGATTGAGGTCGTACGCGGTGGACTCAACACTGATCGTTGGGGAATCCTCGCCGACATCTCCGAACTCATCATCTCGGTGCTGGCTACCGTGCTGCTGGCTCAACGTGACCGTAGGAGCCCGAGTCGCGAGTGGAGATGGCTGGCCGCCGGTTCGCTGTCGTGGGCGCTGGGTCAGAGTTGTTGGTTGATCCTCGCGTACGGGTTACACAAGGACCCCACGGTGTCGGTGGCCACGATTGGCTTCGTTGCCTGGTCGGTCTTCACGACGGTGGGTCTACTGCGCATGGGCGGTCGGTCGGGTGCCACGGGGTCGATTCGAGTCATCGTTTCCGAGGCGTGCGTGCTGGCGGCGTCAGCTGGATTTCTGCTCTGGGAGATCGTGCTCGTGCCGAGCCTGACCACCGAGAGCAACTTCCAAATGGTCATGCTCGCCGTCGTGCCGTTGAGCGAGGTGTTCGTTGTCGCGGCCGCGCTGTTGGTGTGCTTGCAAGAACGTCCGCCCGTGATCGTGATGTTCGGTGTCGCGGCAAGCGTGTTGATGGTCGCTGACTCGTTACTCACCGTGTGGTTTGCCGGCAATCAACAGGTCCTTGCAATTGCACACTTTCTCTACGTGTCGACGTTCATCATCATCTGCATCGCGAGCACGATGCACGAATGCGACACGAGCCCCCATACCTCCACGAGTATGCGCCGCCTTCTCGTCATCTATGTGCCACTGATTGCGGCTATTTGGACGGCAGTGTGGCACTACTTTGTTCAACAACGCGCGGCAACCATCGTCAGTACAGGACTCGCGATGGGCATTGGTGTGGTTCTTACGGCGAATCAGGTGACGGCGTGGCTGGAGGGTCGACAGCTTGCGGACCGTCTTGCCGACAACCTCGCTCGGCTACGCCAGACCGAGCGGGAGCTACGCAGTCTTCTCGATGATCTCCCCGAGGCTGTGGTTGTGTTGTCCGACCATGGTGTGATTCGTGATCTGAACGCACTCACCCTCAAATTGACCGGTCTCTCGAGAAGCGAGCTCGTCGGCAAATCGTTTGCTGCGCTCTTAGATGAGGAAGACCTTGTTCGTCTTGCCGAGATGTGGCGACGGATGCTGAGGCACGAAGGGCTCGAAAAGCCCACGTTCACGCTCACCAATGTTGATGGCTCCGAGGCGAAAGTCGAAGCCGACATACATACACCGGTGCAAGACCCTGATCGCATTGTGGTGACATTGCGAGACATCACCAAACGGTTGCAGGCCTCCGCCGAGCTGGAGCGTGCCCAGACCCGCTTTCGCCTTGCGTTCCAATCGGCACCGACGGGAATGTCGTTGTCTGCTGCGGGTGATGGCACGTTGCTCGACGTCAACGAGACGCTGGCCGCAATGCTGGGCACGTCGCGTGAAGAACTCGTTGGCAAGTCAATGCGCGACATCACCCACCCCGGCGATTGGGCGGCCAGTTCGACCCAACTCGATAAGGCTCGAGATGGTGCCGTGACGGGTTTCAAGCTCGACAAGCGATACATCCGCGCTGACGGTCAGATCGTGTGGGCGCGAACTTCGGTCAGCGTGATGGCAGACCAGTCAGCCAGCCCGCTCGTGATTGCCCACGTCGAAGACATCACCGAACAACGACGCGCTGCCGAACATTTGCAGTGGGCAGCGAGCCACGACGAACTCACTGGTTTACCGAACCGCGCCCACTTCCTCGATCAGTTGCGTCGTCGGCTCGACGGTGCCGAGGTTGGGTCGATCGCCGTGCTCTTCATCGATCTCGACAACTTCAAGGTCGTCAACGACAGCCTCGGGCACGCGGTCGGCGACCAACTACTTCGCGGCATGAGCGAGCGGCTGCGATCGGTAGTTCGCGATCGGGACATGCTTGGCAGATTCGGCGGCGATGAGTTCATTGTCATGCTCGATGGATTGCAACTCGAGACGTCCCCAGCAGACGTTGCGGAACGTATTCGCGTTGCCGTCTCGCATCCATTGGTAGTGGAGGGTTCAGAGTTGTACGTCAGCGGCAGCATTGGCATCGCCTTCGCCGATCGCGCGGGAGTGACAGCCGATGAGTTACTGCGCGATGCCGACGCCGCGATGTATCGCGCCAAAGCTCGCGGCCGCGACTGCGTCGAATGTTTCGCGCCGGGCACGCACGAGACGTCGGTGCTTGCGCTGCGGACCTCGGGCGAACTCCGCCACGGACTCGAACGTGGCGAGATCGTGCCGTACTATCAGCCGATCGTCGATTTGGCGAGTGGCCAACTCACAGGCTTTGAGGTGCTCGCAAGGTGGCGGCATCCTGATCGTGGCCTCCTTGGCCCCGATCAATTTGTGGCAATGGCCGAAGAGACAGGGCTCATCGGAGAAGTCGGGGCCGCCGTTCTGCGCGCGTCGCTCGTCCAGTTGGGTCTCTGGCAGGCCAATGTCGCGTCGCTTGCCGATGTTTCTATCGCGGTGAACGTGTCGGTTCGCCAACTCGTCGACTCGCGCTTTCACGATGTTGTTGCCGAGGCGCTCGCCGAGTCGGGCGTTCGGGCTGACTCGCTGTGGCTGGAGATCACCGAGTCTGCCCTGATGAGCGACGTGAAATCCGCAACGATTGCGCTGCGCAATCTGCGCAACCTCGGTTTACATCTCTCGGTCGACGATTTCGGTACGGGATATTCCTCGCTCACGTATCTCAAGCGGTTCCCGGTGGAGGCGATCAAGGTCGATCGCGGCTTCGTCAAGGGTTTGGGCATTGATGCCGAGGACACGACCATTGTCGAAGCCGTGGTGAACCTCGGCAGGTCGCTCGGACTGATGGTGGTGGCCGAGGGAGTGGAGACTCCGTTGCAGCTGACGCGCTTGCGGGAGATGGGTTGTGATCGTGCGCAGGGCTATTTGTTCGGGCGACCTCGGCCCGCAGCGCTGATTGAGGCCGAGCGTGCCCAGGTTTGAGTCGCCCCGGTTTGAGTGCGGCCCGGTTTGAGTCGCCCAGGTTTGAGTGCGGCCCGGTCTGATTAGACGCCGAGTTTGCGTGCTCTGATCAGCAACACTGCGGGAACGAGTGCATTGCGCGAGTTGACTGGCATCAACTCGTGGATCACGTCGATACGGAAGTTCGTGCGTTGCATCGCCATGAACACGTCACTGATCGATCGAGCGGCGCCTGTGCCATACGCACGCTGCACGACGGGTTGACCGTCGAGAGAGGACAGCATTGCTGCGATCGGATGTGGGCCTGCCATCACAAATGGTGCCTCTGGCCGCAGTACTCGGTGAATCTGGCGCAGAAGGCGGGCGAGATCGTCGACGTCTTGGAGCGTGTGTGACGCCACGACCAAATCGATCGAGCCGCTCGTCGCGAACCCGAGATCGGCAACGTCTCCTTGGTGGCACTGCACCGTCACCTCAGCCTGCTCGGCCTGCTTGCGAACAAGAGCGATCCGGTCAGATGACGGATCAACGGCCATGGCTCGTGCGCCGGCCGACGCCAGGGCAACGGCGTTGCTCGGCGCACCGATTCCCAACTCGATCACTCGTTTGCCGGCTACGTCGCCGCACAACCGCAGCTCGCTCTCGTCGGCAACCGATGCTCCATAACGTACGACTGTTGTCACGCCCGCCAGTGTTGTTCCTCGTCAGCCTCTAGACGCGGATGACTCCGTGTTCGGTTCGCTAACCTAACGCCACTATGTCTTTCTCGGCCGATGCGCTTGGCAAAGGTGGCGATGGCACAGGCGACCGAACACTCGCCCGGGCGGTCGTCGATCACCGGCTTGAGCGGCGCGCGCTCGTCAACGAATATCGGCGCGGCCGGCTCAGTCGCGACCAGGTGTGCGACGCCCACCCTGAGCTCATTCGGGCTGCCAAGAATCTCGGCGCTCCTTCGAGTGTTACCTGCCCGATTTGTGAAGAGGTGAAGCTGGTGCTCGTCACCTATGTGTTCGGCCCCCGCCTTCCCGCACATGGCCGATGCGTGGCGACAAAGGCCGACCTTGCACAATTCGATGGCCGTGCCGACGACCTCGACGCATACGTGGTGGAGGCCTGCGTCAACTGCCGTTGGCATCATCTCCTCAGGGTGCTTCCTCTCGGCGGCAGCACTGGCCGCGCGCCAAAGAAGCGGCATTGATCGTTGATCACTAATTTGTTTGTGTACGGCACACTGCAACCCGGCGAAAGCCGATGGCACTTCTTGGAGCCGTTCGTGCGTGGCGAGGCGGCCATTGATTCCGTTGCGGGATACCTGTTCGACACCGGACTCGGTTACCCGGCGGCCTCGGTGAGCCTGGCGGGTACCGGTAATGCGGAGTTGGTGCCTCGAATCGTGGGCCGCACGTTCGAGCTCGAACCCAGCACTCTCGAACGAGCGTTAGGCACGCTCGATGAGGTCGAAGGCGCTGTGCGCGGGCTGTATCGGCGCGTTCAGGTGTCGACAACGGCCGGTGTTGTTGCGTGGGTGTATGAGTACGGAGCAGATCCGCACGACTCGTTGGATTTGCAGCCAATCGCGAGCGGCGATTGGCTGCGCCGGTAGTGGTCGCTCGGTGGTGGTCCTTAGCTCAGGGTGAACAGAGTGACGATTCCCGGCCCTGGATCGCCGATGACTCGGGTCCACGCTACGTAACAGTTCGCGACAGCCGACGACGGCTTCAGGGGTACCTGGATGCCATCGCTTAACTTGTCGATGTTGAACGTGATCGCAGTGGTCTTACCAGTGCCAGCTGAAATCGGCGTGATGGTTCGGCCGAACTGAGTAGCAGTACAGACATTGACGGTGTCGGGTGGCAAAGCGGTCTTGCCCGCCAAGATGATCTTTCCGGCAAGTACCTTGTTGCGGAACACCGTGTATTGGTCGAAGTAGATCTCAACTCGCGCTGGGTTGGTGATGGCAACCCGGAGGCCGTCCTTGGCCTCCCATTTGAACGGGACGTTGCGGCCCCCGTTGACGCTGTTGACGGTGAGGTTCAAGCCGTATTGATCCACTGCGCCCATTCGCACCGGCGTGAAGAAGCCTTCGTAGTAGTACTGCTGCGTCACGGTGACGGTGAATGTCTTGGTCGTGCTATTGAGGCGGGTGTCCGTGGCAATACACGAAACCGTCGTCGTGTTCAGCACAAAAGTTGATCCACTCGCCGGGGTGCAGATGGGTGTGACCACGCCACTCACGAGATCCGATGCTGTTGCCACGTACGTCACAACCGCTCCGGTAGGCGACGTTGCGGGTACGGAAATATTCGCGGGCACGACCAAGGTAGGTGGCGTGGTGTCGCGAACCGTAACGGTGAACGAGGTGTTCGCGACGTTCCTGGCCTCGTCGGTCGCACTGCATTGCACGGTTGTCGTGCCGATCGCGAAGGTGATTCCGCTGACGGGGCTGCACGAGACCGTGATCGCCCCAGGCGCACTCACAGTGTCGGTTGCAGTTGGTGTGGTGTACGCCACGACCGCTCCCGTCGATGATGTTGCCTCGAACGGACTGAGGACAGCGATCGGGGCGAATACTGGTGCCGTCCTATCGACAACGGTGACCGTGAAGGAACTTGCGGCGGACACGTTGCCACTGAAGTCGCTCGCGGTACACGACACGGTGGTTGTACCGACGCCAAAGTTCGAACCTGAAGCCGGGCTGCACGACACCGATGGGGATGCGTCGGCAATGTCCCAGGCGCTTACGCTGAACGTGACCGGAACCGCTGCGCCGCTGGGTGGCGCGACGGCAACGATGTTTGGTGACACGGTGAGTGTTGGCGCCGTGTGGTCCGTGATGTTCACATTGAACGAACGGGTCGCAACGTTGGCCGCGGAGTCGCGTGCGCTGCACGACACGGGCGTATCGCCCAACTCAAAGCTCGAGCTGAAGCTGCCGCTCGGCGTACCGGTACCCCCTGGCGGGGTACAGGTGACAGCGATGGGGCCGTCGGGCACGTCGATCGCTGAGGCAGTGAACGTGACACTGGCCGCACCATGGCCGCCGGTGCCGTGACCCGTCGCTTCCGCGGTGATGATGCCAGTCGGGACCGTGACTACGGGAGGAGTGGCCGCGACCGCAACCGTGAACGTTTGCGTTTCGGGGCCGCTGCCGCCGGTACCCGGCACCGTGACGGTGATCTCGAAGTTGCCGGGGGTGTTGAATGACAGCGTCTTGAAAGGTTTGCCGGTTGGGTCAACAACCTCAGGCACGGGTAGGAGCAAGCCGAATGTGGGTGAGCCAGGGGTGAGGTCCTTCACGGTGAAGACGACTTGGTTGTACACCTGACCGGCAGCAGCGACGACGACAGCGTCGGCAAAGATTCCGTTAGGGTTCGTGACGCCGGACACGATGATCGCGCTCTGGCTCGCGATGGTGGACTGATTGCCCGCAACGTCGGTGGCCTGCGCGCTCGCAAGTGAGTAGTCAAATGCGCCGACATGCACAACGGTTGGGGTGAGCAGCGCACACCCGGCGGGTCCGGAACCGATTGGCGGATCCGTGGCTACGCACGTTGTGGGTGGCAGGTTTGTGCCAGCGGTGACCACCGAGAGCGCGGGTGAGAGCGTTGCGATTGGCGCCTGAGTGTCTTGTTGTACGCCGAGCGGAGGTGGCGTGGGCGCGCCGAGCGGCGCGACAAACGTGATGCTCGTCGGGCCTTCCGGTGGTTGAATCGGCCCGGTGTAGAGCAACGCAAGCTGACCGTTGATCTGGTATTTGTATCCGGCGGCTGCCAATGCCAACGCGCCGTTGACGTACAAGCTGACACTCGCCGGGTTACGGAAGTACCAATTGCTCGCGCCGAGGGTGCCAGCGGTAACGACAGCGACGGCCTGCGGCGCAGCAGTGGGGCTCTGTGCAACGGGATAGTAAGCGCCCTTGAATTGGCTCACACCTTGGTTTCCGGCACCGTCAAAGGCCTGCACAAAGTATTGACCGTCGGTAATCGAGGTCACCAGCGCGCCGACCCAGGTTCCGGCGCTGTCTTCGTGGAGTTCGATGGGCTGCCAGCCATTGTTGGTGCGGTATTGGACGAGCACACGCTTGACGCCGGTAGGTGTGCGGGTGTCGGCGATGCCATGCGGGTCGACTGCGTTGACCCGCATGAGCACAACGCCGGGGGTTCCGTTGAGATCACCGGCGCTCGCAGTGGTCTCCTGAATGAATGGGCGCGTGACGTCACCCGCCGTTGCTTTGTTTGCGTAATACACGGTGTACGACGCCTGTCGAATGAGCAACTGGTTACCGGTGTCGGCACCGTTTGTACCTACGAGATCGCTGAACTGGCCCGGGAAGACCACGAGACGTTGGTGATCGACTGTTCCCGCCACCGTTTGGAACGTTGTCGGGAACACGACCGTTGATGCTTGCTGGGGGCGCTCGCTACTCCCACGGTCAGAAGTTGCTCGAGCGATCTGCGGCTTAATGCCGGTTTGGACATCGGTGACCATCGTCTCGAGTGCAGCACCGCGAGCGGTGTAGTGCTCCTGAAAGCCCGTGATCGGATCTGGGGCCGGGTCCTTGGCGGTGACCTCAAAGCTGGTGCGGGGCTGGATCGGGTAACCATTAAGCGCGACGGTCTCGCCGTTGATCGAGTAGGCCGTGCGGCCGTCGACCACGCTGGGAGTATCAAATGTAAACAGCTTGGTGGGAAGAGGTGTGGAAGCGGGAAGGCCGCCCGCACCTGGTGTGGGTTCGACGCCGACCGGGGCTGGTGGGGGCGTTGTGCTGGCGAGGCGGAACATCGGGATGCCGTAGAACACCACCTGCTGCAGTGCCTTCTCGTCGTACGAGCCATACACACCCTGCGTTGAGAAG
Organism: Actinomycetes bacterium; assembly: GCA_031367435.1. Lineage (GTDB taxonomy): Bacteria > Actinomycetota > Acidimicrobiia > Acidimicrobiales > Ilumatobacteraceae > WLMZ01. Next base: position 11,150 of record JANLPV010000136.1, on the reverse strand, counting down.
TACTCCTGCTTCGCCTTCATCAACGCGTCGCCTGCGCTGGAGGTCTTGCCATCGACGAGATACTTGGCGTAGAGAGCCATGAGCCGTTCGGACAACGCAACATCGCCCGCCGAGCCGTAACCAAAACCGGTGTTGGCCACCCAGATCGCTGCTTTGCGTGTGGCGAATGCCTGCGCCCAGTCGAACGGGATTCCTGTTGTTGATCCGGCAAGGAGGGGCCCGTTGGCATATGAATCGGGCACGCTCATACCGGCATGACAACCAGCACTGAACAGAACCGAGCCGGCCAAGATGCTGCTCGGCAGGTCTGGCGACGAGTTGCCTGGGGCGAGGTCGAGGAGATCGGCGCGTTGTTGCGCATCACCCTGCGAGGACAACAGCTGATACTGAGAAAAATGCGAGTTCAACGCGACGATGCCTGGGTTGGAACTCAGCCTGGCAGACACGGCCGCAGCGGTCCACGCGTGCGCTCCATCGACACCGGGCGGGTCGATCAGCACGTTCTCAGGCGGCAGTGCGATGCCGGCGTCGGTCAGGGTCTTTGCCGTACGAAGCGAACCGTCGGCTAGGAAGTCGTAACCGGTAACAACCGCTGTGGATGGCGCAAGTGTTCCCGCCGTGTCGAGGTACTGACCGATCTGGCCGGCGATGTCGGCGTCGCTTTCAACGAGGCGACCAACGGCAAGGTCGGGGATATTGAACGTGCGGTCGAGCCATGGAATGGGATTGAGGGTGGCGTAAGGATCATCGGACAGAAAGAAGCGATCGCGCTGCGAGGCCGAGATCGGGTTATCGGTGCCGACTGCGTCGCTGTGCTCTACTTCATTCGACAACGAAGTGGTATCCGGCAGGCGGTAAAACGGAAGCTTGTCGTCCCCGCCCACGAGGACCAACGACGACAGTCCCGAGAGAGCACTTCCGATGGTGGTCTTTTGAACCTTGACTGCGTCGGCCACCGCTTGCACCACCGAGTTGGCGCTCACGGGCGCGCAATCGAACTGCGAGCCCGTTTGCGCTGCGGTCCAATCGTCGGTCGGGTTGGTTGACGGCGTGACCGCAAGCAACCATGAGTTCGAGGCCTTGGCGAGGCTGAACAGCGTTTGCGCACCTGTCTTGGTGCCATTGGTGATGTCGGTGTTTGAGCCAAGCAACGCGCCGGACTTGAGCGTGTTGTACACGATGAGGCCGGTGGGGTTCGAGACGCCGGTCACGGCTGTTGGCGTGGCGATGCTGCCGGTGAACGGCTTCGCCGGACACGCCGAGATGCCTGACGGCGTAGCGAGTACGCGTAACGCGTAGTCGCCCGATGAGGTCCCATAGGCGCTCACCTGAATGCGATACGACGTGCTCTCGGTGGATGAGGCATCGACGATCGATTGCAGTTCGTCCACCGGGCCACGGTTGGCGGAGACGGCCTTCAAGAGTTGGTCGGAGCCGTCGGAGGGGAACGTGGGCACGTCTTGAAGAGTTTCGGGGGGCAACACGCCGGCCGCATCGGCACCCGGATCGAACACCGGCAAGGCGCTGGAACCGCTGAGCGCTGACGCACGAAGAATCGGCGATGCTCGGAGCACCGGCGAGGCCTTGAGCGCGGGGGCCGCGCTGGGCGCAAACATCGCTAGGTCACCGTCGAGTCCTGGCGAGATGGCCGTTAAGCGTACGGACAGCCACGAACCGACTTGGTTGCTCGACAGGGTGACGTTGTAGGCATTGACGGCATCCTTGGCGACATTGCCGAAGTAGAAGGTGTCGGGCACAACTGCAGGCACAGTTCCGGCGACCCACGGATCGGTGACTGTTGGTCCTGGCGTCGACGATGACAGCACCGTCGTTCCGTATGCAACCGACACAAGGACTGCGCTCGTTGTGACCGGGGCCCTTCCGCTGGCCCCGGTGAGTAGCCCCTTCGGTGCAGCAAGCAGATTCAACGTGACGAGACCCGACGCAGGCCAGGTAGGCCCGAAGGTGACGATCTGTGGATCGGCGCTGCCGACGGAGGCCGGTGCGACCTTCGCGCATGCACCTGCCACGCAGGCGGTGGCACCTGCGGCAGCGTCGTACTGGAAGCCGGTGGGCAGGGTGACGGTTGCAATTGCGGAGCCAACACCCACGCTGAATTGCGTGGAGATTGGCAGACGCTCACCGAGCGCATATTGGCCAAGATTGAGCGCACCGAGCGGCAGGTCTTCCCACGGGAAGTCGGCCGGGGTAATGATCTCGGCGAGACACTGTCCGAGCGTGACAGAGCTTGTGCACAATGGTGGGTCCGTCGCGATTCCGTTACCGTCGTAGTCGCCAGCGATCAGATAGGCAAGCGGCGACTTTGGCTCAACGTGTGCGGCAAGCAACGGTTTGAGTGCCGACATTTGGATGTCCCACACCGGCACGATGCTGGCAGGTACGCCATACAAGGCGAGTTCGAACAACGTCGCGTCGCTAAAGGGAACGTTGGTGGCCGCATTGCCAACGAGGCACTGATCACCGGTGTATGGCGACGACAGAGCGCACCACTTGATCGGCGTGAGTGGGTTCGTGAGAGATGCCGAAAGGTCTTGCAGGCTCGTGTTCGCCAGCAGCAGCGACAGCAGGCTGAGCCGACCAATCATGATTCCGGTCGAGTCGAGTTGGAACAATGTTGCATTTGCAATCAGACTCGTGCCGCCCGGCAAGCTGGTGGCGGTTGCGGCACCCTGGATGAGACCGACCACTTTGTCGAAGGTGACGCTGTTGAGGGGCCAACCTTCATACGGCGTGCCGACGAGTACCTGTGTCCACGTAACGGCATTACCCAAGGCGTCGGTGAGGTCGAGTACCAACGATGACAATGGCGCGTTGAACGGTGACGCCTTCAGCACAGGGCTTGCCCGCAACACAGGCGAAGCGCGCAGAACGGGCGAGGCACGAAGCAGCGGCGACGCCTTGAGCGCAGGGCTTGCCTTCAGCACGGGAGCGGAACGGAGTGGGGCACTGGCCCGCAGCACCGGCGACGCTTTGAGTACGGGCGACGCTTTGAGTACGGGCGATGCTTTGAGCACTGGTGATGCCTTCAGGACGGGGCTACCTGCCAACTGCTGGTAGACCTGCGCGAGCACCGCTGGGTCTTGCACGTTCAATGTGGAGATCGGAATGTCGGAGAGAGCAACGCCGCGTGCTGCGTTTACAGACGTCTTGGACGGTGCGACGGTGACGCCAGCGAGAGCATCGTGGCAGAAGCTCACTTCGTCGATGGTGAGCTGTGAGCCATTTTGAAGTGGAGCGATCAGACCCGCATCGGCCATGAGGTTTGGCTCGTAGCGGTACACGTTCGAGCGGTCGCCTGCGTACACGATGACAACGTCGATGGGAAACGTGGACGTCCAGTTGAAGGACTTGCCGTTGTTGGCCGCCACGGTGACCGTGGCCCCCGTGATGCCCGGCAGGCTGTACGTGCCTGCCGTCGCTCCGTTGTTGATGTCCTTGCCGTATGGCAGTAATGGTTTGAGGTCGTCGCAGTCGATGTCGCCGCTCAGACTCGATGGGGTCACAGAGGTTGCACTGACGAGTGCGGGCGACGTGCCAACTTTGATCGCCATAGTTGTGACGAGCAGCGTGAGCGCTGCGAGTATGCGTGTACTTTTACCCATTATCCGACCCCTTCCACGAAACGTGGAACCCAGCGGCTTGCCGTAGCTCTGAAGAGCGACGCCGCGACTTACTAGGATCAGTCAATGGAGGGTCTCACGTCAATGCACATTCATCGATTTGAGTCCGAGGTCACACAAGGATTTCACACATTCGCACCCTTCGTGCCGAGGCTGCTACTGAGCGCGGGCGATCGTGAGATCTGGCAGGCAGAGGGCACTTTTCTCTTCGCTGACATTTCCGGCTTCACGCGGTTGTCAGAGCAACTCGCCGAACTCGGAAAGGCGGGTGCGGAGGAACTCACCGACATCCTCAACGCGACGTTCGAGGCACTGCTCGGGGTTGCCCGCGACGAGGGTGGAGACCTCGTGAAATTTGGCGGTGACGCGTTGTTCGTCTTCTTTGAAGGCGAGCACCACGGCGAGCGGGCGTGTCGCGCGGCGTTTGGAATGCGCGCCGCCCTCAAGGCTCGGGGCGCGGTGGTGACCGCGCGTCGCCGGGTACTGCTTCGTATCTCGATGGGTCTGCATAGCGGACCATTTCTGTTCATTCTTGCCGGAACGGAACAGCGCGAGTTGTTCGTTGCAGGAGAACACGCAACGACCGTGACGGCGATGGAGACAGCTGCTGACGCTGGCGAAATACTCATGAGCGCCTCCACGGCGGCCTTGCTTCCTACAAACTGGCTTGGTGGCGTGAAAGAAGGCGGTGTGCTACTTCGTCGGGTCACCGGCGAGCCGAGCGCGCCTGTCGAAACCAACGTCGTTGATGAACGCGACGATGCGTTGGCATTGTTTGTTCCTCGCTCTGTGCAGCGTCGACTGCTCGGTCGTGATCACGGGGCCGAACACCGTCACGTCACGGTCGGTTTTGTGCACGTCGGCGGGGTGGACGCGCTGTTGCGCACCGAAGGTCCACGAGCGGTTGCTGAGCGGCTCAATCAACTTGTCAATGTCGCTCACGAGATCGCGGAACGGCACGCGGTGTGTCTGATCGCCTCAGACGTCGCTGGCGGTGGCGTGAAAATGATCCTCACCGCTGGCGTACCCGATGCGGTGGAGGACGGCGAGGGGCGCATGCTCGCCGTGGGGCGCGCGCTGCTCGACGCCGACGTCGGTCTGCCGATTCGCGTCGGGTTGAACACCGGGCATGTCTTTGCTGGCGAGGTCGGCGCGCCGTGGCGCAGGGTCTACACGGTGATGGGTGACGCGGTGAATCTCGCCGCACGGTTCATGGCTAAGGCCGCACCCGGAGAGATGGTGGCGAGCCAAACCACGATCGAGCGATCATCGACACCCTTCGAAACCACTGCGCTCGAACCATTCTTCGTGAAGGGCAAGCGTCACCCGCAGCACGCCGTCTCGGTCGGCCGCCGCGCCGAAGGCCGCGGCCGGGTCACGTCGGCCAACGTCGCGTTGGTGGGGCGACACGAAGAGCTCGCTGTGTTGACCGACGCCTTATCAAGTGCTGCTGCTGGGAGAGGCTCCTGCATCGAGCTTGTCGGCGAGCCCGGAATTGGCAAGTCGAGGTTGGCTCATGAAGTCGCGAATGCAGCGGAGGCGAGCCGCGTGGTGCGACTCACGTGCGAGCCGTTTGCGGCGGATCAACCGTACTTTGCGGCACGGCTGGTGTTACGAACGGCCATCGGTGTACCGCTCAACGCCGAGCCTGCCATCGCCGGCGCGCAACTGACTCGCTGGCTTGTCGAACATGCGCCCGAGTGGGCGCAGTTTGCGCCACTGCTTGCAGCCGCGATCGATGCCGAAGTTCCGTCGTCTCCGGTGGTCGATGACCTGAGTGCGGAATATCGGGCGAGTGTGCTGCGCGAGGCGGCAGCCGTCGTCATGCATGCTGCCTTTGTCGATCCGTTGCTCCTGGTGATCGAAGACGTGATGTGGATGGACGAAGCCTCGGCGCTGCTCTTGGCCAGGTCGATGAAAGGCATCGAGCATCGGCCGTGGCTGACGTGTCTGACCACTCGCGATCCGAGTCAGGGCCTTGGTGCTCGCCTTGGCTTCGACAGCCAAGTCATCACCTTGGCACCACTCGACGACACCTTCGCCGAACATTTGGCCTCCGAGCTCACTGATGATGGCGACATTGGCCTCAGTGAACTTCGCGAGTTGTGCGCTCGTGCTCAAGGCAATCCCCTCTTCCTTCTCGAACTGGCACGAGCTCGACGCGAGTTTGGCTCACTCGATGCGATTCCCGAGGCGCTCGAAGATCTAGTCGCGGCGCGCATCGATCACCTCGCGCCGCTCGACCGGACACTGTTGCGTCACGCGGCCGTGCTCGGTGATCGCTTTTCGCCTGACCTCTTTCGACGCACACTCGGCGATGTGATCGCGGCGCCGGCTCTGTGGCATCGCCTGGCGGACTTTCTCGTTGTGGACCAAGGCGATCTTCGTTTCACACACGATCTGGTTCGCCGGGTTGCATATGAGGGGCTGCCGTTCGCGCGGCGTCGCGAATTGCACTCTCGCATCGGTCATGCGCTCGTGCCTCCCGGTCAGCCCGACGACACGCAACTCGGTCTGTTGGCGTTGCACTTTGATCGGTCGGGCGAGCACAGCCTGGCATGGAGATACAACCGAGATGCGGCGCAGCGGGCGTGGGACAAGTACGCAACGGTGGAGGCGACGGCCTTCTTCGATCGCGCGATCGCCAACGCCCGGTCAAGCGCTGCTGAGGTTTCACTGCCCGAGTTAGCCAAGGTATATGAAGCGTTGGCCGACGTCGCGTTGCTCGCTGGTCGTTACGACCTTGCGCGCACGGGCTTGGCCGGTGCGCGCAAGGCAAGTGCCGACGACGTCATTGTCCGGGCTCGTCTGTGCCGAAAAGAGGGAACCCTGCGCGAGCGCCTCGGTCGGCACGATCCTGCGATCACGTGGTATCGACGCGGATTGTCAGGTCTCGGCGTCCGCGTCGACCACGATGTGTTCGACGCGGACGCGGCTGCGGAACGGGCGCGATTACAGATGGCATGTGCGAGCACGTTGATCTGGCAGCAGAGGTATCGGCAGTGCGCGCAGCGCTGTCGCCGAGCGCTGCCAGATGCAATTGCTGCGGGCGATCGTGCCACTGAGGCCCACGCCTACTACCTGCTTGACTGGGCGCTGAGCGAACTCGGCGACGACGCCTCGCTCGATTATCGCGAGCTCGCTCAACCCATCTATGAGGAACTCGGTGATTTCGCAGGTCTCGCGGCGGTCTTGCAAAACCGAGGCGTCGACGCACTGACCGCAGGAAAGTGGGACGAGTCGTGTGCGTACTTCGAGGACGGAGTAGTCGCCAGTCGTCGGTCCGGCGACCTGATGCGCATGGCTCAGTGTTGGCAGAACCTTGCTGAGGTGCGTGTCGAGCAGGGTCGCTACGCCGAGGCCGAGGCGTTTTTGCGTGACGCCCGACGCAGTTGCCGTGCGAGTGGTCACGCAATGGGTTTTGCTGCTGCGACCAACACGCTTGGACGGACCCTGGCGCGGGCGGGCCGCGCCGAAGATGGTGTTGCGCTGCTACTCGAGGCTCAGCAGCGTTTTGTGGCGCTCGGGCATGGCCCGTTTCTTGCTGAGACCGAGGCCCGTCTGGCCGAAGCACTTGTCTTCGCTGGTCGCAATGCTCAAGCGCTTGATGTACTGGACGATCTGGGTGGGCGCGCCGACGATGGCGGAGCGCCCGTTGCGGCGCTTGCCGAACGAATGCGTGGCACGGTCGCCGCCGGCTTGGGCGATACCCGCGGCGCTCGCGCGTCACTGCTCGAGGCTCGCCGCATTGCTGACAAAGGCGGTGCCGAGTGGGAGTCGGCGTTGGCGGCGCTCGAGATTGCTCGACTCGCCGACACTCCTCGCGACGAACACGACCTACTCCAGCATGAGGCCGACGCAGTACTGAGCCGGATGGGTATCGACGCGTCACGTGTCATGCCGCCCGCGCCGCTGGCGAAAACCGTGGCCGGTGGAGCATCACCGTCGGACGCGCGATACTGAAGCAGCCGAACGTCGGCCTTCACGTCAGGAAGTACGCATGAACGAAATCATCGTCGGAGTCGACGACAGCTCCACTGCACGCGAGGCCGCGAAGCACGCTGCGGAATTGGCGTCTGCATTGAATCGTCCGTTGCACCTGGTGATGGCGTTGTCCCGCGGCTCCGTGCAAACAGTGAAGGGCGGATCGGAGAGTTGGATTGCCGATCCCATCACTCTTGGCGAGCAGTCGTTGAGCGCCATTGTCGGCGAACTCGGATGCACATCACCGGTGACGCACGCTGTGGTCATGAAGGATCCTGCAAAGGCGTTGTGTGAAGAAGCAGTGCGGCTGAACGCGAGCATCATTGTGGTTGGGAACAAACGGGTTCAAGGTGCGGCGCGTGTGCTGGGTTCGATCGCGAACGACGTTTCCAAACAGGCCCCTTGCAACGTGCTGATCGTGCACACCACCTGACCTATCTGAGCCACCTGGACAATTCTTCTGAGCACCTTCACCACAATGCACCTGCACTACGCTCGCGACAATGACCAGTAACAGGGTGTACATCGATCACCTTCGCCGGGTGGGCATGTTCGAACAGTTCTCGCGGAAGGATCTCGAGAAGATCGCGCGGTCGAGCGACGAGATCTCTGTGCCCGCTGGTTCGGTCATTCTCGAACAGGGCACCGAAGGTCACGAGGCGTACGTGATTCTGAGCGGCATCGTTGTTGTGCGGCGCAATGGTCGCAAGATCGCGACGTTGGGGCCGGGAGCAATCCTGGGCGAACTGTCATTGCTCGATCATGGGCAACGCACTGCTAGTGCGATATGTGAGACCGAATGCGCACTCTTGGTTTTGAGCCAGGGTTCGTTCCTCGGTGCCGTCATGGACGTGCCGTTGCTGGCCAACAAACTGTTGGTCACGTTGGTGACGCGAATTCGCGATCTCGACAAGCTCTCGATCGCATAGAGCTCAGAAGGGGCTGAGCCCCAAACGGCCGCGCACTGCAATCATCTCTCCGACGTGGCCATGCCGATGGCCGATGCATTCCCATTGCACGAACCAACTCACCGGCTTGCCCGTCCACATCGCATGCAGCCATTCCAGACCCGCCGGCGAGAGGCCCGCGTTGTGTTCGAGCTGCCAACTCGCGGCCGGAATGGAGTCGAGCGCCATCATGCTCAGGTGCGCCAACCAGTTGTCGGTCTCGGCTGTGACGGCGCTTGCGTATTCACACAGCGCATTGATGTCGAGTGCCTCGACGAGTACGCGATCTTCGGTTTCTGACAGGCCGGCGGCATTGGGCATCGACACAATCCCGAGATCACGGCGATGTTGGTCGATGAGTGGGGCGTGATTGCGGATGGCGGTATTGAGCGCTAGATCCTCGTGGTAGGTCATGTGCATAAGCAGTCCGGCAATGCATGATCCACCACCCGGAGGCACGTCTTTCCAACGTTCAACGGGAACATGGTTGGCAATCGCCGACTGAAACCGAGTGGCAATGCTGGCATGATCAGCTGAGATCCACGCTTGAAGGTCCACACGCAGACTTTGCCACACCCGCGTACGTCATCACGAAGTACCGTCAGCGCCATGCTCGGAACTGTCGGCGACCTCGTTGAAGACATCGTGGTGCGCCTCGGTGGCCCCATCAACATTGCGTCCGACACGACGGCCGTCGTTTTGCGCCGACGTGGTGGCAGTGCAGCCAACGTTGCCGCGAGCGTCGCCCGAGCTGGGGGAGCGGCCAGATTCATCGGTCAAGTCGGTGCCGACGCGAACGGAGATCTGTTGATCGATGCTTTGCGCCGAGAAGGCGTCGACGTTGTGACGCGTCGCGGTGGGCGCATTGGCACGATCATTGTGCTTGTCGATCACCTTGGTGAACGCACGATGCTCAGCGATCGCGGAGGGTGCACAGACCTCGGCGATCCCGAACCGAGGTGGCTCGACGGCCTCAGCGTGTTTCATGTGCCGTTGTATTCGCTGATGCAAGGTGCTCTGGCACACACGACGGCAACGCTCATCGGGTGGGCGCACGACCGTGGCATTCTGGTGTCAATCGATGCGTCGTCCGCTGCGGTGATTGCTGACCACGGGGTTGAGCGCACCATCGACCTGTTGACTCGCCTTCGGCCCTCGGTGCTGTTGTGCAATGAACTCGAAGCGGCTTGTCTGGGCGATGCAATCGAGCCGTCTCGGATCGGCGCGATGGTCACGGTTGTGAAACAGGGTGCGGGGCCGGCCTTGGTCATGCAACCGGGCCAAACGACGCTGACGGTGGCGACACCAGCGATCGATGCAGTCCGCGACACCACGGGTGCCGGTGACGCTTTTGCCGCGGGCTTTCTCGTTGCGTTCGCAGCGCGCAAGTCGGTTATTGCAGCCGCCGAAGCCGGCCACCGCAGTGCGGCACGAGCGATTGTGATGGCTTCGGCGCACGCCGACTAACTCAGTCGTACGCGCGGAGAACAAGGTCGAACTTCTCGAGGAACTCAACACAGTTCGCGCGAGAAAACACAATGGGTGGCTTCACCTTGAGCACGTTCTGATGTGGGCCTTCGGTGCTGAGCAAGATGTGCTGCGCCTTCATCGCCTCAACGATCGCAGCCAGCTCTACGTCGGCAGCTTCGAGAGTCTGTCGATTGCGAACCAATTCGACGCCGACGAACAAACCAATGCCGCGAACATCGCCGATCAACGAGTGCCGCGTCGCGAGTTCGTGGAGCCCCGAAAGCAGTTGTTCGCCAACGGTGGCGGCGTTGTGCATCAGGCGTTCATCGCGGATGACGTCGAGCACGGCGAGGCCAATGGCCGCCGACACCGGATTTCCTCCGAACGTGCTGAAGTACTCCATCCCGTTCGCGAAGGCGTTCGCGATCGCTGGTGTGGTGACCACCGCGGCCATCGGGTGACCGTTGCCTATCGGCTTGCCCATCGTCACGATGTCTGGCACGACGTGTTGCGTTTCAAAGGCCCACATGTGCGATCCGACGCGACCGAATCCGATTTGCACCTCGTCAGCTATGCACACTCCACCAGCGGAACGGACATGCGCGTAGGCGTGTTGGAGGTAACCGTCGGGAAGCACGAGCATGCCGCCGGTTCCGAGAATTCCTTCGCTGAAGAAGGCCGCTGGCGAGCGTTCGACCTCACGCATCTCGTGCGTGAGTTGGGCAATGCTTCTTGCGTAGCCGATACCTGCGTCAGGGTCGCCACACCGCAGACGGCCGCGGTAGAGATCGGGCATCTCGCTCACCCATACGTGGTCCGCGCGACCTTCGCCGCCGGGACCGTCGAACTTGTATGGACTGATATCGACAATGGAGCTGAGATTGCCGTGATACACGTGATCGACGGTGATCACATCGCGATTGCCGGTGTACGCGCGCGCGAGACGCAAGGCAAGGTCATTGGCCTCGCTGCCCGAGTTCACCATGAACACGACTGAGAGTTCGTTCGGCAACGTCGCTGTGAGCCGACGCGCGTATTCGACGAGGTTGTCATGCAGATACCGCGAGTTGGTGTTGAGTGCCGCCATCTGGCGTTGGCCGGCGCGCAC
>JANLPV010000115.1:0-17802 GCA_031367435.1 Actinomycetes bacterium | reverse complement strand
AACGGCGTATACGTCGCCAACCCCTTACCAGCCAACGTCTTCGAAATCGCAGCAGTCAACGTGGTCTTACCATGATCAATATGACCCATCGTACCAATATTCACATGCGGCTTCGTACGCTCAAACTTTGCCTTGCTCATGTCATTTCTCCATGTTGGATGTCAGTGGGTTGTCAAAGAACCTGAGGAGTAGGCGGAGCGCAACGGCGCCGCTACAGAACTCATAATGCTAGAGGGCGAGACCATGGGCAGACAACCCGCAGCGAGCACCTCTGGCAACATTGTTGCTGGGGACGTGCTATTCCCCTCGAACGCGCTTGATGATCTCGGTCGCGATCGACGTCGGAACTTCTTGGTAGCTGTCGAACTGCATGGTGTAGGTAGCACGACCCTGCGTACGTGAACGCAGGTCGGTGCTGTAACCGAACATTTCGGAAAGTGGAATCTGCGCCCGCACGACCTGAGTGTTACCACGAGCTTCCATGCCCTCGATCCGACCACGGCGGCTGCTGAGGTCGCCCATCACGTCGCCCATGTATTCATCCGGGGTCACAACTTCCACGCCCATGATCGGCTCGAGCAACACCGGCTTGGCCATCTCGGCCGCCTTTTTGAAGGCCATTTGGCCGGCAATCTTGAACGCCATCTCGCTGGAGTCAACGTCGTGATAGGCGCCGTCGACGAGGCTGGCCATCACGTTCACAGTTGGGTAACCCGCAAGTACGCCATTATCGAGCGCGCTCTGAATACCCTGATTTACGGGCTGGATGTACTCGCGGGGAACGCGTCCACCGGTGATCTTGTCGACGAACTTATAGCCGCCTTCAGGATTGGGTTCGAGGGTGATCTTGACGACTGCGAATTGTCCCGAACCACCTGACTGCTTGATGTGGCGGTACTCCACCGATTCCACCTTCTTCGTGATGGTCTCGCGGTACGCAACCTGAGGCTTACCAACGGTGGCGTCGACGCCAAACTCGCGTTGCATGCGGTCGACGAGAATCTCGAGGTGGAGCTCACCCATGCCGCTGATTACCGTCTGGTTGGTCTCCTCATCGGTACGAACACGGAACGTAGGATCTTCATCGGACAAACTCTTGAGTGCTTTGCCCAGCTTGTCCTGATCAACCTTGGTCTTGGGCTCGATAGCCACATGGATGACCGGCTCGGGGAAGATCATTCTCTCGAGGATGATGGGATGGGCACGGTCGCACAGAGTGTCACCGGTGGTGGTGTCTTTGAATCCCAGCCCGGCAACGATGTCGCCCGCCATCGCAACGTCGAGGTCTTCGCGCTGGTTTGCATGCATGAGCAGAATGCGACCAAGTCGCTCTCGCTTTTCCTTGGTGCTGTTGAAGACCTCGTCACCCTTGCTGATCCTGCCCGAGTACACACGGAAGTAGGTGAGTTTGCCAAATGGGTCGGCAACGATCTTGAACGCAAGCGCCGCAAACGGACCGTCTTCGTCAGCAGGACGATCGATCGGATTGTCGTGAAAGTCGACGCCCTGGGCGGCACGAATGTCGAGCGGACTCGGCAGGTAATCAACAACGGCGTCGAGCATTGGCTGAACACCCTTGTTCTTGAAGGCTGAACCGCACAGAATCGGCACGAAGTCGAAAGCCAAGGTGCCCTTCCGGATCGCTCGCTTGATTTCTGCGATGGACAGTTCTTCACCACCGAGGTACTTCTCCATGAGCTCGTCATCGCTCGTGGCGATGGTCTCGAGCAGTTCTTCGCGGTATTTCGCGGCCTGTTCGACCATGTATTCGGGAATGTCGGTTTCATCCCACTTGGCACCGAGTTCTTCGTCGTGCCAGATGAGTGCCTTCATCTTCACCAAGTCGACGAGACCGATGAACGGCGTGTTGACCTCGATGCCGCCCGCACCGATAGGAAGATGAAGAACAGCCGGCGTTGCCTCAAGGCGGTCTTTGACCATCTGCACGGTGCGGTAGAAATCGGCGCCGATGCGATCCATCTTGTTGATGAAGCACATACGTGGAACGTGGTACTTGTTGGCCTGACGCCACACCGTCTCGGTCTGCGGTTCGACACCGGCGACCGAGTCGAACACGGTGACCGCGCCGTCGAGTACTCGAAGTGACCGCTCGACTTCGATCGTGAAATCGACGTGGCCGGGCGTGTCGATGATGTTGATTCGGTGGTTATCCCAGATGCACGTGGTAGCCGCGGAGGTGATCGTGATACCGCGTTCTTGCTCCTGCGCCATGTGGTCCATCGTGGCTGCGCCGTCGTGGACTTCACCGATCTTGTAGCTCTTACCGGTGTAGTACAAGATGCGCTCGGTCGTAGTGGTCTTGCCAGCATCAATGTGAGCCATAATGCCGATGTTGCGAGTGCGCTCGAGTGGAAATTCGCGCTTTGCCATCTCTGTACTTCTTCCGTTTGCGTCGTGCTAGATCAAGAGGAGCAGCAACCGAAGTCGGTCGCAGGCACAAGGAACAATGCTAACGGCACGCCCGACGACTCGCACCCTGCAGCACGGCGGTTCTGGTCAGCCGACAGACGTCACGTGGCCTGCAAACACGAACGACGCTGGCAGACGTTTGATAAGCAAACACCCGCCGTCGCGGGCGGGTGTTTGCACTTCAGAATGAGATCGCTCAGAAACGGTAGTGAGCGAACGCCTTGTTGCTCTCAGCCATTTTCTGCATATCGTCGCGACGCTTCACAGCGGCACCGAGGCCATTTGCGGCGTCCATAATCTCGCCAGCGAGACACTCAGCCATCGTCTTCTCGCGACGCTTGCGACTGAAGTCGACCAGCCAGCGAATCGACAACGTACCGGCGCGACGGGGACGAACCTCGACAGGCACCTGATACGTCGCGCCACCAACGCGGCGGCTCTTTACTTCCAACGGCGGTTTCAGATTCTCAATTGCGCGCTTCAACGTTGCAATCGGCTCGGCCCCGGTCTTTTCCTCGACCAGTTTGAGTGCGTCGTACACGATCTTTTCGGCGAGGCTGCGCTTGCCGTGCAGCATGACCTTGTTGGTGATCTGCGAAACGAGCAGCGAGCGATAGATGGGGTCCGGCGTGATTTCACGACGCTCGGCAGGTCCTTTACGTGGCATGGCGGTTCGTTCCTATTACTTCGGGGTCTTTGCGCCATAGCGGCTGCGGCTTTGCTTACGGTTCTTCACTCCGGCTGCGTCGAGCGCGCCACGAATGACCTTGTATCGCACGCCGGGCAGGTCGCGCACACGACCTCCACGCACCAACACGATGCTGTGCTCTTGTAGGTTGTGACCTTCGCCGGGGATGTACGCCGTGATCTCGACACCACTGGTAAGACGTACTCGAGCAACCTTACGCAAAGCCGAGTTTGGCTTCTTGGGTGTGTTGGTATACACCCGGGTGCACACACCGCGTCGCTGCGGCGAGCCCTTCAGGGCCGGAGTCTTGGTCTTGGTGAACTTGCTACTACGCCCTTGGCGAACTAGCTGCTGAATTGTGGGCACGCGTAAACCTTTCGCGTTCTAAAAAGAAACCTCTGCACGCAGCGGACGCCCGTTGCGTAGGACCATGCAATGTTAGAGGCACGCATTCGGAGCGGCAACCCGCGCGTCCGCTAACTTCGCGGCGTTCGAACCATTTGGCCAAGCGCACACAGTGTCGTCGGCGGTGACTTCCAAAAGCTTAGCGAAGGTCGCGGGCGAGAAAGGCCGTTGCCAAGGTAATGATTCGACACGGAGGCGGAACCATCGTCAGTAACTCGTCCATCTCGGGTGACGTTGCTGTGAGGCATTTATGCCCGGGGCAGCAGGCGAACACAACGATGCGAAAGAGCGCGCTCTTCGCGAACTCACGCCCTTGGCACGACGCGGCCGAGCCGAGCCGAGCCGAGGAGCTTGTTGGACCCGTGGTCTTTTGGCATCAGACGCTTCGTCGTACGTCACTGGCGAGGTGCTTATGGTCGACGGAGGTTGGACCATCCGCTGATCCTCGACAAGCGAAAACAACGAAGGGCACGCGTGATCTAGGGGATCACCCGTGCCCTTCGTAACATTGTTCAGACCGATTGAGTCAGTCTGTATCCGACATCACTCAGCCGTCGGCGGTCTCGCCGTCGCCTGAATACGTGCCATGGAGGTTGCCCAACCAAGCGGCAGGATCTTCCGTGTCGCTGGTGTAGTAGGCCATCGGCTTGTAGTCGGGCGCAGACACCTCGAAGTCGCGGTAGCGCTCCATACCGGTTCCCGCAGGGATGAGCTTGCCGATGATGATGTTCTCCTTCAAGCCGAGCAGACTGTCGCTGCGGCCGTCGATTGCAGCTTCGGTGAGCACTCGGGTGGTCTCCTGGAACGAGGCCGCGGACAGCCACGATTCTGTTGCGAGAGACGCCTTGGTGATACCCATCAGTTCGGGTCGACCCTCGGCAGGGCGCTTGCCTTCCTCAACCATGCGCTTGTTGGTGTCGCGGAACACCTTTGCATCGGCGCGTTCGCCAGGAAGGAAACCCGTCTCACCTGGTTCCTGCACACCAATTCGGCGCGTCATCTGGCGCACAATCAACTCGATGTGCTTGTCGGAGATGCTCACACCCTGATCGCGATACACCTTCTGGACTTCTTCCACGAGGTATAGCTGCGTCTCGCGAATTCCCTTGATCTCCATGATTTCCTTGGGATCGAAGGGACCGTCGGTGACGGGATCGCCAGCATTGATGTCGTTACCGTCAATCACCGTTGGACGGCTGCCCGTCGGCAAGATGATCAGGTGCTCTTCGCCGCCGTCATCAATGACCGTGATCGGAATGCCCTTGCCTTCGTCCTCGCCGACGCGGACGATGCCGCTGGCCTTGGCCAACCGAGCCGAACCACGGGGAGTACGAGCTTCGAACAGTTCAACAACGCGTGGCAAGCCGCCGGCAATGTCCTTACCCGCGACACCACCAGTGTGGAAGGTGCGCATTGTGAGCTGAGTACCCGGCTCACCGATCGACTGAGCGGCAATGACGCCAACAGCCTCGCCGAGTTCGATGGGCTTACCTGTTGCCAGCGAGCGGCCGTAGCACAATCCGCAGATGCCGAGATCGGCATCGCAGGTGAGCACCGAGCGAACACGAACTCGGTTGATCTTTGGATCATCGCGCAGCGCTTCCATCTCGTCATCACCGACCAGGCTGTTTTTCAGCAACACTGTTCCGTTGCTGAGCTTGACGTCTTGCAGGAGCGCACGACCGAACAACTTCGCCTCAAGGTACGCACGAGTATTGGCGGTGTCAGGGGTGACATTGTCAATCCACACACCCAGCGTCGAACCACAGTCGATTTCGCGAATGATCAGTTCCTGCGCCACGTCAACCAAACGACGCGTGAGATAGCCAGAGTCAGCCGTTCGCAATGCTGTATCGACGAGACCCTTTCGGGCACCAGGCGTCGCGATGAAGTACTCAAGAGTTTCGAGGCCCTCACGGAAGTTTTTCTTGATTGGCCGAGGAATCATGTCACCACGAGGGTTGGCGACCAGGCCACGCATGCCGGCGATCTGGCGCATCTGCGTCATGTTTCCACGGGCACCCGAACCAACCATCATGTCGATGGGATTGAATCGCACGGCCTTGAACTCGACTTCCATCGCGTTCTGAACCTCAGCGGTGGCATCGGTCCAGATGCGCACTTCCATGTTGCGACGCTCGCCATCGGTGATGATGCCGCGACGGAACTGCGTCTCGACCTTGTCTGCCTGCGCTTCGTAGCGATCAAGAATCTCACGCTTACTCTTGGGCGTCTTGACGTCGTCGATCGACACCGTCAAACCACTCTGCGAGGCATAGCGATAGCACACCGCCTTGATTGCATCGAGCGCGATTGCAACCTCAGACTTCAGGTAGAAGTCTGAAAGCCTTTCAACGATGACACCCATCTCCTTCTTTTTGATCAAGAACTCGATGTGACCAAAACGTAACGGATAGTCGAGAGGAAGAGCCTCTTCAAACAACAAGCGACCCGCGGTTGTGTCGAAACGCTCACCATTCGGCCGCCGCATATGGATCGGCGCATGAATGTTCAACGCCTTCTCGTCGACGGCACGCAAGACTTCCCAGAGATGACGGAAGGTGCGGCCTGCGCCGGCTGCTTCCTCTTCGATCTCGGTGAGGTAATACCCACCGATGACGAGGTCCTGCGAAGGAGTCACGGTTGGACGACCGGATGCGGGGGACAAGATGTTGTTCGCACTGAGCATGAGCACGCGAGCTTCGGCTTGAGCCTCGGCAGACAGCGGCACATGAATGGCCATCTGGTCGCCGTCGAAGTCGGCATTGAATGCGGTGCATACCAGCGGATGGATCTGCAGCGCTTTGCCCTCGACCAACACTGGCTCGAATGCCTGAATGCCCAAACGGTGCAGTGTCGGTGCACGGTTCAGCATGACCGGATGTTCTTTGATGACATCCTCGAGCACGTCCCACACCTGTGGGCGACGTCGCTCCACCATGCGCTTCGCGCTCTTGATGTTCTGCGCCAACTCGAGGTCGACCAAGCGCTTCATGACAAACGGTTTGAACAACTCGAGCGCCATCAATTTCGGCAGTCCGCACTGATGCAGCTTGAGCGTTGGGCCAGCGACGATGACCGAACGACCTGAGTAGTCGACGCGCTTGCCGAGCAAGTTCTGACGGAAGCGGCCCTGCTTGCCCTTGAGCATGTCGGACAGCGACTTCAGCGGGCGATTGCCCGGTCCAGTGACCGGTCGACCGCGGCGGCCGTTGTCGAACAGGGCGTCGACGGCTTCCTGCAGCATGCGCTTTTCGTTGTTGACGATGATCTCGGGTGCGCCGAGGTCGAGCAGCCGCTTCAGGCGGTTGTTGCGGTTAATAACTCGCCGGTACAGATCGTTGAGGTCGCTCGTCGCGAAACGGCCACCATCGAGCTGCACCATAGGGCGCAGTTCTGGAGGGATTACAGGAACGACATCGAGGATCATTGCCTTGGGGTCGTTGACCCGACGACCGTGCTCGTCGCGCTTGTTGAACGAGGTGACGATCTTCAGACGCTTGATCGCCTTCTGGCGACGCTGCGCGCTCAGTGGCTTACGACCGCCTTCGGGTGGATCGATCGCCTCGCGCAAGCGCACTTCTTCGACATCGAAATCGATACGGTCTATAAGTGCCTTGATGCTGTCCGCGCCGGTACCGCCCTCGAAGTAATCGCCGTAGCGATCGCGCAGCTCGCGCCACAGCATCTCGTCGTCGATAATCTTGCGGCTGTGGATGTCTTTGAACTCATCCCACGTGCGGGCCAACAGATCGAGCTCTGCCTCATAGCGATCGCGCAGGAGCGTAACTTCCTTCTCAGCGATCTTGCCGCGCGCCTTGACGTCGCTGTCCTTGGCACCTTCACCCTCGAGCTTTGAGGCTTCGTCCTCGAGCTCCTTGTAGCGTCGATCAATCGCGATTTCCATTTCCTTGCGGATGGCATCGCGCTCTTCGAGATACTCGGCCTCGAGGTTTGCCTTGTCCGCGTGGCGCTTGTCGACGTCTACCCAAGTGACGAGGTTCGCTGCGAAATAGATGACCTTTTCGAGCTGCTTGGCCTTGAGCTCCTCTTTGGTCTCAACGCCGGCGAGCAGATAGGCCAACCAACTGCGGGTACCGCGCAGGTACCAGATGTGCACCACTGGTGCTGCGAGCTCTACGTGGCCCATACGCTCACGACGCACTTTGCTGCGCGTCACTTCAACGCCACAGCGTTCACAAATGATGCCCTTGAAGCGCACCCGCTTGTACTTGCCGCAGTAACACTCCCAGTCGCGAGTAGGTCCGAAGATCTTCTCGCAGAACAGGCCGTCCTTTTCAGGACGCAGCGTGCGGTAGTTGATGGTCTCTGGCTTCTTCACTTCACCGTGCGACCACTGCTTGATCTGGTCGGCAGTAGCCAACCCAATCTTCAACTGGTCAAACATGTTTACGTCAAGCATCGTTCCCTGGCCTCGTCTCTCGTCGTCTCGTTCGTAGTTCTTGCTCAGTAGGCACGTTCGCGGCGTGCGGCACGCTCGCGGTCGTCTTCGTCAGTGCCCCGCTCTGGGCGGCTGATGTCGATGCCAAGTTCCTCCGCTGCGCGGAACACGTCTTCGTCCATTTCACGCATCTCGATCTCGCTGCCGTCGATCGCAAGCACCTCGACATTGAGACAGAGCGCCTGCATCTCCTTCATGAGCACCTTGAAGCTCTCAGGAATTCCAGGCTCTGGAATATTGTCGCCCTTGACGATGGCCTCGTACACCTTGACGCGACCAAGCACGTCGTCGGACTTGATGGTGAGGAGCTCCTGCAAGCAGTACGCCGCTCCGTAGGCCTCGAGCGCCCACACTTCCATCTCTCCGAAGCGCTGTCCGCCGAACTGGGCCTTACCACCCAACGGCTGCTGCGTGATCATGCTGTATGGGCCGGTGGACCGTGCATGGATCTTGTCGTCAACCAAGTGGGCGAGTTTCAAGATGTACATATAGCCCACGGTGATCGGATTGTCGTACAACTCACCCGTGCGACCGTTGTACAACGGCGTCTTGCCGTCTTTCTGGATGAGACGCTTGCCGTCGACACTCTCCGGATTGAGATTCTGGAGGATGCTCTGGATCGTGGGGTGCTTTCCGGCAGCTTCTTCTTCATCCCAGTGCGCACCATCGAACACAGGTGTGGCGATGAACGTGCTCGGCTTGGTGTTGGGTCGAGTCTTCGTCTCAGTGCCTCGAATCGGCACATCACCAACGGTCACGTTGTTCTTGACGTCGTTCCAACCCCACCGGGCGCAATAGCCGAGGTGAGCCTCGAGTACCTGGCCGACGTTCATTCGGCTTGGAACACCGAGCGGATTGAGGATGATGTCGACGGCGGTACCATCGGCGAGGTACGGCATATCCTCAATCGGCAGGATCTTGGAGATCACACCCTTGTTGCCGTGACGACCGGCGAGCTTGTCACCAACGCTGATCTTGCGCTTCTGGCCGACATAAACACGCACGAGCTGATTGACGCCCGGCGGCAACTCGTCACCATTTTCACGAGTGAAGACCTTGACGTCGATGACCTTGCCATTCTCACCGTGCGGAACCTTGAGGCTCGTATCGCGCACCTCGCGTGCCTTCTCGCCGAAGATCGCCCGGAGCAGTCGCTCCTCTGGCGTCAGCTCGGTTTCACCCTTGGGGGTGACTTTGCCGACTAACACGTCGCCGGGGCCGACCTCGGCGCCGACGCGGATGATGCCACGATCGTCGAGGTCGCGCAGGATGTCCTCGCTGAGGTTGGGAATGTCACGCGTGATTTCTTCGAGGCCAAGCTTGGTGTCGCGGGCATCGACTTCGTGCTCTTTGATGTGAATCGAGGTCAGCACGTCGTCTTTGACCAAACGCTCGCTGAGGATGATTGCGTCCTCGAAGTTGTAACCCTCCCACGGCATGAGTGCCACAAGCAGGTTCTTACCGAGGGCGAGTTCGCCGTTATCGGTGGAAGGACCGTCGGCGATGATGTCGCCCTTCTTGAGCTTGGTGCCCTCAGATACCCGCACACGCTGGTTGATACAGGTGTCCTGGTTGCTGCGACGGAACTTGGCCAGCGGATAGACCTTCTTGCCGAGCGTCTTGTACTGCACCGTCACGCTGTCGCCGCTGACTTCGGTGACATCGCCCTCTTCAACCGCCTGGATAAGGTCGGCCGCGTCACGAGCAGCACGCGCTTCGATACCCGTACCGATATATGGCGCCTCGGCGCGGATCAGCGGAACGGCCTGGCGCTGCATGTTGGCACCCATCAGGGCACGGTTCGCGTCGTCATGCTCAAGGAAGGGGATCAGCGCGGTGGCAACGGAAACGATCTGGCGGGGTGAAACGTCCATGTAATCGACTTCGGTGCCGGGAACGAAACCAATGTCGGTGGTGGCACCGAAGAAGCTCTCCGCTTCTAGCATCTTGCGAAGGTCATCGAGACTGGCCGCCTGTGGCGACCGCCGCACGAGCACGCGGGGGTCCTTGAACGAACCATCGGCATTGATCGGGGTGTTGGCCTGCGCCACGACGTAGTTCTCTTCTTCGTCGGCAGCCATGTAGACGATCTCGTCAGTGACCTTGCCCTTGACGACCTTGCGGTACGGGCTTTCGATGAATCCGAACTCGTTGACGCGGGCGAACGTGCTGAGCGCGCCGATGAGACCGATGTTCGGGCCTTCCGGAGTCTCGATAGGACACATGCGACCGTAGTGGCTGAAGTGAACGTCACGGACTTCGAAGCCGGCGCGCTCACGGCTGAGACCACCAGGTCCGAGGGCCGACAGGCGACGACGGTGGGTAAGACCCGACAATGGGTTCACCTGGTCCATGAACTGCGACAACTGTGAGGTCCCGAAGAACTCCTTGATGGCAGCGACCACCGGACGAATGTTGATGAGCGTCTGAGGTGTGATCGCCTCGACGTCTTGCGTCGTCATTCGCTCGCGAACCACGCGCTCCATACGGCTGAGGCCGATGCGCACTTGGTTCTGGATCAGCTCGCCAACGCTACGGATACGACGGTTGGCGAAGTGGTCTTGATCATCAAGGCGGTAGCCGGGCTCCTGCTTGACGAGGTGCAACATGTAGCTGAGTGCCGCGACGACTTCGCAACGGCTGAGAACATCCTGATCGTCAGTAGGCAGGTCGAGCAGATCACCGTCAAGGCCGAACAACTCGGGCAGGCGCGAGACTTCGTTGCCGAGCTTGCGGTTGAGCTTGTAGCGACCTACGCGACTGAGGTCGTAGCGACGGTTCTCGAAGAACGCGTTGCGGAAGAACGCACGAGACGACTCAAGCGTTGGCGGCTCACCCGGGCGAGCGCGTTTGTAAATCTCAACGAGTGATTCGTCCTGGGTCGGAGCGAAGTGACGCTCTTTGTCCCATTGGTCCTCGAGGAAGTCGAAGTGAGCAACAAAGCGATCGATGAAACCAGGCGCATGCTCTTCGTCGTAGCCGAGCGCGCGCAGCAGAGTGAAGATACCGAGGCGGCGCTTGCGGGCAACACGCGTGCCCGCCGTTACGAACTTGCCGGGCTTGTGCTCGACGTCGAACTCCAGCCATTCGCCGCGGTATGGGTGCACCGTGCCCTTGACGAGTTGGTGCTTGCTCAGGTTACGCAGGCGGAATCGCTCGCCAGGCTCGAAGATGACACCCGGGCTGCGGACCAACTGGCTCACTACGACACGTTCGGTGCCATTGATGATGAAGGTGCCCTTCTCCGTCATCATCGGGAAGTCGCCCATGAAGACCGTCTGCTCTTTGATCTCACCGGTATTGCGGTTCATGAAGCGTGCGCGCACGAAGATGGGCGCCGAGTAGGTCATGTCCTTTTCTTTGCACTCCGCGACGCTGAACTTGGGCGGTGGGCGCAGGTCCTCATCGTCGGGATCAAACTCAAGCTCGAGTTGCAGTGCCTCGGAGAAGTCCTTGATCGGCGAAATATCGCGGAAGGTCTCTGCAAGGCCATGGTTCAAGAACCATTCGAAGCTCTCGCGCTGAATCGCAATCAAATCGGGAAGAGCCAAAGGATCTTCAAGATTTGCAAACGAGTAACGCTCACGGGTGGACGGACTCTTAGCCACTACAACTCCTCGTTGACACGGGGGACGCTTGGGTGCGCGCGAACACCACCACATTGAGAGCAGCAGATGAATAGACGCACGGCAACAGACGAGCCTATCGTCCGGCGCGTGAGGAGTCAACGCCTAAGCCGAGACAGCCTGGCGCTTCAGTTGTTGTCGCGAACGGTAAGCGTTTCTGAGCCATCCGTCAAGCATTAGACGTCAATTCGCAGCGATGCCGCGGCCTATGGACTCGCTACGGTGGCAGCCATGTTCAGGCCATGCATCGATCTTCACGGTGGCAAAGTAGTGCAAATCGTCGGGTCCACCCTCGCGCGCACGTCAACGGACCATGACGGCAATGACCCTGACGGCAATGACCCCGTCGCAATCAACCACGTCAGCGATCAGCCCGCAGCCTGGTTCGCGGAACAATATCGTCGGGACGGGCTGACAGGCGGCCACGTGATCATGCTCGGCCCGGGCAACGACGAAGCGGCCCTGTCAGCTCTGGCAACTTGGCCGAAAGGCATGCAGGTTGGGGGCGGAATCTCTGCAGAGAGCGCGCCGCGGTGGATCGATTCGGGCGCGTCGCAGGTGATCATGACCTCGTGGCTGTTTGTCGATGGCGTGCTATCGCACCAACACCTCGATGCAGCGGTACGAGCCGTGGGTCGCGATCGATTGGTGATTGATCTGTCGTGCCGCTGGCGCGACGGGCACTACTGGGTGGTTACCGAGCGATGGCAGCGGTTTACTTCGCTGCCGGTGAACGCCGACGTCCTCGGTGCCCTCGCTGACTCGTGCTGCGAGTTCTTGGTGCACGGCGTCGACGTAGAGGGCCTCAAGCAGGGTATCGATTTGGATCTTGTGCAGCTGCTCGCAGCGGGTTCGCCAATCCCGTGCACCTACGCTGGCGGTGCTACCTCCGTCGACGATCTACGGACGGTGCACGACATGAGCGGCGGACGCGTCGATCTCACGGTCGGTTCGGCGCTTGACCTCTTCGGCGGGACCGGCGTTCGGTATACCGATTGCATCGATTTCAACCGCACACACCGCTGACCTTGAAGACTGCGCCGGGCTTAGAGCACGCTGAGGCCAGCGAGGCCCCACAACAGGAGGCCGACCCACAGCAGTTGAGCAGCGGTGCGTTGGCGAAGTGCGCGAGTCATCAAGCTGGTCAGAACCACCACCAGGGCACCTTCGACAGCAAGGGTAATGACGTCGAATGCGCCGACGTATCGTTGCGCTCCTTGAATGATTGAGCGTCCGGGAACAAAGTGCGAGCCGTGCGCCGGCACCGGGGGCGCAAAAGGTATTCCGGTTGTTCTGCTGAGGACATACATCGCTATCACGGTGACGGTGCCCCACACTCCGAGCAACAACAATCGATCTCGGACGGGTCTGCGCAGCAATCCCACGGAGAGCGCACCCTGCGCCACTGCGATCACGCCAAAGAAAATTCCCGCCGCAGACCACCACCGCCAACGCGCTGGTGCCGATGTAGCGTGGGCGAACGCAGCGATAGCGGCCAACGCGATTGCTGCGTTCACGGTCAAACTGCGCTGACGTGACGACAGCCGAGCGTGTTCGATCGGATCGCTCGAGAACATGATCACGGCCGCCGACCTGAGAACTGAATAGTCGGGCGAATCGGGCGGGCGAATTTCGTCCGCGCTCACGACTGCGACACCCAAACAGCACAAAGCCCACGAAGGTCGACAATCATGTTAGCTCTGGGCGTCTCGTCGACAGTGTGCCATTTCGTCTTCTCCTCATTCCCGTTAGACCATTCATGGTCGTGCAACACAGTGCCGGAAACAATGAGACAAAGGGCCACCGCATCGCGGGCTGACAATCGACCAAATTGTGTCCGCTGGTCGTAGGTCGGGCGTCCTATTCGCGACCGACGTCGTGTCATGCAGAAAAATGAAAGAGCCGACCACACCCAATGGGCGGACCGGCTCTTTCGAATACTGATCAAACGGTCAAGCGACCGCTGACGTCACTTTACCTCAACGACTGCGCCAGCCTCCATGAGGGCGGCCTTTGCCTTCTCGGCATCGTCCTTGGTGGCCTTCTCGAGGATGGCTTTGGGGGCGGCATCAACGAGGTCCTTGGCCTCCTTGAGACCCAGGCTGGTGAGCTCGCGAACGACCTTGATGACCTGAATCTTCTGGGCGCCAGCTTCCTTGAGGATGACGTCGAACTCGTCCTTTTCCTCTTCAGCTGGAGCAGCGGCAGCGCCGCCGCCAGCGGCCGCAACAGCCACGGGGGCAGCAGCGGTGACGCCGAACTTCTCTTCGAACGCGTCGAGCAGTTCCTTGAGCTCGATCACGGTCATGTTGGCGATTGCTTCGAGGATTGTGTCCTTCGATGACATGGTGTATTTCTCCTTGAAATGATTGTGCGGTAGTGCAAATTCGTGTGGACACGGCAGCGCCGTGAAAATGGCAGCTGGCTACGCTGCCTTCTGATCGATAAGGGCTTTGAGGCCGTAGGCAAAGTTGCGTGGCAAGGCCTGCAGCAGACCTGCGGTCTTCACGAGCGGAGCCTGGAACGCGCCAGCGAGCTGGGCGAGCAGAACGTCGCGTGGCGGCAAGTCGGCGAGCGCCTCGATGTCCTTGGCGGACAGCATCTTGCTGCCGAGTGAGCCACCTTTGATGACGAGTAGCGGATTGGTTTTGGCAGCATCGCGAAGGGCCTTTGCTGCCGCGGCAACGTCGCCATTCACAAACGTGATGCCTGTTGGCCCGATGAGCAGTGCCTCGAGACCATCAATGCCGACCTCGTGAGCAGCGAACCGGGCCAACGTGTTCTTATACACCTTGTACTCGGCGCCTGACTGACGAAGCGTGCGGCGCAATTGTGCCAATGCGGCAACGCTCATACCGCGGTACTCGGTAATGATCGCTGCATCGGCTGCGCCGAGCTTCTCGCGAATCTCAGTTACTACCGCCACTTTTTCCTGTCGTGGGTTCTCCATGTACACCTCCTTTCAAATGTCGTGCGGGGCGCTCGCTGTAGCGAACGCCTCCCAGCAACGACACCGCTCAGCGAGAGGCGTCAAGAGTTGGAGTGTGTTCACCTCGTCTGGCGGAACGTCCATTACCCTGTCGCCACGTTGGTGACGGTCGGACCAGATGTCTTCGGCAAGCAACCGATGGGTTGTAGTTCGGAAACGCTATCGGCCGAACAATGAAATGCTGTCTCCAGCGCAACAGAGTTTGGCGAAGCGTTGTGGGTCAGACGACCTCGGGACGCAGACGGTTGGTGTCGAGCCTGACGCCCGGACCCATCGTCGACGACAGCGTGATCTTGCGCAGGTAGCGTCCTTTGGCAGAGGCGGGCTTGGCCCGCTGCAATTCATCAAGCACTGCTCGGAAGTTCGCCTCGAGGGCCTCGGGCGCAAAGCTGGCCTTGCCGAGCGGAACGTGAACGTTGCCGTAACGATCGGTGCGATACTCGACCTTGCCACCCTTGAACTCGGCAACGGCACGAGCGACGTCGTTCGTGACGGTACCTGTCTTGGGGTTGGGCATGAGACCACGTGGTCCGAGCACTCGGCCCAAACGACCGACCATCGGCATGAGATCAGGGGTCGAGATGGCGACATCAAAATTCATGTTGCCTTTTTCGATCTCAGCGGCGAGATCGTCGGCACCGACAAACTCGGCACCCGCGTCGCGGGCGGCCTGCGCTGCCTCCCCGGCAGCAAAAACTGCAACACGGACGTCCTTACCGGTACCGCTGGGTAGGGCCACTGTGCCACGAACCATCTGATCGGCTTTACGCGGATCGACGCCAAGTCGCGCCGCGAACTCGATGGTCTCATCGAACTTGGCAGCGGCCAATGACTTCACCAAGGCCAACGCCTCTGTGGGCGTGAACAGTTGGTCGCGATCGAACTTCTTCGCCGCATCTGTGAACTTCTTACCGGACATTGTGTGTCTCCCTCAGTGTGAGCACCGCCGGGCGAGGTTGTCCCGGTCGAGTGAATTATGGATGTGATATCTCGTGCGCCGCTGCACTGCACGACCAGCGCAGCTACATCAGCCGCGATGACCAGGAATTGCCGCGATGACTAGGAATTGACCTTGAGGCCCATCGACCTCGCCGTGCCCCGAACCTGCTCTTTAGCGGCTTCGAGGTCGTACGCGTTCAGGTCGGGCATCTTGATCTTGGCCACTTCTTCGACATCGGCTTCGGTGACGGCACCGACGATGGTCTTGCCTGGAGTGACCGAACCCTTGGCGAGTCCCGCCTTCTGACGCAACAGCACCGGCGTAGGCGGAGTCTTGAGCACGAAGGTAAACGTACGATCCTCGAAGACGGTGATCTCCACGGGAATGATCGTGCCAACCTGCGACTCGGTCGCGGCGTTGTACTGCTTCACGAAGTCCATAATCGGTACACCGTGGGGTCCGAGCGCGGTACCCACTGGGGGGGCCGGGGTGGCCTTTCCAGCGGGGATCTGGATCTTGATGATCGCTGTGACCTTTTTCTTTGCCATTGCAGTACTTCTTTCGGGATTCGATGAAATGGGACCGGCTCCGTCGTGGGCCGGCACAAACGGGGCGTTGGATTTACAGCTTGGTGACCTGGCTGAAGTCCATCTCGACTGATGTTTCGCGACCGAAGATGTTGACGAGGACCTTCAGTTTCATGTGATCCACGTTGATCTCGGCGATCTGACCATTGAAGTCAGCGAACGGGCCTTCCTTCACGCGAACACTTTCGCCAACCTCGAAGTCGAGCTTGGGCTTCTTGCGGTTCGACTGTTCTTGACCATCGCCCTTCGCGGACAAGAACGTGAGCACCTCACGGCGCGACAACGGTGTGGGCTTTTGGCCCTGCCTACTCTGACCAACGAATCCGGTAACGCCGGGCGTATTGCGAATGCAATACCACGACTCGTCATCCATGTGACAACGCACCAGTAGGTAACCCGGGAAGACCTTCTTCTGAACGGTCTGCTTGCGACCGTTCTTGAACTCCACGACCTCTTCCATGGGGATGACGATCTCGAAGATCTTGTCTTCCATGTTCATGCTCTGAATACGAGCATTGAGATTCGCAGTGACCTTCTTTTCGTATCCCGACTGGGAATGCACCACGTACCAGGAGCCCGGCTTGGTCCAAGGGTCGTCTTCGACCGGTACATCTACCTCGGCGGCAGCAACGCGAGCGTCGCCGATCTCGGCCGTAAGGTCGAACGATGCGTCGACAACGCCCTCGTCATCGGCGGCTTGATCGACAGTGGAATCGCCGCTTGCAGTGTCGGCTGCAGCGTCGGCCTCTTCGAGTGTGTTGTCCATGGTTGTCTCTTCTGAAAGCATGTCGTCGTTCATCTCATTTGCTCGCGTACAGCCAGCCGGAAAGAACACCGAACAACGAGTCGAGTCCACCGACATAAGCGGTGTACAACACGACGGTTACCAACACAATGATCGCCATACGACGGATCTCTGGCCACTTCGGCCACGCGACCTTACGCATCTCATCGCGCACCTCGTTGATATAGGTGACAGGACCGACGCGATCGTCACCGGAACGCTGCGGTGCCTGACGCGCGACGCGGGCTGGCTGGCCCTGGTCGTCGAGGGCACCCATCTTGCGAAGCTGACGCTTCTGTTCTCGGTTCAGGTCGTCTGTTGACATTCCGTTACTTTCCAGGTTCCCGCGCGGGGTTTTGGGCAGGGCAGGAGGGGATCGAACCCCCGACACCCGGTTTTGGAGACCGGTGCTCTACCAGCTGAGCTACTGCCCTCTGCGTGCAGAGGAAGGGTGAAGGCTACCAAGCCACTGCCGAGGGTTGCGTGCGTTAGCGCGTTTCCTTGTGGGACGTGTGCTTACGGTCGAATGCGCAGTACTTCTTCATTTCGAGGCGCTCGCGGTCGTTGACCTTGGACTTCATTGTGATGTAGTTCCGTCGTTTGCACTCGGTGCACTCGAGGGTGATCTTCACCCGCTTGTCATTCTTTGCCATGATGTTCTCTCTTGAGATGTTCTCTCGTGCAAGCGGTGCAGGGATGGTGTCACCGGAGCGACGTCATCACTGTCACCAGCGGTTTCACTTCAGGATTTTGACGACGCGGCCTGCGCCAACAGTACGACCACCCTCACGGATAGCAAAACGCAAACCCTCATCCATCGCGATCGGCTTACCCAACTCCACCGTCATCGCAACATTGTCACCCGGCATCACCATCTCAGTACCCTCCGGC
>JANLPV010000051.1:0-14951 GCA_031367435.1 Actinomycetes bacterium | reverse complement strand
GGAAATCGGTGCCTCGACCTGACGCTGGTCGGGTTCGTGACGTCGTGGAGGATGAGGCGCGTATCACGGCGTTTCGCGAACTGGTGTATCAGCTCCGCGTTGATGCGGGTCTGACTCAGGTCGAGTTGGCCCGACGGATGGGCACGACTCAGTCTGCGATCGCGAGGATGGAGAATGGTGGCACGCGTCCGACGTTGGAGACCTTGGAACGCGTCGCTGGCGCCGTTGATCAAGAACTTGCGGTTGTGGTCGGCACGCGGCTGATCGAGAACCGGTCCATCGCCAAGATGGTCCGTAGCGGCCACGCGGTCGTTCGCAAGGCAAGCTGACGAGCACATAGCGCGCGTGTGATGGTAGACCGGTATACGAACTAGACGGACTAGACGGATTTCCCGGACGGTTTTGCGGACTGTGGGGCACTGCAGCGAAGCAGACGGATTGTACGGACGGTCTGCATCACCTTTGCCAAGGTGAGGGTCGCGAGTTCGAATCTCGTCATCGACCGTCATCCGCTCCACGAAAAACAAGGCCAGCGGTGCTACTCGGGCCGCTGACCTACGTTTCTTTTAGAGAACATGGCAGGACGTCCGTATCGCGAAGACATTCACAACCGTCTCGGCGAAGCGTTCGACGAGCTCCGCACCCGGATGGGCGGCATCCCAAGCGCGGTCGAGGCCGGCTCGGCAAAGTCGGGCCGTCGTTGAATGTCTGACTACGGTCCATCTGCTCCATCAGCAGGCCATGTCGATGGCTTGCGTCGCTCAGGACAGGGTTTGTGAGATCTCCCAGATGTGTCCGTCTGGATCGGCGAAGCAAGCCGTTCGTTGACCCCACGCGCGGTTCATCGGGCCGTTGATCAACACAACTCCGCGTTCGGCCAAGGTGATACAGGCGGCGTCGGCGTTGTCGACCCACAGAGTGAATTGAAAAGCGGAACCTGACTCGCGATGAGCGACCACCGCGGGTGCAATGAGCTCAGGTGCGGCCGCACGCACCAACAGGTTGATGATCGTGTTGTCGAACTTGATCACGGCGGACTCGGCGTCCTCGAATGCGACTGGCCGATCGAAGACGTGCACATACCACGATTTCGATCGGGCCAGATCGTCGACAAACAGAGTGATTGCGCCGATGGTGTTGAGAGCGTTATCCATGTCACGGTCCTGGTTCGTTGGTTGCTTTGATTTCGATGGGCGTCAGACGTGGAGGTGGCAGCATCAGCGGTTGTGCGAGTCGTGAGGAACGACGCGAAAGACATACGTCCATTGCAGCAGCACCATCCACCGCCGATAGATCTGCAGTTCGTATCCGGCCTCATGCGCAATTCGTCCGATGTCGGTGTCGCAGCCTTCGGCCAACGAGAGCAGGCAGGTACTCGACTCGTGCAGGTGTTGGCCGAGATCGGCGAACAGATGATGGAAGTACTCGAAGTTCGCTCCGGCATGGAAGGCGTGATCAAGCTGGCTCGATGGATCGTGGCGGAAGAACGGTGGTGTGACGACCACGACATCGAAGCGATCCTCAATGTTGGAAAAGAGATCGGACTCGATGACGCTGACCGACAGTCCATTGGCAGCGGCGTTTTGGCGCGTGGTCTCACAGGCCAGATCAGAAAGATCGATGGCCGTCACCACCGCGCCGTGCCGAGCTGCCACAAGAGAGATCGCGCCAGAGCCACACCCGACTTCCAGGAACGTCTTGTGCTGCAGCGACATTCGCGCAACCGTGCGGCAAACGAGTTTGGTTGAAAAGAACAGACGCGGTGGGAACACCCCGACAGGAACACTGATACGCAAGCCGTGCAGTTTCGTCGTGCGGGGCTTGGACATCCACCACCTCACGTATGACTGGCAACACTTCTGCAGGTAACCACTCACTCGTCGGCGTTGGTACTGCATTCGTGTCGGCAGGCCTGCGCGCGCTGTCGCTCCCACGTAGATCTCCACCGACGACACCCTAATCGGGGCGACGATTTACGTGGGTGCCTCAAGATCGGCGATCAGGGCCATGAGAAAACGTGTGGCCTCGCCACCGGTGACAGCGCGGTGGTCGAACGTCAGCGACAGCGGCAGCATCGGATGGATCTCCACGTTCGAATCCGCGGCAACGGGGGTTCGACGCACTCGGCCTGCTCCGATGATGGCCACTTGCGGCGGCACGACGACCAGCGCCGCATGTCGGCCACCCATCGTGCCAAAGTTGGAAAGCGTAATCGTCGCGCCACGGAGTTCAGCGGGTGGGATGCTGCGCGCGATCACGTCGGCTTGCAGGCGCGCCACGCCAGCGCGCAGATCGTCGAGTTCGCGGTTACCGGCATCGCGTACCACTGCGACGAAGAGGCCGTCGGCAGTGTCGACCGCGAGACCCACATGTGCGACCTCATTGAAACGTCGTCCCTCGTCAGCGCCGAAGAAGGCGACGTTCAATGCGGGCTCGATGCGGCAGCCGACCCCAACGGCGCGAAGTAGCCGTACCGTGATGTCGTTCAGCGTTGGCCAGGTGGAGAGGTCGGCTTCATCAGTCACCGTGGCGGGCACGACCACGGCATGCGCCTTGGCCATATTGGCGGCCATCGCGCGACGAACACCGCGCATCGGCTCTACCGGAGCGGAGCGCGACGTTTCCCCCGTTTGATCTGCTGCATGTTGCACGTCGTCGCGGGTGATCGTGCCCTGCGGACCTGTGCCCACAACCGATGCCAGGTCGACGTCGAGCTTTGTTGCAAGTGCACGGACCAGTGGGGTCATTCGCCCGCGCGGAGCCGACTCACTCGAAGGTGGTGCGGCCGTCCCCATTGGCTTCGCGGGTGCCACCGCGATCTGGCCGACCACCGACCCGCTGTCGGCGTTGTCTCCTTCGGCGTACTCAACGAGAGGAGCGCCGACGGCAACGATGTCGCCCGGCTCGCCATAGACACGGGCAATGTGACCAGACTCGGGCGCAGGAATCTCAACGACTGCCTTGTCTGTTTCGATCGACACCAACGGTTGATCAGCAACGACATGATCTCCCACACCGACGTGCCAGATGACGATCTCCGCCTCATGTAAGCCTTCGCCAATGTCGGGGAGTCGAAAGATGCTCATGTGTAGCTCATCACCTCGTTGACGGCAGCGACGATGCGGTCCTCGCTGGGTAGGAACTCGTACTCCAGCCGGGCCAGCGGAACAACGGTGTCGTATCCGGTGACTCGGCGAACGGGCGCGAGCAGACTCGTGAGACCCACGTCGGCGAGTTGCGCCGCAATCTCTGCCCCGAATCCACCCGAGCGGACGGCCTCGTGCACGATCACACACCGACCGGTGTGTTCAACCGACGCGAGGATCGTGGCCATATCAAGCGGGCGCAGCGTGGCGACATCGATCACGTCAGCCTGAATGCCCTGCACCGCAAGCCGCTCGGCGGCCGAGAGCGCTTCAGTCGTGCATGCACCCCACGTGATGATGCTGACGTCATCGCCTGAGCGCAGACGAAAGCAGGTGTCGAGCGCAAGCGCGACGCCGTCGTCGACGACTGCTTCGCGGCTTGAGCGATAGATACGTTTCGGTTCGAGGAATACCACCGGGTCGGGGTTGCGGATGGCGGCGAGTAGCAGACCGTAGGCCTTGGCTGGCGACGACGGGATGACGACACGCAAACCGGGTATGTGCGCGTACATCGCCTCAGCGCTCTCCGAGTGATGCTCTGGCGCGTGAACGCCCGCACCAAACGGCGCGCGCACCACCATTGGACACGACAAACGTCCACGCGTTCTATTGCGTAGACGGCTGGCGTGATTCACAAGCTGGTCGATCGCTGGAAAAAGGAATCCGGAGAACTGATACTCGATGACGGGTCGCATTCCTTGTGCCGCGAGACCAACGCCGAACCCGACGAACGACGACTCCGAGATCGGCAGATCTATCACCCGGTCGCGTCCAAAGGCGGCGAGCAGGCCATCGGTCGCGCGGAATACGCCGCCGTCAGTTCCGACGTCTTCGCCCAACACAATGACACGCTCGTCGTCGGTCATGGCGCGGGCGAGCGCGGTGCGAATTGCATCAACCATCGACATCTCAGACGCCAACATCTCAGACACCTGTTTCTCCGAGCTGGTGGGCAGCGACGTCGTCGCGTTGTTCGGCAAACGCACGTGGCAGTTCGGCGTAAAGCGAGTCAAACATCGATGTCGCGGGCTGCGGCCTGAGTGCGAGATAGGTGGCGACAACGTGCTCTACCTGCTCGGTGCACTCGCGCAGCAAGAACTCTTCGTCGCTCGTGGACCACGCGCCCTCGCACACGAGATAGCTACGCAAGCGAAGCACGGGTTCCAGCTTCCAGTGCGCGGTGACCTCGGCGTCGTCGCGGTACCTGCTCGCGTCGTCCGCGGTGGTGTGATCGGATAGCCGATAAGTGAGCGCCTCGATCAGTGTCGGCCCACCTCCGTTGCGGGCTTTCTCGACCGCGAGGCCTACCCGCTCGGTGACCGCGATGATGTCGTTGCCGTCAACCTGCTCGCCAGCGAACCCACAGCCGAACGCCTTCTGGGCCAGGGTGGCCACGGCTGACTGCGAGGAGCGGGGCATCGAGATCGCCCACTGATTGTTGGTGACGACGAACACAATCGGAAGGCGGCGCGCGCCGGCAAAGTTCATCGACTCATACACGTCGCCGCGCGATGTGGCGCCGTCGCCGAACACGCAGACCGCGACGCGCGGCTCGTGGCGGAGTTGGAAGGCGAGTGCGACCCCAACAGCGTGTGGCGCGTGCGTGCCGATAGGAACGCAGATCGGGAAGTCGTCACCGCCAATCGAGTAGTGGCTACCGCGTTCGTCGCCTCCCCAGAATTGCAGGATCTCCTCGGGCAGCACGCCACGGAGAAATTGGGCACCCTGCTCGCGAAACGAGGGAAGCAACACGTCGTCGGCGCGCATTGCTGACCCGACACCTACCGACACAGCCTCTTGTCCGAGCGACGATGCAAAGGTGCCAAGCCGACCGGTGCGCTGCAGTGCGACGGCCTTTGCATCGAACGTGCGCGTGAACACCATGGCCCGATACAGATGGATGAGGTTGTCGCGGTTGCTGATGGCCTGCGGGAGTGGCCGCACGATATGGCCGTCGGCGTCGAGAAATTGGGTGTAGCCGATGGCCAAGTCAGCACTGCCGAGAGCTGACTCGGCGCGAACTTGTCTTGGCTCGTCACCTTCGTTCTCAACGTTGGGGTCATCCATCGATCACGCTCCCACCGCGAACCATACGCGCAATTGGCGCTGAGGCCTAGGGCCCTTGGTCACCTGTGAGTGTTGAGCTGAACGTGTGTCGTTGCGGAGTCGGTGCTTCGCTCAGCGGATACCGGTGTCGTACGCGAAGTCGAGTTCGGCGGTCGATGATCCGGCAGTGATCACCTGCGGTGGCGCGGTGCCCATGAATCCATCGACAGGTTGCGGCGTGAAGGTATAGGTGCCGGCCGGCAACCGGATGGTGAATCGTCCGTCGGGATCGGTGCGCAGATCACCGACGTCGGCACCTTTGTCGCTGGTGATCTTGATGGCTGCATTCGGCACCGGCCGATCGACGCATTCGGGTAGCGGCGGATTCTGCTGCACGGGACACGTCGGGCCGGCATGCGCAAGGCCAGTCACAGGGAATTCCTCAACGATTCGACTCGTCTTGCTGGTGACGCAGCCCGTGAACGACACGACCGCGAGAATCGCGATCGCCCTACATCCCCACACTCGGACAGACCTGCGTTGCACAGCGCGAAAGTATCAGTCGCGCCGTGTGTACGTCGGTCGTCAGATGGGCGGCAGGCCGGCCGGGTTCGGGTCGCTACGCCCAACGATGATGCCGTTCGCGTCGAGTGCGTGCACGAGGTATACGTATGTAATGCCGGGTAGTGCGGTGCTATCGGTATATGCGCGAGATCTGTTGTCCGCGGTAAGCACTCGTGGATCTAAACCGTCGATCGTGCGGCGAAGCAGTCGGTAGTGGTCGGCCGTAACAATGCTGGCTGGCCACGTGCACGTAACCGTTACTCCGTCTGAAACGCACGTAAGTGACGTAATCGTGACCGGCACTCGCACTTCAGGCGTTGGGGTGGGTTCGGGCGGTGGCGGCACGGTTGTGGCGACGACGGTTTCGGTGGTGGTGGTCGGCTTTGGCACCTGTGTCGTCGTTGGTTCCTGTGCTACCAGCGTGGTCTGCGGCGCCGGAGGAATCGTTGCGCGTACCACTGTTGTCGCAGGCGCGGTGGTGGTTGGCGGCACCGTGGTTGTTGTCGCCGCGGCCGTCGTGCTTGTGGCGATCGCTGGACGATCATCATTTCCCGTCGCCACGAGCGCGGCGGCAGCAGCTGCGGCTCCGGTGAGCGATGCGGCCACGACACCGATGACGATCGCACGTGGAATACGTCGACGAAGTGGCAGCACAACCGCGTCGCCCGAAGACGTCGCCGGCCCACCACTCATCAGCCGTCGCTCGAGATCATCGACAAACTGTGCGTCAGGACCTTCGTGTCTGAGCGCGGCGATGTCTTCAAGCGCGTGCCGCAGCGAGCGGCGCCTGATGCGCGTCATGATTCCTCCGATACGAGCGCCAGGTCCATTGCTTTACGCAGCGCGCCAAGGCCCCGGTAGAGCGTGACGGCGAGGACAGCCTTCGAGCAGCCGAGTTCGGCAGCGGCGTCGTCGGCGGACAACGTGCCGAGATAGCGCAAGGTGATCGCGTCGCGGTATCGGGGATGCAGCGTTGCCAATGCGCGGCGCAGGGTGATCAGTTCGATGCTGATGTCACCGAATTCGTAGGTCACCTCAACGGCCGGTTCGGCCGCCAAATCACGCAATGCCATTTGGCCGCGGGGCCGAGCGGAGCGTGATTGGCGGCGAAAGATTTCGGCGACTTCGTTCGAAGCGATCCGAAAGAGCCACGGGCGCAATCCACCGCCGCGCCATTCGAATGAGTCGATCGCCCGTAACGCCTTTTCGAACGTTGCCGACGTCGCCTCCTCGGCGACCTCCCTCGATCCGCATTGCCGGTAGGCGTAGCCGTAGACGGCCGACACGTGGCGCCGGTACAACGTTGCAAATGCATCTTTGTTCGACCGAGCCTGCGCGACGAGGGACCGTTCATCATCGAACGATCCCTCGACGTCAGACGTCATGACGGTAGATGCCGTTGTGCGAGTGTTCATGTTTGAGTGAAGTTGCTCGCTCACGAACACCGCGGCCCTGAACTCAGACGGCCGGAGCGATCGTGATGGGCACCAGATTGCTGTGCGCGATCGACGTGCTCGCTGGCCCGATGATGACCACGACGTAGCTGTACGAACCGGGGGGAAGCACTTCGTCGAGGAAGGAGTGCGCCGTGGGATCTTCTGAATTGAATGGCACCCTGCCCTTTTCGGACTGAACACCGCGCAAGAGCAGGAAGCGTACAAAGCCGTCGGGTATTGGTCCCGACCACTCGCATGACACCCGGTTGAGATGCTCGCCGGCCACGACGCACGTGAGGTCCAAGGTCGCAGGGGTGTGCACCTCGGTTGTGGCGGGCGCGGGTGGCTCGTGCGGCGGTGGGAGTGTGGGCTCCACGGCGTGAGGTGCAGGAGTCGTCGGCGGCAGAGGTGGCTCGACGCGTGGTGCTGGCTCGACGTGGGGTGTGGTTGGTGGTGCTGACGGCTCTGCGTGTGTCGTCGGTGGTGTCGGTGCCACGGTTGTCGGCTCGACATGCATGGTTGTCGTCGTTGCCAATTCGGCAGTTGTCGTCGTGCTGTCGGCGGATATCACGACCTTGTCGTTGTGGTGATCTGACCATGGCGTCAGCGTGGCCGGCGCGGCACCGGCGGCAGTGGCCGCTGCGCCAGCGGCAACAATCCCAATCAGGATTGCCCTGCGGCGTCCGGCGAGTGCGCCCTTGAGTGAATGAAGCATTCTGATCACCTCCGTGAATGCACGCCCCGTGGTGGGCGCAACACAAGGAGTAACGGTGAACGAAGGCTCCGATGTCACCTGATACGCAAGAAATGTTCGGGGATTTCTGCGCGGGCATTTCAATAGTCGAGCACACCCCAAGCGCCAAGTCGTGAATAGTGCGGATTGATCAGAGAGCGGCTGCGGGCCGTGCCGGCTTTGTTAGCTTCACCACATGCATGTAGATATGGATTCGATTCGCCGTGAGGTGAACGCATGGCTGCACGCGAACTGGAATCCTGAGGAATCACTCGTCGCGTGGCGCACACGATTGGTCGACTCTGGTTGGGCGTGCCCATCGTGGCCTGAGCAATGGTTCGGTCGCGGTTTGCCAGCAGCAGCCGACGCTGTCGTCGCGCACGAGATTCGAAACTTCGGCGCGGTAGGTCCCCCAATCGGCGCGGCGATGACGCTTGTTGCACCAACCTTGCTCGAACACGGATCAGCGGAGATGAAACAGCGCTTGCTGCGACCCCTCCTCACTGGCGAACACAGTTGGTGCCAACTGTTCAGCGAACCCGGCAGCGGATCCGACCTTGCAAGTTTGTCGACGCGAGCCGACCGCGACGGCGACGAGTTCATTATCAACGGTCAAAAGGTGTGGAACACAAGCGCCCATCATGCCGACTACGCGATGTTGCTCGCGCGAACTAATTGGGATGTTCCCAAGCACAGGGGCATCACGTACTTTGCCTTTCCGATGCATCAGGCCGGCGTTGAGGTTCGGCCGTTGCGGCAGATGAACAATCACGCATCGTTCAATGAGGTGTTCATCACCAACGCCCGCGTCAACGTGTCGAATGTGGTGGGCGATGTTGGCGCGGGTTGGGCGGTGGCGCTCACGACGCTGAGTCATGAGCGCAGGCTCACGGTTCCGGCGCCGCTGCGAGCAGATGTCAGCGATGGCCGCGTCCGCAACGAAGCCGCCGCGGAAGCCGTCGAGTATTTGAAGACCTACGAGTGGTATCCGCAACGCGCAGGTCGACCCGATCTTGTCGTCGCACAGGCACATGCCCTGCAACGAGACAGTGACCCGATTGTGCGTCAACAACTCGCGAGCCTCATTGCTCTGCAGCGGGCATCGCAGTGGACAGCGCAACGTGGCGTTGCGGCTCGCGCTCTCGGGCGCGCGCCCGGACCTGAAGGGTCGATCGGAAAGCTCAACGCCAGCGAGATAGCACGACGGTCTGCCTCTGCACACGCGATGATCGCGGGCGCGCACGCTCTGTTAGATGGCCCCGGCGCATTGGAGCGTGGCGTGATTGCAGAGGTGCTTGTGTCGGTACCCGCCGTTTCAATTGCGGGCGGCACCGATGAGATTCAGCACAACATTCTGGGCGAGCGAGTGCTCGGACTCCCGAAGGAGCCGGAGGCACCGCGCTGACGCGAGCCGCTGATTACAGCGCGCGAATTACAGCGCGCGAACGTTTTCGGCCTGGTCGCCTTTGCGGCCCGGCACGACGTCGAATTCGACAGCCTGACCTTCTTGGAGATTCTTGAAGCCATTACCGGCGATGCCGGTGTGGTGCACGAAAACATCTGCCCCGCCCTCGCGGGAGATGAAGCCGTAGCCCTTCTCGGTGTTGAAAAACTTGACGGTGCCTTGTGCCACTTCAATCTTCTTTCAATAACGACGGTCGTGCCGACGTGACTAGCGAAACGAGACAATAGCGCACCCGCAGGAGGCCACGCGCAGAC
The DNA here is from genome assembly GCA_031367435.1 of Actinomycetes bacterium. Taxonomy (GTDB): domain Bacteria; phylum Actinomycetota; class Acidimicrobiia; order Acidimicrobiales; family Ilumatobacteraceae; genus WLMZ01. Next base: position 5,307 of record JANLPV010000051.1, on the reverse strand, counting down.
GTGCGCGTTCGACGCTCGCCTCGTGTAGTCGGTGCAGCGACGTCACCGTTGTTCGATGGTGAGCTTGGTCGCATACGAGTTCGCGACGTGCGCGTCGAGTCCCTTTGGCGTCGCGTCAATGCCGAACAGATTCAGGAACCAAGCAGTCACCGCGTGATCGATGATTGGAAAAGTGGTCGTCACAGGCACCGCTGGTGGCAGACATCCGTCGGAACCGAGCTTGCGGATCAACGGAAGAGAATCAAGGAATGCCCCAAGTCCTGAAGCCTCGGCAATACCGATGATTCCCTTCCCGTCGCCCAAGGTGCAGAGGTCGTCGAAGGCATTGTGGCCTGCTCCCTCGATCCTCCAGAACAACGAAGGTGTTGGTACTTTCAAGTACGCGTCGTGCGTCCGCTTTGTCGACGCGATCTGATCGATCGAGCCCGACAGGAAGAAGCTGGGCTTTGCTGGCAGGTCGGTTGTGGCACCGAAGATGCCCGACGCCATCGAAACGTAACCGTCGATTCGCGGATCGAGCGCGGCCTTTAAAATGGTGCCGCCGCCGGCAGAATGCCCCAGGGCGCCGACATGGTCGACATCGACGTGACCGTTGAACTTACTGGTGGCGTCGGTGCCCTGCGCGGTGATGAAGTCGAGACCGCCGAGCAGGTCGGCAACCGATTCGTTGAGCGCGGCCACAACCTTCGGGTCGGTCGAAGGGGTTGCATCGGTCGATGCAGTCGAAGTGTTGGGTCCGCTGACGGTTGTCGTTGTTGCCGACGCGGCCGGGAGGTTGGAGGCGAGGTGGAGCAAGTCGCGGGTCTTGTGCTCGGGGGAGACAACGATCATTCCCCATGACGCCAGATGTGACGTGAGGAAACTGCTCACTACTCGCCAACCGGAGAAACCGTGGCTGTTGAGCACGACGGGAAACTTTCCGTCTGCGACGGCTGCATCACGCGCTGCTTGATAGCTATGTGTCGCGGGAATTTGCGCGGTGAGCAGTGCGCGGATGGCCGGGTCGGTGAAGTCACGCGCGTCGTAGGTCTCGGTGCCAATGCTGCCTGCGATGGCCGGGTACCAGATCTCTGTCGCCACACCATTTGCAAGTGCAACAGTCGTAACACCCACGGCGTACGGCCCCGGCTCGGTGTAGGCCTTGGCCGCTTCGGCAATGGCAGCGGCGCTGACGGTTGAGGTCGTCGCCGCGTCTGTTGTCGGTGTTGTGGCCGACGGAGCTGAAGATGCATCACTCGATGTTGCGCCCTTACTGCTGCACGCCGCGATGAGCAATCCTGCGACTGCGGTGATGACGATGATGTTTCGGCGGGGACGCATTGACCGATCGTGCCAGAAAGTCGCGAACTGTGCCGTGTCGTGGTAATCGATCTGACGAAGTGTGTGCCGAGGCGATATCGTGCCGGAGCCGATGCTCGCAACAATGAGCTCGCGGCGACGTGGCCGAATGGCTCAGGCAACGGCCTGCAAAGCCGTGTATCCGGGTTCGATTCCCGGCGTCGCCTCCATTATTGCGGGGTAAAAGCGCAGGTCACAGCATATATTGGCGAACGTCTGCGCCGTTTTGGTCACAGAATGGTCACGGATTTTTCATCCGAAAATCGCGTCGGCCGCCAAACGCGCCGCCGCTTCGTCATCGCCGGGCATCACGTGCGCGTAGATCTTGAGGGTCACACCGACGTCGGCATGACCGAGTCGCTGCGACAACACCTTCACGGGAACGCCCGCTGCGAGGGCCGCGGTGGCGTAGCTGTGGCGGGTGTCGTGCAGCCGAATCTGCGGCAGTTGAGCGATCGAGCTCTGAGCCTTGAAGCGCCGCGAGAATACTTGCGGATGCACGGAACTTCCGTCGGGCTCAGTAGCGACCAGGCCTCTGACATCGCTCCAGCCGGCACCGGCGCGTAGACGTTCTTCTGCTTGCATCTTCCTCCACGCCTTGAGCGACTGGATCGTGCCGGGGTCGAGAGAAATCGTGCGGTTCCCAGCTCGCGACTTGGGGGTGCCTGTCTCGGGTCGCCCAGAAACCATCGTGCTGGTCTGTCGGATCGTCAATCGGCCCGCCACGAGGTCGACATCGACCCAACGAATGCCGAGTAGCTCGCCTCGACGCATCCCGGTGGAAAGGAGTAGTCGCCACACAGCGGCAAAGCGGTCGCAGTCCACACTGCTGATGAACTGTCGCATCTGTTCAGTGGTCCACAGCTTCATCTCGGGTTCGGCCTTGCGTGGTTGATCGGCGGCGTTACACGGATTGGCAGCGATCCTTCGGAGCTTCACAGCGTCGCTGAAGGCGCGATGCAACATGCCGTGCACATTGCGGACTGTCTTGGGGGCAAGGCCACCCCGATGTCCTGAACCCCCGGTGCGACCATCTTTCAGGAGTCGTGCGTACAGCGAGTTCAGCGTGCCTCCGTCGATTCTGGACATCTCCAACGCGCCGATGTGTGGCACCACATACGACCTGAGCATCTGTGCGTACGTTGAGTAGGTCGACGGCTTCAAGGCCGCCTCTTTCGTCGGCAGCCACTCATCGATCAGGAAGTTGCGCAACGTACAGCGGGTCAGCCGTACGAACGAGCCTCTGTTCTGATCGGTGATCACAGCTGCCATCTCGGCCGCAGCATCTCTCTTGGTCGCGAAGCCGCGTCTACGCAACTGCTTTCGCTTGCCGTCGGGCGTGGCAGTGTCGATGACGAAGAACCATGCGCCGGAATTGTCCTTTCGTATCGAACCTTGTGTGCTCATTGTCGTGCGGCCTCCATCGTTGACTTTCCGGTAGCGGGCGTCGGGTTCGATGCACTGTCGTGGATGAGGAGTCCGCTCATGGTGTCGCCCTCGGGTGGTTGGTGACGGTTGGTGTCAGTTGGTCCGCATTGGGGGCTGAGCACGAGGGGTGGATCTCAGCCACCGGTTCGCCGGCGGTGGGGTCGGGCAACCTGGTGGCAGCGGGCGTTGCAGCGCGCGCCATGGCGTGATTGTACGCCGGGCGTCAAGCGCCGATTCCTTGGTGTCTGGCGCTGCTCCTTGGCTCGAACTCCCTCTGTATCCGTGTGGGCAACGCGTTGAGCATCGCGATTTGTTTCACCCATTCGGTGGTCTGCATGCCCGTTGGTGATTGATGGGTCGTCACGAAAGTCGTTTTCGGCAGGCATGTGTTGGTGAGGCGTTATGACGAACAAACCTGAAAGTCATCGGATGAGCCCGCCGGACTTCCTCACTGTCGAGGAAGCAGCCGCAGTGTTGCGTATCGGGCGCACGGTCGCGTACCGGGAGGCCCGCAAGTTCCTCGCGTCCAACGGTGTCGAGGGGTTGTGTGCTGATCGTGTCGGTAAGCAGATCCGTATCCCGCGTTGTCATCTCGAGCAGCGCCTCGGCGGCCCGATCTCCTGGCCGATCTTCACTTATGAGACACCGGTCGCGTCACCAGTCGCGTCACCAAACACGTCGATCACGCCCGTCGCGTCTGTCACGCGCGTTACCCGTCGCGCTGCCCGGCCAGCCGATCAGAACACTCTGCCGTTCTCAGCGTGACCACGATGACCGAACGGCAATTCTCCCGAACCTCCGGCTTTTCGTTGACAGACGAGTGCACAGGAACGCGAGTGAGTGGTGGTGTGTGGTGACGGTTCGTGTGACCACGTTGAAGGGCGCGGACGCGGGTAGTTACTACGTCGAGCAGTTGCCGAACTATTACTTGGATTCGGGCGAGCCACGCGGGGTCTGGCTTGGCGCGGCCGCGATCGGGCTCGGCCTTGTGGGTGAGGTCGCCGATGAGTCGTTCCTCGCGCTGATGGCGGGCAAGGATCCGCGTCGTCCTGATCGTGATCTTGGCCGTCGTTTCGACGAGAAGTCGGTACGCGGGTTTGATGTGACCGCGTCCGCGCCGAAGTCGGTGTCGGTGTTGTTCGCGCTCGGCGACCGGGGGGTGCGCCGCAAGGTTGTTGCGTCTCATGACGCCGCGGTCGCGGCGTTGCAGGGTTGGATCGAAGCTCATGCGCATACCCGGTATCGGATTGGTGGGGAGGTGGCGATCGTTGACGCGTCCGGGATCGTTGCTGCTGCGTTTCGTCAGCACACGAGTCGGGCGTTGGACCCGCAGCTGCACACTCATTTGGTGATCCCGAACCGGGTGATGTCACCGGATGGTCGCTGGCTGGCGTTGGATGCGCGTCTGATCAAGTTGGATCAGCAGTCGTTGTCGGCGATATATCACGCGTCGTTGCGGGCCGAGCTGACCAGCCGGCTTGGGGTCAGCTGGGTGGCGCCGGTGAACGGCATCGCCGAGATCGCCGATATTGGCGACGAGGTGCTGGTCGAGTTCTCGGCTCGGACGAAGGACATTCGCCGCCGGATCGAAGACAAGCTCGACAGGTTCGCGGACACGATGGGTCGCGAGCCGACACCGAGGGAACGGTGGAGGCTCGAACGCGAAGCGGCGATCGATAGCCGACCCGCCAAGGCACACTCCGTCGATGCCGAAGTGCTTCATGCGGGATGGGCCGAACAGACCCGCCAGCTCGGCCACGACCCGGCAACCGTGGTTGCTGGTGCGCTCGACACTGTGCTCGAGCGTGTTGGGATCGACGAGTCGACTCGGTCGTGGATGATCGATCAGACGATCGTCGCGATGAGCGAGAAGCAGTCGACGTGGCGACCGACGCAGCTGCATCGTGAGCTGGCCGCGCTGGTACCGACTGATACCGCGGCATCGGCTACCGGGTTGGCGATCTGGCTCGACGGTGTTGTTGATGAGATCGTCGCGACCCGCTGTGTGGATGTCTCCAGACCGGTTGCCCCGGGGGACTTGTTGCGTCGCGATGGGCGACCGGTGACCGAATCGGTCGCGGATCGGGCGCTGAGCACCCAAGCAATCCTCGATCAAGAGCAGGCTCTGATCGAATGGGTGGACCGGCGCCTTGCCCGTGACAGCATCGACTCGTTCGGCGCAGCTCATCGCAGTGTCAAAGAGTTGGATGTCGCGCAGGCCGCCGTCGCGTGCGCTGTCGCGGGTGACGCGGACATCGTGATGGTGGTCGGTCCCGCTGGCACGGGTAAGACAACCGCGTTAGCGCCGGCCGTCGCACAGATCCGGGCAGCAGGTCGGGTGGTGTTCGGGGTAGCACCATCAGCCACAGCTGCCGAGGTGTTGGCCGAAGAGACCGGTCTGGTCGCTGACACACTTGACAAATTGTTGATCGAGCACCGACTCCGCCGGTCGCCCGGCAACCGTTTCGATCTGCCCGCCGGCGCGACAGTGATCGTTGACGAAGCCGGAATGATGCCCACCGCCAAACTGTTCGAACTCGC
>JANLPV010000050.1:0-6063 GCA_031367435.1 Actinomycetes bacterium | reverse complement strand
GTTCGGGCTTGAAATAGGGACGAGGCCCGAACCCGTGCAGGGGTTCGGGCCTCACTGGTTTCGTCGGGTGATTCAGGCCGCCGACTGCACCCACAAGCGGGCCAGCGGGAGCAGCTCGGCGAGCGCCTGACCCATGCGGGCGATGGCTTCACGCTGCCTCGCAATGGCCGCTTCGGTGCGGTCGAGGGATCGGCCCAGCGCATTACACGCCTGGTTGAAACTGTCGGCGGCACGATCGGCCGCCACCACACTTGCCGCCGACGCCATTTAGGCGACCTCGGCTTTCGCTGCGGGCTTACCGGGCGCAACCAATGCGGCCGCTACGGGCTTGAGCGACTCGGCACTGAAAGAAATTCCGTTCTTATCGCCCACGCTCCAAGCGCCAACAGCGAAGCCGACCAGCTCGACGGCCATCGCCGGCGTGGCGTACTTGCCCTTGTCGGTCGTGAGGAATTTCCGGCAAAAGTCCTCGGCAAGGTTGCACTTGATCGGGCTTGAGCCGAAGCCATCTCGCGCAACCTCGATGTCGGCTGAGAGCTTCGGAACGCCGGACTCAAACGCCGCGGGCGAACGGTCAAAGTTCGTCTTGGCCGCAACACGCAGCAAGGTGAACGTCAGACCAGCGGTGTCGATGGGCATGCGGTCAAGAGCCGGGCGCAGACGGTCGGTGTCGAGCGTGCCGACCGCGGCCAGGAACTCGGGGGCGACGGTGGCCTTCTGGCGGGTAGGGGTTTCGGTGGTCATTGACATGGTTCGGTGTTCTCCTTGTGTAGGTAGATGGCGAGGTGTCATCTTGTGGTTACGGCTAGACTGTCGTGAATAAGGCTAGCTAGCTTGCTAGTAACCATACGGAGGAACCTAGAAAATGTCAACCTCGCCGACTAACTTGTTAGCTGTGGCCGAAACCGTGCAGATCTCATTCAGGGCAACACCGGACCTGAGACGACGTTTACGTCAAGCCGCGCTAGATGACGACATCGACCTACAAACCATCCTCAACGAGTCGGCAGAGCAATGGCTTGAACGTCGCGACAAGGCCAAGGCGAAGAGCACGAAGTGATGACCGACCAGACGAAGGCGAAGACCGTTTACACTGCGCACCCGGACCACCCGATCAGCTTCTTGGACCTCCGGAAACAGCTCTTGGCAGAGCGGTATGCCGAAGAGGCCGAGCAGGCCAAACAGAAAGCCAACAGCGAAGCCGGGCTACGCGAATGGCGCAACGGTTTACGCAAGGAACGAAAGCACCTCGTAGAGCGTCTACCCCAGCTTGACGCTGAGTTAGCCGACGTCGAAGCCAGGTTGGCCGAGAAGGCAGCCGAACGAAAAGCCGCAAGGGCGTAGATCCCTGAACCGTCGCAGCCATCGAACTAGATGACGGCGATTCAGAGCTCTAATTCTCGCTTCGCCAAATGGGCGACGATGGCCGCGGCCACCACGTCGGCCGGTAAGCCAGCGCCGAATAGATCAGCAGACACGCGTTGAATGACGCGTACGAGCGCGCTGATCGGGCGGTGAGGCCTCGAAATACCAGTCCGCCAAACAGGACCGAAGCCCTGGAGCGATTAGCTCAAGCGGTGGCCGAGTTACTTCCGCTTGCGGACCGCTGGGCCGCCATCAAGGATGCCTCGTACCTGTTCGATGAGCCGTTCGGTGCCATCGACGAGATCACTTGCGAACGACTGAACGAGCGCCTCGACTTGCTCGGTGAGCGCCACGATCGCAGCGGTGTTGGTCGCCGTTGACCCCTCAACCTTTTCGACCCGCTGGGCAAGCTCAAGAATGTGATGGGCATTGTTGAGTATCTCACCGGTCGAGTTGCTGAGTTTCCAAAGCGCTTGGGTCTTCGCGGCTGACGCCTCTAACTTGGCCATGGGAATACCGGTCGCCTCGTGGACTGGCCGAATGTACTTGTCCTTGACCACCGAGCCACGCAGGAACCAGCGATTGATGACGGTCGTCGTAATGCCGGTGAGAACCGAGAAGCGGTTCTGGTTCAGAGCGCCTTCGTCGTGGTGATAGACGTTCGGCGCTTCGTTCTTGGCCCATTGAGTGATCAGCTCGGTGAAGGTTGGGACGTCGGGATCGACAACGACCCCATCGGCAGAGTTCTTCGGGCGGTACTTTGACACCATGTTGGTTTCCTTCTCGTGAGAATCGTGCAGGGATTCCGCCGGGAAGACTAAGCCATGCGCGTTAAGCGCGTGGGTGACCTGAAAGAATTTGGCCGAATACCGCGTCTAACGCTCTAGCTCTGAACGCCTCGCCAGGTGCGCCACGATCGCCGCGGCCACAACTTCGGCCGGGTCGCCTGAATCGATCACGATCGGCGCGTCGAGGCCCATCAGGCGGGCGCGGGCAGCCATGACCTTCAACACGATGTTGGCGGCCTTGTCGTCCATGTAGGTGTTGCCGTCCTTGTCCGTGTGAATGGCAATGGCTCTCGACCACCATGCCGCCTGTAACGCGTTACAGGCGTCGAGTTCCACGGCCAACGCTTCCGCCCTATCGGCGTGATTCACCTCGCCGGCGAGAGCATCCCTGTACCATCGGAGCGCCGTCGACGGGGCTACGCCGAGCTGTTCGCCCACCTGGCGCCACGGCGTCATGAGACGGCGGAGCGCGACAATTTTCTCCGTCATGCGCTCGCGGTCAATGGCCTCGGGTACGTCCGCACGATATGCAGCGATTTGAGCGCCGCGTTCTTTCCTCTTGTGTTCGAGCATCAAGGGGTCTTTCTGTTGAAGGTGAAGCGCAGCAACGCGTCGAATCGGTTGGAGCGCTGCGGAGCACGTGCAAAGGGTTGCCGCCCGTCGCCGGCCATGACGCGACGACGGGCGGCAAGACTTGTTCAGTCGACCGGAATGTAGAACGAAACCTCGATCGCCTCGCTAAGCGGCCCGAACCACTTAGCGGCGTGCTTTGCCTGGTCAATCAAGAACTTGCGAATCAGGCTCCCTTTCCCGTCGTCGTTCATTGGGACGCTGATCGCCAATGGATACGGCAACACCGCCACAGCAGCAGCGGCCTCCCGATCGATCGCCGAAGCGGCCTTATCGTTGGCAACCGCGTTGAGCGCGTTCTTGCAAGCGCCCTCGATCCTTGTCTGCACGCCGTCGTCGTTCAGGTCGAGCCCATACGCCCAATGCGCGGTGAAGGCCGCTCCCTGGAAAATGATGGCGCGGTATTTCTTCATCACGATCAGCGCGGTTTCTTGTTCGGTCATTTCGATTCTTCTTTCGTTGGGGGGTTACACGCCGGCGAGCGGGAATGCCGCCGAGAACTTGGGGTGACGGATTGACCGTCGAAATGAACTGATTTCACAAAGGCCACTCGATGTTCTTCTTTCCACCGGAATGAGTGGCCTGGAGCGTGTGGCAGTGGCTCCACCTATAGGGGGTGGAGCCACTGAGCCACTGAGCCACTCAACGCTCAGTGGTCGGGAGCCACTCAAAAGCCACTCGATGCCACTGGGCCACTCGTTTCATTCGGCGGTGCCAACGACCAATGGATGGCGTTGCGCGCACCGGGGGATTTGCGGACCAGCCCGCGGGCGTAGAGCCGCGGTAGCTCGGCGTCCGTGGTCCCACGACCCAGACCCGACAGGACCCAGACCTGACGACCAGAGAGCGGACCCGGCGCCTCTGCCAGTACGGCCAGCACCTTTTCGCTAACCGGCGATTCTGTCGGCGGCTGGGTGTCGAGCCCGAACGCCAGCGAGTCGCCCGACTCAGACAATCGGCCGGGCGATAAGTAGTACTGGTCGCGCGAATCCTTGCTCTTGTCGAGCCAAATTTTCGTCACACGCTCACCCTTAGCGTGGTGGAAAATCATCAGGGTGTCGAGCATCCCCTCGATCACGCTGGACCCGCGGTAACCGGTCTTGTCCGCCTTTGTGGTGTGGTGAATCAGGAGGACCGTTGCGTCGGTGTGCTCGATGATTGAGTCGATCACGGACTGGTATTGAGTCATGTCCGCCGAGTCGTTTTCGGACCAGCCGGCGAGTGTTCGGGCCATCGTGTCGAGCACAATCAGCCCGACGTCGAGGTGGCGTGCCAGCACCGTCACAGCGGCAGCATCGCCGGCCTGCGAAAGGTGCGGTGAAACCGTCAAGAAGTAGAGATCGTCGGCGGTCAATCCTGGGTTAGCGGCGAGCCACGCACGAACCCGACCTGCCAACCCATACTTACCCTCGGGGCAAACGTACAAGACCTTGGTTCGGCGCGTCGTCAGCCCAAGCCACGAGACGCCGTTGATGATGCACAGCGCAAGTGCCAACGCCACGAACGTTTTCCATGTGCCAGGTGGGGCGACAATCTCGCACACGCCGCCCGACGGAATGACGCCTGTGACCAGATACTCACGGGGAGGGAATGCCTCTAGATCGCCGAGCGTGAATGTGCCCATCGCCAATCGGGTGAGTGCCGACCGCAGCGCATCACTAGCGTCATAGGGCAGCAGCGAGAACACAGACGACACGACATCGGGCAGGTTGCCCAACGTTGGGGAGCGGTCGCCCATCAGTGGATCGCGCCGCATGATGTCGGTGCCTGGCTCGGGATCACGATTCGTCGTCGCTGAACTAATCAGTAATGTGATCTCGTCAGGTGTCAGCTCATCGAAATCTTCGAGCTCGCAACCAGCCGATAGATGGTCGCTAGCGTCGTTGCCGACACTCGCCTGAACTATCACAATCTTGGGTGGCGGGGTGAGGCGAGCGAGATCCGCTGAGATGGTCTGGCATCTAGTCCAACCAGCGATGTCAGCGTCTGCCACGAGGATCACGTCACGAACGCCGGCTAACGAATCCGTGTGATGTGACTCCCAATGGCTGGCGCCGAAAGCGTTGCAAGTCGCTGCTACGCCTGCCTCAACCAAGGCGTTGACGTCCTTCTCGCCCTCAGCAATCCAGATCTGCTCACCCCGATCTATCGCCTGCCGAATCGCTGGAAGCCGATAGATGGGGCGATCCAGCTTGGCGATGGACTGAATGCCGGCATATTTCACGCCCGGTAAATACGGGCGGAGCTCCTTGGGTGGCTCATGTCGGCGGATCTCAAAGAGGCGCTTGCCATCGGCATCGTCGTAGGGATACACGGCCACGACTGGGCCAAGTGGCACGGGGGCTACCTTGGCCTTCGCAGGAGGGATGGCCACTGCAATCGAAGGGCTCCACTGTCGTTGATCAGAGCGAACGGAGCTATCAGACCTCGGCATCAGGTCAGACAAATTCCCGCCCAAATTAGTCACGTACTGCGGGAGTGATAGCCCGCAGCCGTGACACACGCCGACGATCTTTCCGTCACGGATTCGAGTCTCAAACGCTGCGTTCGAATCCCGACCGGCGGCGTGGCCCAGACCGACGCAATAGGAATGAAGCGTGTCCCCGCGGCGAGCATGCAGTACACCACTCCTGGCATAGAGTGCATCCAGCCGAGACAAACCCTCCTCCACTGTCGCCGGAAACGTATGCGTCCGGCTCATCACCGCACACCGGGCGACAGAGGACGCAACGCCACCGCGTGCTCACGGCGCTCTAGGACGGCGAGCGAGTCGGCCGACACCATTAGGCTCAGCGAACTGGGTCTCAGCACGACATCCGAAAACCGCCAGTCGTGCGCGAAGTCAGCATCCCGATCGTGCCAGCGAGGCCTAGTGCCCTGGCGCTCTAGGCAGGCGAACATCTCGCACAGCGCAGACCGGCCGGCCAGGTCCGAAGGGTCGGTTAGCCATGTCGTGCGATGGGTGCCAATGCGCACCGTCGTCGTGCCAGCGATGAACGCCTGCCGGTGATCGTGCGCGTTACCCGCGATGGCGCTATGCTGGCTGCAGTTTGGAACTTGAGCAGTAGGTCCGACTCCGGTGGCCGCCGGGGTCGTTCCATTTTTCGGGCGCCTCACTGCTGAGCCTCACCCTCGGGGTGGGCGGCGATGTCAGCGAGTCGCTCGCGCCGCCGAATGAAATCGGCCACGGCCTCACGGGTTGCCAGGCGTCGGCGGCCAACCGAAAAGGACCGGAGAGCGCCGGTCCACATCATCCGGTCTGCAGTCGAGGTCGACACGC
>JANLPV010000169.1:0-1724 GCA_031367435.1 Actinomycetes bacterium | reverse complement strand
CTTCGCCTCAAGGCAACCTTCAATGTCAGCGGGCTCGCGCCTCAAGCACGCGTGATCGCCACGGCGTTACAACGCTATGGACTGATCGTGGCCGACAACGGCAGCAACTGGTTCTTCCAAGGGGCGCCAAGTGCGGGATGGGACGACAGCGACTTGAACCAACTCAAGACCATCTCTGGCACCCAGTTCGAGGTCGTCGAAACAGGCCCGGAGCTTCCGTGAGCGTGGGTGGCATGTACGCCACGCGGACTCACTACGCTGTTTTCCCACATGTCTGATCTGTCGTTCACCCACCTCGATCCACTTGGACGCGCCCGCATGGTGGACGTCACCCCCAAGGAGCCAACACACCGACGTGCCATCGCCAGGTGCGTGGTGAAGATGCGTCCTGAAACCACGGCGGCGATCGCCAACCGCGAGGTCAACAAAGGTGATGTGCTTGCGGTCGCCCGAATTGCAGGCATCCAAGCCGCAAAACGTACCTCCGACATGATCCCGCTATGTCATCCGTTGTTAGTGGGCTCGGTCTACATCAACTTCGAGATCGGTGACGATCAGATCGTGATCGAGGCACAAGTCGACACGGTTGACCGCACCGGTGTCGAGATGGAGGCGCTGCACGCGTGCTCCGTCGCGGCCCTCACTGTCTACGACATGTGTAAGTCCGCCGATAGAGGAATGGTGATTGGCGAACTCGCCCTGTGGGAGAAAACGGGTGGCCGCTCGGGCACTTATCGCCGCGCCGACGACGTTGCGGCGGTCGTTGCAAACGTAGTACAATCGTAAAGAAGTTACAGACCTGTTACCATCTTGGCGATGGCAGCACCTGTTGAACACATTCACATGCCGCTCACCAACTCCTCCCTAACGGACGGTAAACAATGACCAAAATTGTTCTCCTGGCCGTCGCCGCTGCTTGGGCCGCAGTGCTTCTTCCGCCGCTGTTACGTAATCGCAGCGAGAATCGTCCCGGCACGTCGGTTTCCGACTTCAACCGTCAGCTTTCGAGCCTGCAGCGTTCAGTGCCCACTCGTGGCATGGCACCGATGCGGTCGATGTCTCGTCCCCTGACGCAGTCGCCGTTGTCTCGCCCCGCCGCTGGTGGTCGCCCCGGCCAGATGCAGCGGCCGCATCCACACACGGCCACCCATAGTCGCGAACAGATGAACACGGCCTCGTTGCAGCGCCGTTCCCATGGCGAGCCGACGTTGTCCGGTTCAGCGGGTCACCATCACCGCCAGTCGCACCTCAATCGCCCGATGAGCAGTCGTCAGGTCGTTCGTCAGCGTCGTTCGAATGTGCTCTTCGTTCTCGTATTGTCCACGTGCGCCACGCTCTTCCTCGCCGCTACGACACATGCCAACGTCATGATGTACGCGTTCGCCCTGTCGTTCCTGGCGCTGTGCGGCTACTGCTACAAACTCGTGCAACTCAAGCAATACGAGCAGCACAGCCAATACGCAGACAACACATGGTTCCGCGCCGCCTGATGCCCCTGCGGCCCATGCTGCCACTGGAGTGATTCCCGCACGGTGAGGCCTGCACGGTGATGCCTGCACGGTGAGGCCTGCACGGTGACATCCCGTCGTTCTGATTCACGTCGTTCTGATTCACGTCTTTCTGATTCACGTCTTTCAGATTCACTGACGTCACCGCTAGGCTTTCGACGCATTCCACGGGGGTGTAGCTCAGTTGGCAGAGCGCAACAATCGCACTGTTGAGGC
>JANLPV010000168.1:0-8176 GCA_031367435.1 Actinomycetes bacterium | reverse complement strand
TTCGGCGATGTTCACCGATCCGCCGTGCGCTCTGACGAGTTGGTCGACGACGGCGAGACCGATACCGCTGCCAGCGATAGGTCGGGTCGTTTCGCTGCGGTAGAAGCGTTCAAAGACTTGTTTGCGGTCTTCGACGGCGATGCCGGGACCGTTGTCGCTGACGGTGAGGGATGTGAGATGGCTCGTTGCGTCCTGGTGCACGGTGAGTTCGATGATGCCGCCCGCTGGGGTGAACTTGATCGCGTTGGTGAGCAGGTTGGTGACGATCTGGCCAAGTCTGGTTGGGTCGCCGAAGACGATCGCCGGTTCGAGGTGCCGGAGTAGTTGGTGCTGGTGCGCGTCGATGAGGGGTCGCAGTGCGTCGGCAGCGTAGGCGGCGATGTCGGCGAGATCGCAACGCTGCGTGCTCAAGTCGGGCCCGGCCAGGGCTGAGTCGGCCGCGGCCAGAGTGCCGAGATCGTCGACGAGGCGTCGGAGTCGCAGTACGTCGTCGTGCATTTGGACGAAGTGTTCCATGGTTGGTTCACTGATGCCGTCGATGATTTCCTCGCAGCCGCCTTGGAGCAGGGTGAGTGGGGTGCGGAGTTCGTGGGCCATGTCGGCGGCGAGGTTTCGGCGGGCGACTTCGTTGGCTTGCAGGCGGGTGGCCATGGTGTCGAAGGTGCGGTTGAGGGTGCCGATCTCTCCGGGTGCGTCATGGCCTTCGGCGCGAGCGGTGGCGTCGCCTTCGCCGAGGCGTCGGGCTGCGTCGGTGACGCGTCGTAACGGTCGAATGATCAGTCGTGCGACTGGTATCGCGACCAGGAGCGCAACGAGCGCGGCGGCCAGCGAGCCGATCAGGACCGTGCCGCTGAGTGCGTCGCGGACGTGCATCTCGGCCTGAGCGAGTTCGCCCGACACGAACCGCACCCTTGCGGTGCCGACCTGTTGTCCGTTGACGGTGATCGGCGAAGTGCGCGTCGGCCCATGGGCGTCGACCGCCATTGGCGCCATGTTGTCCATCGAGTTGCGTAGCTCGATGGTGCGACCGTCGGCGTCGAGCACGTTCAGCGACGCGCCTGCTTGGATGGCGAGCATCATTGCCGGGTGGGCATCGAAAGATTCCCAGCCGCGGCTTTGCTGGTACGCGAGACCGAGGGTGCCGGCAATCGCTTCTGCAGTTGCTTGTTGACGTTCTCGTGCCAACTGCCCGACCGAGTGTTTCGTGCGCCACAGGGTAAGCCCTGCGACCACGAACACGGCAGCGACGGCGACGGCGACGAAGCCGGCAACGAGGCGTGTGCCGAGGGGGCTGCGGACCCAGTGGCGGTCAGCGGTCACGGGCGAGTCCCAGTCGGTAGCCGACACCCGTGACGGTTTGCACGATCATGGGATGTGACGCGTCGGGTTCGATCTTGCGGCGCAAATTCTTGACATGCGAATCCACGGTCCGCTCGTAACCGTCGAACTCGTAGCCGCGCACACGGTTGATGAGTTCGTAGCGCGAGCTCACCCGACCCGGTTGCGCCGCAAGCGACAGCAACACCCCCCACTCGGTTGGGGTCAGCTCGACGACCTCGCCGTTGACGGTGACTCGTCGCGTGCCTTCGTCGATCTGCAGCACACCACCACCGAACGACACGATCGGTTCGACAGTGGTGGACGTTCGGCCGCGGCGAAGAATTGCGTTGATGCGTAGCACGAGTTCGCGTGGACTGAACGGTTTGGTCACGTAGTCGTCCGCACCCATCTCGAGTCCGTGGATACGGTCGCGTTCGTCGACCTTGGCAGTGAGCATCAGGATCGGCACGTCACAGTTGCGGCGAATCTCGGCAGCGACTTGCTCACCGGGGACGTCAGGCAGGCGGAGGTCCAACACGATCAGATCGACGCTGGTACGACGAGAGACCTCGAGCGCCTCAGCTCCGCTGCCTGCGGTCACCACCTGGTGCCCGTCGTGCTCGAGGTAGCGGCGCACGAGGTCGCGGATACGTACCTCGTCGTCAACCACCAATATCAGCGCCACGCTCTCTCCAATCGGTCGTTCACTTATCGACGGTAGCGCCGGTACTCAGCCACGGTAGGAGAGCACGGTCGCCATGCCCATCTCGAAGTGATACGTATTGTGACAGTGCAGCATCCACTGTCCGGGGTTGTCGGCAGCGATGTCCACCTCCACAGAGGACATCGGCAACACGTTCACAGTGTCCTTACGCGCGTTCCCATCGCCGACCATCTGGAACGTGTGGCCGTGCAAATGGATCGGGTGGAACATCATCGTGTTGTTGACAATTCTCAACCTGAGTCGTTCGCCCTCGCGCACAACGACCGGTGCGCTGTCGGGGTAGCTCTTGGCGTTGATGCCATGCACGTAACCCGAAGGGTTCGCGGTGAGCGCGATCGTCTCGGACCGGTCTGGCCTTTTTGCAGCCAACCGGACAGCGTCGGCAGCGACGAGGTCGGCATAGACGAGCGTGCGTCCCGAGAGTTCGGACGGTTTCGTCCCGATCGCCGGGACAGCCGCCGAGTTGCTCGTCGACAGCACCGCTTCAGCCGCCGGGTCCGTTTTGCCTTCCGGCGCTGCGACGATCGGGAACGCACCAGATTGGGCGACGACGATCACGTCGTAACGCTCGCCCATTCCCAAAACGACGTTGTCGACCTCTACCGGGACGACCGGGAACCCGTCAGCATGGGTCACCGTCATTCGATGCCCACCAACAGCAACCCGATACGCGGTGTCGGATCCCGCGTTGATCAACCGTAACCGCACCCGCTGCCCAGGGATCGTCTTCACTGTTTCCCGTTCGGTTGGGGCGCGACCATTGATCAGATGCAACGGATAGGTCACGTCACCGGTGAGCCCATCCATCATCGAACCCATTCCACCCGACGACGAAGTCATACCACCCATACCGCCCATTCCACCCATGCCGCTGTTCGACGGGTCGCCGCCCATGTGGCCCGAGTGCCCGCCGGTCGACTTCAACTCTGCCAAGACCTGTTCCTGGGTGCGGCCGTAGCCGTCCAACCAGTCGTCCAACATCAATGTCACGTCGGCATCGAACGCGACTGGGTCGTTCGGGTCCTCCACGATCAACGGGGCATATAGACCCTTGTCGAGCTCGAGACCCATATGCGGATGAAACCAGAAGGTGCCAGCATCGGGCACCGTGAAGCGGTACGTGAACTGAGCACCCGTTTCAACCGGCGCCTGGGTGAGATCATGCACACCATCCATATCGTTGCGCAACGCAATGCCGTGCCAATGCATCGTGTTCGCCACCGGTAGTTGGTTGACGAACGTCGCCTCGATGAGGTCTCCGACCTTGGCCCGGATCCCCCCGGCACTTGGGCGTTCGCCGAACGCCCAAGTGGATACCTCGCGACCTCCAATCAACACCGTCGCCGGTGCTGCGGTCACCATCGTTGTCACCGTCGCGGCGTCGGCCTTGCGACGCAACGCGTCACGGCGTTCGATCGCCGGATCGGTCGGGCCGACGGCGACACCACCAATCGACGAGGTCGCCTTCGAGCCGCACGCGCCAAGCAGTAATACTCCGCCGCCCGTCGCCAACAACTCACGTCGTGAAAGCGATTTCATCGTTCTGTCCTTTCCGCCCGTGATACGGGCGCGCCGCACACGCGGCCTCTTTGACCGCAACGATGCCAGCACGATATGGAGAACCTGTGGAGCCGGTGTGCAGAAGATTCGCTGTTCACCAAGTTCGGCGGAACAACGGGTCCAACGGGCGTACCGTTCAGTGCAGAACAACCAAGGAGATGGTCATGCACAACGGAAACTGGAACGACAACATGGGCGGAGGCACCTGGTGGTGGATGGCCATCATGATGATTGCCTTCTGGGGTGGAATCATCTGGATCGCCGTCACACTCATCCGACACGGCAACCACACATCTCACGCACCGGCACACATGCCGGCCCCAACAGCGTCAGCGCGGCCCACACCGCAGGAACTCTTGGCAGAGCGTCTCGCCCGCGGCGAGATCGAGCCGGACGATTACCGCAACCGCCTCGATGCCCTCCAACACCGACAGAACCCATAACCACTGCTTCGCTGTCATCGACGCTGGATCAGTGAACAACGGGACCATCGCACCGCTACCGCCGCCCATCACCCACGGCGACTCGCTCGCGGAGATGCGGAGCATGTTCATGAAGCTCGCCTGACCCGCAGACTGCAACGTCAGTCAAATATGTCTCCCTCGGGGTGGATGTACGATACCCCTGGGGGTATAGTACATCTGCAAACCACACCCTCAGCGAGGAGCCCCTAACGTGATCACTACCCTCGAGCCGACGTTGCCTGTCGAACATGAGCCGTCGCACGACCCGGACGAGCGGGCGCTGTTCTCGCGCCTCGCCGCGTCGATGGCACGCCACCGCCGAGCGGTGATTCTGGTGTGGCTGTTGGTCACCCTGGCTGCCGCGCCGTTGGCGATCACGCTCACCAAGTCCCTCTCGGGTGCCGGCTGGGACGCAAAGGGCTCGACGGCCGAGCAGGTGCGCATGGAGCTTCGTAAGGACTTCCCCGCGCTCGGTGCCGAGAACCCGATCGTCGTCTACCGGCAGGCCACCCCGATCACGCAAGACCCTTCCGGGTTGAGGGCGCTCGTGGCCCAGTTGGCCAAGGGTCCGCGAGTGCTCTCGGTGATCAATCCGCTGGATATGCCGCCCGAGGCCGGGATGATCTCACGCGACGGCTTGACTGCGTTGGTGCCGGTCGAGCAGAAGATCGGTACCGACAAGGACCGCCCCGTCGGTGCCGGTGAACTCGGCAGCTACGTGAGTGGTCTCACCGTTGCATCCGGCACTACGACCAAGGTCACCGGCGAATGGCCGGTGTGGTCGGACTTCAACAAGATGAACGAAGAGGCACTGCACAAGGCCGAGCTGCTCTCGGGGCTGCCGACATTGATCATGTTGTTCATTGCGTTCGGGGCGATGCTTGCCGCCGGCGTGCCACTGATGCTCGCCATCGCCGGCATCGCCACCGGCTTCGCCTCGCTCCACATGCTGTCGTGGATCTCGCCGATCTCGGTCTGGTCGATGAACTTCTCGATGATGATCGGCCTCGCAGTCGGTATCGACTACAGCCTGTTCATCGTCTCGCGCTACCGCGAGGAACGCGTCGAGGGCAAGGACGCGATCAAGGCGATCGAGAACGCGATGTCCACGTCCGGCAAGGCCGTCTTCCTGTCCGCTCTCACCGTCGTCCTGTCGCTGTCAGCCGTGTTCCTCGTCCCCGTCATGGTGTTCCAGACCATGGCGCTCGGCATGATCATCTCGGTCATCGCCGTTGCCCTCGCCGCCCTCACTTTGTTGCCGGCGGTGCTCGTCGCGATGGGCGACAAGGTGTTGGTTACTCGTGGCAAGAAGGATCCCGACATCGTTGCCGAAGGTCGCTGGGCGAAGTGGACCGGCGTGGCACTGCGCCGCCCGGGCATGGTGCTCACGATCGGCTTGGTGCTGCTCGGCGCGCTGATCGTCCCATCGTTCGGCATGAAGCTCGGCATGCCCGGCGCTCGCGTTGTCGATCAGGGCCGCACCAGCCGCGACGGCTACGACATGGTCGTCCAATCGTTCGGACCCGGCGCAGCAGGCCCTGCCTACATCACCGTCGCGGCCGCCGACGCCCAAAAGGTGATCGACATCGCCACCGCCCTCCCCAACGTCGTCGACGCGCGCATCGTTGCCCCGCCAGCGTCGACCGGTCGCGTCGTTGTGCGGGTCACGCCCGGTACCCAGATCGACCAGTCCGCCACCGCCGACATGGTCACCCACCTACGGAGCCAACTCGACACGGCCATCCCCAGCGCCAAGGTGGGAGGCCCCGCGGGCCAAAACCATGACCTCACCAACGTGCTCGTCGACCGTGCCCCCTACGCGATCGGCGTGATTCTGATTGTCGCGTTCCTGTTGCTGCTCGTCGTGTTCCGCAGCATCGTCATCGCCACCTTCTCCATCCTGATGAACCTCGTCACCGTCGGCGCCGCCTTCGGGTTCGCGACGCTCGTGTTCCAACACGGCTACGGCACCGGGCTGATCGGCATCCAACACCAAGGCTTCGTCGACGCATGGGCGCCACTTTTCTTCTTCGCCCTCCTCTTCGGCCTGTCGATGGACTACCAGCTGTTCCTCTTAGCCGCGATCAAGGAGCGCTATCAGGCCACCGGCGACACCCGCCGCGCGATTGGCGAAGGCATCGCCCGTACCGGCCGGCCGATCACCAATGCCGCGGTCATCATGATCATCGTCTTCATCGCGTTCGGGGTCACCGGCCCCATCCCGCCCACCGAACTCGGTCTCACCCTGGCGATGGCGGTGCTGCTCGACGCCACCGTCGTGCGCGTGATGCTCGTCCCTGCCACCATGGCCCTGCTCGGAGAGAAGAACTGGTACGCCCCCAAGTGGCTCCAGAAGATCCTGCCCCACGTCAACTTCAGTCACTAGCACCCACCGGACCCGGGCACCCGTTCGCGGTGCCCGAGACCTCGTTGTAAGGAGCCTTCGATGAACACCACCACCACAGTCACCACAGACAACAGGCCCACACACTGGCCGCTCGAGCGCGTTCTGTTCGCGATGGCCGGGACCATGACGCTGCTCGGCGCGTTGCTGAGTGCAGTCGTCAGCCCCTGGTTTCTACTGCTCACGGCATTCGTCGGCGTGAACCAGTGGCTCTACGTCACGCTCGGGGGATGCCCGGCTTCGCTCGTGCTGAAGCGCTTCGGCGTCGAACCCCAATGCAAGTGGTGAGCCTCGCCCACCACAGCAATGCAAGGCGCTGGGCGTGTCCCATGACGGAAGTGTCCACTACGCAACGACGGTCGAGGAAGCGCACGTGAAGCCCGCGTCTGACCACTGGAGCCAGGTGTACGGGTCGAAGGATGCCGATCAGGTCAGCTGGTTCCAGGCTGACCCGGTGATGTCCATGCGGATTCTCACGGCCGTCGTCCCTCGGCCTGTGTCGGTCATCGATGTCGGTGCGGGCGCATCCGTGCTCATCGACGCGCTCCTCGACGAAGGCTTCGCGGATGTGACGGTGCTCGACGTGTCGGAGCTCGCGCTGAACCTCGTGCGTGAACGACTCGCCGACCGCCATCAGCAGGTCTCTTTCATCGTCGCTGACCTATTGAAGTGGACACCTCGGCGGCAGTGGGACGCCTGGCACGACCGTGCCGTCTTTCATTTCCTCACCGATGAGCGCGATCGCACAACGTATGTGGACCTCGCAACACGCGCTGTGGCTCCGGGCGGCACGGTCGTGATCGGATCATTTGGACTCGATGGCCCGGAGCAGTGCTCCGGGCTCGCGACGTCTCGCTACGACGCCGAAGGCCTCGCCGAGCAATTCGGCGAGGCCTTCGCCCTCGAACGGGCGGAGCAGGAAGTGCACCGCACGCCAAGCGGCACCGAGCAATCGTTTACGTGGGTCGTGCTTCGTCGTTTGTAGTGAGTACCGAGCCCAACGCTCGTCCCTTTGTGTTTCCTATGTCGTGAGACAACACAGGTCGCGAAGTTCCGCCTCCTGCGCCCGTCCTGGGCCTCAGGGGCGGAACTTCGGCGAGAACGGTGCCGATTGGAGCACGCCGGGCGTTGAGGCGGTTACGAATCGCCGGTGGCGCGCAAGGCAGCGTATTCATCAACCGAAATCACTCCGCCCTCGCGTTCGGCGCGACCAGCGTCGCTTGCTGGCAGCGCGCTCTGGAGGAGATCGATTCGCTTCCATGCTGGAAACGGTGCGTGGCCTGAACCGTCGGGCACATAACGAGACGTTTCCACGCGCGTGTGTTTGTGAATCATTCGGGCGCAGTTCTCGAAGACCCGGTCGACCTTGGCGCGCACCAACAACTGCGCGCCTGGGAAGCGCGCCATCAGCGGATCGTCAGAGCTGACGGTCGCTGTCGCTTGCACGCGCAGTCGGTTCGGTGTTTCGAAATCGATGAACAGCATGCCGATCATCGCGCTCTCGACGATGTTGCCCAACGAGAGAAACATGCCGTTGCCGTCGTAGCTCGGAAACACCAAGGTGCTCGGGTCAACAACCGTGACCACTCCGGTGCCGCCACCCTTGTATGAAACCGTTGGCTCGCCCATGGCGTTCACCGTCGAAAGGAAGAAGAAGTCGCGCGATTCGATGAACTGCTGCTGATGGTCGTCGATCGAGGTGCC
>JANLPV010000184.1:0-4390 GCA_031367435.1 Actinomycetes bacterium | reverse complement strand
CAGTCCCCTCAAGGCGCGAATGTGAACGCACAATCCTTCCGCCGAACACCAGCACACATCGACCTCTCAACAAGGAAATAGCGGCGCATCCGCGTCCTGCTGGACAATTCGGTTATGGCGTCGCTGCGATGACGATGTCGCCGCGAACCACGGTCCTGGTGCCGCGGACGACCTCCGCCACGAGTGGTGCGCGAACGCGGCGATTGTCCACGGCTCCTGCGACACGAGATGATCCTCGATGAGGGTCTAGGCGCTGACGAGCGGCCGTTCTTTCGAGTGGCCACCTGCGACGACCTCGCCAGCGTCTCCGATCGCAACCGAGCGACCGCGAAAATGTTCAAGGAGCGCCGAGTCCAAAACGTGAAGGGTGCCACCCGGGGTTGGCCGCGACTAGTGGGAGGAGCGTCACACGGCAGGCCCAGTCGAACATTCGCGCGGCCCCCTGCCCGATTGAAACGGGACAAACCTTGTGGCCGAAAACCGCTAGAAGGTAAGGACATTCGCGCCTGTTCAAGCGGCCGATGAGGGACCGCGATCGCGCAGATCGAATCGGTCGCTCCGACGAATCGAAACCCAACCTTCGATGTATCGTGAATGTATCAATCCGAAAAGCAGTGCCTGTTCCGCCCCCATCCGGGTGGTGTTGGCACGTCGGAATCACCCCAGCTCAGGCGCACTGAGCAACATATTTCAGCATTGCTCAACACCACAAAACACCAGGTAGATGGCCCTTTTTCAGCTTTGGGAGCAGGGGGTCGGAGGTTCAAATCCTCTCATTCCGACCATTGTGACTTCGACGAAGGCGGTTGGCCCGGAGATGGGACTGCCGATCGGTTCGCGTTGTGCTGTCCGCGAGAACCGTCTTGCGTTCATCGTGATGATCAGGGCACTCTGCTCACGTGTCGGACGAGACGGAAGTGATCGAACGTGAACGTCGACAACTGGTGCTGATGCGGGAATGCATCGCCCGTTTCCAGTCGGGTGGCGTGTCATTCGGGCGTCTGATTTCTGATCTTGAAGGCTTGCTGGAAGCACGCGAACGGGCGTCGGAACAGTGGATCGATGACTTCCGTTCGGCGTGGGGCGATCTCGAAATTCCGTATGCCGTCGCTCTCGATCGGCTCACCGCGATCCCTGATGCACACGACCCGGTCGTTGGCGACGGTTTCTTCGACCTCGACGCTCTGATCGTCTCGGCGCTGGCCCAACTTGAGTAGGCCGCCCCGAACTGAGATCGGCACTCGTTGTTTTGGATAAAACGTCACTGTTGCTCTCGGTACGAATTCCGGTCACGATGCGCTCGTGGCATTCGTGTGGCGTAAGCGGGACCGCATCGCACGAGCGCACGTGATGAACATCGACGATCTGAGCGGGCAGGACCTCAGCCGATGTCGCTTGCACGATTTGGACCTGCGCGGAAGGAACTTCGCTGGGGCGAACCTCGACCGGGCTGACCTCACCGCGTCCGACCTGCGCGGCACCAACCTCCGTGGGGCAAACTTGTATGCAGCCTTTCTTACGGGAGCGCAGCTCGACCGAGCAGATCTTCGCGACGCACGCCTTGATGGCGCCTACCTGATCGCAACCGAGTTCCTGTCGGCCCGCACGGACGGCGTCACGATGGTCGGCGCGACGTGGGACCAAGCCACAGTGTGGCCACCCGACTTCAGGCCACCCAAGTCCGATGTCGGACTTTGGCACGGCATAGGCAACTGACACCGAGCTGCCGATCTGATTCAGTCCGGAAATACGCGATCCGCACAGAACGCGAGCGCAGAAGCCCATGGTGTCGGATGCGAGCTGAGAGGTGCATGTCCTCGCGTCCGCGCTCGAACCAGAGGAGTGACTGTCACGGAAAGTGTGTTGTTCGTTCGCGTACGCGTTCGATGAGTTCGGTCGGCACGGTGAACCCGAGCTTGTCAACGGTGTCGTCGATGGTGCCCGCAATGTGAGCGGCGAGCGATGAAATCGTGTTGCGAGCGGCCGCTGTTTGCATACCCCACGCTTGGGCTTCGGCGACGAGGTCGTCGACGGTGACGGTGAGGATGTGGGTCTTGTCTGCGATGAAGAGGCCGAGTTCGGTGTCGATCTGTCGTCGTCCCTGCTGGCCGTCGTAGTAGGTGGTGCACATCACGTCGTACATCGGCGCGAGCGTGACGGTGCCGTCGTCACGATGCAGGAACGACAGGTTCTTGCCGTGCAGGTCGGCGTTGCCCATCAGGACGCTGAACGTCACGTACCGGAGGAGATCGGTTGCAGAGCCGCCCCATTGGGTCAGCACTTTGGCGATGGCGCGTAGATTCGGCCCGCCGAACGCCTGGTATTTCAGTCTCGCGACTCGCGTCATGATCGAAAGGGCCTGGCAGGTGTCTTCTTGATGAAGCCGTCGGGTCGTTCCATTCGCGTCTAGCTGACGGTCGTAACGCTCGGAGAGGAGGACGGTCAGATCATCGAAATTTCCGATGGATGTTGCGGCTGCGACGAGCCCGGCAGCGCTCGCCAATGTCATGCAGAATGCCTCGTTCGCAACGGAATGTTCGAGTTCAACCACGGGGGGTTTGAGGATGTGCGTCGACGGGTGCAACGTGTCGGGCGAACACCATTTGCCGTCGTGGCGGGTGAGCAACAGTTTCGGTTGAACGCCGGGCAGCGATGCGCGAATCGCGCCGGTGACACCCAACGGATGAACGGGAAGGGCTCGCAGTCGCCGCCCAATCTCGCTGTCGTCGAGCACGTCGAGTGGCTGTGCAGGTGGTTCGCCTTCGGGCATTTCGCCGGGAGGGAGCACCACGAGCGCGCCCGCACAGTCACGGCCGATTTGAGCGAGGAGACCGAAGTCGTCGTCGGCTGCGAGACCGAAGTCGTAGGCGATAATCTGGCGCGCTTCGCCTTCGGGGAGCAGACCATGGAAGAACGGTCTGACCACTTTGTCGGGGTACGCGTGTGCCGACATCGGCATCGCGACCGAAATGAGTGGAACGCCGAGTCGGGCCGCACCCTCGACATATGTCAGCGTCATTCTGCGCCGAGACTCCTTGATCGTCGCGACGAGCCGACCGTGCATCCATACCTGCAGCACGGTCATCTGAGCCGTTCCCGAATCACGATCTCCAAGTCGAGCGCAGACAGGGTCCGGATGATGCGATCGAGCGCCTCCGTGGTGGCACCTGACTCCATCTCAGACAGGTAAGAACGGTGCACGCCGACCTGTTCAGCCAGCGTCTGCTGCGAAATGTGGCGACGACGGCGGAATTCGCGAATGGATCTACCCAACGACTGCGCTCCGATCACCACGTACTCGTCTGGATTTGCCGACATACGCACATTATACCACTACGTCGAAATTTTTAGACATCATCACCGAACGTCGTGCTGTCGGAATATATCGACTGTACCAGCGAAGTAGGCGCATCGGATCGGCCATACCCCCGGCGTTAGGAGGCAGTTAGCGAGCCCTTCCCAACGGCCACTCCTCGGCGAGCACAGCAAAGACGTCCACGTCCTTGCGTTGCCCCTGCCAGACGTCCTCGGCGCGAAGCGTCCCCTCAAAACTGAATCCGGCACGGAGTGCAACCGCGGCCGAAGACGCGTTCTCGGACTGGATCGTCAGGAAGACCCGAGCTGCTCCGAGCTTGAACAACCATCCCGTCATCAGCGTTACGGCGCGAGTCGCAAGTCCTCGTCCTCTCGCTCCGGCCGCCAGCCAGTAGCCGAACTGGGCGACGTCTGTGCTCGACCAGTGGTCGATACCACACATGCCGACCGGCTCACCCAAGACTGCATCAACGATCGCGAACGCGACGCCTGTCGGATCACCCTCGACCTCGAATGTACGCCAACTCTGCTCAATGCCTTCGATGACCGTGATTGCGTCAGCCACCGAGGCTGGCGCCGGGCCGTTGTAGCGCTCGATCGCCGGGTCCCTCGACGCTTCAGCCATGAAGATCGCATCGGAGGAGCTCCAGGGTCGTAGTACGACCGCATCGTCGGACAATATGACTGGTGATCTCTCACCGCCGGGCTCCGTCCCGTCGGCTCGTCTGTCGACTACGACCGCACAATCTGGATTCTCCGACTCACCCATTCCGCTGACGCTACGACCTCCGGGGCGTAGGACGGTCTCCGCGGTGCCGGTACGGGACGCATAACAACGGCACGGAACGACGCTCCGTCTCGGGCAGTCGAGGCGCACCGATCTCCGCGTCCGCGCTCGCACGCGGAGCGCTCCATTTGGGGAATGTTTCACATCTTCATGAGCGCGGGGGAGTGGTCTGCGTTGGTCCGACCCGTGGACTCGTCGTTTCGTGGTGTTGTGGTCAGTTCCACCCTCGCCGAGGACGGATCGTTACGCCGGCTCGGTGTAGCTCGCGACGCACGGTGGCGGCATCGA
>JANLPV010000020.1:0-35958 GCA_031367435.1 Actinomycetes bacterium | reverse complement strand
GGTTTGACGGCGCTCAAGAAGACGGTCACCGCGTTCACCCGCCCACTGTCGTCACCCACCGACATCATCACGGCAGTCGCATTCCTTGCAACAATCGTCTTGGTCTATATGGCGTGGAAGAAGCGACTGCCGTGGCCGATGATCACTTACGTCGCTGTGGTGTTGTTGCTGATGCTCGCGCCGAGCACTGTCACGGCACGCCCTCGTTTTTTATACACGGCCTTTCCGCTGCTCATTTCAGCGGCCGCATGGATTCGAGACATCGAGATCTCCCACAAGCACGACAGCGAAGAACTCTCGAGCGGTCACGAACTCTGGACCGTTGTGCTGGCGTTGTGCGCCGCAGGTCTCGTAACGCTCACTGGCCTCTACGGCGTGTTCGGCGCGATTCCGTAACCCGCCAGCCGAAGGCTCTACCGGCCAGAACGAGCGCTGCCGCGGAGCTTGGCCCACACATCGCCGATCGCCCATCCGGTAACGAGCAGCATCGATTCGGCAACGATGCGGCCCGACATCTTCGACGTACCGAACTCGCGATCAATGAAAGTGATTGGTTCTTCAACGACGCTGTAGTTCTGACGCACGAGCCGCCGCACCAACTCGGTGAGGAAGGCGTAACCCTCGGCCTGCGTGGACGTTGGCTCGATGGCCCGAAGCGCGCTCGCCCGGTAGGCCCGAAAACCCGACGTGCAATCGTGGATGTGGAGACGGAGCACGCCGCTTGTGTATCGATTCCCCCAACGCGACAGCAGTCGCCGGTGGGTTGGCCAATTCACGGTGCCGCCCCCGGGCACGTATCGCGAACCAACGACGGCATCGGCTCCACCCTCGATTCGCGACACCAGCGCTGCGATGGCCGTTGGGTCGTGTGAGAAGTCGCAGTCCATCGAGACCACAACGTCGCAGTCGCCGGCGAGGACCTGTGCGAAGCCGTTTCGATATGCACTGCCAAGCCCCTGTTTTGCGGCTCTGTGCAGAACAGAAATATTTCCGAGTTGAGCAGCGGTCTCCTCGGCAAGCTTGCCGGTGCCGTCTGGACTGTTGTCGTCGACGATCAGAATCTGCGCGTTGGGCATCGCCGCGCGCACCTCACCGAGGAAGCGGACAATGTTGTCGGCCTCCTGGTAGGTGGGTACCACGACAACGGTTTGCACGGATCGCCACGCTAGCGCCGTCGGCCCGCAACGGGCGCAGTCGACGTGTTAGATTGCCGCCGCTGGCACCGGTTGCAGCCACTGCCTATGAGCGCCTTTCCTTCAGCACTTCTCCGTCGTTTGCGACGCTCGCGCGATCGCTTCCATGTGCTCGTTCTCGTCGTACTTGCCTACGTACCTGCACTCACCGCGGCGCCGGGAAAGATCCCGGCTGACACCAAACTGTTCTTGTATCTGAACCCCTCCCGGCTCACATCGGACGCGCCGTATTCCTGGGACAGCCGCCAATTTGCTGGCTGGGTGCCACATCAGACGCTCAGCTACCTGTGGCCGTCGGGGCCGTGGTACTCGCTCTGTAACGCCGTTGGCATGCCCGACTGGATCGCCCATCGACTGTGGATCGGCAGCTTGATGGTGATGGCAGGGCTCGGGGCGCGGTGGGCGGCGAAGCACCTCGGTCTACCCGCCACGGGTGCGCTCATTGCGGCAATGTTCTACCAGCTCTCGCCGTATGTACTGCCGTACGTGTCGCGCACCTCGGCGATGCTGTTGCCCTGGGCGGGCCTCGGCTGGCTGATTGGTCTCACCGTGCGCGCCGCGACGCAGACGAAGTGGCGCGACGTCGCACTCTTCGGGCTTGTAATGGCCACCGTGGCCGCGCCGAACGCTACCGCGATTCTGATGATCGCTCCCGGTCCTGTGTTGTGGCTCGTCCATGCCGCGTGGGGTCGAATCATTTCGTGGCGGCGGGCAGTGGTAGTCGCCGCAAAGCTCGGTGCGGTGAGCCTGCTGATGTCAGCTTGGTGGATTGCGATGCTGTCGGTGCAAGGCAAATACGGTGCCGATGTCTTGGGGTACTCCGAGACGCTGCAGGCCGTGTCGTTTACGTCATCGAGCGCAGAGGTGCTGCGCGGCATGGGCTACTGGTTGTTCTATGTACGTGACCCCATTGGGTTTGCGACGACAGCCGCGTTTCATTACATGAGCTCTGGCCGTCTCATCGTCATCAGCTTCGTCGTGTTGGGCATATCCCTGCTCGGCCTTGTGCTCACGCGTTGGACGCACCGTCGCTATGCGGCCCTGCTGGTCTTCGTGGGTGTCGTTCTCGCGGTCGGGGTACATCCCATCGATAACGCCTCGCCCCTGATGTCGCCACTCGCCAACAACTCGCGCTCTGCGCTCTCGCTCGCGATGCGCAGCAGCACCCGTGCACTGCCCTTGAGCACTCTGGGCTTCGCTCTCGGCGCGGGTGCGCTGGTAGCTGCACTCGCACGAACACGGTGGCGACTTCGCGTTGGGGTGCCGTGGCTTGCGGGAGCATTGGCGATCGCCAACCTTCCCGCAATTTTCACCGGCGGTTTCGTCGATCCGAATCTGGTCCACGATCAACACCCGCCGGTCGCGTGGACCGACGCGGCCAAAGCTCTCGACGCTGCGCCTACGGGCTATCGCGTCCTGCAGGTGCCAGGCATCGAGTTCGGCGCCTTTCGATGGGGTTACACCGTCGACCCGCCCCTGCCGAGCCTCACGAACCGTCCGTTTGTGTCTCGCGATCTACTTCCCCTCGGAAGCGCGGCGGCGATGGACACGCTCTATGCCCTCGATGACCGCTTTCAGGAGGGCACGGTCGACGCCGCCTCAATCGCGCCAATCGCGCGCCTGCTCGGCGCAGACACGCTCTGGTTGCCCGGCGATGTGGCATTCGAACGATTTCGCACGCCCCGACCAGAGTTGATCAATGAGATGTTTCGGCGGTCCGAATCACAACTCGGTCCACTCGTTGACTACGGCACTCCAACAACCAACGTTGCGCAACTGCCAATGATCGACGAGCAATCAATCAGCAACGCGGCGGTGGGTACCCCTGTGGCCCCTGTCTCGTTGGTGCAGGTGAAGAACCCGCAACCCATCGTTCGTGCCAAAGTCGGCGAAGTCGTCGTCGCTGGCAGCGGCGATGGTCTGGTCGATGCAGCGGCGGCCGGTCTGATCAACGGCAACGAACTCATTCGTTACGCGGCTGATATACCAGCCACCGCAGGCGGAACCGATGCGCTGCAACATGCTGATCGTGTCGTCATCACCGACAGCAACCGCGACCGTGCCCATCAGTGGCGGGGTTCGCAAGATGTCACGGGCTTCACCGAGGACGGTTCCCAGCAACCGGGCGTTCTGCGGTTCGACAGCGCCGATCAGCGCATCCCGGTCTTTGCCTCACTGGACTCGACCAACATGACCATTGCCGAGCAGCGTGGGTCGGTACGTGCCCAGGCAAGCGCGTATGGCGAGCCCTTTGCATATCGACCCGAGGCGCGCGCAGCAATGGCGATCGACGGCGACACGACGACCTCATGGCTCGTTGCCGATCGCTTCGATGCCACGGGTGAGTTTTTGCAGCTCACTACCGATCGTGCCGTCGACAGGATCACGCTCGTACAACCCCTCGACCAACGCAACCGCTGGATCACCAATGTCACGATTGGCGAAAAGGCGGGATCGTTCGCAGTCGCACTCGATGACTCGTCGCGCGGCGCCCAGGGCCAACTCATAAGGCTTCATCAACCGTCTACGCAGGTGACGATTCGTATTGACGCCACCGCCACTGCCGCGCTGCGTACGGGCGAGGGACTCGATGCCGTTGGCTTCGCTGAGGTTGTCTCGAGCGCCGGCGTCGCCGACGAGGTCGTGCGCGTACCGAGCAACGTTCTTGATCGAGTACTCGACACTCAGCCAATCGACATCGTGCTCACGCGCCTGCGGACGCGGCCCACCAACCGCTATCGGGGAGACCCTGAAGCGGCCATCACGCGTGCGTTCACGCTCGCCAACGATCGCCAATTCAACATCACTGCCGCTGCGCGAATCGCGCAACGCGCCGATGATGCAACACTCGCGTCGCTGCTCACATGGACCGGCACGATCTCGTCGCGCCATCTCACCGGTGTGCCAGCGATGGGCGGCTGGGCGGCAACCGACGGCGATCCGGGCACCGCGTGGGTCTCGCCGTTCGGATCAGCTGTTGGCAGTTCGCTCACCTTGCCCACCTCACCAACGCGACCACTCACACAACTGGCCCTGCGTCAACCAACGTCAAACCAATTGGGCGTGATCACCGAGATCAGCGTGCAAGGCAACGCCAACGCGCAGACCGTTGCGGTACCCCCGCCCGACGATGAGGGCGTCAGTCATCTCGTACTCAACGCGATCGCCGGTTCGAGCATTACCGTCACGATCACCGCCACCAACCATGCGGTCACTACCGATCGACGCTACGGCGAGCCGATCGAACTACCTGTCGGTATCAGCGAGCTTTCCGCCGATGGCATCGTGCCTGAGGCTCTTCCGCAACAACTCGATACGGGTTGCCGCGACGACCTCATCTCCGTCGACGGGGTACCGCTTCCCGTTCGCATCACTGGCTCGGTGGCCGATCTGTTTGCTGATCACGACGCGATCGTTAGCCCTTGCACCGACCAAGCGGTTGCCCTGCGTAGCGGCGAGCACATTGTTCGTTCAACTGCCGGACTCAAGTCGGCAATTGACGTCAACCGAATCGTGCTCCGGAGCGCTGACTCGGCCACTACGGCTAGGGCTACGGCTACGGCTACGGCTGAGGCTGACCGGCGTCCATCGCCTGCCGTGCGCGTATTGTCCA
The DNA here is from genome assembly GCA_031367435.1 of Actinomycetes bacterium. Taxonomy (GTDB): domain Bacteria; phylum Actinomycetota; class Acidimicrobiia; order Acidimicrobiales; family Ilumatobacteraceae; genus WLMZ01. Next base: position 31,152 of record JANLPV010000020.1, on the reverse strand, counting down.
GCGGACGCACATCGCGATCAATCCGCGTCGACGCCTGCCCCACCGGCTGCTGGATCGTCTTCGGTGAAGGATTCAACCTTGGTTGGTCGGCGTCATCTCACGGGTCATCACTCGGCACCCAGCAACCCGTGGACGGCGGCTTCAACGGCTGGCTCCTGCCGCCCAGTGACGTGCCGCGTACCATCGAGCTCACTTGGTCCGGTCAGACGTCGGTCGATCTCGGCTTGCTCATCACTGGCGTTGGGTTGGTGTTGTGCTTTGTTGTGATCGCCCGGCGACGACGCCGCACCGATCCGGTGCACGTTGATCCACCTGTTCTCTCGGCTGTGTGGGGCGCAGCAGACACCGTCGCGAATACGAGTCGAGTCAGCGGTTCGTTCACGCACGGATGGGTCGCCGTCGCCATTGCATCAGCGAGCGGCGCACTCGTCATCGCGCCGAGGTGGGGCGTGCTCTGCGGTGTACTGGCGATCGTGTGCTGCGTCGTGCTTCGTCGGCCGCATCTTCTCGGAGTAGTAGCGATCGTGATCGCCACCTACATCGGCGCGGTGATGCTGCACCGCTTCAGAACCAATCACCCCTTCGCCAACGCCGGTTGGCCCGGCGCGTTCGACGATCTGCACCGACCAGGCATGGCCGTCGTGGTGCTGTTGCTCGCCAGTGTTTCGACGCGTCGTAGCTCTGTCGATCCTGCTAGTCGATAACGTGTTGCGCACTGTGTCTGTCTCACCACGCCCTTGTCTTTCCGCCGTCGTGCCTTGCTATAACGAGCAGGCCACCATCCTCACGTTGCTCGATCGCGTCTGTGATTCACCGTGGATCCATGAAGTGATCGTCGTTGACGATGGCTCTACTGACAACACACGAGAACTGCTCGAAACGGTGTCCGATCCTCGTGTTCGGGTAATTCTACAATCCCACAATCAAGGCAAAGGGGCGGCGCTACGCACCGGGTTTGCTGCTGCCACTGGCGATTACGTCGTTGTGCAGGACGCCGATCTCGAGTACGACCCGTCCGAGTACGGCGAGTTGCTCGAGCCGCTCGAAGCCGGGGCAGCCGACGTGGTGTACGGCTCACGCTTCCTCGGCGGCCGACCACACCGTGTGCTGTATTTCTGGCACTCGCTCGGTAACCGCGCCCTCACCTTGCTGTCCAATATGTTCACCGACCTCAACTTGAGTGACATGGAGACGTGCTACAAAGCCTTCAAACGCGAGGTCATCCAATCAATCACGATCGAGGAAGATCGCTTCGGATTCGAACCCGAGGTCACCGCCAAGCTTGCTCGAGGCAAATGGCAGATCTTCGAAGTCGGTATCTCGTATTCGGGCCGCACATACGCGGAAGGAAAGAAGATTGGCTGGCGCGACGGAGTGCGGGCCGTCGTGTGCATTGTGCGATACTCGACACTTGGTCAGCGCGTCAAGGAGCGCAGCCAGCGATAGGGCTCTCGTCGTCGTTCAAAAGAGCGACGACGCACTGTCTGCCGGGGGGCATTGTGGAAGACACGCAGCGGGGATACTTTCCCGCTCTCGATGGATTGCGAGCCTTCGCGGTCGGAGCGGTGCTGCTCTTTCACGCCGGTCACCTCAGCGGCGGTTTCCTCGGCGTCGACACCTTCTTTGTTATTTCCGGCTTTCTGATCACGGGCCTGCTGCTTCGCGAGGTTGAGCAGTCGGGCACCATCCGGCTCGGCGCATTTTGGGCACGACGCGCGCGTCGCCTTTTACCGGCGCTCGCCCTCATGGTTTGCGTCGTCACCCTGTGGAGCATTCGCTACGGAACACCGTCGGAGAGGCTCGCCCTCCACGGCGACACGTTGTGGAGCTTGTCGTTCCTGATGAACTGGCATGAGGTCGCTGCTGCGCATGACTATTGGTCTGCATTTGCATTGCAGTCTCCGCTTACCCACCTGTGGAGCCTCGCGGTTGAAGAACAGTTCTACCTTGTGTGGCCGCTCGTCGCGATTGCTGTTGCCAGGTTGGCGCGCCGTCCTCAGCGCACGATGTTCATCGTGTGTTCCGTCGGGACCGTTGCATCATTCGCGCTGATGGCTGTGTTGTACGACCCACACGCGTCCACCCGCGTGTACGAAGGCACCGATGCCCGCATAGGCGCGATGCTCATTGGCGGCCTGTGCGCCACGAACGCTGTGCGCAACTTCATCGCCCGCCTTGCCACCAGCGCGAAGCGGCGTCTCTCATCCACACTCGGATACGCATTGACTCTCGCGAGTGTCGGCGTGCTTTGGTTGTACTCCCACGCCCACGGCAGCGATAGCTGGCTGTTCCGCGGCGGCTTCTTCATGTTTGCCCTCGCGATTGGTCTTGTGATCTCTGCGATCACGGTTGCGGCCGAACACCGCACCGGCCCGGTCCGGTCACGACTTGTCGCCGCACTGTCGGTAAGGCCTCTGCGCTCAATCGGGCGCCTGTCATACGGTTTGTACCTATGGCATTGGCCGATCTTTCTAGCGCTGAGCCCCACGCGCACCGGCCTCAGCGAATGGCCACTTCTGGTAGCGCGCCTCGTCGTCACCGCTGTGATCGCGGTGATGTCGTTTCAGCTCATCGAGCAGCCCGTCCGTTTGAGCCTGCAACGCCTACCGCAATGGGTCAGCGCTCCCGCGACTGCACTTGCTGTCGGGCTTGCCGCGGTCATGGCGGTGACGGTCGCATTGCCCGAGGCGAGCGCGACCGCCGTCAATCTGCAGAGCATCGCCGCACTTGCCGCAGCACCGCACGAAACCAACGCCGAGTCCGTGAGCGCACGGAGCGCACGCGACAGCACGCCTGACGCGGGTTCGCAGCGCGCCCCAACAACCACCGTCCCCATCATCAAGCACGGCATCGTTCGCACGGTGGTGTTGTTCGGTGATTCCATTGCCTACACAACCTCGCCCGGCATCGAAGCTGCGTTCCAGGCGGCTGGTGTCTCAGTGATGTCTGCTGCCGGACCTGGTGTTGGCCTCATCAGCAACTCAGGTTTTTTTGACTTCCTACGCAACATAGATGCGAGCACATATGCCCAGTCGGTGCTCGTCGTGGTGCAGCTCTCGGTGTGGGACGCCAAGTATGGCGAGGAACAGCAATACCAATCGCTCTCACTCTTGCATCAGTTCCTCCTTGATCGTCATGCCCAACTCGCAATTACTACGCCGCCTCCACTGCGTCCCGATCAGGACAAAGGTGGCTACGACGCGTTGACGTCGGCGGCACAGCACCTTGTGCGTGATTGGCCAACCGATGTCACCTTCTTCGACTCGAGCGAGGTGTGGGGCAAGCGCTACAACGCCGACCTCAACAACGACCATGTACCCGAACGGATGTATGACGGCGTGCATATTTGTCCGTCGGGTGCCGCACTCGTTGGTGCCTGGCTCGTCGGCTCTACGGCGCGCTACTACGACGGCATCACACCGGCCGATGTCACCGTGTGGGCAGCTGGCCCCTGGACGCAGAACCCGATCTACAGCTCACCACCTGGTACCTGCGCGGCGGTGTAATGGCAGTCACTTCTGCACTGCGACTACACTCCGTACTTCGACATGGCTGGTCAATCCTCACGGGCGCTCGTGCACCCATTCGCCCAATGCTTGTTGAGCGTCGACCTTCCGAGGCTCAGCACGAGCCAACGTGACGAGGTGTGCGACTTTGCCGTTCATCGGGTCGATGACCTTCCGAGCGTGCTCCGTCTCGGGGTGAATCTGATCGCCGCACCAATGCGTGTGCTTGTCACGATGCCTTCCGCCGGACGTATGGTCGCATGGCTCATTCGCCATCCACTCCCCCTCGTTGGTGAGTACGTACGCATGATTCGTTCTCTGGCGTACACCTATGTATGGGAGAAGTGGCCCCAGACCCTGCCCGACGGTTCGGTGCCTGCATGAGCGCGGCAACCTCGTCATCGATATATGCGACTGCGACCGACAAGGTGTACGACGCCGAGGTGCTTGTCATCGGATCGGGCGCCGGCGGTGCTACAACGGCCGCGCTGCTCGCCGAGGCTGGTTTCGACGTGCTGGTGGTCGAAGAGGGCGACTGGGTCGAGCAAGGCAGCGTCGTGCCGTTCTCGCTCGAGCAGATGGAGCGTCAGTATCGATCTGGCGGCGTTACTGTCGCGCTGGGTCTTCCCTCGATTGCCTACACCGAGGGCCGGTGCGCCGGCGGGGGCACTGAAGTCAACAGCGGCCTCTATCGTCGTCCACCGGCTGACCTTCTCGAGCGCTGGCGCACGCAATATCACATTCGCGATCTCGATCCCGATGAGATGTACGCGATCGCACATGAACTAGAGGCGGCGCTGCATGTCACGACTGTGCCAGGCGAGGTGTCGGCACCAAGCCGGGTGCTGCAGCGCGGTGCCGATGCGTTGTCCTGGGCGAACAGCGAGAGTCCGCGTTGGATGACCTACCCGGCCGGGGGCGACGCGGCAAGTGGTCAACGCCAGAGCATGACTCGCACATACCTTCCCCGCGCCCATCGTGCCGGCGCACGACTGCTCACCCAATGTCGAGTTCGCCGGTTGGTGATCGACAGCACTCGCGCCAGCGAAGCCGCCGTAGTTCTGGCTGACGGTTCACCCGGACGCATCCGATTTCGCCACGTGTTCGTGTGCGCAGGCGCGATTCACACCCCGGCGCTGCTGCAGCGCAGCGGATTACACGAACGCATTGGCGACACGCTTGCCGTGCACCCAACGGTGAAACTCGCCGCGCACTTCCCTGAGCCGATCAACGTTCCCGACGACGTACCCGTCCATCAAGTCAAAGAGTTCGCGCCGGAAATCTCCTTCGGCGGCTCTGCCAGTCACCCGGGTCTGGTCGCGTTGTCGCTTTCTGACAACTGGGGCGAGTTCAGCCACGCCGTCAACGACTGGCAGCGGGTGAGTGTGTACTACGCCGCAATCACGAGTCAGGGCAAAGGACGCGTCAAGGCGATTCCGGGACTTCGCGATCCACTCGTCACCTACCACCTCAGCGGACGTGACAAGCAGCTCTTGCGCAGCGGCCTCAGCCGACTGACGCTGCTCATGCTCGCCGCTGGCGCCGATGAGATCTATCCCAGCTACCACAACGCTCCCATCGTGCGAACTGCTAGCGACATCGCCCACCTCCAACGCTCCTTCGCGACAACAAAGGCCACCGTCATGACCGTTCACTTGTGCTCCACTGTTCCCCTTGGCGAACACCCGCGATGTGCCGCCAACAGCTTCGGCCAAGTACGCGGGATGAAGAACGTCTGGGTCAACGATGCCTCCATGCTTCCTGACGCACCGGGCGTCAACCCTCAAGGGTCGGTCATGGCATTTGCGGTACGCAATGCCCGCCGCTTCATCGGAACGCAGCGTCCTCATGGATGACCTCGCGCTTCCATCGGCAACCGTCATTACCGGTGCCGCCGGGTGGCTCGGCCGGGCGTTGGTGCACCATTTGGGCACAGACGTTGGCACCTATCAACGTGGCGGGCTGATACGCGCGCTGGTGCTCGACCAAAGCGAGGCCGACGCCGTGCACGCCGTCAGCGATCGGGTGGAGACCGTTATCGGATCGGTCACCGAGCCAGCCTCGCTCGAGCGGCTGTTGCACGGACTGCCCTGCGACACCGACGTGATTCACACCGCGGGCGTCATTCATCCGGCAAAGGTCAGCGACTTCTTCGCGATCAACGCCGCCGGCGCCGCCAACGTTGCCGAGGCTGTGCACCGTGGCGGAATGCGGCGTCTGGTGCACGTCTCTTCGAACTCACCGTTCGGCACCAATCCGTCAGATGCCGACACGTTTCGAGCGAACGAGCCGTACAACCCATATCTCGGCTACGGAGAATCCAAGATGCAGGGCGAGTTGGCAGTGCTTGCGCACGTAGAGAGCGGGCTTAATGCGGTCATCGTGCGGCCACCGTGGTTCTACGGCCCCCTCCAACCACCGCGCCAGACAACGTTCTTTCGCCTGGTGCGGCGTGGCAAATTTCCCAAGTTCGGCGATGGCAACCAGCGCCGATCGATGGTGTACGTCGAGAACCTCGTGCAAGGCATCGTGCGCGCCGAGCTCAGTCCAGCTTCGACCGGCCGCGGCTATTGGGTTGCCGATGCGCGGCCGTACACCGTGAACGAGATCATCGCCACCGTTGGTCGGGCACTTACCGACGAGGGCTACGACGTCAAGAAGGGCGCGATGGCCTTACCAGTGTTCGCCGGTCGCATCGCCGAGAGGGCCGACCGCTTGCTGCAAGGCGCGGGCCGTTACCAGCAGCAGTTGCATGTCATGGGCGAGATGGCGCACTCGATCGCGTGTGATATCGATGCCACCGAGTCCGAACTCGATTATCACCCGCAAATCGAGCTGTACGAGGGCATGCGCCGCAGCATTCAATGGTGTCGCGCAGAGGGACTCGAGCTGTGACCACGACCGTGTTGGTCACAGGAGGCAGTGGATATTTTGGCGCGCTCCTCGCCCATCAGCTCGGCGCGGCCGGGCACCACGTGCGCATCCTCGATCTGAATCGACCTGACCCCGAGGCACTGGTTGGCATCGAAGGTGTCGATTTCGTGCAGGGCGACATCAGAGATGCACACGTTGTGCGCGCTGCCGTTGAAGGTGTCGACCTCGTGTTTCACAACGTGGCACAGGTGCCGCTCGCAAAGGACGAGCACCTCTTACGCACCGTGAACGTCGATGGCACGCGCATACTCCTGGCCGCGTGCGCCGACGCCCGGGTCGGCAAGATCGTGCATACGTCGTCGAGCGCGGTCTTTGGTGTGCCCGAGTCGAATCCCGTGCTCCCAACCACTATTCCAGCGCCGCGTGAGGCCTACGGTCATGCCAAGCTCGCGGCCGAATGGGCCTGCCTCAACGCTGCCGCGCACGGTCTCGACGTGAGCATTGTTCGACCCCGCACCATCCTCGGACATGGTCGTCTCGGCATCTTCGGCATATTGTTCGATTGGATTGCCGATGGTGCAGACGTGTTCGTACTCGGCAACGGCGACAACCGATATCAGTTCGTGCATGCCGACGATCTCGCCGACATTTGTATCCGCGCGGGTTTCAGCAGCGGTCCTCAAATCTTCAACGCAGGCACAGATCGTTTCGGCACGATGCGCGAAACACTCGAAAGCGTGTGCACTCACGCCGGAACGGGGTCGAAGGTGCGCTCGCTTCCCGCGGGCCCAGCATCCCTCGCGATGCGGCTCGTCGCGGGTGCCGGTCTCGCCCCCTTCGCGCCGTATCACTGGATCATGTACAGCAAGTCGATGTGGTTCGACACCACCCACGCCTCAACTGCGCTGGGCTGGACGCCGACTTGGTCGAACGAGGAGATGTTCGCGCAGAGTTACGACTGGTATCTCAGCCATCGCCAGTCACTCGCCAGCCAGGATGACGAAACGCAGTCGCATCACCGCCGGCCGGCCAAGCAGGGTGCGCTGTCGATACTGAAGCGGGCAACGAAGCTACTGCCCCACTGAAGCAGTGCCATGGCGACTCCGAGCACGGATCTCCCTGGCGAATCTGTCATCGCACGATGACGGGCCGTCAATCTGCGATGACAAGTTGTCAAGCTGCGTTGACGGGTCGTCAGATAGTGATGACAGATCTCGTGCAGAAACATACTTCGCAAGCTCTCACGTACAAGTGGAACTCGAGCGGCTGCTCGCCATGAGCCGTCACCCGGGGCGCTGCGAGTCCTCGACTGCGGCACGGACCAACTGTGGCCCCAACCACCGTGTGGCCACGTCGGTCGAGGCCGAGGCAGTGAGGTGCAAACCATCGGGACGCGCGCCGTGATCGAACCCGATGCCATCAGCTTCCATCCATGCGCGTAGATCGAGCAGCTCGGCACGGTCGGCAAACTCGCCGACTACCTGCCGCATGACGCCTTCGACAATGACATGCGCCGACTCATCGGTGAACGGACTCTGTGTGTTCATCCAATAGTTGTCGCCGCGCGGCGGCCGCACCCACACCACCCGCGCGTTTGTGGTGGAAGTGATCTCGTTGGTGATGGTGCGGTAATCGTGGGTCAGCCGCATCAGATACGCCGAATCGTGCGGCGTGAGCTCACCCTCGGCGGAGGTCCACTTCCTGGGTGCCTGGTCTCGCGCCCACACCAGCAGCATCACGACATCGGGTTGCAGATCGCGAAGGTCGCGTGGAAGATCGTGATCGAGCAGGAGATCGCAGTTCTGCTTGAAGGGAACCTTGCCGTCTGAAGCCACCACACCACCCCGAACGAACCCACACCCGCCGCTGATCGCAAGGGTTACCTGCGCGGTTGTTGGATTGGCCGCCGCCCACTCGACGAGTCCGTGCCCGGTTGCCTCCGCAGTGGAATCGCCAACGACAAGGATTCGAACGGGGCGGCTCAAGGCCGGCTGTGTCGTGAGAGTCGGCGACGTCGATGGTGCTGCGCGCGAAGGTTGTGGTACCGGTGCAGGCGCGGTGACGGCCACGAGCGGGCTCACCCGAACACCAACCGGTATCGCGGCCTCCGTACGCGCCGCTGCACTGATGCCCCAATAACTGGACGCGGCCCCAGGAACGGCGATGACCAGCCCGACGACCGCGCCTGATGCACCAGCGGCAATTGCCGCGGAACGAATTCCAGCCCACGACGACCGACGAATCGGACGCTCGATCAACCAATATGAGGCTGTCGCGAAGACCAGCGTGCTCGCAATCCTCACCGACAGCAGCCCCCAGCCGCCGAGGCCGGTGCGCGTCGGGGTGAGAAGAAGATAGATCGGCAGGTGATACAGGTACACGCCGTAGGACACACGCCCCAGCGCAACGAACGGACGAAGGCCCAACGCGGAGCGCACGATGCCCGGGCGTTGCAACCCGAGCAGCAACGCAGCACTCGAAAGTGCCAACAGCGGAAAGGCACCGTTGTACGCTGGACCGCTGGCGACGGGCAACAGCACGCCGAGACCAATGACTGCCATCAGACCGATCGGTGCCATCCACACCGGGGCAACGATGCGATGCTCGGCAATCAGTGCCGCGAGGAACGCACCAAGCATGATCTCCCCGGCGCGCGCTGGTGTGGCCCAATACGCTGCATCGCTTCCCCACACAATCGCTGTCAACGGCGCGCAAGCTGCAAGCACCAGGGTGCATGCACCCACCACCGACGCCAGCGAAATACCACGACGGCGAGCCCACCGCGCAAGCGCCCAGAAGGCAAGTGGCCACATCCAGTAGAACTGTTCCTCAATCGCGAGTGACCAGTAATGATCGAGCGGCGAGCGCAGCCCCGCTGTCTTACTCTGTACGTCTATGTAACTCTCGCCAGCGAAGAGGCGCACCCAGTTTGCTACTTGCGCCAAACCTCCGAAGAGATCGCGCTTGAGATGGGTTGCACCGATCCAGGTATTCGACGCAGCCAGGATCGACACCGCCGACAGACACACAAGGCTTGCCGGTAGCAACCGCTTCGCGCGACGCACATAGAACGCGCCCGGCGCAATACGTGCGGTGTCGGTGTACTCGTGCACAAGCAGCGAGGTGATCAAGAAACCTGACAGCGTAAAGAACACCGACACCCCGAAGTACCCACCGCCCATCCACGAGACACCTCCGTGAAAGAACAGCACCATCACGACGGCGAGCGCTCGGACACCATCGAGTGCGGGCTGATACGCAATCCGCGCTCGATACGGCGCTACGCCGGAGATGTTGACGCCGACGCCACTGTGGTCGTCATCGTCATCTGTCGCCGTCATCGCGACAGCCATTTGTTGGCGACAGCTCGGATCGGCGCGGAGTGCGCGACGCCGACAGCGGCGCACAACACGACCACTGGTTCCATGGGCGATCGAAGCCGATGCGCTCCGTAGAAAACGACCGAGGTAATGAGCACGCCGACGACCGGCGCAATCAGGACCCAACCGTTGCGACGGCGCTGACGCCACCACCCCATCATCGCCAACGGCGCGAGGAACCACCACGACGCAATTCCCGCCCATGACGCCCACCGCGCCCGCTCCTCGCCAACGTCGAAACGCACTAGGTCGCCGAGTCCGTACAGATCCGCGGATCGTAAGAGCCGCGCGGCAACGACCACAGGCACGCGAGTGGCGTGGTCGCTCATGTAGGTGAGCGCTTCGTGCCGCAGCCGTATCGCGCGACCAGAGGCATCCTCACCGGGTCGATCGATATTGTCGATGACACACAGCACCGACCAACCGCCCAATGCTGGACCCGAATACACATCATCGCAATTGGCACCGCGTAGCGCGCCGCCTTCATTGGTGCTGATCAGCACGAGATGATCAAAGCGAGGCACGTTGTACGCCACCCATGGCAGCAGAACAACGAGCGCAGCTACAAGTAGCGACGCGGCGCGGGTACACCAGACACGCATCGAATGGCGACGCGCGCCGATCAACGCAAAGAGTGGAGCAAGAACTAGTAGCTCGCTGCGCGCCAACGCCGCTACCCCGACCACCGCTCCGCACATCAGCGCACTACGTAGGTTGAAGCGATCGCGGTGCTCGAAGGCGAACCACAGCGCTGCAACGGCCAACAGCGTCGAGATGGTTTCCGACATGATCAGCGAGTCATTCATCCAAAGGTTGGGGTACACCGCAGCGATCACCGCCGCGAGCACCCCGACCCGCCGGCCGCCGATACGCCGACCGAGCAGCGCGAGCAGCGGAATGACGGCCACGCCGACGATGGTGTTCGTCGCGCGTTGCCAGAATTCATGATGCGGCAGCAGGCTTGAGGGCGCGAGCAGCAGCGAGGTGAGCGGCGCGTGCTCGGCACCGGGATGATCTCCGAGTACCGAACGGAACCAATGTCCGTGTGCGTTCTGCCAGGCCTGCGAGCTGTAGTAGAGCGAGTCGTTGAGCATGAGGTGCCGACTCCACTTCGTGGCCACCAGGTACCCAACGCGCCAGGCTCCACCGACGACTGTTACGAGGAGAACAAGCAAGCCGAACCTGCGGTCGGGGTCATCGATGCCTGACGGCGGCGGCCCTACGGCCGACACGAGATCGCGGTCGTTGCCCAGACTGTCCACTTCGGGAGACATTAGCGGTGACGGACCAATCTGCTCACGTTGCGCTACGGCTGACGCCATATGACAACGTCGCCTGCGATCAGCGGTGGGCCGAGCACCGGTGCAAGGTTTGCGACCGTTGCCTCATCTGACGCTGGACTCAGCACGCATGTCACGCCCAACGTCGCCAGCTGCGCAACGGCTGCCGTTGCGTCGCTGTCGGAGTGCAGGCCCCTTTCGGCAATTTCGTCGAGCTTGATCCGGTCGCCCTTGGGCAAACTCGACGACCGAAACGCAAAGCCGCGCAACATGTCAAAGGCAAAGTGGCTACGCGCCTGCCACGCCATTGATTCTTGCTCGAGACGTTGCGGCATCGTTACGGCGAGCGCTCCGTGACATTGTTGCTCAATTGCGCGATCGGCCGCGGTTGAGACCGACCTCGTGTGACGGTTCGGTGCAGGAATCAACAACAGCGGCAGACACCAGAGCGCGACGCGTAGCGCTGCGTCGGGCCGTGCAGGCTGTGGCAGTGGTTCGGATGCCTCACGGTGTTGGCCAACGGTTGCCACCAAGACCCCAAGACCGATGAACATTGCCATCGAGAGACGGTTCGCAATGATCTCGCGGACCACCGGAACATGCTCGAGCACTCGCCATACGCCGGGGAGCCCCGATCCCGATCCCAACCACCTGATGGTTGGCCCGAGCGCGAGGACCCAGCACACACCACTCAGTACGAGGGCCCCGCGTTGCACGTCAGTGCGACGCGGCCATGTGTATGCCACCAAGATCAACGCGCACACTGCGATCAGACCGATGTAACTGGTGTCTTCGTCGCGGAACACGCTCATACCAAGTCGGTCGACCGCGAGCGGTAGATGCGAATGCAACAATGTTGCGTCGGTCGCTGTCACCAGGTTGGCAATTCGTAATCCGAACTGGGGGCGGGCCGGCACATGGTAGCCAGCGGTGTATCTCTCGCTGCCGAAGAAATACGCGGCGAGGAATGGAAGCGCGACAATCACCGTCAACGCAATAGCGCCTGCGGCCGCGAGGAGATCATGTCGCGTTGGCATCACCCAACGTTGCGTTCCGCCAAATTTCGCGAAGAGGACGGCGATCACCGCCGCGACTACAACGATGATTGCAACGATGGCGAGTTGCTCGGAACCTACCCACATCTGTGCGCCTGCCAGTGCACCTGCAACCATGAGTCGACGTCGATTGGCACCATGGCCGGCCATGAATTGCCGGCCAATCGTCCACAGTTCAGCGAGCATCAGCAACGAGAAGGCCTCAAAGACCAATTGCACACGAGCACCGTTGTGCATCATGACGAGCGGAGAAAAGCCGACGACGAGGGCACCGAGCGTCACGGGCAGTCCGGCGACTCCACTGATCAGGCGCAGCATCCGCCGAGCCGCCATGGTGTTCAGGACGGGTGTCAGCAAGGTGAGCACGTTGAAACCCGCGACAGGACCGAGCAACGCCGTGATGGGATACATCACAAGTCCGAGCAGCGGCGCCGTTGCGCTAAAGACGAGATTGGCACCGCCACTGGTCGAGAAAATGGCGCTGCTGTACAACGGGTTCTGACCACGCAGCAATCGATGCGGGGCGTGTTCCATCGACCAGACGAACAAGGCGCTATCGGGGTCGGCCGGCATCGCCGAGCGCAGATGCCAGAGCAATGGCCAATACACCCACATGCTCAGCAATGCTGCAGCGAGAACGCACACAACCAGCGGATGGGCTGCATGCATGTTCGAGACGCGGCACCACACGCGTCTCCCCGCCGATCGCTCGTGCATCGGCCCGACACTAACCGACCAGGCCCGACCGACCTCCACCTCGACCTGCGGGCATCGCCTCGACCTGCGTGACATACTTGCGGCCGTGGTTCTGGTTGATCGGGTTCGTCGCTTCTGGCGCACACCAAGTGGCATGCAGCTGGTTCTCATCGCCGTGATCGGTTGCGCGCTTCGACTGGCGTGGGGAATCTGGGCCTCGCGCAACACTCCAGAGGACTGGATTATCAACGGGGATCAATATTCGTATTGGTTCTTCGGCAACGAAATCGCCCGCGGCCACGGCTACATGTCATACATCACTGGCGAGCCAACGTCGTATTACCCGGTGGGCTACCCAATCGTTCTGGCCGCCGTGTATTGGCTCGGTCTCCACACACCGCTTCCCGACAATCAGGCACATCTCACGATGTTGCTGCACGTGGTCTTGTCTACGGCGTCAATCGTGCTCGTGTACTTCATCGGCCGCAAGGCATTCAGCCATCGCGTCGGCATCATCGCGGCTGGCATCGTGGCCTTCTATCCAAGCCTCATCATTGGTGTTGCCACCTTCTCCGTCGAAACCACGTTCATCTTCAGCGTCTTGCTGTGCGTCGCCATCTTGATCGACCACGATTGGACCGCGGGCCCAATGAGTCGCCGCCGCTTGCTGTGGTTCGGTGCGGCAATGGGGTTCTCGATTGTCATCCGCCCGTTCTCCGCCCCGATCATGGTTGGCCTTGCCGTTGCCGCGTGGTGTGCGGGCGGCGGGTGGCGTTCTGCGCTGCGCCACGTTGGTTGGGCATCGATCACCGTGCTGTTGATGCTCACACCACTCACGATTCGGAACTTCTCGGTGTTCCACAAGTTCATTCCGATCTCCACGAACCTCGGTGATGGCATGTGCATGTCACGCTTTCCGGGCTCAGACGGTGGGTTCTCCTGGGCGAACCACGCATGGTGCGCCGACCCTGGCCTGCCCGAAGCCGAACGCAACCCTGCCAACACCCGCGCCGCGATTCGCTTCATCCTCGATCACCCTGGCGAGGAGTTGCGCCAGATTCCCAAGCGCTTCGTACTCATGATGCACCAAGACCACGGCACTCTGGCGGAAGCCCTCGGCAATGGTTCACACCTCTCGCTGCCGTCAGGTCTGAGAACCACCATCGACTTCTTCACCGACGGGTATTACCACCTCACCTGGATCATTGGCCTTCCCGCGTTCGTCATGCTGTTTCGTCGGTGGCGACGGGACCGTCGATTCGGCCCACACCGCGCAGTTATCGCGATCACGTTGTTGGGCCTGCAGCTCATACCGATCGCATCATGGGGAAACCCGCGTTTCCATACCCCGATGTTGCCGTTCCTTGCGTTGCTCACCGCTATCAGCGCGGACTGGGCGCTCAGGCGCCTACGCGCGCGCGGGCCACTGGTCATCGCCGACGAAACTGCAGGCAACGACGTGAAGGCTCAGGCCGCTGATCAGGTTGTCGGTGCCGTCGTGTAGAGCCGCGATTCGAGTTCGTGACGCACCCCGGTACGAAGCTCAGCTTTCACAATGTCGTCGAACAACACCGCGCCCTTGCGGAGCTTTCCGCGCAGCGGCAACGTGAACACCTGTGTGAGCACGCGCGTCGCGAGCGTCTCAACATTCTTGTGGCGCACGTTCGCCGCTGCTACCTCAGCGACCAGGTCGGCGTCCACCACACCCACCACCCGATGCGGCAGATCACCGCTCCATGTCAGAGCAATCACAAACTCATCGAGATGACGATCAATCAGGGCGGTCATCTCACGTTCGATACTTGGGTGACGGATGAACGACTCAATCTCTGCGTCGAACGCGAGCGAGCGCTTTGCCTCGAACTCGAGCACACTGCCGTCATAGCGACACCACCAAAGATGGCTGGGAAAATCAATCACTTTCGCGCTGGCGGCGCGAGGCACTTCGATATAGCCCGCTTTCGCAACGCGCACCATCTCGCGAATCGCCGCACCCGGATCGAGGACGTGCTCAAGTAGGTGCGAGCAGATCACGTAGTCAAACACCTTGTCGGCAAACGGCATATCGGTGGCGTCGGCGTCGAACAGCGGGCGCGGCGTGCGTGCAGCTTTCGCGCCCGAGCGTTGGATGGCATGCTCTGCCTCGGGAAAGCGGTCGACAAGTACGTCGGCGCGCCAATGTGGCTTGTCGCCGCTGCCGACATCGAGTACCAGTGCAGTCGGCCCGACAGGAATCGCGACTCTGCGCCGATAAAAGCTCCTGAGTTGTTCAACGATCGGCATGACTATCCGGAGGTTCCGGGTGGTGCCACGAAGACCGCCGTAGGTTGGCCGAGCTGCAACATCTGGTCGATGAGCACATTGATACTGCGCGGCACACGCTGATCCAGCTGAACGCCAAACAAGTTGAGTTCCATCGTCGGCACCAACTCGCCGAGGCCGTTATCTACCAACAACTGAGCGACGTCTGTCTTCAACGAGTCATATCGCACCTTCTCCGCCGCGGACCGCGGATCGGTGTAGGCAACCTCGACGGCTTCTGGGATGGCCCGGAACTGCTCGACGTATCCACCCGTCGCGAAGATGACTTCGGCTGTGGAGGTCGCCGGATCGACAACGCGTTGCGAAGTTGCCGTGGTGTAGAAGTACGGCGCCGCGCCGACATGAAAGCCGCGCCGATCAAGTTCGTTGAGGAGTCCGTAGCCCTGCGATCCGAAGAAGGCGGCATCTCTCCACACGACTGCATAGCGGCCATCTCGTCCAGTCGCCGCGCCCGTACCCGCGTCGAGTGCAGCGGCAGTGGCGGTAACGAGTGCGTCGAGCGGCCGTGACAGGTAGTACTCCGGTGGCCGAGCATGCGCGGAACTGTAAGAAAACGCCAAGGTCGACAGCCCGAGCACAGCAGCGGCACTACCTATTGCGAACGTGGCGCATTGCGGCGCACGCGTTGGTCGCGACCGGCGGATCGTCTCCAGAACAGTCCATGCCACTGCCAACAACGCGAGTGCCACAATGCTCCACAACCAGAACATGAGGTAATACCAGACGATGCCGAAAATACGGCTCATCGAGATGATCGCTAGGCCCAGAGATACCGCGATCAACGCGTGGAGATGGATGAGCCGTCGATGACGCAGACGCCACGCCTGCACCGCACATGCGGCCCACACCACCACGACCAAAACACCGGGAAGCGACGAGCCGTTGATCGTGAATGCGGTGGCCTTGAAGTAGTCGGATTGATTGAACGCCTCAACCACCACGCGGAACACATTGAAGTGTTCGAACAGCAGTTGCACGCTGTGCCGCAATCCAATGTTTTGCTGTGGGGGGTTACGAAAGTAGTCACTCAGCTTCGAGATGTTGCCCGGACTGTGACGGAGTTGATCGGCTACTGGTGGCAACCACAGAACGACGCCGACCACGATTGCAATGATCGAATGCCGTCGCAACGCGGGCATTTCGATCGGCGGGCCAAACCGCGCAGATCGCGTGCGCGCAACCAGCCACATCACCAACAGCACGACAAGACCACCCACCATTCCCACATACGGAACGTGCGTCTGCGAGCACAACGTGCCCGCTATGACCAAAACGATCAGCGCGGCGCTGTCGCCTTCAAGCACCGACCATACCGAGAGCAGCACGACGACGAAGGCCACGAGGGGTATGTACGGATTCCACGGCTGCGTCAACACGTTGCTGCCGTATCCGCGAAGCACAAACGCGAGCATTGCGGCGATCGCCAGACACATTCGCCAGCCACCGCGTCGGAACGCGATCACGAGCGCGCTGACAACGGCGAGGGCATGGATGAGTACTGTGCCCACTTCCAGCGAGTAGGCGGTCGAGCCGAGCAAACGATAGGTCGGCGAGAGCAGATAGAAGCTGAGCGGTCCCGGGTGACTGCCTTGATTTGGTTGATCACCAATTCGTCCCGGCAGGCCAATGAGCGGCGTGTGCCGTGTGCCGACGTCACGCACCCTGAACTCTGTCATCGCCAGGTCGAGCACCGGATTCCAATGGTGACCGCTCAACGCGACAAGCGCAATGACCAGCGGCAGGCATACCACCGCGGACAACAACACGATCACTCGTGTCCTACTCGACCAACGCAATGGGGACACCCGAGCCAGGCGTTCAGCGAGTTCAGGCATATCGCGCCGTTTCGTAACGGGTGGCCTTGCGCTGTTTGCGCACGAGAACCTGGCCGTGCAATTCCTTGATCACACCGAGCGCGGAAGCGTCCCAGGTGAGCGTTCGGGCGCGGGCGAGTGCGGCTTGACCCATGTCATGCCGACGGTTCTGATCGAGCAGGAGATTGCCCATTACGTCGCCAAGACCCGACAATTCGGTGAGCTCGCCGGTCACTCCCTGCACGACGCTGCACCGGTGCCCGCTGATGTTGGTCGCTACTGCCGGTACCCCGCAAGCGGCGGCTTCGGTCATCGTCAGACCCCAGCCCTCGGCAATTGAGGCGCTACTCACCAGCCAAGCACTCCGATAGAGATCGAGCAGACCCTCGCGCGGCACATGGCCAACCAAGGTGATCCATGATTCGGCGTCATTGTGGCGAATCATGTGCTCGAGACGCGCGCGCTCAGGACCTTCGCCGGCAATGACCAACTGCATATTCGGGACGCGACGTTTCGCCACGAGCGCGGCCTCGATCAAGCGGTCGAAACGTTTGACGGGGGCGAGTCGTCCAACGCCAACAACCGTAGGAACCGCGGCGGGTTCACCCCCAGGACAAAAGAACGGGTCGACTCCGTTGTTCACCGCTGTCACTCGATCGCCGTGAAATCCGAGTGCCATGAGCTCCTCGCGCGTAGCCTCCGATGGCGTCAGCATCCGTGATCGGCGGTAGATGGGTGGAGCAATGCGGGTCTCGAGGAACCGGCCTGCGGCGGCGAGTGGACCTGGCAGAATCTGCCCCCACATCGGTCCATGAACATGATGGAGAAAAACAATGCTCGGCTTGCGACACCACAGCGGCGACATCCACGGCACGCCATTCCAGATCTCCACGAGGGCGTCGAACTCGCCCATTTTGTGTGTGAGCTCCGACGCAATGGCTCGCGGAAAAACGCTGAAGCGGCTACCACGACGCACGACCGAATAGCCGCCTCGTTCGCTCATTGCGGGCTGACCCATTGCCGACGATGTGCGATGCACCACATGTAGACCGGCGTCGGCAAAACGGCGCATGAACTCGTGCGCGTGAAGCTCTGAGCCGCCGGCGTCTGGATCGTCGAGGTCGCGCCACGCAAGAACGTGCACACGACGCGCGCCCATGAGCATCATGTCCGCCGCAAGATCGTTGAGTTGTTCCGCAGGAGTCATGCGCGCAGACACGCCAAAGCACAAGCGAACGATCCACGGAAGAACATCGCCACGAATTCTAGAAGGCAGCCCTGGGCCTGCAGCGCATGGAACGCTCGCATGGCAGCAAACTCACCTAGAATCTCGTGACCGTGTCTGAGCTTCTCGTGCAAACCTCCGCGCATCATGCCGATTTAACCGTTGCCGCTCCGTCTTCGCGACACGGCGCATTCGTGCTCGGCTCACGCCTTCGGCTGCGGCTACCCGCCCGACTCGATGCACTCTGCTTGAGCATCATCGCCGTCGCGATTGCCCTTCCGTTGCGTGGGCTGTACGCGGCGACCGGCAGCACCATGGAAGAGGGCTTCATGCTCTACTTCCCTGAGCGCATGATCAGAGGCGACGTGCCCAACGTCGACTTCTTGCACCTCTACGGTCCGGGATCACTCGATGCTCTCATCGGGTGGTACGGCCTGTTCGGCCATACGCTCGCCAGCGAACGCACCTTTGGATTGCTGCAGCATCTCGGTGTCATCTTTGGCATCTACGCGCTCAGCCGAGCGTGGGGCAGAGCAGCGGCCACCGTGTGTGCGCTGACGTGCACCGTCATTGTGCTGACGCCCATCGGTCTCTCAGCGATGGCGTGGGAAGGAGGCATCGCGCTTGGCGTCTGGAGCCTGGTGTTCGCCGTGCGCGCCCACAACATTGCGGCTGGTCCGCCAGCAACGACCCGCAAAACGGCGAGTATTGGCTGCTCCATCGCCGCCGGCATCCTCGCCGGTTTGGCGCTCAGCTTTCGTCCCGACCTCATCATCGCTCTCACGTTGGCACACGGTTGGCTGCTCTGGCGGCGCTCGCGCAGCACGAGCCGAGCGTTTGTCATCGGACTCGCTGTCGGCGTGCTCCCGTTGATCGTGCATCTCATCATCGCCGGTGTCGGTCCAAGCTTTCGGGGCATGGTCATCGATCCAGTCGTACACCTGCGACCCGGCAGGGCGTTGCCAGTTCCACCCAGTTGGAATCACTTCGACGCAGCGCTGCAATGGATCGCCGAGCAGAGTCCGCCGTGGTGGGGGGTTCCATCGATCGCATGGAATCGACAAATTTTCTTCTGGTTCTTCGCGATGCTGATCGCTATCGGGGCCAACCTCTTCGTCGGGCGCGGAGCGCTCAAACGGGCGAACCTCGGTGGACGCGGCGTGCCGCTCATGGTTGGCGCGTTGTTCGGGCTCGGGATCTTGCCCCAAGCCATGCAGCGCCCCGACTCCACACACCTCGCGTGGGTTGTCTGCGTGTCATTCTCGCTCCTGCCGGTCACCATCATCGAGGTGCTCACGTGGACCAAGCCGCACATGGCGGCCCGCCGACGCAACGCCTTCTCGTTCGGTGCGATCGCGCTGTTGCTCCTTGTCGTGTGTCCCTTCTACACCCTTCGCATGTACACGCTGCATACCCGTGTGAGTCTCGGCAACAAGCCCGTTCCGTTCCATGTGCAACGCAACGACCGTGAGTTCTGGATGGGTAACGCCAGCGCGGCGCAGGCGTCACGCGAGCTCATCGCCGATCTCCAACAGCAAATCATTCCGGGACAACGTCTGCTTGTCGGCCCGGCCGATCTGAGCCGCACGATCTATAGCGACGTCATGTTCTATTGGATGTTTCCCGAGCTCACGCCAGCGACCTATTACATCGAGATGGACCCGGGACTCGCCGACAAAGAGGGGTCCAGCCTCGCCGGAGATGTCCGCTCGGCCGACTGGCTCATTCTCACCAACTTCTGGACAGGTTGGCACGAGAACAACGCATCTGACACGTTCGGATCGGATGCGCCAAACCAGGTGGTCGCCCACGATTTTTGCCTGGTGCACAAGTACGGACACCGCGTAGTGCCTTCAGCCAACGGCGACTTCACGCGACCGGAGATTCTGCTGTATCGCCGTTGTGCCGCTGCTGACGGTCTCAGCCCAGCGGAAGTCGGCGAAAAACTGCCCCCGGTAGGTGGCGCAACAAGCTGAACATCGGACGCAAGATGCTAGGCGTCCACACCGTGCGCTTTCCTGCGCGTAATGCCTTCACTGTGGCCTCAGCAACCTTGTCCGGTGTGGTTGAAAATGGCGCGCCGGGCAATCCGGCCGTCATCGCTGAATGGACGAAACCGGGTCGAACAATCAGTACCTTGGCACCGGTGCCTTCCAGCGAGTCGCCGAGGCCCTGAGCGAAACCGTCGAGGCCGGCCTTCGACGAACCGTACACAAAGTTCGACTTGCGTACCCGCTCACCGGCCACGCTCGACATCACCACCAAGCGACCGTGACCCTGGGTGCGTAGCCGTGCCGCAACAGCCAGACCAACGCTTACCGAACCGGTGTAGTTGATCGTGACCGCCGCGGCCGCAGCGGCGGGGTCACTGTCGAATTCGGACTGGTCGCCCAGTACACCGAATGCCATCACTACGACATCGAGATCGCCAACGCTGGCAACGACCTGGGCGACAAAGTCAGCGTGCGTCTCGCTAGCGGCAGCATCGAACGACATCACCGTCACCGTGATGTCCTCACTGCGCAAGCTGTCGACCGCCGCGCTCACACCCGCCTTGTCCGGGTCACGCACCGCGAGGACGACGCGTCGAAGGGCAGGAGACACCAGCTCGCGAACAATCGCCAAGCCGATGTCGCTCGTGCCGCCGAGCAGCACAATTGTCTGCGGTTCTCCGAATGAGTTTTGCATCTGTCCTTCGATTCTCGAGAGTCACAACGAAGGCCCAACGCCTTCGAGGGTGAATGATTCAATGGTTGCCAGGGATGAGACCGAGCCGACGGCCGAGGTCGCTCTGCCAGATTCCGTTCGGATCAACTCGATCGCGAATTGCCTGCCACTCGGCCAAGCGGGGGTACCCGCGTCGAATCGCGTCGGGTGTCGTGTGCGAGTCTTTGGCCATGTAGTGCCGACCTCCAGCGTCGAGTACAACATGATCCAATTCGTGCAACATCGCGGCAAGCCCATTCGTGCCAGCCGGAATATCGAGCGTGAGTGTCCAACCCGGCGCCGGGAAACTGAGTGGTGCCTGATTGGCTTCGCCGAAACGCTTGAGGACTGTCACGAAGCTGGCCGCACCCGATGTCGCCAAGCGTTCCACCACCGTGCGCAGCGCATGCTCTTCACCGAACGGAACGAGAATCTGATATTGCACGAAGCCGCGCGGACCGTATGCCTGATTCCACGCCCCGATCATGTCGAGTGGATGAAAGTACTGCGGAATAGTTTGTAGCTCGCCAGTTCGATACAGCGGCGCCTTACGAAACCATGCCTCGTTGAACGCCTTGGTCGTCACCCGATTGAGCGCGCTGATCGGCACGATCGGTGGCACACCGATCAGCACCGACGGTGCGTACTCACGTGGAGAATGTCGTGAGGATTCATCGAGTTCAGCGACCGTGGCGTGATCACCGCGCGACAGGATGCTGCGTCCAAGATGACGGCCCTTGGCCATGAGGTCGATCCATGCAACCGCGTAGCGATAGCGATGATCTCCCTCTTCCATGAGGGTCATCACGTGGTCGAGATCGTGGGCACGAGTTGTGTCGACAATGCACCGACTCGTCTCGATGGCAAGCAACTGGATGGTCACCTCAAGGATGACGCCGGTGAGACCCATCCCACCGATGGTGGCCCAGAACAGATCGGCGTGCTCGGTTGGGCTGATCTCACAGACACTTCCGTCGGCGAGCAACAACGACATCCGCACCACGTGATTGCCGAACGACCCCTCGAGGTGATGGTTCTTCCCATGAATGTCGCTGGCAACCGCGCCGCCGATCGTTACAAATCGGGTACCTGGCGTGACGGGCACGAAGAAGCCACGTGGGACGAGCACACGTAATAAGTCGTCGATACTGACGCCCGCGCTGACCGTGACCTGTCGAGCCGATTCGTCGAGTACGGCCATCGAAGCGTCGCCGGCAAGCCGCATGACCAGACCACCGCCGTTTTGAGCTGCATCGCCATATGAACGGCCCAACCCGCGCGCGAGCGCACCGCGCGGTGGCGCATCAAGCACTGCCTGGGCAACGTTGGAGGCACTCACGGGCAACACGCGTGCTCCACTCGCAGCGGTCCTGCCCCATCCGGTGAGACGCGACAGATGCATTGCACCCATCAGTACGGCCATTCCGGCTCAGGACGTCCGATTCGCTTCAGCAGTTTGCCGAGCCCTGCCGACAGCAACACTTTGAGCACCACGTTCTTCACGAACCACGGCAGCTGTGCGAGCTGACGCGCTGCGTTAGTGGCCCGCGACCGCCCGCCGCCGTCGAGGTCGGCGTGATAGATCGTCATCGAACGAGCCCGGCCGGCATAGCGAAATCGTGAGCCGAACATCAACGTGGTGATGATCGCGCCGGTGACTCCGATCGACGAGAACGAGTCGTGAATCAGCAGGGTGCCTCCGGGCCGAACGCGCGCACCCCATTCGCGGATGTCCTGCAACGCCGGGCGATAGCGATGCGCGCCGTCGATGTAGAGAACAGCGATGTCTCCAGCGACCTGGTCGTGGGCGAGGTTGCTCATCGCTCGAACGTGTTGCACCCGATTGGCCACACCCGCATTGGCGAGGTTGGCCAGAAAAATGCTGTGATCACCCGCTGCCTCTTCGACGAAGCCATCGAACTCCTGTGGCCCTCGATCATTTCCGGCGTGTGGGTCGATGGCAATGATCGTCACTCCTTCGGCGGCAGCTGATGCGAGCACGATCGTGCTGCGTCCCCTGAAGCTGCCAATCTCAAGGATCTGGTCGCCGCTGTGACACGCCGACGCCGCATCGAACAACGCACGCGCCTGATCGGGCGACATCCACCCGTCGACACCATCGACCATACGCAAGATTTGATCGAAGGACTTGGACATCATTTGATATACACCCCTGAAGCAAAGACAACTACCCAAACAACACCGAGTACCTGCAACGTGCGATCGGCGGCAAAGATCTCCTCCGGCGCGGCACCGTGGCCCTGCTCGATGATAAGCAGATAGCGGAGCAGCGCCGTGAGCATCGGCACGATTGACAGCTCATACGACGGCCAATGAGTGCCTCCGAGTTCTTTCGACTCGAACGCCCAAATGCAGTACGACACCAGCGTTGCGCCACAGCTAATCGACAGCACCGTGCGCAGGAAGTCGAGCGAATACTCCTCGAGCGTGGCCCGCGCAGTTGTTGGTTTGTCGCCGAGCTCGCGCAGTTCCGCATAGCGTTTGCCGGTCACGATGAACAACGATCCGAACGTGATGCACAGTACAAACCATTTACTCATGTGCACGTTGGTGGCTGCCGCCCCGGCAACCGCGCGAAGCACGAAACCCGCTGCGACTGCTACGAGGTCGATGACTGCGATGTGCTTCCAGATTGTGCTGTACGACGACGTCAGCACCACGTAGCCAACGCACGCGACGCCGCCTTGCCATCTGGCAGCGAACGCCAGCGCCGGCCCGCCGATGATCAGTAGTGTGCCCACCACGCGTGCCAGCCCGAGCGGCACTGCGCCACTTGCGATTGGACGCCTGCACTTCGTTGGGTGAGAACGGTCGGCCTCAACGTCGAGAATGTCATTCCAGTAGTAGGTGCCGCTGCTGGCCAGACAGAACGCAACGAATGTGATCAACGTGCGGGTGAGTGTGTGCGACTGAGTCAGCACGCCGGCTGCTCCGGGAGCGGCAAACACCAACACGTTCTTTGTCCACTGTTTCGGACGGGCTTCTTTGATCAGGGCGCGGATCACGACAGCTCCTCTGGAACTTCAGACACCAAGCGATGCTTCACGAGCAGTGGATGGTCGGCCATCGCGAGTAATTCACGATCGCCGATGCTGTCACCATAGGCCCACAGCTCTGCATTCTCGATGCTCATCGCGGCCAGCCACGAACGCAGCCGACGCTCCTTTTCTGGCCCACGACAGTTGGGGCCAGCAAGCTCACCGTCGTAGCGATTGCCAGCACCCACGACCACCTCCGTGCAGAGCACACCATCCACTCCCAACAGCGCGCCGATTGGATGCAGATACGCGCCGAGCGATGCCGATACAAGAACGACCCGATGCCCCTGCCGTTGGTGCCACGCCAATCGGCGGGGCGTGTCAGATCGCAACAGGCGACCATGAATCTGTGCGGCGAACGACTCCCCCAGCGCCGTAACAGCATCCACATCGCGACCCGCGTACGCGGTTCGTACCGCGATCGACTTGAACTGATCACGATCGCGGCGCATGACTGCACTCGTCGTGGCCAAAGGGCGACGCAGTAATCCCAGTGCCAGGCGCGAGCGTCCCACCAAGGCTTCGAGGAACGGCACGACGCAGTCACGGGTGCTCAAGGTTCCGTCGAAGTCGAAGGCGGCAACGGTGGTCATTGCCCACCTCGCATTGCCTCGAGCGCCATCCAGAAGTCGGGCCAACTCTTGGAGACAACATCGGGGTCGTGTACTCGCACGCCGGGAATACGCAGGCCCAAAATGCCAAAAGCCATTGCCAGTCGGTGATCGTGGTGAGTGAGCATGGACGCGCCACCGGTGTATCCCGGAGCGATGCGGAGTCCGTCATCGCGCTCGCTCACAACGATGCCGCAACTGCGCAGCTCGTTGGCGAGGTCGCCAAGTCGGTCGCTTTCCTTTGCCCGGATGAACCCAACGCCCTCGATCGTGGTCGGCGAGGTAGCAAACGGCGCTACTACCGCGAGCGTCGGGACGAGGTCGGAGAGATTGGCCATGTTGATGTTGATGCCGACGAGTTCACCATGTCGTTCCACCGTGGTGCCGTCAGCGTCGCGAGCCACCGAGCAACCCATTGCCGCGAGTACGTCGGCAAAACCGGCGTCGCCCTGCAACGCATCGCCACGAAGGTCTGGTACACGAACTCGGCCGCCACAAATCGCTGCGGCCGCCAATGGGTAGCTCGCCGAACTGGCATCCGGTTCGATCAGGTAATCACACGCTCGGTAGTGGCCAGGGCCGATTTCTATCGTTGTGTCAGTGACCACCACCGCCGGGGCACCAAAGCTCGACATCACGCTGGCTGTGATGTCGACATAGGGCCGCGATACGAGCGTCGTGGTGAGCTGAATAATCAGGCCGCCCTCGAGGTATGGGGCGATCAACATGAGTGCGGTGACGTATTGACTGCTGATGTCGCCAGGCAGGGCAACCGTGCGCATCGTTGGCGCAGTGGCCGACGAAGATGCCGACGAAGTTGATGTTGCGCTGCCCCGATCTGGGTCAGCAGTCGCCAAGCCAGTGATGGTGACCGGCAGATGTCCCCATCCGTCGCCGGGGCGAACGTCGCAGCCCAGCGTGGCGAGTGCCTCATGCAACGGTCCCATTGGGCGAGCACGTAAAGGCGGCAGACCATCAATCTCGTAGTGGCCGCGACCAAGGGCGCACAGTGCAGTGACGAAGCGCGACGTCGTGCCTGCGAGACGCGCGGGAAGCGTCATCGGACCTTCGCGCAGCACACCACCGGTGCCGTGAATTCGCATGATGGTGTCGTCACGGAGGTCTGCACCCACACCAGCACCGAGCAGCGCAACGCACTCAAGCATCGCCGCCGTGTCGTCGCCGCCGGGAACGTTCTGAAGTGTCGAAACTCCGTGGGCGAGCGTGGCACAGATCAGCGCCCTATTGGCAATGCTCTTACTCCCGGGCACCCGCACCACTGCGTGGAGGGGATGATCGATGTGAGGTACGTGATACACCGCGCTTGACTCGTTCATCAGTCGAGCCGTTGGATAGCCGGACGGAACCCGCGAGCCATGAGGCCGCCACGGAACAATTCTGCCGACTGAACGTCGATGAGAACAATTGCTACACCGCGGTTGCCTTCGACGCTATGCACGACCTCGAAGCTGGCGATATTCACCCCGAGTTCGGCAGCAAGCGTGAACACCTCCGCCGCTGCGCCGGTGCGGTCGGGAATCGGAATTCTGACTTCGGCGAGCTCATTGGGTTGGGTGCCTCGGGTTGGCAGATTGGCACGAGCTTCGCGGGCCTTGCGAAGTCGGTCGAGTAACGCAGCTCGATCGTCGTCGCGCACGACTTCGCGCATGCGCCGCAACCCATCGATGAGACCATCAAGGCCACTCAGGATTGCGTCACGATTCTCGGCACAGATATCGAGCCAAATACCGGGATGACCACTGGCGATGCGGGTCATGTCGCGAAAACCTCCGGCGGCCAGACGCAGCAAGGCCGCGTGTTCCTCGCCGCGCTCGGATGCCAACCCCATCAGCGTTGCCGCCGCCAGGTGCGGCACGTGACTGACGACAGCCACCACCTGATCGTGCCGTTCAGGACTCAACGCAACCACATCGGCACCGACCTCGGCCACGATCGCCGCCATTGCCGCAAACGTCTCGTCAGCGGTCGTGGCCGTCGGGGTCAGCACCCACACCGCGCCGGTGAACATCGTGGCGTCGGCACCGTCGAGCCCTTCGAGCTCACTTCCCGCCATCGGATGACCACCGATGAAGCGTGGGTCATCGATCGACGCAACGATCGCTCCCTTTACGCTGCCGACATCGGTGACGAGGCCGGTGGTCTCGCTCAGCGCGCGCCGCACCTGCGCGGCGATGGTGAGCACCGGCGTGGCGACAAAGGTGATATCGGCAGACGGCCAACAACCCTGCTCGTCAATCGCCCCAAGAGCAAGCGCGTGATCGACCCGGCTTTGGTCGTTGTCATCGCCATGCAGATACCAACCCCGCTCTTTGAGCGCAAGTCCAATCGATCCACCGATCAGACCGAGCCCCACGATATTGGCGCGTCGCTGAGTGGTCACGACCGACGATCGTACCGGCGCGGCGCTCCGGCGACAGCCTCGACAAGCTGACGTACCTCATCGAGCGTGAGCTCACGCCACTCACCAGGTGCCATTGACGAATCTCGTAAGGGCCCGATCCGAACCCGCACGAGTCGTTGTACTGGAAAGCCGACTGCCTCACACATCCGGCGAACCTGGCGATTGCGGCCCTCGTGGATAGTGATTCGCAACAGACCCGGACTCAGTTGACTGGCCTTAGCCGGTGCCGTAATCCCATCGTCGAGTTCGATCCCCTCGCGCAGGCGATGGAGCACCTTTCCGGGTACGTTGCCGTTCACGTAAGCGAGATATTCCTTCTCGACGCCATGGCTGGGGTGGGCAATGCGGTTCGCCAACTCGCCATCGTTGGTGAGGAGCAACAAGCCCTCCGTGTCGGCGTCGAGACGGCCGACCGAAAACACTCGAGGTTCCTCGGGAACAAGTGAGGTGACGGTCGGGCGTCCCTGAGGATCGCTCGATGTCGTGATCACACCAACCGGTTTGTTCAGTACGTAATAGACCAACTCGGGGCGTAGCCCGATCTGCACACCATCAACTTCGACGGTGTCGACATCGGTGTCGACGCGACGACCGAGCACTGCGAGCTCACCGTTCACGAAAACGCGACCCTCGGCGATCATGTCCTCGCAGACTCGACGGCTGCCCCAGCCGCGTACGGCAAGCACCTTCTGCAGTCGCTCGCCGGTTGCGAGGGCGCGCTGGTCAGCCCACTGCTCCCAGAGCGGCTTTTCGATTTCACGGCCGGTCATTCGTCGAGCGTCTCGTTGCCCGGCAATGTCGGTGTGTTGGCGCGGAGTTGTTTCGGATCGGCGCCAGGTGCGCGCAGACCGTACTCAAGCGCTTCGACAACCTCAGCGCCTGGCACGAACTCGGCCAACGGCGGAAGGTCAGATAGCGAGTTAAGGCCGAGCTTGTCGAGAAACTGAGGCGTAGTACCAAACAGTACTGCCTGACCCGGACCTGGATCGATTGCAACCTGCGTGACGTAACCACGTGCGGTCAAGGTGCGCAGCACACCGTCGGGATCGACGCCGCGGATCGACGCCACCTGTGCTCGCGAGATCGGTTGCTTGTACGCGACAATGGCAAGTGTTTCCAGTGCGGCGCCGCTCATTCGGGCGCGCTGGCCATCGAGAAGAAATCGCTCGACGTACGGTGAGAGGTCCGGATGCGTCTGATAACGCCAACCGCCGGCAACCTTGGTGAATTGAAAGCCGTGACCAGCCACGTCATAGGCGTCGGCGAGACCGAGGCACAGCGAGTTCACAACGGCAAGCGGTTGCTCGAGTAGCTGTGCTAACTGTTCGGAGGCGACTGGCTCGGTGGCCACGAGCACTATCGCCTCGATGGCGCGCACAACCTCTGCGTCGATGGTGCGCGTCGACTGCTCCTCTGCATCGCTCGAGCTCGCCAGCGTGGCGTCCAATGTCGGGGCGAACACCTCGCCCAATGTGTTGTCGAATGAATTGTCGAACGATTGATCGGACATGTTCAGCCTTCGTAGTCATCGATTACAAGAGAACCGGCTGCAACAACAGCGTTCTCAGCGACCCATACAATTTCAATATCGCCGAATCGTTCGGTCTGGTCGAGCTCGACCAGACCTTGCTTGAACAGTTCGAGCAACGCCAAAAAGCGCACGATTACTTCGAGTCGGTCGACGAGACCATCGGTCAGTCGACGGAAGGAAATGCGACCGACACGAGGCAACTCATCAACTAGTTCGGTGAGAGCATCAGCAACGCTCGCGCGAACAGCAGACACGTGGAAGAGATCGACCACCGGCACTGGCTTCGGCGTGGTGGCGCGCATGTATGCGCTGTGGATCTGGCGCGGCTTGACCCCTTCGAGCAGGTCAGGTAGCAGCGACAAGAAGCGTTCGTCGGGACCGACGACTCGGGCAAAACTCTGATCTGCGTCATCGGCGAGGCTGGCAAAGACTGCGGCGACATCTTTGAAGGTTTTACATTCGAGCAATCGCGCCAACAGCAGATCTCGTTCTTCCCACAACGCGAGCTCATCATCAAGATCAATGTCGTCGCGCCCTGGCAGCAGGCGGCGCGCCTTGAGCTCAACGAGCGTGGATGCAATGAGCAAGAACTCTGTTGCAAGGTTCAGATCGACGGTTTGCAGCTTGTCGATCTCAACGAGATACGCGTTGACTATGGTGGAGAGCGAGACCTCGTAGATGTCGACCTGCTCGCGCAGAATCAGGTGCAGCAGCAAGTCGAATGGGCCCTCGAACACCGGGGTTGAGACGTCGTAGGCCATCGCCCCACTTTACTTGGCCCGCCCGACAAATTGAGCGGACCGATGGGGTGCCACCTCGTTAGCCTTGCGCCGTGACCCGCGTGCTGTCCTGCATCCAACCGACCGGCGATGTCCATCTTGGCAACTACCTCGGCGCGCTTCGCCAGTGGACGTCGGGTCAGCACGACTGCGATGGCTTCTACGGCATCGTTGATCTGCACGCGCTGACGGCCACCGACAAGCCCGGCGTC
Source organism: Actinomycetes bacterium (assembly GCA_031367435.1). Classification (GTDB taxonomy): domain Bacteria; phylum Actinomycetota; class Acidimicrobiia; order Acidimicrobiales; family Ilumatobacteraceae; genus WLMZ01. Next base: position 1,680 of record JANLPV010000020.1, on the reverse strand, counting down.
ATCGGCCAATACACGATGAAGCTCGCCGCATTGCTCTTTGCGATCGGCCTCGATCACGAGATCTCGACCGTGTTCGTTCAGAGCCACGTCCCTGAGCACTCTCAGCTGGCCTGGATCATGGAGTGCACAGTCAGTTTCGGTGAACTCAGCCGTATGACGCAGTTCAAGGACAAGACGTCCAAACGTGGAGGCGAGTTCATCCCTGCCGGACTGTTCACATATCCGGCCCTCATGGCTGCCGACATCTTGTTGTACGACGCGCACGAAGTGCCCGTGGGCGACGACCAGCGCCAGCACGTCGAAATCACCCGAGATATCGCTCTTCGCTTCAATAGTCGCTACGGAGACACCTTTGTCGTCCCCAAGGCTGTGATGCCCAAGGCAGGCGCGCGGGTGATGGATCTGCAAGATCCGACTTCGAAGATGAGTAAGTCAGCAGCAACCGAAAACGGTCTCATCTACGTGCTCGACCAACCCGCCGTCATCCTGAAGAAGTTCAAGCGAGCAGTTACCGACAGCGACTCAGACGTGCGCTTCGATCGCGAGAACAAGCCAGGCATCGCCAACCTGCTCGAAATCCAAGCAGCCGTAACGGGCCGGTCACCCGACGACATCGCCGCCGATTACAGCCAATACGGGCCGCTCAAGGCAGACACCGGCGAGGCGGTCATCGAACTCCTTCGTCCAATCCAGACGCGTTACGCCGAGTTGATCAACGACCCTGGTGAGCTCTCTGCGCTGCTGCGCACGGGCGCCGACAAAGCGCGCGCCACCGCTGCATCAACGCTGCATCGCGCCTACCAACACATCGGCTTTCTCGAGCGCTAACACCGCTGACGGCAGTCTTGGCTTACACATCGTCGGCCCGCCGTAGCGCAGCCGCCACATCACGCCGAGCTGACGTATCGGCCACGAGCGCGATGGTCTCGTGTGACGAGCCCGCCGAGCGCAGCATCTCTGCTCCAATTTGTTCGTGATCGTGGTACTGCCGAAATCGACGACTGCGCGGCCCCACGACAGTGGCAGCGACACGGCTGAAGGTACCAAGACCACTTGCCAGCTTGCCAACATCGTGCAACAGCGCAGCCGCCATATCGTCACGTGGCGATTCAGGGACAAGCGTGCTGAAGCGCCGGGCGACCTCGATGCTGTGGCGTTGATCAGCCACGCTCATCGAGTGCCACAGGTCAGCCTCACTTGGCAGCAGAAAGCTGTTCGCCCACTCGATGTCGTCGTGCCCGGGTGGCCGAGGTGACAGTGCCCTCACAAATCGACGAACAAGATGGGCGGAGTGTGCCATGTGCCTGCGCGCGTCGCTCATCGGGTGCCGTGCGCGGCTCTCGGATGCGCGGACCGATACACCTGCCACAGGCGCTCCTGCGACACCTTGGTGTAGACCTGTGTGGTACTGATCGAGGCATGGCCGAGCATCTCCTGCACGATGCGCAGGTCGGCACCATGGTCGAGTAAGTGCGTTGCGCATGAATGGCGCAGAACGTGTGGTGAAAGCCGCTCCGTCAATCCACACTTCTCGCCGTATCCGCGCACGATCAACCACGCCGACTGGCGTGACAGGCGCGCCCCCCGATGATTCAAAAAGACAGCTTCCGCGTCGCCTCGTCTGGCCCAACGCACAGGTTCCATCAGTGGGCGCCCGCCTGCCGCGAGCCACTCCCCCAA
>JANLPV010000111.1:0-13293 GCA_031367435.1 Actinomycetes bacterium | reverse complement strand
GACCCGAACGATCTGCTTGCGGACTTCGAGGGCGGCTTCGCGGTAGAGCCCGGGACCTTCGAAGCAAAGACGAAGCGCCAGCGACCGGCGGCCCTGGCGGTAGTCGGCGAGCACGGCTGCGGCAGAGGGGTGCAGATATGTCGTGGGCCGTTCGCGGGGCTCGAGCCGGCTCGCAAGCTCCTGTAGCTGGTTTCGGGCAGGGGAGTCGACGGCGATGCCAGGGTTGTCCGGATCGAGGAACTCGGAGTGCTCGATCTCCCAGGCGAGCAGCTGCACCGCCTCGGCACCGGTCGGGTCGAGGGCCTCGCGGTATGGCTCGGCAAGCCGTCCGAACGACCATCCTGAGTTCAGGTCCACCTTGTCGGAGTATCGCCCCAACCGAGTCGCGAGGACGCACGCAGCCCTGCTCCCATCGGTCCGCGCAGCAGCATCGATCGCCTGGCGAGCATGAGCCACCGCTCCGTCGCGGTCACCGGCCCGGATCGCCGCCCGCGCGGCGCGCTCGAACAGCGCGGCAGCACGGTCGTCGCTGTCGGCAAGCAACTCCAACGCGATCGAGATGGCGTGCTGCTCCTCGGCCGGCGCGAACCGCGCCGAGGCGTGTTCGGCAGCCAGCAGCGCGTACCCAACCCCACGTTCGGCGCCGGGCAGCGCGGCCGAATGGTAATAGTGGCGAGCCAGCACGATCGCCTGCTCGGGGTTCGGGTCATGGGCACAGCGCTTCTCGAGCTGCTCGGCGATCGCTCGATGCAACCGCACCTGACGGCTGGGATTCAACTCGGTCCACAGCGTGTGGCGGAACAATGCATGCTCGAAGACATACCGATCGAGGCCGTCGCCGGCGCGCACTACCCGTGCCGCCAATGCTTCATCAATGGCATCCAGCGCTGCATTCTCATCCAACCCCGCCAACACGGCCGTGTCGGTGAGGTCGAAGCCCGCGTCGAAGGCGGCCGCAACACCCAGCAGTCGGTTTGCCTCGGCCGACAGGCGCGCCAGACGTCGGCCGATCACTTCACGCACTCCCTCGGGGATGCCCAGTGTCTCGACTCGGTCGACGACCCACCTGCCGTCCTGGTTGCGCGCCCGACCCTCCTCGATGAGGTGCAGGATCACCTCGTGCACGAAGAATGGGTTACCACCCGTCTCCTTGGTGATCGCTGCCACGAACTCACCGGCCCGTACGCCTGGCCCTCACCTTCGTAGGCGGCACCCCACCACACCAACGCGCCAGATGCCCGCAGGGCAGAAGCAAATTCATTCAGCAGCCGGGACTTGCCAATTCCCGGTTCACCGGAGACCAACACTGCGCCGCCCGCGCCGACTCGAGCGCGCTCCCACGCGTCGGTCAACACTCCTAACTCCAGCGTGCGACCGACCCACGGCGTCGTCGACTCTGCCGGCGCGGACTCGATCGGCGTCCAGCCGATCTCGCAGGCAGGAACCGGCTCATCCAATCCTTTCAACATCAGTTCGCCGATCACGCGGAATTCGACGCCGGCCCGACCCCGGGCCAACACGCGGATGATCTCCGCGGCCAGAATCTGTCCCGGCGCCGCCGCTGCTTCCAATCTGGCCGCCTCCACGACGGGCAGACCGAAGCAGTCGCCGTTCTCCCACGACACATCCCCCGCGCTGATCCCTACGCGGATGGCCAACTCCAGGCGACGACGTCGACCCATTGCCTCTACTGCCCGTTGCATCGCTACCGATGCCTTCACCGCATCGGACGCAGACTCGAACGCCGCCAGGATCCCGTCGCCAGCACCCTTCACCACTCGACGCCGGTGCGTCACGACCGCATCGGCCAGGGCCGAGTCGTGTTCGCGCCGCAACTCGTCGGCCACCTGACCGCGAGTCTGGTCGGCCAGCGCCGCGGGTTGGTGATCAGAGCAGTTCGATCGGGCAGGTGATGCCTGGTGCGTTGGCGAGTCGGGTGTCGGTCGTGAGCAGGGCTGTCGCACCGGTCATCTCGGCGAGGGCGACGTAGGTCGCGTCGTACGCGCTGAGATTGTGTCGGAGTGCCCACATCCTCGGTCGGAGCCAGTCAGCGGGGAACCGGGTCAGGGCCAGGCGAATGAAACCGTTCAAGGCGGATGTGCCTTGCTTGTCGGTCAGGATCCTCTGGGCGACGAGGCGCCGAAGGACGTTGGTCACTTCGCTGTCGATGAGGTGGGGAACGGCGAGTTCCTCGTCGCCGAGACGATCGGGGTCAAGGTCGTTCGCGACGAGTTCAACGATGACGCCGGCGTCGACGACTCTCAATCGACGCGTCCCTCGTGCAACGCGCTGAGGATCGTGTCTCGATCGACATGGCCTTGAACCTTGGCTTGCGTTTGCCTGATCACGGCGGCGTTGGCATGCACCGCCTGGGCGCGTTTGGCCAGGTGTTCCAGTTCGCGCAGCACATATCGGGTCAGGGAGAGACCCTGGGCCTCGGCGGCGTCAGCCAAAGCATCGTGCACTTCGTCGGGCACGTCTCGGATCTGGATCACTCTGGACATGGTCGCCACGGTATCAAAACTGGGTGCACATTGCACCCAATTGGATTGCCGTGAGCGTTGCACCTCGGACGCATCGAGTCGGCGCTGGGCTTGCTGATCGGGACCCTGGACTCGCGGCAGGTGAGGCCGGGTCATCAGCACCGGCAGTAATGCGATCGCCTGGATGAATGACGGCAGGGGGTTCGAAAGCCGTCCCCGATGGTCAACTCGTTGTTGTCGGTTCCAGAACGATGCCTTGATGAGCTCATCGTACTGGTAGTCTAAATGGTATGACTGAAAGGGCTACCACCTCGACTACCATGCGTGTTTCGAAAGCCGTTCGTGACGAGATCGGCGCGCTTGCCGCTGCCGAGCACGTGACTCTTGACGAAATGCTGCGCCGTCTCGCGAGGGCGGAACGCCAGCGGCGTATGGGTGCCGAGTTGGCTGCGCATGCGCTGACCGCCAACGAGAGCGCAATCATCGCCGCCGGGCTCGCCACGGTGGAGCACCATGCGGGCCGGTGACATCATCACGGTCGATTTCGGCTTCCCAGCGGGGAGCGGCCCCGGGTTCGAGCGCCCAGCAATCGTCGTCACGGCCGACCTCGTCGTTGCGCAGATGCCGCGAACGTTCCACGTCGTGCCCGTGACATCGAACGTGCAGCGGGCGATGGCGACTGATGTCCCGGTCGACGGCGACGGACTCGACAAGCACTCGGTCGGGCAGTGCCACCTGCTGACCGTCGCCGAGATTGAACGTGTCAAGGATGACGGTGGCGGCGGCAACGTCGGTCCGACGGCGCTGGCGCACCTTCGTTCGGTGATCGCCGATCTACTTGACCTGAGTTAGACGAAAGGGAAGGTTGTCCGGCTACATCTGGTGCCGAGCGGGCGAATCGACCGCGATGCCTGGGTTGTCTGGGTCGAGGAACTCGATTCACTCCGCATCAGCATCAGCATCCCCCACCAGCATCCGCATCCGCATCAGCATCCCCTACCCCAAATTTTGGCGGCCCTGGAGTTTGTTGAAGTAAAGAGATGGCGGATTCACCACTGACGTCTTTACTTCAACAAACTCGGGGGACTCGGGTTCGGGGGGCGGGACTGGGGGGGGACTGGACTGGGGGGGGGGTGGCGTCAAGCGCTGCCTGGCACTGCGGCGGCGAGCTTGTCGACCACATCGTCGCCGGTGATCGCGCGCCGGTTCGACGAACCTCTCGAGGTCAACGTTGTCTGCGGCGGTGGCTCTCAGATGTCCAGGGTGAGCCAGACCATTACCCGGTCGCCGAGTTCAACTTGCTCGGCTTTGCGTACAGCGACTTTCACCAACCTGATGGCCGAGTACAGCTAGAGGTCACCCTTGGGAAAGAGCGACGTCCGAAAGTCGACGCGCCCGATCCGAGCCTTCACAGGGATCACGCCCCAACCATACGTGACCATCGATGAGACCGCTTCGATCGCCGCGCTCTGCTCGTCGGGCACGACAACGAAGTAAAGCGGTGCCGGGCCACGCCACTCGATGATCTCACCGCTGAACTCGAGCTCCACGGCCGCGATCATAGAGCCACTGCTCGATTACGTAAGTGGGCGATGATGGATCCATGAATCGGGTGTCGGTCGTCGGGAACTCTGGCTCGGGCAAGTCCCGTCTCGCTGAACGCATCGCGCAGGTACTGGGCGTTCCGTACGTCGAGCTCGACGCCATTCATCACCTGCCCAACTGGAGACCGATCGATCCTGATGTTTTCGTTGCTCGAGTCGAGGAGATTGCGGCCGCGGACACTTGGGTGATCGACGGGAACTACCGAACGGTTGTCGTCGACGGCCCAGTGTGGGAACGAGCTGACACTGTCGTGTGGCTGGATTTGCCGCGACGCATTGTCATGCTCCAGGTGACCCGCAGAACAGCCGCGCGGATCGTCGGTCGCAAGAAGCTGTGGAACGGCAATCGCGAACCGTTACGCAATCTGTGGTCGTGGGACCCGAACACGTCGATCATCCGTTGGGCTTGGACTCAGCACGCCAAATACCAGGAGCGGTATCGCGTGGCGATGGGCTCGCCAGCCCTCGATCACATCACCTTCGTACGGCTCACAAGCCACTCTGCGGCCGATCGATGGCTCAACCGACTCGAGTCCGCATCGCACATGTAAATCGAACAGTCAGCAAGGCGACATCGCCGCGGGCAACGTGGCCGAAGCATCGGACGTAAGGCGCTGAGTTGCTTATGCGCGTGTGGATGGACCCGAGCTCGTACTCGCCGAGTGGTGCCGAGTGATCTGTCCTTCACGCGCACAGCCGTCATCGACACGCACTTGCGTTGTGGACAAAAGCCGGGCAACCTGACGCACTGATGAGCGACCTCGGCCTCCTCTGACAGTTCGAAGACGCTACAAAGCGCGATCAACAAGCACGCCGGTGACAGCGTCATCGTCATCATCCACGAACGGCAAGGCAATCGACCTTCTCAGTGAGGCGGCAAGTAGTGCGGGACTGAACAGCCAACCGGTGTAGGACCGAATTCGAATAGTGACTCGCCTGCGATTGCGTCGGTGGTCAGAGCGCCGGGAGACGCTGCCGCATTCCGACCAACGGTGCGAGTGGGTCGCCGGCCTGCTGTAGACGTGCGCCGATCGTGTCGATAGTCCATCGGTTGGGGCGCAACTCAGGGTCGTCGAGCTCGTCCCAGGTCACCGGGACGGAGACGGGAGCGCCGAACGCGGGACGCACGCTGGCGGGTGCCAGGGTCACGTAATGGCGGATCAAGTCACGTTTCGTGATGGCTCGTTCCTTGTCGTGATGAGGGAAGAGCACCTTGTCCAGGTTTGTCACGCGCACGGTGTGGGCACCGAGATCTAAGTCGCCTCCCTTCGATGGCAGATCGTCGAGCGCGCGAAGTTCGTCCTCCGAGGCAGCTTGCCAGAATGTGGTGTCCGACCAAGTGGCGGCCGGGGCTGATTTGACCTCGTCGTTCGTGCGACCTGATTTCACCGAACGCGAAGAGCGATCGGGGATGAGCCCCTCAAAGTCGAAGTAGTCGAGAGGATGGTCTTCGACCTGCATCGCCAATCGTCGAGCGGAGGCGTCGAGCGTGGGACCTTTGGGTACAGCCCGACTCAGGAGCACGCCGTCAGCTTCCAACCGAAGGTCGTAGTGCAAGCTGCTCGCGCGATGTCGCTGTACGACGAAGCGGTGCCCGGCTCTTGGCGGTGTCGTTGCACCTGATGGCTCCTTCGTCAGCCCAAAATTTCTCTTGGAGCGGTACGACGTCAGCCGCTTGCTCGGGGTGGCGCTCGCACTTGTCACGCCAGAGCTTTACCCCGCAGTCCGGGCGTCGATACACAGCAAGGCAAGAAGGCGGTGCGTCGCTCACCGCGCGGTTACGAACCGCCGTTACTGGGGTAGTGGGATGACAACACCCATCGCTTGGCACCTTCGTCAACCGATACCTGCACAGGAGTAACGCATGAACCACTCACCCGAACCAGACAACCCGACGCCGACGAAGCCATTGCCCGACCTGCCCGACGAGCCCATGCCGATGCCGATGCCAGGGGATCCAACCGGCGCAGGCACCATGACCGACTCCGAAGGATTCAAGGATGCAATGCCCGACAGGGGACCCACCCCCGCAGAGGAGGCAGCTGCCGATCGCGCCTTGGACGACGTCGACGTCGACGCCGTTGCTGAGGAGTATCAGCACATGACAGCGCTCGGTGCCAGAGTGCATGGCGAGGGTGAGATCGAACCCGATCCTTCCTGAATCGGGCTGACACGTTGATGACCAGGTGTGCATCGCAATTCGTGCCATGTGGGATCCGAAGGGTTAAAGCCGTATTCGAGCGGGTACCACCACGACATGAAAACTGTCGTGATCATCCTCATTGTTGTCGTAGCTCTGGCCATCGTCGCCGCCCTGGTGAAGCGCCAAGCGAATCAGAAGAGCGAGGCGCTGCGTCACCAGGCGCAAGAGCATCGTGATCAGGCCAACGCGAGCCGGCTCGCGGCCACGCGACAAGAGACCGAGGCGAATGCAATGGCGGCGAAGGCTAGGGACGACCTCGCGATTGCCGAACGTCAGAGTAGCGCTGCGGCCGTCAAGCGAGAGGTTGCTGACGACCTCAATGTCCGCGCCGACAACATCGACCCTGACGTCACGAACACACCTACCGGAGATTAGACCCCCCAGAATCGGAGAACGTCATGACCACATTGTCGCCGCCTGCGCCCGCCCCCATTACGCCCATACGCACCTCCTCAGCCGCGCCGAAGATGCACGCATTGGTGTACCACGGACCCGACAACAAGGCGTGGGAAGAAGTGCCCAAGCCCACGGTGATCGATGACACCGATGCGATCGTTCGGGTCGATGCAACCACGATCTGCGGATCGGATCTACACATCCTCAAAGGTGATGTCCCCGAGGTGACCGATGGTCGTATTCTCGGTCACGAAGCCGTCGGTACCGTCGAGACCGTCGGTGCTGGCGTGAAGAATGTGAAGGTCGGTGACCGTGTGCTTGTCTCATGCATCACTGCGTGCGGCACCTGCCGGTTCTGTCGCGAAGCCCGCTATGGCCAATGTGTTGGTGGAGGCGGGTGGATCCTTGGTCATCTCATCGATGGCACCCAAGCTGAATACGTGCGAGTCCCGTTTGCGGACACGTCCACCTATCCAATCCCCGATGGTGCCTCCGACGAGGAGATCTTGATGCTCGCCGACATCTTGCCGACCGGCTACGAGATCGGCGTCCTCAACGGTCACGTGCAGCCTGGTGATGTCGTCGCGATCGTGGGTGCCGGCCCGATCGGCCTATCGGCCATCATGGGCGCCCGGCTGTTCAGCCCAAGCCACATCATCGCTATCGACCTCGCCGACAGCCGCCTTGACGCGGCGAAACGGTTCGGCGCCGACGTGGTCGTCAACAACAGTCGCGATGACGCCCTTGCCGCAGTGCTGGAACTTACCGGCGGGCTCGGAGCCGACGTCGCAATCGAAGCGGTCGGCATCCCCGCCACATTCGAGCTCGCTACCACGCTGATTCGCCCGTGCGGTCACATCGCCAATATTGGCGTGCACGGCAAGCCGGCCACGCTGCACCTCGAGACGCTGTGGACCCGCGACGTCACCATCACCACTGGTCTCGTCGATACGTACTCCACGCCGACCCTGTTACGTCTCGCGACCGGCGGACAGCTCGACGCCGGCCAGTTCGTCACGCACCACTTCGCGATGGGCGACATGATCGATGCGTACGACACCTTCGCACGCGCCGCCGACACGGGTGCCCTGAAAGTCGTCATCACTCCGGGCAAGTAGCGCTTGACCCCTGCTTCTGGTGTGTCACAATCCGGTATGCGTCTTGTCGGCACCATTGTTGTGACCATGTTTGCTTCGAGTTTGATTTCGTCATGCTCATCAGACAAGCAGTCAGCAACAACGGTGCCGAAAACGGCGGCCGCGGGGGTCACAGCGCCGCTTGAAGGGACGCCCATAATCGCGCGGACCGTCGGTGGCTACACGATCGAACCGAACGCCAATCTGGCAGGAGCGAACCTGTCGGGCGCAGACTTGGGAGGAGCTGCCCTCTCTGGGGCAAACCTGTCGAACGCCAACCTCACCGGAGCGACCCTTACCAACGCCGATCTGTCTGGTGCCGACCTCTCCGGTGCCAACCTGTACGGAACCGACTTCACCGGCGCCGACCTCACGAAAGCCAATCTGACCGGTGCCAAATTCGATAGCACAGTGTGCCCAGATGGTTCCAAGAGCGATACCAACCCGAACTGCGGGCGCTGACCAGTGACTCGGGTGGTGATCGCGGGAGGGGGATTTTCGGGATTGGCTGCAGCGCTGTTCATGGCCCGTCGTGGTCACGCCGTAACAGTGGTTGAGCGTGACGGTGCACCGCCGCAGGGAACGCCATCCGACGACGCCGAACGATGGCCTCACCCTGGCGTGCCGCAAGCGCGGCAGTCGCATGCGTTGCTCGGTCGGGCGCGGCGGGTTCTGGCCGACGAGGCCCCCGACGTGGTTGCGTCACTGCTTGCACGTGGTGTCCGTGAGGTCCCTGTGGTGGTTGGCGCGGGTGCGCTTGATGAGCAGATGCTGTTGAGTCGGCGCCTCGTTGCCGAGGCTGAGCTGCGAAGGATCGTTGCCCGAGAGGTCGGGGTCACTCTGCTGGCCAACGACGCTGTCGTGGGTCTGCAGGTGTCGACGTCGGGCACCGTGGCGGTGGTGGTCGGCGCGCATCTGCGGTCTGGCACGCGTGTTGACGCTGACCTCGTGGTCGATGCCAGCGGTCGTCGCTCGGCACTGCCTGAATGGTTCGCCGAGGCCGGACTTCGTGCACCCGTCGAGGAACGACAAGACTGCGGATTCTTTTACTTGACCCGCTTCTACAGCTTGAAGCCCGCGCACGTGATGCCGGTCAGCAAGATCCCAGCATCGGTCGCACTTGATTACGCGACCGTTCTTGCTCTCGGCGCGGACAACGACACGTTCTCGCTGACGGTGACGTTGTCTGTCAATGATCCGTATCGCAAGGCTCTGCGCGACCCGAACTGTTTCGATGCGTTCCTGCATGCCGTGCCGCACTCGGCACCGTGGATACGCGCCGGTGTACCGATCAGTGACATCTCGATGATGTCGAGGATCGAGAACCGACGCCGTCGCCTCACGACAAGCGACGGTCCGATGGCTGGCGGTATCGTCGCGATCGCAGACGCGGCATTGCACACCAATCCGACACTCGGCCGTGGGATCTCGATGGGGCTGATGCATGCCCAACATCTCGCGGAGGTCGCCCATCTCGCGTCCGACGATCCGGTCGGATTCGTCGAAACGTTCTCGGCGTGGACCGACGATCATCTCGGCATCTGGTACGAATCGCAGGTCGTTGCGGATGCAACTACCCTCGACCGCCTCGCGGCTGGCCTCCGCGGGGAACGCTTCGAACCGGCGAATACTCCGGCGTCGCGATTCACCGCGGCAGCGTTTCTGTGCGCGGCGCACGATGAGGTGGTCGGCGTCGCCGTGGCGAAGGTGGCTCATCTCTTTGCGTCGCCAGCAGAAGCGTTCGGCGAAGCCTTGGTCGCCTCGCGAATCAACGAGTTTGTCGCAAGTGGCGCGTCCCTCGATCGCCCTCCAGACGTTCCGAACCGCAAGGCTTTCGAGACCCTCGTTACGGCATGACGGCGCGGCGACCGTCAAACCGTCGAGAGAACTCAGTCCCATCCCCGGTGGGTGAGTTCGGCTCGCAGGGTCGTCATCGCCAGGTGCATGCCATTGATTCCCTCTGGGCTCCGTGACCCAAAGGTGACGGCTCGACGCTGACATCGTTCGTGTTCGTCAGTTACCTCCAGCCGGCGAGCGAGCTCGTGGCTGAAGATGATCGTGGCATCCGTTCGACAAAACCATGATTGCAGCAGCAACTTGCGGGCCAGAGCCAGATCGCCCTCGGCGTGCGCCAGGGTGGCGAGTAACAGCACGCTGTCGTTCGCTTCGCCTGAGTAGCGACCAGTCCGTCCACGGGCCACGTGGATTCGCAGGTGATGTGTCGCTGTATCAATGTCACCCAGCTCGAGGTAGGCCAACGTGCGCACCTCAGCTCCGTCGTAGAAGGCGAGCCCGTAAGCGTCCAATTCTGCGATCGTCGCGAGCGCTTGAGTCGGCGTACCCAGGATGATCTGGCACACCGCCGCCATCCGCAGCGCCTGTTCGGCTCTGTTCCCCGGGAAGAAGTCGATTTCCTCCTGAATTGCCAGCGAGGTCTGGAGGTAGTCGAGAGCGAGCACGTGGTTGCCCGCATACGCGGCGTGTAGGCCACGGGTGCTCAGGATGAACGACTCTGTCAGCCGCGTCAGTCGTCGCGAATCGTGGCGCACGACATCGTCGAGCTCGATCTGTGCCTGGGTCAGGAGCGCCGAGGCGCGGTCATTTGCTGCGTGGGCACCGAGCCAGGCCATATACGACTGGCCCAGAGCCCGAGCCGTCGGTTTGGCGGATCCAGCCAGCGCACAGGCCAGCCGGTTGAAAGCGGCCCAGTCGCTCAACATCGCGCACGGCATCAGCAGTCCGAATCGCAGCCAGTCGGTCAGATCAGGATCATCGGCGGTGCACCGCTCGATCGCTCGTTCGAAGAGTGAACGGATCTCGATCATGTGACCGAACACGTCGTACGCGGCGCGCGCGCCGATGACAAGTTCAGCTGCAGTGGTCCATTGATTGAGGCTCGCTGCCCATTCGAACGCCGACGTGATATTGCTGCGATCGTGGCGTAGTCGGATACCGAGGCGCAGCTCGCCGCCGAGCTCGCGCCCGTTGATCGCGGCGATCTGGTGAAAGTGTTCCAGATGTGCCGAGCGAACCTGGGCAGCTTCACCGGCGTCGACCAGACGGTCCTCGGCGTATGCCTTCACTGTCTCGAGCAGACGAAAGCGCGAGTCTTGCCCGCGCTCAGCGCGACTGACAAGTGACTTGGCGATCAACGCCTCGGTGAAGGCGGTTGCGTCCTGCCGCGAGACCCCGGCTACCGCTGCGACAGCGGCGAGATCAAATCCATCGACGAATACCCCAAGGGACCGGAAGACTTGCTGCTCGTCGGCGTCGAGTAGGTCGTAACTCCAGTCGAGCGTGGCCTCTAACGTGCGCTGCCGATGGCGGCGTCGCCCCCCGGCCAACAGCTGGAAGCGATCGTCCAACCCGGATAGCAGTTCTCTCGGGGTGAGAACGGTGATCCGAGCCGCAGCAAGCTCGATCGCGAGTGGCATCCCGTCAAGTCGAGCGCACAGAGTCGAAACGATGGGGGTGTTCTCGTCAGTCAGCTCGAAGGCTGGATCGAGCGCGGTCGCCCGATCGAGGAATAGTCGCACGCCGGCCGAGTCCGCCGAGTCGCACGGCAGCGTTCCGAGCACGACCGTGCGCTCGCCCTCGACGTCGAGCAACTCGCGACTGGTGGCGAGGAACACCGCGTCGCCCCGAGTAGCGAGAGCGCTCTCGACAAACTTGGCGCAGTCGTCGATCAAGTGCTCGCAGTTGTCAAGGATCACGAGCGCTGCGGAGCCGGACAGGAACGCGATCAGTTGCTCGGTGGGCTGCGCGCTCGTAAGTACCAGCCCGACCGCGCTGGCGATTGCGGCAGGTACGTCGGCGCCGCTCATCACTGCCGTGAGGTCGACGAACCACACGCCACCGCGACGGTGCCGCAGCTCGGCTTCACCCACCGCGATCGCCAGCCGTGTCTTGCCCGAACCACCGACTGCCGTGAGCGTGACAAGACGATTGCTTGCCAGAAGCTGGCGCACCTTCAACACTTCATCGTCACGCCCGATCAACCGTGTCGGACGGCCCGGCAGGTTCGTGAGCGTTGCATCGACGACACGGAGTTTCGGGAATTCGCCGTCGCCGAGTTGGTACAGATGGATCGGTTCGTCGATGTCGCGGAGCTGATAGACGCCGAGGTCGGTCGCTGCCAGGCTCGCCGTAGTCCGCACGGCAGCTGTCATCAGCACCTGACCACCGTGACCTGCTGCCTGCACCCTGGCCGCGGTGTTGACCACCGGACCGAAGTGGTCGCCGCCGCGCTCCTCCGCCTCGCCGACGTGCAATCCCATCCGGACCCGCAGCGCCGGCCCTGAACCCCACTCGGCGGTGGTGAGTTCGTGTTGCGCCGCGGCGGCTGCCGCCGCGGCGTCGGAGGTACGTGGGAATGCCGCAGCGAACGAGTCGCCCGCTGTGGTGAACACATAGCCGCCGCGCGATTCGATCGCCTCACGCATGATGTGGTCGTGCACGAGCAGCGACGACGACATCGCAATCGAATCTGTCGCCCAGAGACGCGTGGATCCTTCGACATCGGTGAATAGGAACGTGACAGTGCCCGTCGGATTGTCACCCATGCGGCCCCTTTCAGCGGTGAGTCTTCCACACGACCAACGCAGTCAGCCCCGCCAAAGCGGCCCCGGTCTGGGCCTCAGCGTCGGCCTCGCCTGAAAGAAGCCGTCACGCACTGGCAGGTGCACTGACGCGTCGCGAGGCAACGATGCCAGCAACGAGCCACGTGATGAGTGTGAGGCCTGCGCCGAGCATCGAGTTCATCGCGCCGCCAGGAGCAATGAAGCCGCGGGATCCGAAGATCGTTATTGATTCGATGAGTTGCTCGATCATCACGGCTGCAGCGAGCATGCCGACCCATTTGGGCAGCTGGTCGCTCTTCAACCCAGCGTAGGCCAGCGGGACAAGCGTGAGGACCGTAAAGGTAATGAGCATCGGCCCCCAATAACTGGCGACGTCGTACAGCGTGCGGGCGGTCGTGGGATCGACAGAGCCGGGTCGGCGGGCGAGGCCGAGGTTGATCCACGTGACCGCGGTGGTGAGAATTGCGGTCCCGATGGCGCCGACGAGGAACGCGTTGCCGGCAAGACCGTCGAGGACCTCGCGCATGACGAGTGCATAGACAATGAACAGGATTCCTGCGATCAACACGCACCATGCTGACCAGCGGACCCCGGTCTGGTGAGCGGCTATCCAGGCCATGATCGCCTGACCGGAGTCGTTGGGCTTTGGTGGTGTCCCGGACGCAAACGTCGCAATCGCGAACAGCACAAAGAATCCGATCGAACTTCCCAACAGCGCTCGCTGTCGATCCATGGCGCACCCCCCGATGAGTCGCTGCAAACGCTAACGCATTCACCGATCAGCGTCGGGCGGATACATACGCGCGGCGATGAGTGCATGGGTGCACGCCGCGCCCATGCACTCATCGATCGTTTAGGTAGTGCTACTTGCCGATCCGGTCACCGTGGGTC
>JANLPV010000078.1:0-9438 GCA_031367435.1 Actinomycetes bacterium | reverse complement strand
ATCACGATGCGGCCAGCCGCAATCTGTTCACGCAAGGTCCGGTCCGACAAGATCACATCGCCACCATAGTGACTCGGCGGTAGCGACCGGAAGGTAGTGACTGCGCGCCCGCCCAATGATGGGTGCAACGCCATCGCCTGTGGCGCTAGCCTTCGAGAGTCGTTGCGACGCAACGCACGCGGGTGTAGCTCAATGGCAGAGTATTTGCTTCCCAAGCAAATGACGCGGGTCCGATTCCCGTCACCCGCTCCAGACTGCCCCGTGCGACCCGACGACCCGACGACCCGACGACCTGACGACCCGACGACCCGACGACCCGACGACCCGACGACCCGCGAGTTTGTTGAAGCAAAGAGATGCGCCAACCTATTTGCTTCAACAAACCGGGCGAGGCGGGCGAACCAGGCGGACGAGGCCGGACGAGGCGGGCGGGCGGGCGAGGCGACTGGGTTCAGTGGGCCGTTCTTCGATCCATGCGCACGACTCGTCAGCGGGTCGTCAGCCAGTGGGCGATGGTAGCTTCGGCCTCGTCAGTGGCATCGCCGTGGCTGGTGACAGCAGCAATGAAGTGGTCGCGCTCGATGACCCGGGCCATGAGATCGGTCGTCACCGTGATCGTCGCGGTGCGCGCCACGTCGCGCAGCAGGGCGATCTCGCCGAACGACTCACCGGCTGACAGCGTGCCCACGAGTTCGCCGGCCTTGGTGACGTCAATCGAGCCGGACTCGATGATGTAGAACAAGTCGCCCCGGTCACCCTCGGAGAAGACCGTCTGTCCGCTGGCCAGCGTGACCATCTTCGAAGCGCGGGCGAGACGTTCGAGGACGTTCTCGGGAAGCACACCGAGCATGCCAACTCCGCGCAGTAGCTCCAGACCTTCGGGTGCGAGGGCCACCTTATCGATGCGATTCAGACCGGCGATACCCAGCAGAACGATGACACTCACGGTTGCGCCGATGACGACCAGACCACTGCGCAGCCCGATCGTGTTGATCAACGCCGGCATCAGGAGCGCGCCGACGCCCATCCCGCCGACGATTGCGCTCTCCATCGCACCGAACACCCGGCCCATAACGGCGTCTGGGACGAGTCGTTGCAGGATCGTGAACGCGTTGACGTCGACGACGGAATTCGCCAGCCCAATGAAGCCC
The DNA here is from genome assembly GCA_031367435.1 of Actinomycetes bacterium. Taxonomy (GTDB): domain Bacteria; phylum Actinomycetota; class Acidimicrobiia; order Acidimicrobiales; family Ilumatobacteraceae; genus WLMZ01. Next base: position 8,287 of record JANLPV010000078.1, on the reverse strand, counting down.
ATCGCGATCAGCGCCGACACGAGCGTCGGCCATGCGGCAATGAGCAGCAAGGGCGCGGCCCACAACATGACCCCCAGCCCGAAGTCCCGCGCCAGCTTGCCGCGCTGGGCCAGCATGAGCGCGACGAACCCACCGATCAACCCACCGACACCGACCGCCGAGTTGATCACGCCCACACCGCCCTCGCCCATCTTCAGCAGGTCGAGCGCGATGGCCACACCGAACACCAGCGAAGCCCCGGCAACGACGGTCTGGGCGCAGTACAGGCCGACCAGAAGGCGGACGTCGCGGTTCTTGAAGATCTCGCGGTACCCGTCACCCAGCCCGGCGAACATGCTCGGGGCCTTCGTCTCCTCGCCGCTGTCCGTATCCTGCGCCTCGGGCTCAGACTCGGCCAGCCCGCTCGCCGGGCGCAGGCCAATCACCAATAGCGCCGACCACGCGAATGTCACGGCATCGAAGACGTACACGGTGGCGACATCAGCAACGGCAAGCAGCAATCCGCCGATGGCCGGCCCGGCGAAGAAGCCCACGCTTTCGATAGTGCTCGACACCACGTTGGCAGCAGTGAGTTCGCCCGGGTGGTTGGCGAGCAACGGCATCAAAGCCGCTTGCGCCGGGCGGAATGCCGTACCGGCGAGAGCCGTGACAACCGCCAAGGCGTACACGACGATCGCCGGACCGTCGGCGTTAATCACCGCGGCCGCGACGAGAACCAACACGACGCGAATGGAGTCCGCGACAACCATCACCCGCTTGCGTTCGAACTTGTCGGCCAGCATCGAGGTGAAGGGCGAGGTGATCGCCATCGAGACAAAGCGCACCACGCCGAGGGCACCAACCGCCGTTGGACCACCGCGGGTGTATGCATACACCGCAACGGCGATCGCGTATGCCGAGTCACCGACGACCGAGCCGACGAACGCCAGGTTCAGCCGGCGCAGGTTGGGATTGCGAAACACTTCGACAATTGACTTCTTTGAGTCGCGCACCGACTCCCTGATCCCGCCCACACCGCCCCCTTTGCCGTGCACCACAGAGGTGCCCCCGGACCCTAATGGGTGGTGTCAGCCCTAGCCCGTGTCGGCGGTTCTTCGTTTGCTGTGGTGGTGTGCTGACTCGGTACCATCGGGGGCAGTGCATACAGCATCGCCTGCAGAGTCGGCCGGTCGTTCGAAGGTAGATCTCGATCGACGCCCAATGCTCGTCTTCTGGGAGTCCACGCGCGCCTGCGGGCTTGCGTGTGCGCACTGTCGGGCCGAGGCGCAACCCACGCCGGTACCAGGCGAACTCACCACGCAAGAGGGCCTTGCTTTCATCGACTCGCTGGCGGCGTTCGAGCGGCCCGCGCCGATTCTCGTGATCACCGGTGGCGATGCGCTGATGCGCGCCGACCTCGATCAACTCGTCACCCACGCTCGAAACAATGGCGTGCCGGTGGCCCTCGCTCCCAGCGTCACGCCGTTGCTCACCGACACACGGCTCGACGAACTCCGTGAGCTTGGCGTGAAGGTCGCGTCGTTGAGTCTCGACGGTGCATCCGCCGCAACTCACGAAGGCATGCGCGGTATCGAGGGTCACTTCGAAGCAACAGTCGATGCGTTGCAGCGCATGCACACGCACCGGTTCGTCGTGCAGGTGAATACGGTCGTCACATCCGACAACGTGCGCGAGCTTCCGGCGATTGCCAAGATCGTGCGTGACAGTGGCGCGTCGATCTGGGAGGTCTTCTTCCTTGTCAACGTCGGTCGTGGGGCGTCGATGCTCGAGCTCGGACCCGACGAGAACGAAGACGTCTGCCAATTCCTCTACGACGCATCCCAATACGGATTCGTTGTACGAACGGTTGAGGGCCCAATGTTTCGCCGCGTGGTTGTGTGGCGCGAACAGGGCATAGCTGGCGCGGTGGGTCCGCTGTACGCCGAACTTGCCGCGGGCTTGGTCGAACAACTCGGTCCACCGACATCACCCTCAAAGGCACAGACCAAAGGCACCCGAGACGGCCGCGGCATCATCTTCATTTCTGCAACCGGTGACGTGTATCCGGCCGGCTTCCTGCCAATCGTGCTCGGCAATGTGAAGCGCGACAACATCGTGGACATCTATCGCAACCACCCGTTACTACTGCAGATCAGGGCCGCCGAGTTCGGTGGCAAATGCGGCATATGCGACTACCGCGAATTGTGTGGGGGATCGCGTTCGCGTGCATACGCATTTACTGGCGATCCTCTTGCCGAGGACCCAGCCTGCGCGTATTCTGGCGCTTCGCACGCGCCGTGACCCCAACGGTGAGACGCTGACACCGAACTTGAAGGAGACCGTGATGACCACTTTGCATGACCGCCCCCGCACGGCCCTCGTGGTTGTAGATGTGCAAAACGACGTCGTCGCGAACTCGCACATGCGCGATGAGGTAATCGCCAACATCAGCTCGCTCATTGACAAAGCCCGAACCGAAGACGTGCCCGTGATCTGGGTGCAGCATTGCGGTGACGAACTCGCCCAGAACAGTGACGGCTGGCAATACGTGCCAGAACTGCAGCGGCGCGACTCCGAGACCTTGGTGCACAAGATGTACGGCGACTCCTTTGAGGACACATCACTGGAATCCGCACTGGCGCAGCTGGGTGTTGGTCGGCTGATCGTCACCGGCGCGCAGACAGACGCGTGTATCCGCGCCACGCTCCACGGCGCGTTCGTGCGCGGCTACGACACAACGTTGGTCGCCGATGCACACACAACCGACGACTTCTCCGAATACGGCCTACCGCCAGCCGACAAGGTGATCGCACACACCAACATGTATTGGACATGGCAGGCCGGCCCCGGGCGTGTCGCGAGTGTGGTCAAGACCGTCGATGTCACCTTCGAGGTGAGCGAGGAAGAAGCCTCGCTCTAGCGGCCGACCCGCGCGAGCGAGATCGCGGTGCCAGTGCGTCAGTTGACCAGCAACGCATCCATCTGACCGAGCGCGGCTTGGAGTCCTTCCTCCATACCCATTGCGACGAGTTGATCCATCTGCTCAAGCGAGGGGAACGTCGTCTCAATGGTCATGCGGGTGCGCCCACCGGACAACTCATCGAGCTGCATACGCATAACAGTGATCGGCATCTCTGGGTTCGCCACGCCGTCGCCATCGGCAAATCCATCCTCGATTTCGAGTGAGCGAGGAGCGATCACGGCGATCACGCGCCACCACCCGTGATACTGCTCGCCTTCGGGTCCAGTCATGAAGTACGTGACAGTGCCACCCGGCACAAGATCGTGATCGACCATGGTTGCAGGATGCGTGGGCGGACCCCACCAGCGCTCGAGGAAACGCGGGTTGGCCCACATCTGCCACACTCGCTCGATCGTCGCGTTGAACTCCGACGTAACGGTCATGGTGAGCGCATCTGGATTCTTGACGACGTTCGTGACGGTCACGCGCTGTCTCCTTTTCTTAGGCGTTGCTGAGTTCGGTGTTGTCTGGGTGGGTGTGCAGCTTCCGCGAGGATCTTGCCGAAACGATCCATGCGGTGGAGCCAGATGGATTCCAATTGGTCGAGCACGACAGACGCACGGCGTACTGCATCGATGTTGACGCGCACGATCTGCTCTCGGCCGCGACGCTCCTTGGTGACAAGTGAGGCACGCTCCAGGACGGCGACGTGTTTCTGCACAGCGGCGAAGCTCATCGTGTAATGACGGGCAAGGGCTGACACCGATGACTCCACGTGGATGACGCGCGTCATGATGTCGCGGCGCGTCGCGTCGCCAAGCGCGTGAAACATCTGATCAACACGAGCTTGGTCGACGTGATCTACAACCATATGGTTGTACATTAACAAACGTGTCGCCGTTCGTCAACCGTCAAGTCGCGGGCGTGGCTCGGGTCACGCCGTGTCCGCGACAATCTCTGTTGCTCAACTACCGTCGCGCGTGATGAGCACCGACGATCAGCGCCTGCCCAAGCAAGCAACAGCCTCCACCGCGAAAATCAACGCCGCGGTGCATTCACATCTCAACCTCGGCGACCGCGCTGACTTCGAGCGCGCGTCGCGGGGACTCATCGCCCAACTCGATCCACCGGTGATCAACGGACCGAACGGCAATCCGATGTGGAACCTCGGCAACTTCGCCTTTCTCGAGGATGCTTGCCCACCCGAGGCAAACCCGAGCCTGTGGCGACAAGCTCAGGTGAATTGCCTGCATGGTCTGTTCGAGGTCACCGACGGCGTCTATCAGGTACGCGGCTACGACATCTCGAACATCTCGTTCATTCGCAGCGAACATGGCTGGATCGTGATCGACCCACTCACCATGGCCGAGACTGCCGCAGCGGCTCGCGCGCTGGTCGATGCACATTTCGGCGTGCGACCAATCGTTGCAGTGATTTACACACACAGTCATGCCGATCATTACGGAGGCATTCGCGGCATCATCACCGACGACGATGTGACGAGCGGTGCGATCCGCCTGATCGCGCCCGCCGGGTTTCTCGAGGCAGCGATCAGCGAGAACGTGAGCGCAGGGCCAGCGATGACTCGTCGTGCGATGTACATGTACGGATCGCTGCTGCCGATCGGTCCGAAGGGCCACATCGATGCCGGTCTCGGAAAAGGTATTCCGCTGGGTTCGGGCGGTCTGATCGCGCCGACGGAATCGATTGAACTGACGGGCACCGAACTGATCATCGACGGAATCCGCATCGAGTTTCAGCTCACGCCCGGCACCGAAGCACCGGCCGAGATGAACTTCTACTTCCCTCTCTACCGGGCGGTGTGCATGGCCGAGAACTGCGTGGCAACCCTGCACAACCTGTACACACCTCGCGGCGCGGAGATTCGAGATGCGCTCGGTTGGAGCCGCTACATCAATGAGGCGCTCGACGCCTTCCTCGACCGAAGCGATGTTGCCTTCGCCAGTCATCATTGGCCGCGCTGGGGCAAGACCGATATTGAAGCGTGGCTCGGTGGCCAACGCGATCTGTACCGATATCTGCACGACGAAACGATGCGCCTCGCCAACCACGGCCACACCGCGCTTGAAATTGCTGAGGCGATGGTGCTGCCCGCGGCGATCGGTGATGAGTTCTTCAACCGCGACTACTACGGCACGGTCAGCCACAACGTGAAAGCGGTGTATCAGCGCTACCTCGGATGGTTCGATGCGAATCCGGCCAACCTGCATCCGCTTGCACCAGTGGACGCAGCCAAGAAGATCGTGCAGTACATGGGTGGTGCCGACGCTGTGCTGGCGCAGGCCCGCGTCGATTTCGACGCAGGCGAATTTCGTTGGGTCGCGCAGGTGGTAAATCACGTTGTCTTTGCCGATCCAACGAATCAACCGGCGCGCCTGCTGCAAGCCGACGCGCTCGAACAGCTCGGGTACCAGAGCGAGTCGGGTCCGTGGCGCGACTTCTACCTCACCGGCGCGCAGGAGCTACGCAACGGCACGCCATCGATACCCGGGTTGCGTGGCGCGACACGGGTCGACGTGATGCGCGCTATGACACCGCGCATGGTGCTTGACAACTGTGGCGTCAAGCTGAACTCACCTGCCGCCGGCGACACACACCTGGCGTTCGACTTCGACTTCACCGATCACGATGTGCAGTACCGATTCATCGTGGAGCATGGTGTGGTGCACTACGGCACGCGGCGCACGGGCGCTGCCGACGCGCAGGTGAACACGACCGTGGAAGCTCTGGTGAAGGTGACGAGCGAGGTCAGCACGGTCGACGCTGAGATTGCGGCCGGCACAATGAGCATCACCGGGAACCGGGCTGCGTTCGACACGTTCGTATCGTTGCTCGATCAATTCGATCTGTTCTTCGCGATCATCGAGCCGTAATCATCGAGCGACAATCATCGAGCGATAATCATCGAGCGGTAATCGTTACGGTGCGAGCCACGACCAGATGAGATCTTGCAGGCGATCGATGCCGATCCCCTTCGATGCACTGACCCACACGATGTCACCTGGTTCAAGCTGGCATCCCTGCGCCAACTCGATACGCCGCTTGGGTTTCTTGGCCGACTTCACCTTGTCGCTCTTGGTGGCGATCACCTGATGAGGAATCTCGTTGCCGCGTAGCCAATCGAGCATTTGCGTGTCGAGCTTGGTCGGACCGATCTCACCATCGACGAGCACCATCACCATCTGCAGGCAGTCACGCTCGAGGAGATACCCCTCGATCATCTGACCCCAGTCCTGCTTCACCCTGTTGGGCACCTTGGCATAGCCGTAGCCGGGGAGATCCACGACGGTCACGCCAGGCTCCACTTCGAAGATGTTGATCAACTGTGTACGACCCGGGGTCTTGCTGGTGTGGGCAAGCCGGGTGCGATTCGCGAACGCGTTGATGAGCGACGACTTGCCAACATTCGAACGACCAACCACAGCAATCTCGCGATCGGACGCGGGAAGATCGTCGACGCGCGTGGCCGACTTCAAGAACCGCAGCGGGATCGGTGGCATCGAGCCAGCGTACGCTGCGCGTCGTCAGTTCACGGTCCGCCCGGTTACTTGGCTTACTTGGCTTACTTGGCCAGCAGCGAGCCGATCGCCCACAGTGCTGCGATGCCGCCGACGAGGGTCATCAATAGGCTGCGCCCCACAGGTGCCCGCGCCAGTTCGCCGGGCTTGGGCGTGGGTGGTGGCTTGAGGAGCGCGAGCAGATTGCCAACGAACAACGCGCCGCCCATGGCCAGCACCAACCACGCCAGAAGATCATCACCCAACAGCATGGACACCATCATCACCCAACAGCATGGCCACCCGAAGCACGCTTCAGTCAGCACGACGCACTCGAAAGGTGCGAAACTTTCGTCATATTGAGCCGAAGGAGTTCTGATGGGCTTTCATCACGTGGCACTCGCCACCCGCGACACTGCCGCCACACACGAGTTCTACACGCAGGTGATGGGCTTTTATCTCGTCAAGGTCGTGGCGTCACCAACACCCGGCGAACATGGTGGTTGGAGCAAACACTTCTTCTACGCCACCGAGGGCGACGACGAGACACCAAGTGGCGACGGCGGCATGATCGCGTTCTGGGAGATCCACGACACCCAGATCGGCACCGACTTCCCCGTCGACATCAACACCACTGCCGGGCTCCCGTGGTGGGTGAACCACATTGCGTTCGACGCACCAACCCTTGGTGACCTGCATCGGCATCGCGACCGTTGGCGCCGCCACGGACATCATGTGCTTGAAGTTGACCATGACTTCTGCATCAGCATCTACATCCGCGACCCAAGTGCGAACATGGTCGAGTTCTGCCACACGACGCGCGCATTCACCGACGCCGAAATCGAACGCTCTAACGAGATGTTGCTGGAGACCAAACCCGAGTTCAACGGTCACGCCAAGGCGGTCGTGCATGAACCAATCCGGGACGCCGCACACGTGTGAGCTGGCGTCTGTCGGGTATTCCTCAAGTTTGTCACTCGCAGGACGATCATATGAACGGACGGGCAGCGCACTGGGGTACGGGACAGACCGCAGTGACGAGGTGGGAACAATGACAGACGACGAAGGACAGAGACGGGCACGGTTGTTCTTGAAGCAACTACTCGGTGACGCGCCCAAAGATCTTTGTTGGGACGATACCCATCATCTGCAAGGTCACGTGCACATCGGCGACAGTGAGTTGGTGGTGATTGCCCCACGCGACGAGCGTCATCAACCCATCGTTCTCACTGCCGAAGACTGGGACGCCATCCGCCATGCGCCAGGCGAGCAAGCGGGCGATTTGGTCCGTCAACGCGCGATCCACGATCACGATGAATTGACAGCAGCGGTGAGTCGATCGCGCTCCGCTGGCGCTCGCCGCACACACACCGACTGAGCTGGGCCGTACAGCCAACGACACGTAGCGGCCGACTGCAGGTTCATGGCGTCGCGACGCTAGAACTTTACGAATGACTGACACCGCCGACTCAGCAACGACCTTCGCGGACCGGTTGGCCGCACTCGTCGGCCAACCAGTGGGGACGGGCGGGGCGTCAGTGGCTCCCGATCCGGTGAACCAAGCAATGATCCGTCATTGGGCGGCTGCCTTCGAAGATGCCAACCCGGCCTACACCGACACCGAGTTTGCGGTCAGTTCATGCTTCGAAGGCATCGTTGCTCCGCCGCTGATGCTGCAAACCTGGACGATGGCCACCCCAATGATTACTGGCATCGGTGCGCGCGGCGGTTCCCCCGTGCCGTCTGAGGGTGCCAGCCCGCTTTCGGTATTCGACGACGCCGGCTTCGTCGGCACGCTCGCATCGAACTCCGAGTTCGAGATTGAGCG
>JANLPV010000077.1:0-8763 GCA_031367435.1 Actinomycetes bacterium | reverse complement strand
GTGATCGCCCACGGCGACGCGCACGTCGAGCACGGTGCCGGGCATCGGCGCGGTGAGTCCACCCGTCGGAAGCTCTGTTCCGGGCACCTCGAAGCGCGCGGCGATGGTGAAGCTGATGGTGCCTTTGAGCGTTTGGATATGCACCTGGCGCGCGGCCCGCGTGACTCGCGCGGTAGCGCGAATGCCATCGATCTCCACGTCGATATCGAGGGCCGAGCGTCGGTGGATGCGCGCCACGCCACCATGGTCGAGTACGAACGAGCCATCGCGTTGCGCCTGATATGTCACGCCTACGGTGCGTGCACCGTGATGCAGCGTCAGACTCTGTGGCGGTAGCCGTGAGTTTCGCCAGCCGCTGGGGAGTTGAGCCAGCACTGCCGCGTGCTCGCGGTTTTCGCCTTGCATCCAGAGGGCCACCGCGGTGCCGGCGCGCTGGAGATCGAGGTCGGAGAGAACAAGTTGGCGGGCCGGCAGCACACGATCGATGAAGTCGGTAGTGGTGTCGCCTGCAATGAAGCTCGCGTGGCGCAGCGTGGCCGAGAGGAAGTCGCGGTTGGTGGTGACGCCGCCAATGTGCAGGCGTTCGAGTGCGAGCGCGAGCACGCTGGCGGCCTCGGTTCGGGTAGGTGCGTGCGCCACCACCTTGGCGAGCATTGGGTCGAAACTCACACTCACCACGGAGCCTTGCTGCACTCCTGACTCCCATCGAACGATGGGAACCGCCGCAGGAGAGAACGCGACGAGCGTGCCGGTGGCGGGCAGGAAACCGGCCTCGGCATCTTCCGCGCAGAGCCGCGCTTCGATCGCGTGACCAGTGAAGCTGATGTCGCTCTGTTCGTAACCCAGCGCTTCGCCCGACGCGATTCGAATCTGTTCGCGCACGAGGTCGATGCCGGTGACTTCTTCGGTGACTGGATGCTCCACCTGCAGGCGAGTGTTCACCTCGAGGAAGAAGAACTCGTGTGTTGCGTCGTCGACCAAGAACTCGACGGTGCCCGTTGACTGATACCCAATCGCCCGCCCGAGCTTGAGCGCGGCCCCGCCCATCGCCGCGCGCATTGCATCGTCGACTACGGGTGACGGCGACTCCTCGATCAGCTTTTGATGGCGACGCTGAATGCTGCATTCGCGTTCACCGAGATGCACAAGGTTGCCGTGATTATCACCGAGAATCTGGATCTCCACGTGACGTGACACGGCAACGTAACGCTCGAGGAAGACTCGATCGTCACCGAAGCCGCTCAGCGCTTCGCGCCTGGCCGAGGCAACGGCTTCATCGAGATCGGCTGCGCTGTTGACGACGCGCATGCCCTTGCCGCCTCCACCCGCAGCGGCCTTGACCAACAACGGATAGCCAACGTCGGCGGCGCCCGAAGGATCGTCGACCGACACCAGAGTTGGCACCCCCGCAGCGACCGCCATCCGTTTCGCAGCGAGCTTGTCGCCCATTTCGCGAATGACCCCTGGCGATGGTCCGACCCACACGAGACCTGCCGCGATCACATCGGTGGCGAACCCAGCGTTCTCGGAGAGAAAGCCGTATCCCGGGTGGATTGCTTCAGCACCGGTTGCGTGCGCGGCGGCAATGATCGCCGCGCCATCGAGATAGCCCGTCGTTAGCCGAACCGACGCGTCGGCGTCGGCAACGAAGGGCGCGTCGGCATCGGCATCGACGAAGACGGCAATACAACGAATGCCCATGTTGTGCGCGGTACGGATGACCCGACGGGCGATCTCGCCACGGTTGGCAATGAGGAGCGTGGAGAAGTTCACAGCCGGAACACTCCATATCCCTTGGCGCCCTCGATAGCTCGATTGCGTACCACTGACAAACACATTCCGAGCACGGTGCGAGTGTCGCGTGGGTCGATGATGCCGTCGTCGCTGATCGCACCGGTGGCGACGAGCGCAAGTGAACCTTGTTCTTGGACCATCTCGACCATCTCGACGATCTTGAGGTCTTCTTCCTCATCAAACTCGATGCCCTGCCGTGCGGCCTGCCCGCGACGCACCATCGACATCACACCGGCGATCTGCTTGGGACCCATCACCGCGATCTTCGCTGTGGGCCACAGGAATGTGAAGCGGTTGCCGAACGCTCGACCCGACATGCCATAGGTGCCAGCGCCGTACGACGAACCAATCGTCACTGTCAGGTGCGGCACGGTGGAGTTCGTGACCGCGTTGAGCATCTGCGAGCCCTTCTTGATGATGCCGTCCGCCTCGAAGTCGCGACCCACCATGTAGCCGGTGATGTTCTGCATGAACACGAGCGGCACATCGATCTGGTTGCAGAGTTGGATGAAGTGGGTGGCCTTCTCAGCCGAGCGCGGGTAGATCACGCCGTTGTTGCCAATGATGCCAACCGGGTAGCCATGGATGCTCGACCAGCCGCACACGATCGTGCCGCCGTAACGGGGCTTGAACTCCTCGAAGCGTGAACCATCGACGACACGGGCGATGACATCGCGCACATCCACCGGCTGTCGAAGGTCGCGGCTGACGAGACCGAGCAGATCTTCCGCGTCGTGTACCGGTTCGTCGGCCTGCAGGCTCGGCTCGGGACCGGGCTTGCGCCAATTCAGATGTGACACCACCTCGCGGCAGAGCCGTATCGCGTCCATTTCATCTTCGGCGAAGTAATCACCAAGACCTGACACTTCGGCGTGCATCTGCGCACCGCCGAGCGTTTCATCATCTGACTCTTCGCCGGTCGCCATCTTCACGAGCGGTGGACCGGCGAGGAAGATCTTCGATTGTTCCTTGACCACGATGTTGTAGTCACTCAACCCGGGTTGATACGCGCCGCCCGCAGTGGATGAACCGAACACCACGCACACCGTGGGGATGCGCATTTTCGACAGCTCGATCAACTCGTAGAAGAAGCGCCCACTCTCGGCAAAGTGATCGGTCTGCACCTTGCGACCACCACCACCATCGGTCTGCACACGGAGGTCAGCGCCAGCAGACTCGACGAAGCTCACGTACGGCATGCGATTGTCGCGGGCGATCTCGAGCGCACGCATCCACTTCTTCGCGGCATACGGCGTGAGTGCGCCGCCGAGCACCGAGGGATCGTTGGCGAGGATCACGCACTCGGTGCCAGCGATCACGCCAATGCCCACCACCATGCCGCCGCCCATTGCGTAGTCGCTGTCGTAACCAGCAAGCGCGCTCACTTCGAAGAACGGGCTATCGGGATCGAGCACATTCGCGATGCGTTCACGAACGGGCAGTTTGCCGCGAGAACGAATTCGATCCATTGCCTTGGCACCGCCGCCCGCCTCCGCTTGATCGAGCAATGAGTCGACCACGGCGATCTGTTCGAGCATATCGATGCGGTTCTGCTGGAATTGCTCGGAGCTCGTGTCGAGCGTGGAGCGAAGCGGCGGAGCCAGCAGAGTTCGGTGCATGGCCCGATAATAGATACGGTAATTTGTGACCGTCAATGTTGCCCTGACATCATGACCTCGGCCACGACAGCCGGCCGCACAGGAGGCGATTGCCATGAAGACCGCCATCACCGAGATGCTCGGTATCGACGTACCCATCCTCGCCTTCACCCACTGCCGCGACGTTGTCGCGGCGGTCACCAAAGCCGGTGGCATGGGCGTGCTCGGTGCTGTGGCGCACTCACCAGCTCAGCTGGAAATCGACCTCGCCTGGATCGAAGCCGAGATTGGCGATCGACCGTATGGCGTCGACCTCATCGTGCCCGCGAAGTACGCCGGATCGGATGCGGGTGGCTACACACTCGATGACATCCGCCACCTCATCCCCGCCGAACACATTGCCTTCGTCGACGACATTCTTCGGCGCTACGACGTACCCACTCTCGCTGACGAGGAACGCCATGGCGGTGTGCTGTCGGGTCGGGGCGACGGCGATGGGGCGGTGCCGTTCTCGGCCAATCAAGCCGATCCATTGCTGGAGATCGCGTTGGCGCATCGCCCGTGTCTCGTCGTCAACGCGCTTGGCCCGCCGCCGGCTCACATGATCGAACGCGTCAAGGAAGAGGGCCGACTGATCGGGGCATTGGCCGGTAAGGCTCAGCACGCGCAACGCCACGTGAACGTCGGCGTCGACATCATCATCGCCCAAGGCGCCGAGGCGGGTGGCCATACGGGCGAGATCGGTTCGATGGTGCTCATTCCCGAGATCGTCGATGCCGTCGCCCCGGTTCCGGTGCTCGGCGCAGGTGGTATCGGCCGCGGCCGACAGATGGCCGCTGCGATGGCGCTCGGCGCGCAAGGTGTGTGGTGTGGTTCCGTGTGGCTCACCACGGAGGAAGCCGAGACGCATCCGGTTGTGAAACAGAAGTTCCTCGCCGCGACATCGTCCGACACAGTTCGTTCGCGTTCGCGTACCGGTAAGCCAGCGCGTCAGTTACGCACCGCGTGGACCGACGAATGGGATAATCCCGACACGCCGATGCCGCTCGGCATGCCGATGCAGCCGATTCTGGTCGGTGAGGCGTTGCAACGAATCGATCGCGCCGCGCATCGTGCTGGCTCGGGTGCCGAGCAACTCACCAACTACTTCGTTGGTCAGATCGTTGGCACGATGAACACGAGCAAGACTGCAGCACAGGTTGTGTTCGACATGATCGATGAGTTCATCGAAGCAGTGCAAGCGCTCGGGCATCAGCTCGACGCCTGACACACGCTCGCCGACGTAAGTGTCCCGTTTCTGCGGACCTCTTTGGATGATGCCCAGACGCTTGATTTGCTCACGCGGCTGTCGGTGGGGCAACGCCGATAATGTCCAGCCGTTCAAGGAGATGTCATGAATCGTCGTTACGCCACATATCCATCGCTGGAGGACAGGGGAGTGTTCATCACCGGTGGTGCCGCTGGTATTGGGAGCGCGTTGGTGCAGGAGTTCGCGCTGCAAGGGTGCAAGGTCGCGTTCGTCGACAAGAGCGTTGGCGAGGCGCAGGCCACCATCGAACGCTGCGTGCAGGCAGGAGTCGCGCACGTGCCTCTCTTCTTCGAGCTCGATCTGGTGAACATCGCTGCATTGCAGCACGCGTGTGGCAGCGCAGTAGACGCGATCGGTGCAATCACGGTGCTCGTCAACAATGCGGCGAATGACGATCGACACGACTGGCGTGACGTCACGCCTGAGTACTTCGATAACCGCATCAACACCAACTTGCGGCACTACTTCTTCGCGATTCAGGCTCTCGCGCCTCAGATGATCGCCGCTGGCGAGGGCTCGATCATCAACATCGGCTCAAGCAGTTACATGATGCAAGAAGACATGTTCCCCGGCTACGCAATCGCCAAGTCCGCGGTCGAGGGCATTACCCGCACGATGGCCCGTACGTTCGGACCGCACGGCGTGCGCGTCAATACGGTGATGCCAGGGTGGGTGCCAACCGAACGGCAGCTTTCGAAGTGGTGGACGCCCGAGGGCGAGCAGGCAACCATGAACGATCAGGCGATCAAGCGGCGGATCACTCCCGAAGAGTTCGCGCAGATGGTGCTCTTCCTCGCGGCTGACGATGGCGCGGCGTGCACCGCCCAGCAATTCATGGTTGACGGTGGCCGTTTCTAAAGCGGGCACGCCTGCGTCCGCCCAAGAATTGCTCGATGTGGCAATCGGTGGTCGCCGAATGAGGTCCGGCGGCCTAGTGTTGCCCCTGTCATGCGGGCGTTTCCGCATGCGTTGCGCCTCTAGCTCAATGGTAGAGCAGTGGACTTTTAATCCATTGGTTCTGGGTTCGAGCCCCAGGGGGCGCACTCAAAAACACCAGTTCATGACCTGTTTTCCTTACAACGCTGTTCAAGTCGTGGGATGCCCGTGGGACGATCGCGTCACGTATCGAAGGTGCCGTGCTCCCGCAACCACTCCCGCAGATGCGGCAGAGCGAAGTCCACGTACCCGTACGACGCTGGCACGATCAAGCCAGCGGCGATCAGCCGCAACCGGTACTGCGACGTGTAGTTGGAGTCGGCGTTGAGCCGTTGTGCGATGTCCGCCATCTTCGATGGCCCGTCATCGACTGCCATTCGCAGAAGGAACTTCCTGTCGACTGGTGACAGGTCTTTCAGTGCCGGTTCGATCACAAGTCGGCCGACTCGCCGTCGAGCATCGGCTGCACCTTGTGCTACGTCATCGCTCGAGATGGCACGCCTGCCACGGTTTGCCCGCCACGAGTGGTAGCCGACCAGTTGGATCATGAACGGGTAGCCGCCCGTCGCCTCGGCGGCCACGGCTGCGTCGACACTGGCGATCGTTCGACCGTTCTCGGCGATGACCGAGATGATCGACTCTTTCACCGCAGCGATATCGAAGGCCCCCAGATCGTGACGGTCAGCGCGCCGCAGAAAGGTGAGGACATCGTCGTTCAACAGATTGTCGACAGCGGCGGGAAGTCCGGCAGCGAAGAAGGCGAACCGGCGCCCCTCCCGAATGGAGTGCTGCAGAACGACTGCGAGCTCGCGCAGCTCCGAGACCACTCCGCCTTGGATCTCATCCAGCGTGATCAGGATCGGTTGCTTGAGCGTCACCTCATCAATGAGCGAACGTAAGGACTGCGGTGCAGGCGTGTCGCGGTCGTCGAGGGCGAAACCGCCCATCTTGGCGACATCGACCGACTTGACGCCGCGGCGGCATTTCGGCACCAGCTTCAGCAGATGCTCCGATACCAGGCGGTCGATCAGCCCCTCACTCGCGGTCTCCGAGATGACGTGGAACCCAGTGTCGCGGGCAACGTCTTCTGCCGCATTCAACATCACGGTTTTGCCGACGCCACGGCCACCAGTGAACAGGGTGACGAATCCTGGCGAGCCTGGCCCCTCGTCCAGTGAGTCTTGGATCGCGTCGAGAACATCGCGACGGCCAACGAGCAGTGGCGGCGGTGCACCGAAGGTCGGAGTGAACGGGTTCGGCTTCATGGGGTAACGATACCCTTTAGATCCTACCTTGATCTTTAGATCTACTAGAACTAGAAAGGTGACTTTAGAACTCGGCAAGCACCTACCATCGCTCCGTGTGTCGATCGGGAGGTCTGCCACCGCCGAAAGCCGGGTGGACGTCCGTGATGAGGTCGGCGGAGACCTTTGCGTCGAACGACCAGAATTTGTTTGATCCCGGTTCCTTCGTCCTGTACAGTTAGATAGCCAAATGGATATCACCGGTAGGGAGGATTGTGTCGGTTTCGTCGGCTGCGAGGATCCTCAGCAACGCCCGCCGCGTCAGCGGTTTCTCGCAACGCGAGCTTGCGGCGCGAGCTCACACTCAACAGCCAGTTGTCGCTCGCACCGAGTCATCCGCGCGTGATGTCACCTGTGAGACTCTCGAAAAGCTGTTGCGCCCGACCGGGTACCGTCTCACGGCGATACCGACGCGTTCGTCGACAGTGGCAGAGGCAGCGGACGCGATCCGCGCCCACCTCGACGCGGGCAACGAGGACGGCGCGTACCGTGATGTGATTCAGTTCAACGACGATCTCGTCCGCGAACATGGAGCCCTCAGGGTTGCGATCGTCGTTGCTCCACCGGCAGATACTGGTGATGTGCGTTACAACGCGATCCTTGCCGGCCTGGTCGAGTTCCGTCTTCGAGAGGAACGTTTGCCGCTGCCGACGTGGACGAAGAGTCGGCCGCTCGCCGAGCGTTGGTTCGTCGACCCACACTCCGTGAATGACCCGGCGACGATTGGTCGCACTCCTGCGCCATTCCGACGGCGCGGCGTGATCATCGACGCCGCTGAATTGACGAGCGTCTGATGCGCCTCACCCGCGATGACATCACCGCCGGACTTACCGACCTAGCTACCCACATGGACGCGGCTGCGATCACCGCAACCATTCATGTCATCGGCGGATCCGCAATCAGTCTCGAATACAACCATCTCCGTGAAGCTACGACCGATATCGATTCGTGGCTGGACGTGCACCACACTCTCGTCGATGCGGTCGAAACGATCGTGCGCTCGAAACGATCGTGCGCTCGATCGCGTTCGAACGTCAGTGGCCAGATGACTGGTTCAACACGAGGGCAAGAATGTTCTTACCCGAGTTCGGGGAACCATTCGCCTGGCGCCCACTCCTCGAGATCGGAGTCGTGCGAGTCCTCGTCGCGCCGCCCGAGGTCCTGCTCGCGATGAAACTCCTCGCCGGTAGAGGTCGACGCGACCTCCCCGACCTCGAGCCATTGCTCGCCGAATGCGAAATCGTCACAGTCGGTGCTGCAATAGAACTCTTCGACGTGTTTTATCCGCACGATGAAATGGGCGCCAAGTCACTCGCGTGGCTCAAGCAGAATCTCGAACCCTAATCGGCGCTAGGGATCAGCCATGTTGAGTGGTGCTGTGGTCCGAGCCAGCCCCACGGTTCTGGGTTCGAGCCTCAGGGCGCACCAGTTCTGGGTCGGGTACTCGGTGGTTCGCACGGGTCAGGCTGTCTGCGACAATGGGCGCGTGAGTTTCGAACACCTCCTTGTGACGGCAGATGGCCCTATTACCACCATCACGCTCAATCGTCCTGAAAAACGCAACGCCCTCTCGATGCACGTGATGCTCGAGCTCACCCAGGCGTTGCACGACGTTGCATCGAGCGATGCGGACGGAGTGATCCTCGCGGCGAATGGTCCGGTGTTCAGCGCGGGGCACAACTTCGCCGACATGGCCGGTGCAACTGTCGAGGAAACCACAAAGCTGTTCGAGGTGTGCACCGAGATGATGGATGCGGTGCAGTCGATGCCGCAACCCGTCGTTGCCAAGGTTCATGCATTGGCAACGGCGGCGGGCTGCCAG
>JANLPV010000066.1:0-4528 GCA_031367435.1 Actinomycetes bacterium | reverse complement strand
GTGAATTACCGCGATCAGCCCGATGCCGTCGCCAAGACATCGCCCGAGCAAACAACGACCCAATGGCGCAATGCTCCGCTGCGTCGCCCCGAGGCGCGCCTCATTGGCATTCAGTACGCGTGCGCGGGCGCGCGTGCATCGATGCAACTCGTAAACACCGGAAACTGGGTATTCGCCGGAACCGGTGCCACCGATGGTCAATCAATTCCCGATGTGATCGGAATCGAATTCGACGAGCTTGCCCCAGCGTCGGTAACGCCACCCGCTGTCGAAGTGCTGGCGTCATCTCCGGTCACCTGTCAGGGCACCCATTACAAACACGCCATGAGCTATTACTCGAACGCGGCCGGCGCGGGTGTCTTCGCCACCGGCACGATCAATTGGAACTGCGCAATCGACGGAAGCTGTGGCGCCCTCGACGAATCGGCTGTCGTGCGAGGTGTCACCGAAAACGTGCTGCGCGCGTTTGCGGCTGGACCCGCCGGAGTCATTCACCCCAGCGTGTCGAACGCGGCGCAGTATCGCAACTGAGCGCCGCCACGGGTACAGGCGCGTACGATGGCGGCCATGTCAACGCCTTCAAACCCAGTCGCTTCAGCGAAGTACGTCTCGCTCGTCACCGTTCGCAAGTCGGGAGTCAGCGTCGCCAGCCCGGTGTGGATCGCTCCGCTGGCAGATGGCCGAGCCGGGTTTACGACCGAAGCCACGTCAGGCAAGGTGAAGCGAATTCGCAATAACCCCACGGTCACCTTGCAAGCGTGCACCGTCCGCGGCAAGCTCAAAATAGACGCACCAATCGTGACGGCCACCGCAATGGTTGTCACGGGAAGCACACAGGTAGCCGTGCGCGACGCCATCCACGCGAAGTACGGCCTCATCGCCACCTTCATCGGTATCGGTGACACCTTCGCGAAGATGTTCGGACGCCACAAGACGCCTACGGCCATCGTGCTTAACTTTGAGAACTCCCAGCTCAGCGATAATATTTAAGCAGTTTTCGCGCCGCATCGCTGCACGGAAGGGTGTCTGAGCTTCCTCAAGGTTGTGTCAAAGTTCGCTTCATTCTCTTGCATAGCGTGATGGTTTCGTGTTTGGATTGTGTTCACATTGTGATATCGACCGGGGTGCGGCGGGCACCCCAGCGTCATTACATAGACCTTGCGGGGGCTCGGTGAGCAGCACACTCGATAACAGATTGACCACGGTCGGCGGGCCGATAAAGACGACATCTCATGGCGGCACCAACGAACCGCCGGTTGTCCTCGTCTTTGCGACCGATCTCGAATCTCGGGTCGCTATCGCGCATACTCTGCGGTTGCGATTTCGCACCCAGGGTGCCGACACGGTGTCACGCGCGCTCGGCCAGTGGCGCTCCACGAGGCCGGCCCTCGTGCTCATCGACCTCGTGCTCGACGGTGGCTCGGGGCTGGAAATCTTGGTCGAGATTCGTCGGAGCTCGCAAGTGCCCATCATCGTCATGGCCCACGATGCAAGTCCCGAGACATGCGTGCTCACTCTTCGCCTCGGTGCCGATGACTTCATCGTCAAGCCGTTCGATATGTCCGTACTCGAGGCACGTATCGACGCGGCACTCAGGCGGAGCGCCATTCAGCACCACAGCACGGCGACACTCGGCTGTGCCGACCACGTAGACATCGACGTCGAGTCGAGTCAGGTCCGCGTTCATGGTCGCGAGGTTCGACTCACCAGGCTCGAATTCGACATGCTCGCCCATATGGCGTCAAACACCCGCCAGGTGTTCACCCGCGAACAGTTGCTCGAGGCCGTATGGCTGTCTCGTGCCGAGTGGCAGGCGGGTGCAACGGTCACCGAACACATGCGCCGCCTGCGCGTGAAGCTCGGCGACGCCGCCGATCACATCACCACGGTGTACGGCCGGGGCTATCGGTTCGATGCATGCACGCAGGCATCGAGTGCTTCAGGCGCTCGCAGCCTCGCTGGGTCGTCGTGACTTCATCGCGATAAAGATCGCAATTACTGCACAAGCGGCAGTCGATACAAGGGCCAGCAGCAGGCCCACACCGTCGCTGATGTTCAGTCCCGCCAGCTGTTTTTCCACGATTGCCCTCGTTTCTGGCCTTCTCAACACGAGTGTCGCAGATGACCTTCGCAGGTCGATGGGAATCTGCCTATGCACATGCGAGCGCTCGAGGAGAACTAACAAAAACAGACTCGCGCTCAACGCACAGCAACCGATCGAAGCAAGAAACAGCCACGCGGCCCGACGCGAACGTGAAATCCGGATTGCGAGATACCCAACGGCTAGGGCGAAGGCGAGGAGAAGCCACCCCAAGGGAACACTCGCAAACCAAACGCCGTCCCGCCCAAACTTGTACGCAGAAAGCGTGCTCGGCCGGAACGTATTCTTTCCGTTCGGCGGAACAGTTACCGTGAACCAAGTGAGTAAGCCTGAAGCGGCAATGACCACGCCCAAGCACAACGTCGTCAGAGCGGCCTTTCGAATCGTCGCGGTGACTGGAGTGATGTAGCGAGCCCTGGGCGGATCAGGAAAAAGTTCGCCTTCGAGGAGTTCGGTGCCGTCTTGTTGCATCATGTCACGCAACTCTACGACGACGACGTCCTTGTCCTGCAGACCAGAGCATGATGCCAAGTTGAATAATCAACAGGCTGCCGAAAATCTCGACCAACAGCGTTGAACCATTTGTTCCGGTACGAGGGATCTGACCCGACGAAGCAGCCACGGGTGCGGGCAGCGGCCGCGTGGTGGTAGGCCCGGCGCTGGCGCTGGCGCTGGCGACAGTTGTCGTAGTAGGCAAAACGGTTCCTTGCAGCTTGACCGTGAGCAGCGGCGTCGCATTGGCCGGCGGCACGCACGTGAGTTTTGCTTGGATGGGAGGGTTTGGTATATCGACGGTCGTTATAGAACCTGCATAGGCGATGACAACGTCGCCGGTGCCGGCGGCGACAAAGGTGACGTCGGCCGGATGAATAATCGTGATCAAGTCACCGCTGGCGGGGAGCGGGGTCGTCGCCTGCACCGGATCAAGGTCGAGTTTGTCGGGAGCGGCATTTGTGGCACTGAGCGAAACGTAGGAGGTGGCATCCAGACCGTTTGGCAGTAATGGTCTGAGCGTTGCTACCAACGCGGCCGGTACGGTGACCTTCCACTCTTGGTTCGTGATCTTTATCGTAGTTCCCTTGACCACGGGTGATTGTGCCGTAGCTGTGATCTGATACGTAAGAGTGCTGTGGTCCACGGTCGCGTTGTTGGTGCAATCGACCGTGTATGTGGCCGTATTGGTGATGGGCGCTGAAGGCACCGTCACGACCGGCGCTGAGGTAGACGGACCGGACGTCGAAGGTGTCGTTGTGGCGGTCGGCAGCGTTGTGGCGGTCGGCACCGTTGTGGCGGTAGGCACCGTCGTGGCGGCAGGCACCGTCGTCGTCGCGTTGGGGTCAGTGATCTGCGGCCCGGTACCGATCGCGAACGATGCAAAGCCGACGGGTGGAATCAAGGGGAAGTCCGAGCTGGGAGTGGTCGCGGGGGCGACTGGCGGGCCGAGCGTCCACGTTCCACCCATGCAGACCAGGAACGGTGTGACAAGACCGTTCACCAGGCTGACCTTGGTATACGTCTGCAGGCCGGCCGCAGTCAGCGATGCGGGCTGTGGCGGCTTGGGAGTGGCAATGTTCCATCCAAAGGCCGTTGTGCCGGCGGGCAAGGGGTCGGCCGGCTTTGCGGGCACCGGAGGAGGACCAGCTGCGGCTGGAATGGCTGGCATGTAGGAATCGCCCGAGAACGCAAAACTCACCTGGCCGGTCGCAGCGGCGGTGTATGTGCCCGTGACCTGACCGAGTGGAATGTTCACGTCTGCGGTGACGGGAACAACTGCGGGCTTGGGAATCGTGAAGGTGCTTGCCAACTTCGCGCTCACCGCTGGGCCGGTGGCACCCGTGAGCGGAACGATCGTGGCCACGTCTTCGGTGATCGGAATGTCGGCCAATGGCTGACCGGCACCGACGAGAGCTGTGTAGACGCCGTTCAAAAAGGCGGCCGCAGCTTTCACGGTGACATCGAAGGTGACAGTAAAGCTGGCGCCGGGAGCAATGGGATTAGCAGAGGGCCGTGCTACCACGTCGTACTCGAGCGGGAACTTGACGGGAGCAAAGGTGTTGTTGCACGCCAACAGCACGGCATTGGTGCTGCCGAGCGGAACGGCGAGGGCGCTGGGGCTCGAGAACGGGCTGATCGCGGATACGGCGAGCAGCAACGCTGTAACGATCGTAGACGCGACCAAGCGCGGCTGTCGGTCGAAAGATCTCAACATGACGATTTCCCCCAAAGATAATCGCAAGCCACCATCGGTGACGGTGAACGAGTCGTTACACGCCTACTCTCAAGCGTGTGTCTAGAGAATCAATGATACAACTCTAGGTATTGTCAGATTCTTCACACAATCTCCACACGTTTGCACGTACCAGTACGGCCCGCCTGACGTCGCGCCAAGGTCGTAAGACCTCCGACCTATTGATGAAAGGGCAGGTC
>JANLPV010000021.1:0-13756 GCA_031367435.1 Actinomycetes bacterium | reverse complement strand
CTCGACGCCGCAACGCTGGAACTGATTACCCGCGCGACCCGTGGCAGCGTGCTGTCGAAGGCCATTGGAAAGCAGGGTTTCTACGGTCAGATCGGATTGCCTCAAGACCTGGCATACCAATTTGCCGTCGACCTCATGGCGTCCGCCGCCGTCAGCGACGATGCGCAAGAAGGTATTGCTGCATTCCTCGAGAAGCGTCACGCTCACTTCACGCAGCGCCGTTAGGGTCTGCGTCGGTGCTTGTGAACAATACCCCTGAGGGGTATACTTTCGACGTGAGCCACGCCACCCCCGGTTATCACGACGACAAACGACAAGTACTTTCTCGGCTACGTCGCATCGAGGGTCAGGTGCGCGGTCTGCAACGGCTCATCGACGAAGACACGTACTGCATCGATGTGCTCACACAGGTTGCCGCTGTCAGTAAGGCGCTGCAAGGCGTGGGTCTCCTGTTGCTCGACGAACATCTGCGCCATTGCGTCGCAGGTGCCGCAGCGGCCGGCGAATCCGACCGCACGGATGAGTTGGTACACGAAGCGACAAAGGCCGTCGAGCGCATGTTGCGCGCGTAGGCCACGAACAAGAACGGAGCGATCATGAACACACTCACTTTCACCGTCCCAGGTATGACCTGTGGCCATTGCGAGGGAGCTGTCAAGGGTGAAATCCACAAGGTCGCGGGCGTCACCGACGTCACAGTCGACCTCGCCACGAAAGCCGTTGTCGTCTCCGGAAGTGACCTCGATCAGGCGTCGATTTTCGCAGCCGTGGACGAAGCCGGATACGAACCGGTGGCGTGAGGCCGCCATGAGTGTTGACACGTCAACGACGTCAATTGCCGAAAAAGAGCACGTCGAATTCGACGTCACCGGCATGACCTGTGCCGCCTGTGCGGCACGCATCGAGAAGAAGCTCAATCGCGTTGATGGCGTCACGGCCACGGTGAACTACGCAACCGAACGGGCGTCTATCGCGTACGACAGCGCAGTCGCAAAACCGACGGCGCTGATCGACGTTGTCGAATCGCTGGGATACGGCGCATCGGTGCACGCCACGGCCGCCGCGACCGCGGCGCGCCCCGCCGACGAACTCACGCCAATCGAACGCGCCGCGCAGGCGCGGGCTGACGATCTGCGGCAGCGGCTGCTGGTCAGCGCTGTGCTCGCCCTGCCAGTCGTGCTGCTGTCGATGGTGTCGGCTCTTCAATTCCGAAACTGGCAATGGCTCGCATTCACGATGACTGCTCCGGTCGCGCTCTGGGGTGCGTGGCCCTTTCATCGATCCGCATGGAAAAACCTGCTGCAACGAACATCAACAATGGACACGCTTGTGTCGCTTGGTGTGATTGCGGCATTTGGGTGGAGCGCATGGTCACTCTTCGTCGGCGACGCTGGAGTACCCGGGATGAAGATGCGCCTCACGCTCTTCCCAGCACGTGCCGCAGACGCAATGACATCGATGCCCGGATCGTCCATTGTCACGCATAGCGAGTTGTACCTCGAGGTCGCGTCCTCGGTGGTGGTGTTCATGCTTGCCGGCCGCTACTTCGAGACCCGAGCCAAGCGGCGCTCCGGCGCGGCACTGCGTGCGCTGTTGAACGTTGGGGCCAAGGAGGCCACCGTGTTGCGCAATGGCGTTGAGGCGCTGGTGTCGATTAACGACCTACATGTTGGCGATCTGTTCGTCGTGCGTCCAGGCGAGAAGATTGCCGCTGACGGCGTGGTGACTGAAGGCGCATCGGCCGTCGACGCATCGATGCTCACGGGGGAAAGTGTGCCGGTCGACGTTGCGATCGATTCGCCGGTCACCGGCGGAACGATCAACGTTGGTGGCCGCCTTCTGGTGCGAACGACGCGAATCGGAAGTGATACCACGTTGGCGCAGATGGCGCGCTTGGTCGAAGACGCCCAATCGGGCAAAGCACCTGTGCAACGTCTGGCCGATCGGGTCAGTGCCGTGTTCGTGCCTGTTGTAGTCGTCGGCGCGATCGCCACGCTCATCGTGTGGCTGGCCATCACGGGCGATACCAACCGCTCGTTTACAGCCGCGGTGGCGGTGCTCATCATTGCCTGCCCGTGTGCGCTTGGTCTGGCCACCCCCACGGCTTTGCTTGTGGGTACGGGTCGAGGAGCGCAGTTGGGGCTGATCATCAAGGGGCCCGAGATTCTGGAGAATACGCGTCAGGTGAACACGGTCGTGTTGGACAAGACCGGCACCATCACCACCGGTCGGATGGACGTGATTGAGGTCGTTGTTCTCACCGGCACCGATCGCAGCGACGCCCTTGGTCGCGTCGCATCGCTTGAATCGGCGAGCGAGCATCCGGTGGCGCGAGCGATTGTGCGTGCTCGTGAGCCACACATCACGCTGAGCACACCAACCGACTTCGCGAATCGGCCAGGTCTTGGTGTGGTTGGCGTCGTCTCGGGCGATCGGATTATTGCGGGTCGTCCGAGCTTTGTCGTCAGCCAACTCGGAGACATGGCGCCAGTGCTCGAAGAGGCGGCGCAACGCCATCGCGAACTGGGTCATACCGTCATCGCTGCCGGTTGGGCCGGTGAACCTCAGGTAGTCATTGCCGTTGCCGACACCCCGAAGGCATCGAGCCGCGAGGCCATCGAACGCTTACGTTCGCTCGGGCTGCGTCCCATCTTGCTCACCGGCGACAACCGGGCCACCGCGGTGGCTGTCGCCAGTGAGGTCGGCATCGTCGAAGCCGACGTGATCTCTGATGTGTTGCCCGCCGACAAGGTTGATGTCGTGAAACGCCTGCAAGCCGAGGGGGCAACGGTCGCGATGGTGGGAGACGGGGTCAACGACGCTGCTGCCCTCGCCCAAGCCGATCTCGGTATTGCCATGGGTACCGGTGCTGACGCGGCGATCGAGGCGAGCGATCTCACCATCGTGAGCGGTGATCTGCGCGGCGCAGCAGATGCGCTGCGCCTCAGCCGCCGTACCCTCAGCACGATCAAGGGCAACCTGTTCTGGGCGTTTGCCTACAACGTCGCGGCAATTCCGTTGGCCGCGCTGGGCTTTCTCAACCCGGTCATTGCCGGCCTCGCGATGGCAAGCTCAAGCGTATTCGTGCTCACGAATAGCCTGCGCCTTCGTCGCTTTCGCTGAGCGCTTTCAGGCAGCTTCGAGGACCACATTCTTGAGCCGATGCACGACTGCGTTGCGGTGATTGCGAATCGTGCGCGGCGTGACGTTGAGCAGAGCGGCAACCTCTTCAGGCCGGCCGAGGCTGACGAGCTGGCAGATCAGATCGATGTCGGCCTGATCGATGCCCTTGCGGCGTGCTTCATGCAACAGAGCAACAAGTTCGTCAAGTGCTTCAATGGGCTGTTCGTGCGCCGGTTCAACCATGCGATCGTGTGAGGTGGGGATCTCTCCCGACGAGCGGCGGCGGGTGGGTCGCACGAACGTTTGGAACGACGTGTCGCGCACAAGGTTGGGCACGATGAGGCGGGGGCGTCGCTCCACCGGGTACTTACGAATGATCGGCCATGCGTTAGCGACAAGTTCGTCGAGTACGGCGTGTCGCTGCGCCCGATTGCTGGAATGACGCCCGGCTACCGCGCTAAGCGCGGGCAGGATGCGTTGCAGCACGATGCGTGCGGCGAGTGGACTTGTGCGTGCAATTTCGACCACGCGGAGAAGGTATTGCTCAGCCTGGTCGTCGTACTCGCGACTGGCAGTCGGCCGCGGTCGGGAAACGACCTCGCCTGGAACGGGTGCGAGACGATATCCGCATCGCGTGAGTAGCTCGTCGAGCGATTGCACCGGGCGGCCTGGCAGGCCCCACGTGCGCACCGTGTGGAGGTCGCTGGCTCGAATAGTGAGGTGACACCATTCATCGTGGAGTCGGCGCAATACCGGTGCCTGCTGGTGGTTCGACGTGCTTGGGCGGACAGATGGCTGGGGAAGTCGTGCGTTTGTCATGGGCAACACACTGCGGAGAGGGTCTCATCGGCGGGCTCACAGCGGGCGTCACTCGATGGGGAGTTTTTGTCAAGAAAGTGTCAAGAGCGGTCCTGTGAGATGCGGCCCGGTTCCCGCATGGGTGGATTGCGACACTCAGGGCAGCGTGACACCTGATCAACTCCCGCGCATCGTCGACCGTTCAAGTTCGGGGTTCGACGTCGTCACCTCGGACGGCACACGATTCACCGTTGACGGAGCGAGCGAACATTCCACGTTGGCCGATCTCCTGCAGGCCATCGAGGCCACCGGCACGCGGGTCGAGGGGATCACCGTTGACGGGATCACTGTTGACGGGATCACTGTTAACGGGACCACAGCGTCCACCGAGCAGCGGCTGATCGACTGCGGCGTTCGACATGGGGTCGAAATCGGGTTCGACCCGACTCGGCGAGCGGCACACAACGAAGGCGCGAGGCAGGCGTCCGTGGAGCTGGTGTGGATCGCTGGTCCTGACGCTGGCGGCATCGTTGAGCTCGCACCCGGGGTGCACCTCATCGGCCGTTCGTCGAGCGCCGCGGTGCAGTGCCGCGACCCGAAGCTCGAACTACATCACGTCCGGCTGACCCTCGGTGACGACGGGATGGTGCTCACGCAGTTGAGTGGATCTCAACGAATCAAGGTGGACGATGTGCCCGTGGACGGGTCGACGTACGTGGACATTGGAAGTCGCGTCGAAATTGGATCGAGTGTGTTCGAGCTTCGATCTACCGGTTGTGTAGCGGCACGCGAGGAACGATGTGCCCCGTTCGTGGCGGGTCATCGACAGACAGGCGAGCTGTGGTGGGTGCCGTTCGTCCGCGCGCCCAGGCCCATGAGGGTGTTCGATCCGCCCGAGCTGACCTTGCCTCGACCTCCAACTCCACACACGACATCAAGTGGGGGGCTTCTGCCATCAGCTCTTGGTGTCTGTGGCGCGGCAGTGATGGCCCTCGTCCTGCATCAACTGATGTTCTTGCTCTTTGGGTTGATGGGAGCCATGGTTGCTCTTGGCACCTGGGCGGCGCAGCGACACGGCGATCGACGGTCGCGCACCGCAGAGCGTCGCAGGCATGAGGCGGCGACGAGCGACTTCAACAACGCGTTGCAAGCCCAACGCTCAGCAGCGCGTTCTGTCCATGTTGCAACAACCCCAACCGTGGAGAGCGCACTCAGAACGATGACGCAGCGCTTAGCAAACCTGTGGGCCGTGCGGTCTGATGATCCGGACGCGTTCACCGTGTCGCTCGGGTTGGGCGACGTGTTCTTCACCCCGAACGTTGCCGATCTGCACAGCGAGACCGACAACGAAGCCATGACGGCAGCGCTTCGTACGATCGAGTCGGTTCGGCATCTGGGCAACTTGCCGTTTGCGGTGCAGATCGCGCCAGCGACCGTGACGGCGTTGCGCGGGGTGCCCTCGATGACGGCAGCCGTCGCTCGGGCCATCGTGATGCAGCTCGCTGCGTCGAGCGGTCCCGCCGATTGGCAACTCGGCATGGTGGTCGAGAACCTCACGGAGTGGACCTGTCTGAGTTGGCTCGCCCATATGGCTGACACGGCCGGCAAACCAATGATTGTCGACGCTGCGCGAATCGCAGATCTCACCGGCGGACTCGACCCTGATGACCAGCGGCTGCTGGTGCTCGTGGTCGATCGCCCTCACCTTCTGGCTGCGCGAACCAGCCCACTACGCCGCCTGCTTGCCGGTCGTCGGCCGGTTGCCGTGGTGCTGCTGTGCGCACTGACCGCTGATGTTCCCGCTGTCGTCACCCGGTTGTTGGACATCGGGGGTGATTCGATCGCGAATTGGACGCCGGACGTACGCGCGAACCTCGATCCGGTGCGTGTTCGTGTTGCAGGACTCTCCGTCGAACGCACACGTACTGGCGCGTCGGCAATCGCTTGCTTTCGAGATCCCGAGTTTGTCGATGCGTCGACAACTCTTCCACGAGAGGTGAGCATCATGGAGCTGCTCGGCGTACGCGGATGTGATCCCGAGGTGCTAGGCCGTCAGATCGCCGCTGATTGGATGGCGGTCAAGGGGAACAGCTCGCCGTGCGCGCCGTTAGGTGTTGCGGCCGACGGCGTTGTCGAGATCGACCTCGTCAACGATGGGCCGCATGTTCTTATTGCTGGCACCACCGGCGCTGGCAAGAGTGAACTGCTGCGCACGCTCGTGGTCGGTCTTGCGACGCGACTCAGTCCCGACGAGATCACGTTCGTGCTCGTCGACTACAAGGGTGGCTCGACCTTCGATGCGTGCGCTGACTTACCTCATGTGGTGGGGTTGGTGTCGGACCTCGACGGGCACCTCGGCGCGCGGGCATTGCGTAGCCTCGAGGCTGAGTTACGTCGACGCGAGCACGCGCTTCGCCGAGTCGGAGCAACCGACTTGATCGCGTATCGATTGATGCAGGCAGGCGCCGCGGCCGGTCACTCGCTTCAGGCGTTGCCGAGGCTGGTGGTGGTCGTCGATGAATTTGCCACCTTGGCAGTTCAGCAACCCGATTTCGTGGGGGCCCTTCTCGGCGTAGCCCAGCGCGGGCGCAGCTTGGGCGTGCATCTGGTACTGGCCACGCAACGTCCGAGTGGTGTTATCAGTGACGACATTCGGGCCAACACCAACCTGCGTATAGCGCTTCGGGTGCAAGACGTTGCCGACTCGAACGACGTCATCGGCGAAGCGACCGCCGCCGCGCTGCCGTGTGGGCTCGCTGGCAGGGCAATCATGCGCTTAGGAAATCAGGAACTGCTGACATTTCAGACGGCGCGCTCAACCGGCGCGTTGTCGCGCGATATCACGCCGCGCCTTGTCGTCAGCCGGAGCGGCGCGAGCAACGAATCGTGCAGGGTCGACGGCGCGGCCGATGTGCGAACGGAACTCGAGGTATTGGTGCTCGCGGTCGGCAACGCTGCGCAATACAACGGGGTCGCCGCGCCCCATCGCCCGTGGCTGACTCCGCTCGCACATGTGATTGATGCGGATGCACTCGAACCGGGAGCCATCGGTGTGATCGACGATCCCGATCACCAAACACAACCGAGCCTTCGCTGGAACCCTTCCGATGGTCATCACCTCATCGTGGGGGCGAGCGGCATGGGCACGACGTCGGCGCTCCTCGCACTCGCGTCGGTCATCGATCATGACGACGCACCGACGGAGCTGTTCGTGATCGACGCAATGGGCGACCCGCGCATGCGAGATATCGAACGCACCCGAAGCTGTGCGGCCGTCGTTGGGGTTCGCGATCGCGAGCGACTTTCACGTTTGTTGGCAATACTCGATCGTGAACGCTCGGACCGCAAGATGCGCTCGACGCTTGACGCTCCGTCGCGCATTGTGCTGCTGATCGATGGCTTTGGAGCACTTCGTGCCGAGCTCGAGACGGATGACCTCTTTGAGCAGATGAGCCAGCTCGACGCCGTGATCAGCGAGGGGCAGTCGGTTGGCATCACGGTGATCCTGGCTACGGCGCAGGCTTCTGCGCTGCCATCGCAGGTGCTGGGTCTGATCGCCCGGCGTTGGGTGTTCAACCTTGCTGACCCGTTCGATGCAACACTGCTGGGCCTCCCATCATCGCTGGTGCCCACTGCGATTCCCGGCCGCTTCATCGATGTTACGTCACGGCTCGAAGCGCAACTCGCGTTGCCCCGCCCCGTAGAGCGTCGGCCGAGGCGGCATCGTGGGGACACGAGTCGGTTCCGGGCGTTGGATTCCTTGCCGAGCGAACTTGGGCTCTCGACGTTGCGTCCAGGTAGACACTTCGACCACGATGACGAACTGCCGATGGGGATGTCGTACACCACGCTGGAGCCGAGCATCTTGAACGTGCCCGGGGGTGAGCACGTGCTTGTGATCGGGCCGTACCGAAGCGGGCGCACAACTGCGCTCGACACGGCATCGACGTCGTGGCAATTGGTGCATCCCTCCGGCTGGATTGCCTCCCTCTCTCCGAGGCGCAACAGCGCGAAGGTTGGATCGGTGTACACCGACACGGCAACGATGTGTCACGACATACCCGCAGATGCGTCGGCGCTTCTCGTGATCGACGACGCCGAACTCGTTGATGATTCGAGCGGGAGCTTGGCAACGCTGATTGGGAGTCGACGAGAGAACGTCACGATTGTCGCCGCGGCGCGGCCGGATGCGCTGCGTTCGCTTTACGGGCATTGGACACAGCTCGTGCGCCGATCACGGCTTGGGTTGGTGATGGCCTCGTGTTCAGACATCGATGGTGATCTCTTCAACACGGTTCTGCCTCGTCGACTACCGATCGCATCGCGCCCAGGTTTGGCGTGGATGGTCGCCGACGGCCAGATGCAATTGCTACAAATCGCTCGCGTCGACCGGTGTGCGGCCAGCGTTGCCGGCGTGAGCGCTACTTGACGCCGTCGGGGTAGTGCCGCCAAGGTTGTGCACGTATGTCCAGAATTCTCACGGTAGGCGCAGCGCAGCTCGGTCCGATTCAACGCAATCACTCGCGTGCCAGCGTTGTCGAGCGATTGATCGCCCTGCTCCATCAGGCTCATGACCACGGCGTGCAACTCGTGGTATATCCCGAATTGGCATTGACCACCTTCTTTCCGCGGTGGTTCCTCGACGACATCGCCGACGCCGATCATTGGTACGAAACAGCGATGCCGAACGCGGAGACCCAGCCATTGTTCGACGAGGCCAAGCGACTGGGCATCGGTTTTTGTCTTGGGTACGCACGGATCGAGACCGACCCTGACGGAGTCGTGCACAGGTACAACGTGCAGACCCTTGTCGAACGCGATGGCTCGATCGTTGCGACGTATCGCAAAGTGCACATTCCCGGCCACGAGCACCATGAACCTGGTCGACCGTTTCAACATGCTGAGCGTTACTACTTCGAGCCGAGCAATGAGGGCTTCGGGGTGTGGCGCGCGTTCGACGGTGTGATCGGCATGATGATCTGCAACGACCGACGTTGGCCCGAGTCGTATCGGGTGATGGGACTGCAGGGGGTCGAGATGATCCTGTGCGGCTACAACACACCAATCCACTATGTGCCAGACCCGAGCCAGGACATCCTGCAGGGTTTCCACAACGCACTTGTGATGCAAAGCGGTGCGTATCAAAACGGTACGTGGGTTGTTGGCGTGGCCAAGGGTGGTGTCGAGGAGGGTGTCGACTCGCTTGGCCAATCGATGATTGTCGCACCGAGCGGTCAGATCGTGGCGCAGACCCTCACCACCGATGACGAACTGATTGTTGCGCGTTGCGATCTCGATTGGTGTGCCAGGTACACCGGCACGTTGTTCGACTTCGATCGCTATCGCCGACCCGAGGTGTACGGGCGAATCACCTCACAGCGCGGAGTCGTGCTGCCCGAGTAGCGTCGGTGCGATGGACGACATGGACGACATCGAACCAACGGTTGAACACCACACACCCACGCCCGCCGACCAATTGCCGAGACTGCCTCCGCGCGAATCAGCAGTTCAGGTCGCCCCACCCCCTCCCCCGATAATGGAGCCGATGATTTCGGTCGTCGTCGATACGCCCGCTGTGAAGCGCGGCAAAGGCCTGTTCGTCGGGGCCGCCGTGGCGTTGGTGATTGCGGTGGTGGCCGCGTTGTCGTTCGTGTGGAAGCCAGCGGATCATGCAAAGAAGTACTCGCTCACCTCTGCCGCGGCGGCCACGCAACAGATCGATTCGGTGCGCTTCGAGATGGATGCTGACGTCGGCGGGCAAAAGGTTGGCATCAAAGGTTCGATGGATGTCAAGGCGCGGATTATGCAGATGGATCTCGATGCGGCGCTCATCGCCGATGCTCCCGCTGGCTCGGTAGTGAGTGCCTACATGGACATCCCGAACTTGACCATGTACATGGGCGGCGACATCTTCGGTCAACAACTCCCAGCCGGCAAGAAGTGGGTGCGGATGGATCTCAAGGCGCTGGCCGCGTCGACGGGGCAGGATCTCAGCACGTTGACGCAGGGCTCGACGAACGATCCACTCGGCGCAACGGCGCTGGCAGCCAATGCGAGCAAGACCACCGATCTCGGTCCCGAGAAGATTCTGAATGATCTCGATGCCGAGCATTTCCAGTTCGAGGTGAACATCGACGATGCGTTGAAGGCAGCCGGAACAACTCGCGAAAAGGTGCTTGGCACCGCGCCCGTCGACCTTCCCGCGGTTGTCGTGTACGACGCGTGGGTTGACTCGGACAATCACATTCGTCAGATGAAGTTCGACCTCACCATTGCCGACCAGAACGTGCACTACGAAGTTCGTTACACCGAGATCAATCCGGTGCTCGACATCGTCTTGCCGACGGCGGATGACAGCATCGATCTGTTCGACCTCACAGGTGCCTGAGTGATCGAGATCACCGCGCCGACGCGGGTGCCAGCGTCGCGCTACACCTCGCCCGAGTTTGCTGCACTCGAAGCCGAGCGGATGTGGCCGCGCGTGTGGCAGGTTGCCTGCACGCTCGACCATGTTCGCGAGCCCGGCGACTTCTACGAGTACCGCTGTGGTCGCTACAGCATCATCATCGTTCGCGATGACGGCAACGAGCTGCGCGCCTTTCAGAACGTGTGCCTGCACCGCGGCAACACAATCTGCGAGGGAAGCGGATCAGCACTCAGCGAGTTGCGCTGCCCCTATCACCGTTGGGCATGGGATCTGTCGGGCGTGTTGCGTGAGGTGCCATCGCGCAAAGGCTTCGGCACGCTCAACAACGACGAGCTGTCGCTCATTGCCGTGCAGGTTGATACGTGGGGACCGTTGGTGTTCGTGAACCTCGATCCGCTCGCGGTGCCACTGCACGAGTATCTCGAGGGTGTGCCAGCCGACAGCGAGTGGGCGAATTTGCAGGAGTTCAGGTGCAGCTTCACCACGAACTCAAGAGTTGCCAGCAACTGGAAAGTGGTAGCCGACGGATTCAGCGAGACCTATCACGTGCAGGGCATCCACCCGGAGATGTTGGCGAGCATCGACGACGTGAACACCGAGCAGCATGTGTGGGATCACCATTCGGTGTCGCATCAGCGGTACGGAGTTGCCAGCCCTCGCCTTCGTGATCGCAGCGATCAGGCGGTGTGGGATTCGTTCATCGCCACGCAAGGCGAACGAATGGGACCCACCTTCAAGACGTCAAGCCCTGCTCCCCAACCCCGCGACGGCGAGACCATCCGCGACGTCATTGCCCAACACATCCGCGAACATCAGGCCACGCGTGGAATCGATCTCAGCTTGTACGACACCGATGGTCTGCTGCGACTGTCGCAGTACAACCTGTTTCCGAACACCACGGTGCTGGTGTGGGGAGACATGGTGAACGTGCTCATCTCGCGCCCCGGTGTCACACCCGATGACGCCGAACTGGCGATGTACTTGTTGTACCGCGCCCCGACCGGCACGCCGTCGGCGAAACCATTCGACGTCGCGCTTCCAGCCGACGCGAGCCTTGGCGTGGTGATCGATCAGGATCTCGAGATGCTGAAGCGCTTCCAGCGCGGCCTGCATCAACCCGGCTTCACTCACCTCACACTTTCGAGCGAAGAGTGCCGCATCATCAACATGCAGCGGGTGCTCAGTACATACGTGGGGCCTCACGCGGATAGTTGAACGGCATCGCGCGATCGGTCGATCGATAGCGGCTTCGAATGATTCCGCGTTTGGTGTTCCCAAACGTCACAGTCTTTGACAAAATGTAAATCGTGACTGATCCTGCCGTCCTGCCCACCGTGTCGTTCATCGTGAATGGCCTGGCGGTGAGCGTGCGCAGTGATCATCCGCATTTACTCTCGGCGTTACGCGATGAACTCGATCTCACGTCGCCCAAGGACGGTTGCTCGCCGAGTGGTCAGTGCGGTTGCTGCACGGTGCTCATCGACGGCAAGGCCATCGTGAGTTGTCAGCAGTCGATGGACAAGGTCGCTGGTAAATCCGTGGTGACACTCGAGGGTGTCGCCACCGAAGAGCGCGATCGGTTCGCCAACGCGTTTGCGGCGTGTGGAGGGTTGCAATGCGGATTCTGCATTCCCGGCATCGTCATGCGCGCCAAGGCGCAGATTGATAAGAAGGGTGCCGACCTGAAGCGCGACGACATGGCACGTCACCTTGGCGCGCATCTGTGTCGTTGCACCGGCTACGTAAAAGTGCTCGATGCGATCGAAGGCGTGGCGCTCGGCAAGACCTTTGAGCCCGCGTTGTCGAACCATGTTGGTGGAGGCGGCGCAAAGTACGAGGCCGGAGAACTCACGTTGGGCGACCGTGGCTACATCGACGACATGCGCGTGCCCGGCATGTTGCACGCGGCGCTACATCTCACCGCGCACACCCGTGCTGATGTGATCGCGATAGACACAAACGCCGCCGAGTCATCTGTAGGGGTCTGCGCCGTCTTCACCGCGGCCGACATTCCGGGCGAATTGCTCATGGGCATCATCTACAAGGACTGGCCGGTGATGATTCCAGTTGGCGGTCGCACCAGCTACGCAGGTGATGTGCTTGCCGTTGTGGTGGCTGACACTCGCGAGCATGCCCGGGCCGCTGCACAACTGATTGACGTCACGTACAACGCACTTGCGCCGGTGACCGACCCGCTGATGGCGTTACTGCCCGATGCGCCCATCGCAGTGTGGGGTACATCGTCGAACGTGCTGAGCACGAGTGAGTATTCGCGTGGCGACGTCGACGCGGCGTTGGCGGCAAGTGCGTTCACGGTGCACGAGGTGTTCCAAACCCAACGCATCGAGCACGCCTTTCTAGAGCCCGAGAGCACACTTGCAGTGCCCGAGACCGAAGGCCTACTGCGCGTGTACAGCGGCGGCCAGGGCGTGTGGGACGACCGAGATGACATCGCAAGAATGCTCGGCGTCAGCAACGACGCAGTTGTGGTGACCCTCGTGTCGAACGGCGGCGCATTTGGTGGCAAAGAGGACATGAGTAACCAGGCCCACACGGCGCTTGCCGCGTGGTGGCTCAAGACGCCCGTGAAATGCACGCTGAGTCGCGAGGAGAGTCTGCTCATACATGCCAAACGGCATCCGATTCAACTTGAGTATTGGGCCGGCTGCGATGCCGACGGCAAGCTCAGCGCGCTGCGCGTGCATGCGGTTGGCGACTCTGGCGCATATGCAAGCGTCGGGATGAAGGTGCTCGAACGCGCGGCCGGCCACGCGAGCGGGCCATACCGACTGCCCGCGATCGATGTCACCGCTGTTGCGGTACGCACGAATAATCCAGTGTGCGGTGCGTTTCGAGGGTTCGGCGCGAACCAGGCACAGTTCGGTATGGAAGGTGTGCTCGATCGCCTCGCCCAGCAGGTGGGCATCTCCGGGTGGGAGATTCGCAAGCGCAATGTGATCCACCCAGGCGAGGTGTGGGGACCCGGTCAGGTGATGGATGACGGCAGCGCGGGTGCCGAGGCATGTCTCGACGCGATCAAGGCAAGCTACGACGAAGCTCGTGCGGCTGGCAAAGCCGTCGGTCTCGGCCTCGGCCTGAAGAACAGCGGCTTGGGAAATGGCTTTCGCGAGTTGTGTCGGGCGGTCGTGCATTTCCGCGCAACGCGAGACGATCACGGTCGTGACATCGAGGTGCGCCACGGCTTCACCGAGATGGGACAAGGAGTACACACCGTTGCTCTGCAGGTTGCCGCCGAGGAACTGGGTGTCGACCCGAACCGTATTGAGGTGATCGTCGATACCACACGCCAGCTCGGCTTCGGCCAGACAACCGGCTCGCGTGGCACGTTGATGGCCGCCGGATCAGTGCAGCAGGCAGCGCTCGCGGCCGTGGCTGGCGGCTGCGCGA
>JANLPV010000152.1:0-4597 GCA_031367435.1 Actinomycetes bacterium | reverse complement strand
CAGGTCAAGGCCGCTCGCCGCACAATGACCATCCCACTGTTGGAGCGTGTAGCCATCGGGCTCGATTGTGAAGCCTGCAATCAAGGTGCCGCCTGGTTCAAGATGCTGCGCCATGTTGTGCACAATGAGTCGACGATCGTCCGGTTCGCAAATGATCATGACGTTGCCGGGCTTCGCTACGACCCCGAAGCGCCGTGGCAACTGCATGCGTGCAAGATCGTCGACTCGCCACGCCATGTGCGGACTCTTTCGTCGCGCTGCTGCAATCATGTCGGCGTCCAGATCGACTGCGGTGATCTCGAATCCGCGACGCGCAAGTTCGATCGCGATACGACCGGTACCGCACCCGGCATCGAGAATGCTCGACGGGTTGAACGAAGCTATGAAATCCGCCTCGCCGTGAACATGGTGCCCCGCTGCCGACAACTTCTCGAACCGTTCGTCGTATTGATCGATGTTGGTTCTTTCTCGCCACGTCACCCAACGCGCTGACACCATGGCAGCATTGGCGAGATCGGCGGTCGACGGCTCAGACACGTTGGCGATTCTACGGACCACGTGACCAACCACGGCGAGCCGACGCATACGATGCACGGATGCTCACTCGATCGGTGCAGTTGTGTAAGTGCGGGGCGATTCGCACCCGGCCGCGCGGCCTCAACGCATGGGCGGTGACAGCGTGAACACCGACGACGTCACACGCTTTCGACGTGACGGAGTCGTCGTGCTGCGCCAACTCATCGACCGTGAACTGATCGCGGAACTGGCCGATGCCGTTGAGCGCAACCTTGCTGAGCCAGGTGAATGGGCGAATGACTACACACCGACTGGCTCAACGGGCCGGTTCTTCGGCGACTATGTCAACTGGCAACGGATCGACGCGTACCGTCGAGCCGCGTTGAACTCTGCGCTACCCGACGCTGCCCGATCACTGATGGAGAGTGAAAGTGTTCGCTTTTTTCACGAGCACATCTTGGTCAAAGAACCCGGTACGAATGAGGTCACTCCGTGGCACCACGATGAGCCGTACTACTGCGTAGATGGAAACCAAAATGTGAGCTTGTGGATCTCGCTCGATCCGGTGCCTCAGGCAGCCGGCCTTGAATTCGTGGTTGGATCGCATGCTTGGCAACGCCGATTCGTGCCACGCAAATTTGTCGACGCAACGTCATATGCCGCCGCTGCGTCGGGCTTCGAGCTTGTCCCTGACATT
This sequence comes from Actinomycetes bacterium, assembly GCA_031367435.1. Taxonomy (GTDB): domain Bacteria; phylum Actinomycetota; class Acidimicrobiia; order Acidimicrobiales; family Ilumatobacteraceae; genus WLMZ01. Next base: position 3,384 of record JANLPV010000152.1, on the reverse strand, counting down.
GAGTCCGAACGACCACGGCACGAGATCGTGTCATACGACATTGAACCCGGCGATGTCATCGCCTTTCATTTCAGGACTCTTCACGGCGCACCCGGCACGGCGGGTGTGACCCCGCATCGTCGGCGCGCTGTCAGCCTGCGCTACGTCGGCGACGATGCCGTGTTCGCGTTGCGCCCTTGGCTGCATTCGCCACCATTCAGCCAGGAAGCACTCATCGTCGGTCAATCGCTTGACGACTCCCGCTTTCCGCTGGTCCCCGCATCGCGGTGAGTCGGCGTCAAGGGCTCAGTCGCTCGCGCTCGGTCGAGCAACGACGTCAAGCGAGAAGCTCTGTTTGATCCCACTTCGTTCGACAACGACAGTGATGACATCGCCCGGCTGGTGATCACGAATCGCGGCGATCGCACCCGCCGCGCCGTCGATACCGATGCCGTCGATCTCGACAATCACGTCAAGGCTTTCGATGCCGGCTGTGTCGGCCGGATAGCCAGCGTTCAAGGTGGCAACGATCGCGCCGCGGCCCCCATCATTACGCTCTGAAAGGCCGACGCCCACGAACCCATCGGCCGTGTTGGCCCCACCGGCTTGCGCGCGCAGGACGGCAATTTCAGGAATTACCTGCGCCATCGAGATTGCGAAACCAATACTCGTCGCCGTATTCGTCGCGTCGCTATGTGCAACTGCGGTGTTCACTCCCACGACCTCACCCGCTGCGTCGACAAGAGGGCCGCCAGAGTTGCCTGATGAGATCGCGGCATCGGTCTGGATCAACCCATCGAGAGCCCCCGCTGCGATCCGGATTGTGCGGTCGAGGCCGCTCACAATGCCGAGGGTGACGCTCGCCTCACCGTCGAGATCGAGGGCGTAGCCAATGGCAAGCACCTCATCACCGACTCGAACATTGGAGGGATCGGCTAGAGTGGCCGGAATTAAACCCGTCACGTCGACGGCAAGCAACGCGAGGTCGTCGCCGGGATCGGTCGCCAAGATCTTGGCGGAGCGTGGATTGCGCTCGCCGTCGAGACGTACCCGAACGCGAGTCGCTCCTTCAATGACATGCGCGTTGGTGAGTATCTGCCCGTCCGCCGTGAGTACGATCCCCGTTCCGACTCCTTCGCCCGACTGTCCCGACTCGCTGACGTCGGTCGACACGGTGACAACGCTCGGCCGCACCTTGGCCGCAATCGACGCGACATCGAGCCGAGAATCGAACGGCGCATCTCGCGGCTTGCCGAGCACGACCGGCGACGTGGAGTTGTGGTAGCTGGTTGGCGGGTTTTGCTTCTCGATTCGCGCCCCGACGTACACGCCGAGTAAACCTGCGGTCCACGCCACGCACACCAGCGCCACAACCCAGAACATGCCAGTGTGTTTGATCTGCCGCTTCCACACGCTGAGCGTTGGCCGAGATGACTCGTCAGGTATCGCTGCGGCGTGCTGAGGATCGGGAGTCAGCGGAACACGATCTTGCGCACGAGGTGGCGGCAGCATCGACATAGCCTCATGTCTAGCGTTCGTGAGAGAAAAGAGCTCGGCGCTCACGCAACAATGACGAAGCCGTGCAAGGTCCGTCTACGAGGCCCTACTTCGTCGGCCGCGACGCGAGCGTGACGGAGCCGTTGAGTGTCTTGCCGTCACGTGCGTATTCAAGTGTCACGGTGTCACCTGGCGAAAGATCGCGAATTGCTGCGATCAAACCGGCTTGACCGTCGATGACATCGCCGTTTACCTTGCGCACGACGTCACCCTCTTTCAGACCCAGCTTCTCCGCAGGCGAACCGGGCTGCACGCGAGCGACGATTGCTCCGCGGCCTCCATCGACACGGTCATCGACACCTACACCCAAATACCCTTCGGCGCGGGTCGACCCGCTTTGCGCCTTGCGGAGCTGATCGACGACCTTTTGGATTTCCTTGGACGAAATGGCAAAGCCGATATTGCTGGCCGTGTTCACGGCGCTGCTGCGGGCAACGGCAGTGTTGATACCGATTACTTGACCGGCCGCATTTACGAGTGGTCCACCAGAGTTACCCGATGAGATCGCAGCATCGGTCTGCAACAGCCCATTGAGTGCTCCCGTTTGCGTCAGCATGGTGCGGCTCAGCGCGGAGATAATGCCCGCTGTCACCGACGCCTCGCCGGGCAGATCAAGCGCAAATCCCATCGCAACGACCTGATCACCGACGCGCGCACTGTCCGGTGCGGCAAAGTGAGCGACCGGAAGTCCCGAGGCTTGCACCCTCAACAAGGCGAGATCATTGCCGGAGTCGGTTCCGATCACCTTTGCCGAGGTTGGCTCAGTGCTTCCAGGCAGCAGCACTCGTACCGTCGACGCATCCAGAACCACGTGAGCGTTCGTCACGATCTCTCCATCGGCGGACAAGATCAGGCCGGTTCCAACTCCTTCGCCCGAACCATCGGCGTTGTTGATATCAACGGAGACCTTGACGACTGATGGACTGATCGTCGACACCACCTTTGCGACATCGAGACGCTTGTCCAATTCCGGTGGCCGATCTCCCTCAACTACAAACGTCGTCGGTGTCGGCGCAGCGTTGTCGGTGGATACATGGTCTGACGACACCACGCGCGCCGCGGCAACCACACCAGTCGCAATGAGCAGAACCCAAACAACGACGACCGCGTTGCGACGATCACCTCGACTTCGCCGGGGAATTGCGGCGCTCTCAACAACAACAGAAGGCGATGGCCAAGTGATGTTTGTCTCGGCATCGGGACCGTGCGAATCATGCAATTGGGTCATGGCACGTTCCTATCCCGTGTCCTTGCCGTTCGTTGGTCACGTGGCACCAAACTTACCGAATTCTCACGAATCCAAGAACGACTGAAGGCGGCCCGGAGGCCGCCTTCAGCTGCAATTCTTCTGACCTGATGCAGTTGAACTCAGCTGCCCTGGATCTTGATCTCAATGTCGACGCCTGCCGGCAGTTCAATGCGCTGCAGACTGTCGATTGTCTTGGGATTTGGATCGATGATGTCGATCAGACGCTTGTGAATACGCATCTCGAAGTGTTCACGCGAGTCTTTGTCGATGTGTGGTCCGCGGATCACCGTGTAACGGTGCTTGTCGGTTGGCAACGGAATAGGACCGCGAATGGTTGCTGATGTGCGAGTAACTGTCTCGACAATCTTCTTGGTCGACTGGTCGATGATTTCGTGATCGAACGCTTTGATACGAATGCGGATGCTCTGTGTCATGTTGGTTCAGCTCACTTCAAGATCTTGACGACGCGGCCTGCGCCAACAGTACGACCACCCTCACGGATAGCAAAACGCAAACCCTCATCCATCGCGATCGGCTTACCCAACTCCACCGTCATCGCAACATTGTCACCCGGCATCACCATCTCAGTACCCTCCGGC
>JANLPV010000149.1:0-30918 GCA_031367435.1 Actinomycetes bacterium | reverse complement strand
AACAGGTGACGCAATGAGCTGTGGGCGTGGCGGATGAAGCGGGCTTCGCTGGTGAATCCGAGCAGGGCTTGGATCACTGACAAGGTGATCAGTTCGGCGTCGGACAGGATCGGCACGATCCCGATCTCGGGTCGCTCAGGGCTCAGGTCGGGGGTGGTGCTCAGCATGGCGTCGACGGTCACATAGAGTGCAGTCGCGAAGGCGTCCAGGTCTGCGTTCATTCGTTTCCTCCAAGATCCGGGTGTGTAACACCGCGGATCATGGACGTCTTCGCGCTCTACGTGGTGGATCATCGCGCGGAACGCGCGCACCCCTTGGAGCTAATCATCTAGCTCTACCGGCAGGTGTTGCCATTTCTCAACAAGGACAACTCGAGAGAGAGAAGCTCCATGTATCCCTTTCCACCTGCTACGCGAACGACAAGGCACTCAAGGCGCTGGGCCTTACTCAACCAACGGTTGAGTGAGAGGTAACGCGGGTGCGCAATTGAGCCGTGACCAGGGCGTGGGCATCTTAATTGGTTACCGCCTTCCTCGCAGCACAAGCGATCTTCCTCCGGGTCGGCGGACCGCACCCACTCCCCCGCTTACGGAGCAGAAAACGGCCGAGCCTTGCACGACAACATTGACCGCAGCCGGTTCCCACTGGTCAGTACCGAGCTAGGGTCAAGCGGTTGCAACCGCTTCGTCGTCGTGTCCTGCGCGTCGCCGCCCTTCCGGTCCGACGGATACGCCGGGCTCGCTCAATACGGGCCCGACAGAACCGGTCGGAGATTTCCCGGCGGATCGAGTCTGAACTGTTCAGAGTGACCGGGGGTCGTGGGCCGACGGCCCGTTCAGCGGTTTGGCGTTCGTTGAGCACGGGGTGTGGGGCTCGACAGCACCCTTTCTCGCAGGATGTTATGAAGCCGAACTTCGATCTGCGATAGAGGCGATCATTGCCAGCGGGCCTGCGCGGGTTGTAGATGTCGGGGCCGCGGAGGGCTACTACGCAGTCGGGATTGCTCTCCGGCTTCCGCAGGCCATGGTCTACGCCTTTGACATTGACCGCAACGCGCACGAAGTTTGCCATGAAGTCGCCTTACTCAATGGGGTAAGCGAACGGGTCGTAATACGTGAAGCGTGCACCCACGAAGGTCTGGCTGAGTTGGTAGGCCCGGGATGCGCGATGATCGTCGATTGCGAGGGCTATGAAAGTGAATTGCTCAACCCGGCCGTAGTCCAAGGACTGACCTCGACCCTAATTCTGGTCGAGTTACACGATTTCGTTGACCCAACAATCTCCAAACAAATTCGGACCCGATTCGCTCAGAGCCACGACATCGAAGTCTTTCAAGCGACAACACGAACCCTGGGCACGGTCCCGGCTGTGGCGACACTGTCCGTCGAGGATCAGAAAGTCGCCGTTGACGAACTCCGACCGGCGAAACCCTACCCAATGGAGTGGATGCTGCTGACCCCACGGGCAACTGACGAGAAGCCGGTGACCCCGATGTCCGCGGCTCCGGAGGTCTCATAGTGAGACATGTCTTTCTATGTGCGGACGCCAACTTTGTGGTTCCGCTCGCTGTAACGCTGCGATCGCTTGCTGAGTCGCAGCCGTCGCCCGCCGAATTGCACGTGACCGTGCTTTCTGTGGGTATCACTCTCCCAGATCAGCACCGCATACGAGCCTTCGCCCCGCCGTTGGTGCTCGACTTCGTGTCGATCGAGAACCACATCCCCGTCGACTCTCCCAAGGTGCGTCACCTAAACCTGGCTGCCTACGGTCGCCTCCTTGGGGTCGACTTCCTTACCCCCGAAGTTCAACGAGCCGTGTATCTCGATGCGGACGTGATCGTGTGGGATGACCTGGATTCCTCCTCACATTTGACCTGCGTGGTTCACCTATCGCTGCGGCTCAATCAGCTGGTATTCCCCATGTATCGAACCCAAACGGCCTTCGACAACGGAAAAGTATTGGACTATCGCCCACGACGCCAGACATGAACTCAGGGGTCCTCGTCATCGATATTGGTGCCTAGCGGCGAATGGGCTTGGGAAATGCCGTGCTCAATTTTGCTTTGGAACACAGGGACTACCCGTCGTTGGCCGATCAAGATGGCTTCAATGGTGCCCTCGCTGGCAATTTCGCCCGACTCCCTCTCCGATGGAATCAGGAGTCTCCCCTGCGTTATCCAACGAATCTTGCGTACTGATATTTCACGGAGTCCGAGGCTGACGAGGCGATCAACAATCCTGCTATCGTCCAGTTCACTGGTCCTAAGAAGCCATGGCAACCTGACTGCATGGATCCAGCCGCCGGTGAATGGATGGCGCTTCTCAACCGAACAGAATTCCGCGGTTACAAGCCACCGAAACGCCAACTTAATGCCATCGGGCGAATAGCGCGCAGGGTCGCAATCAAACTGAAACTCTAGCAGGCATATATTTCCCGTCGGACTCACTTGACGTGGTCCGAAGAAGCGGCTCTAGACCTTGAAGCGATCCTACTCCGAAGGGTTCGTACCGACTGAGAACGTTAAGTATTGGACCGCCAGCTAGCCTTAGCGTTGAATCCAGTGGTTGCGCTGGCTATTTAGCGAGAGGCGGTTCGACGACGCGACCGGTTCGGGAACTCCACCCGTCGATGAGGCCCCTGCCAATCATGACCACGTTTCCCCGATGCTTGCGGCGCAATATGGACCTGACCGCTCTCGCAAGCCCATCGATTGAACTCAGCATTACTGCGGCGGCGCCCCCGAATCGACGTGCGATGATGATTTGATTCCTTGTCGAATAGTAGTTACGCCACGAAGCGTGGGAGCCAGAACTCCTCAGGTCACGGCGGGTAAGGCTCGACCGGTCCGTCTCTTCCCGTAAACGCCTCCACTCGTCGCCGTCGACTAGAAGACGCCAACCGTCCGCCACGAAGCGAAGACCGTACTCGAGTTCCTCAAATCCAAAAAAGAGCGAACGGTCGGGAAGTCCCACACTTCGGATTGCTTTCGCCCGATACATCGGTAGCGCGCCACCGCCGAGTAGATGAACTGAGACAGTTCCCGACAGTGCGGAATCTACGACCCTTTCGGTGCGACCCCTGCGGTAGTTATACAACGCTCCCACCAACCCGACCCCTCCGACGCGCTCGTCATCGGAAACCCTCTCCTCCGCAAAGGCCAACAACTGCCGCAGTTGATCAGTGTGACCCGGCGGATCGTCGTCATCAAGTAGGACAATCCAGTCATCATCAGAAACAAGTGGCAAGATTTCAAAGATACCCAAGGCAAGCCCACCAGCGGGACCCAAGTTGTCTCCAGCAGCTATGTACGTAGCCATCGAGCTAGCGTCAACCATCGACTTCGCTGAGCGCAATACGTCATTGTCGACTACGACCAACGTGTCGAGTTGTCGCGATTGATTAGTTAGACACTGAAGGTAACTGGCGAGCGCGATAGGGCGCCGAAAGGTGACAAGCACCCCATGAACCCGGGCACCACTTTCAACATCACCACTGCTCATGCGGGACTCCTAGCTTCGCGCTCAAGTCGGGGATCAGGACTGCGAGTCGGTAGGTCGGACGTTGTCGAATCAACTTGGACTGCCTCGTCTCGCTTCTCTCGCGTAACCGCCAAACCTGGGCCAAGCGTCGTAGAACGCCTGTCAGACATATTCCCACGTTGTCGCCACGATGACTAGCTCGCTCCGGTTGTCGGGCGGTCTAATGCACAGATCCGGAACGAGTGCACGCTACCTTCGTTGCCAGATGAGTTTCGACCAAGCAATAATCACCGTCGACCCGAGATTCCGGCTCCCCTACTACACATTCATTCTCCAAGGGTTTGCTGATCTCGGTGTTCACGTCCGGTTCCGTCGCCTCGACAAGCCCGACGGCGATGGTATGGCGCTCCTCTTACATGGTCGACGCATCTGGGTCGATACCAATGACATGGCGAGGGTCGAGCAGCTTCCCTATGAGTGGGCCGACGTCGTTGGGAAGGCAAATCTGGCCACAGCAGACGTCGCCGACTACAAGAGCATTCGGCTGCTGGGACCCGTCTTCGGCACGCGCATCTATGCGTTGCCAACGGGATATCGAAGACTCGTTCCGATGCTCATGGGCGGAGCCTCTCTGAGGCCCGCGTTGGCTGGCATACGGTTTCAGGGCATTACCCGCCTGCCCATCAGCGAGTACTACCGCGGCACATCTGAGGGGAACTACGTATTCCATCGGTCTCGCCCGTGGGCGGGTAAACACGATGCAACCAACCAACCCCGGCAGAGGTTCATCACGGCACTTGATGGTCTCGGATTCGAGAGCGAGGTTGGCTTCAGCGACGAAAGGATTCCACTCAGCGAGTACCTCAAGAACACACGACGGTCAAGTGTGGTATTCAACTGTCCAGCCGTGCACGGTTGCCTCGGATGGAAACTGGGCGAATACCTCGCGTTGGGCAAGGCCATTATCTCCACCCCGCTGAACCGAGCACTTCCTGCACCCCTAGTACACGGCGAAAATGTGCACTTCGTTGAGGACGACGTCGAGTCCATCCGAACGGCCATTGTCAAGATCTGTTCTGACGAGGAGTATCGAAGACACCTGGAGGAAGGGGCGCGAGGTTGGTACGAGCGAAACATGACCCCAGCAGTGGCTGCGGCACGACTCATTCACGAATGACCGAACCGTTCGCCCGGCAGGAACTCGGGCGCCGCTGCTGATGAGACACTTCTTAGCCCGGACGGCCACGCCCAGCCTCCCGTAGCCTGTTCTGGATAGCTCACTCATCTCGCACGATCCTGAAGGGGTCACCTACACCGTGTCGTCACGCGCAAAATCAAACGCTTCGATAGCCACGCTGCTTCATGGACGAAGAATTCCCATCGCTGCTCTGGCCGTATCATCTCTTGTAGGTGGGCTTGCCGAGGCCGCATTTCTCGTGGTGATTACACGGGCCGCCTTTGCGATTACCTCCGGCGACAAGCAGATACACGCCTTCGGGGACCATTCGCTGTCGGTGGGTACCACGGTCTGGATCGCCTTCGGCTTGGTGCTGTTTCGAGTGGCTCTCGCTCTGTTGTCGACCCAGCAAGCATCGCGGCTGACCACCGCTGTGATGTCCGAAATCCGTCGTGATTTGTCTCAAGCATTCTTGCGAAGCTCATGGTCGGTCCAACAAGACCAGCGCACGGGTCGTTTGCAAGAACTGCTGACCACCTTTGCCGGCAATGGGGCGTCGTTGGCGTCAAGCGTCACGGGGGGAGTTATCGCTGGTTGCAACCTGCTCGCTTTGCTCGGGCTGGCGATTGCGGTAGACCCAATCGGCTCGATCGTGTTGGTCGTGGCGGTGGCGATCCTTGCGCTGGCACTACGGCCAATACGTGGTCTGGTCAGAAAGTACGGCGGCTTGACTGCCCAAGCGGGAATGGAATTTGCTACATCGCTCAGCGAAATTTCAAACCTGGGTATGGAGGTTCACGTCTTCAATGTGCAGCCCCAGACCGAGGCACGCGTCGGCCAGCTCATCAACGACAACGCCGCCATGGGCCAGCGACTTTCGTTCCTTCGTGGCGTGGTCCCGAACCTGTACACCGGCTTGGCATACCTCGCCCTGGTTGGCGCAGTCGGATTCATCGCCGCTTCTGACTCCAGGAACCTCAGCAGTCTGGGCGCAGTGATGTTGGTGATGCTGCGTTCGCTGACCCACGGCCAAGCATTGCAAACAGCTTCGTCGAACATCTCGTCGAACCTGCCGTTTGTGGAGGCGCTGCAGACCGAAGTGGCCCTCTACCGTGATGCGGCAATCACCGATCACGGAATCGCCGTCGGGAAGGTGGGCACCCTGTCTCTTGAGACGGTGTCGTTTTCATACGTCGAGGGCCAGCCTGTGCTCACAGGTGTCAGCGCGGCTATCGCTCCACGCGAGATCGTGGGCATCGTGGGCCCATCGGGCAGCGGCAAGTCAACACTCGTGCAACTCATGCTTGGCCTGCGGTTGCCCACCTCGGGTCGCGTGTTGGCCGAGGGTCGCGAGATCGATCTCTTCTCGCGTCCCGAATGGGCGCGCAAGGTCACCTTCGTACCTCAGGCCGCTCACCTGATCGCCGGAACGGTGGCCGACAACATTCGTTTCCTGCGCGACAACGTGACCGATGCCGACATCGAGCGCGCGGCGCGCTTGGCTCACCTGCATGAGGACATCGAAGGATTTCCGGAGGGTTATGGCCGCGATGTCGGCGAGCAGGGCGGGCACCTCAGTGGCGGCCAGCAACAGCGGTTGTGTATCGCGCGGGCGTTGGTGGAGAACCCGGATGTGCTCATTCTCGATGAACCGACCAGTTCGCTTGATGTTCGCTCTGAGTCGTTGATTCGCGAGACGCTCTCGGAATTGCGCAAGACGATGACCGTGATCGTCATCGCCCACCGTATGTCGACTCTGGCCATCTGCGACCGGATCATGGTGATTCAAGACGGTCAGCTCAAAGCGTTCGACACCCCGGAGAACCTCGAGAAGAGCAGCGACTTCTACAGAGAAGCTCTCATCTTGTCGGGCTTGCGCTGATTGCATGTTTGACCGCCAGTTTCGTTGATCACACACAAACGCCGAGCCGCCGCTGGATCGCCTAACTGCCAGGCAGCATTGAACACAAGACGGACACAGCGAAGTACCTTTGATCAAATGGTCTCGAAAGCTCCTGCAATGGAACGAATTCGGTCGCTACTAAAACGGCTAGTTCTGGGGCCGAGGCCTAACGCCCTCGAACGAGGACTAGTCACAATGGGCCGACACTCGTACGCGATTCCGACCGTTCATCGTTACAACGGCGAGGCCTGCGTTGTCCGTGTCGGCCACTTTGCATCTATCGGGCGAGACGTTGAGTTCCTTCCTGGCGGCAATCATCACACCGATCGCGTCACAACCTTCCCGATCCGACGAGTGCTCAAACTCGACGGGATTGCCGCTGACAACGTGGCACCCCCCGGAGATGTAATAGTCGGCAATGACGTCTGGATTGGAAGAGGCGCCCGAATTGTGGGCTCCATAACAATTGGAGACGGGGCAATTGTCGCCGCCTACTCAGTGGTGACGAAGGACGTTGAGCCTTATGCAGTGGTGGCTGGTGCTCCAGCGACTTTTAAGAGGCACCGATTCACCAAGGACGTGCAGAACGGGCTCCTGAGAGTTGCTTGGTGGAATTGGACCGATGAACAGATCATCGAGCGCGTTGACGACCTGATGTCACCGGACATTGAAGCATTTCTGCTCAAGTACGGCTGACCTCCGACAGCGACCCGTCTGTCCGCGACGACACATACCTTGCGTGCATCTCCACTCGTCGAACAAAGCCCTACCGCGAAGCGCTCATCTTGTCGGGCTTGCGCTGACTACTCGTTCTCGCCCCGACCAAGAATCTTCGGCACCCTGATCAGACGTGACCCGCGTGTGCGACCACGCGCCAACATTGCCTGGCGCGTCGGCATGACCACAGCCCTCGCGTACGCGAGCTTGGCGCCCATTCCCGGCACCTCACGAACGGCCGCCACAGCCTGACGGGCCCAGCGTCGTTCGTTCGCCTCGTATGAACGCATGATCCTGGCCTCGCGTCGGCCTGGCTGATAGGCGCGGCTCCAGGCGACAAGGTCGCCGTTGATGTCTGGGGCCAGTCGGTTGAACGACGTGCGAACAGCCTTGGCCACGACAGCCGAGGCGTTCCAACGCTGCGCGAGCTCGCGGAACCGGGGCACGTCGAGGGCGGGGTCGCAGCTCGCCTGCACCACATCTCGCAAGGCCATCAACCCGGGAACCCGATCGCTGACCGCCGCGTGGAAACAGGCGTGCAGCAATCGCTCTTCACGGCCAAGCGTGGGCAGGGTGAAGCCACCAACTTCGATGAACTCAACAGTCGCGAACAGTTCGTCGGGATCGTTCATCACTGCAAAGGGCCCATCGACAAAGGTGCGATGTAGATCGATGCCATCGCCTTGCGCGGTGCGTAGCGTTGCGCCCTTTCCGAACCGCCGGTCGAAACCTGGGCGAAGCTCGGGCTCGGGACGATTGATGCCATGTGCCCCGAACACCTCGACCGCTTTGGCGAAGTGCGCACCACGCACAAGGAGATCGACGTCTACATAGGGGCGCAGACTCGGGTCGGGGTAGAGCAGGTGGGCATGCGCGCAACCCTTCAACAACCTGAATTCGATGTCGGCATCACGCAGCGCCCCGGCCACGCGCAACAAGAGCCGGTCCAGCAGCAACACCCGCGTCATCATCGCAACATGCAGCGCGTGCGCCTGTTGCTGCTGCTCGGGTGTCGCCGGAAAGTGGCCATTGTCCAACGCATCGACGAACAGCCCGCTCAGCCGTTCGCGACGAACCACTGACAACAACGCGCCCCAGTCATCAGATGACAGCGGGCCGCCCACCTCGAACCGGGCAGCGGCCGGGCCGTAGGCCGCGAGCGAGAGAGCAATCTTGTCGACGGTCATTCACATTCCTGAATGAGTCCGAGCATGAGCCACACGCCAAGCACTCCGGCAACGCGCGACGAGGCCGCAACGCCCGACTCGGCGGCAACGCCGGCTAGCGCTGACGTGGCTGTTGCGTAGTCGATCGGCTCGGCGAGAGCAGCCCACAGCCGCGCCTTCGGCCCTGCAAGCTGCATCACCGACTTAGAGGTTGGCGTCGCCAGCACAAGCACTTCGTGGCCCGTTCGGCGCCAAAGAACATTGGGGTCACGAACGAACCGTTGTGCGCGCCCGCCCTCACGCGCCTTCGTCCCTTCCACGCCGACAAATGTAACCCACCCATCAGAGAACTCTGCCGAGTAGTTCGTCGACCCGGTCGGCAATCCGGCTGGCCAACTCGTCTGGCGAATTTAGCGGCCTCCGGTATCGTCGACGCATGGTTGACGGCGGCGAGGGTGCGAATCCAGAACCACCACAACCCCGTCCCCTCAACATCCTCTGGTTGATCAAGGGCCTTGGCCCCGGTGGCGCCGAGCAGCTCTTGGTGTCTACGGCGCACGTGGCCGACCGCAGCCGGTATCGCTTCTCGGTCGCTTACCTGTTGAACTGGAAAGACACCCTGGTCGCCAGACTACAGGCCGAAGACGTGAGCGTGCACTGTCTCGGAGTGCGCCGTGCTCGCGATGCCCGATGGGTCTTCCGGTTGCGGCGACACCTGCGCTCGAACGAGTTCGACATCGTGCACGTGCACTCTCCACTCGTTGCGATCTTCGCTCGGCTGGTGATTCTCACACTGGCGAAGCGGCCCGCCGTGGTCAGTTCTGAACACAACATCTGGGCGTCGTACCGGTTCGGCACCCGGGTGCTGAATCGGCTGACCTTTCCGCTCGACAACGCGCACATCGCCGTGTCACGTCAGGTGCTCGAGTCGCTGCCCGCGAAGTATCGGCCACAGGTAGAGGTCATCGTGCACGGGGTCGACGTAGAGGCGATCGTTGCGGCTCGAGACAACCGCGATGCCGTGCGCGCCGAGTTCGGTCTGCGACCAGAACAGGTCGCGGTGTGCACGGTCGCCAACCTTCGGCGGGCCAAGGGCTACCCCGACCTGTTGGCAGCAGCCAAGACCGTGATCGACGAAGGGCACGACGTTGTGTTCCTGGCTGTGGGGCAGGGCCCCCTCGAGGCCGAGATCAAAGCTCAACATGCTGAACTCGGCCTAGACGACCGATTCCGCCTGCTCGGGTACCGCGGCGACGCCATTCAGATATTGGCGGCCTCTGACATCTTCGCTCTCGCATCGCTGTTCGAGGGCTACCCGATTGCTGTGATGGAAGCCATGGCCGCCGGCTTGCCGATTGTGGCCACCGATGCCGGCGGCGTACCCGACGCCGTGCACGACGGCGTCGACGGCTTCGTGGTGCCGCGCGGAGACCCTCAGGCGCTGGCGGCAGCGCTGAGCAAAGTGATTTCCGATCCCGAATTGCGCGCATCGATGAGTCAGCACGCTGCCGGACGCGGCAGCGAATTCAGTTTCGCTCCAGCGATCGAAAAGACCCAACAGATCTACGACCGGGTCGCGGGTCTACGTGGCGCGTGACCGCGCTATCAGAAGCAGTCTGTAAGGTGCTCCGATGAATTCCCACGACGTATCCACATCGTCCCGCATTCGTCTAAAAACTGACGGGGTGAAGTGGAAAGAGGTCAGCGGCACGATCGTGGTGATGGACCTGAACAGCTCGAACTATTTCGCTGTCGAGGGCTCGATTGCATCTGTGTGGCCGTCGCTTGCCGCCGGGGCCGTCGTCGGCGATCTTGCTCAACAGATCAGTGACGAGTACGAAGCTCCACTCGACGCCATTACCGACGACCTCATCACCCTGCTCGGCCAGCTTCTAGCCAGAGGTGTGGTCGAGCACGTTTAGAGCACTGTTTGCCTGACGAAGTCAGCGAGTTCGTCGGCGGTGGTTTCGTCGTTCCAATGCGCAGGCGACAACTCGAAGCCGGGAACTCTCGCGGCAATGTCGCACGCTGCATCAAACTCGATCTCGCGATACTTCGGATCTTGCCAGGTGAAGATCTTCGACTCAGCGAGCAGACGCGTCGTGACCTCTACCGGACGGAGCTGACGCAGACCGACCTTCGATGGTTCGCGAACGATGAACATCACCCTGCGCAACGGTAGCCCGTGCAGTTCGGCACTCATCTCGACACCCAGTCGATGATCGAAGGTTTCGGAGAGCAACCCACCCGGGATTCTGTGGCCCAGATGCCGTGCGCCATCACGCAGCTTCAAGGTTGAACTCGTCTGTTGCAGCCGAATCTCTCTGTTTGAGACCGTGCCCGTGAGGAGATCGTCGGCAATGAGCGTCGCTCCTGTCGCACAGAGTGCTGCCGCCACCGTTGACTTACCGGCTCCCATCGCCCCGAGGAAAGCGACCGAGCCCCACCCCGGTATCTCGACGGCACTTCCGTGAAACGTCCATCGGTCGAGGACAACCAACCTATAAGTCAAGACCCATGCGGTGATCAGCTCTGCAATCCATGGCTCGAGGGCCTCATTCACTACATTGAGCGCGATCATCGAGCCATCAGCGGAAATGTGCCCGACGGACGCCTGCCCGGTGATGAACGCCCACCCGGGTTCTCCGGCAACGGTGCCAAGCGCCCATTCCTCGCCGTTCATGACACCGCGCGAAATGTACGAGCTGAACTCCGGCCGTACATTCGTAGTGCTGTTCAGAGAAAGCTCGATGTTCGCCACTGGGCGAGAACTGGATGTCGGCAGTGAAAGCTGAAGAGGGCAGGAAATCGTTTCGTCCGCGAACCTGTACTCGGTCGTCACGCGAGTCCTTCAGAGGTCATCCACGCACGGTGAAGGAGTAAACCAGTTCGGGCGTCGGTGGCTCCAATCCATGCCGAACGAAGGAGTTCAGGGTGCACCAGGTCAAGTGGTACGCCGCTGCCGTTCCAACCTCGCGCAAATGCTGTCGAGTGATTTCCGAATACCGCGGCCTTGAACTCAGCCTTCGACGTACGCCGAAGGAGTTCGTCTGGAAGCAGCTCGGAGAAGTACCGCTGAAGAAAGTAGTTGCGGTTGACGAAGTGACTGTCTGGCACTGACCGAGCCAAAGTTGCCATGAACTCGATGTCTAAAAAAGGAGCGCCATAATTCAGTCCATACCGATTGGCTTGTTCCGAAACTTGGTCGAGCATTTGAGCTATGTAGCACTTTGAACGATGGTGACGTTGAAACGAGGCCATCGTCAAGCCGGTACCCGAGAAGGTGTCCTTCAATGCTTGTTCAACAACTCGTCGCCCCTGCTCCG
Source organism: Actinomycetes bacterium (assembly GCA_031367435.1). Lineage (GTDB taxonomy): Bacteria > Actinomycetota > Acidimicrobiia > Acidimicrobiales > Ilumatobacteraceae > WLMZ01. Next base: position 19,150 of record JANLPV010000149.1, on the reverse strand, counting down.
TGAGATAGGCCTGCGCCTCGGTGTCGAAACGCCGGTCCAAGTCAGACAATCGCCGGCGGGTGAGCCTGGCGGCCGCATAAATTGCAGAGCGCCTGTTGGAGCGCGTGCGTACTGCGTGGAGAAGGCTATGAAAGGCCTCGAACGGTGCCGGGCCGAACACTTCGTCGCCGCCCTCCCCGCTCAGAATCGCGCCCTCGCCCCGAATCTTGGCAAGCATCCAACTTCTCCCCGGCAGTCGCGCCGATGCAGCCATTCCGTGAGCCGCTAGGTCGGCACAAGACTCTGGGCTCAATAGATCCAACTCGTCGTCTACATCGAAAACGATCCACTCGCGCAGCCCGAGATGGCTCACGACAAGCTGCTGAAACGCTCTTTCGTCGGTCGCCCCATGCCGGGCGAACCTCAGGGTCACTGGTATCGGCAATGGCAAGTCGTCCTCTCGGGCAACTGATGTTGCCACCGAAAGCACCAAGCTCGAGTCAAGACCTCCTGAGAATTCGACGAATGTCGATGTGGACATCATTTTGCGCACGCTTTCGCGAAGCGCGGAGGACGGCGAGTTAGGAGTTGCCGCCCTTTGGGCGGCACCCAGAGTGCGACGAACACTCTCATCGTGCCCGACGCTCAATCCGGTTGCTACCTCTGCTTCTGACAGCGCTTGCCTCGTCAGGAACGCCTCATTTCAAAGAGGCCAACCTACTTCGGTGGTCCAGGGAACACACCCGGCTGGTTCGGGCCAGAAAAGCCGCGCTGAGCAAGGTTGGGGTCTGTCGTCGGGAAAAACAGGCCGTCATAGTTGCCTGAGACAACGCCGCCGAGCGTGAGGTCCTGAATCGGCCCGAGGTCCTCGATCGTGGAGGGCGTGTAGGTCTTTTTTGTCATGGCGCAATTGTGCTCGCAATCTGTCGTTCGCGCCACCGGAACTGCCTGCCACTGTCCCCCGGGGGATAACGCAGCAGCACTATGATTCAACAGATGCCGTTGCCCCGTGAGTTGCCGATGCTGACGAGCATTATCACCCGCGAACGACTCAATGCACAGAATCTGAGGATGGATCGAGCTTTCGTCGACGACACGTCTGGGATTCACCTGCACACGGTGGGCGGCAAGCGGATTTACTCCATCGACGAACTGCGTACTGCCTGCGGCGTGGCACCGCCCTGGCGACGCTCACTGATCGCTCCCGCATCGCTGTCGTTTCGAGAACAGGCCGTAGATGAATTGGTACGCGCATCACAAAACACCGCCACCATCGCCCAGGCCTTAGGCGTGAGCAAGAGAACCATCAGCACAATTCGGGCATCGATACGAGCAAAGGCGAAGACTCAGTCCGCGGTCGATGGCAAACCGCATTCAATTGCGGTCATCGGTCAACCGGGCCTTCTTCGCGACCTCGTTCATGAGTGTGTCAGAGCCGAAGGTATCCAAGTCAACAAGGTTGGCCAGGCGCGCGTCGACGACTCTCTGCGCATCATGGTTTTGCCGGCGACCGGCGATTTTGACGCCAAGGACCACGTGCGGGCTGTGACAATCGGCAGCCTTCCGGACTCGGTAGGCCTGGTCGGTGCCATCCAATCTGGAGTCATGTCTGTGTTGCCGACCACCAGTAGCCCGTCTCTACTTCTGGAAACGATTGAGACAGCGCTGGCCGGAAGGGCGGCGCTGAGCGAAGAACTGGTTCAACGCCTTGTTGAAGAACTCTGGCAACGAGACATGCGAGGTCTCGGCTTCACCCGCCGCGAAGGCGAGGTCCTCGACGCTCTCCATAACTTCGAATCGGTGAAACAGACTGCGCGCAAACTTGGGTTGTCAGAAAAGACCGTCGAGAATGTACGACGACAGGTGTACCGAAAACTTGGTGTGCGTTCAGCAGCCGAAGCTCGGGCGCGAACCCGAAGGGTCCACGGGACCATAGGCCCGGAACACGGTGACGCTGGTGCGGATACGGTGACACCATGACGCGTGGCGGGTTCGTCGATAATTCAGGCTCCTTCGCGAAACTCAGGATCAGCATTGTTGACGAAGCCGTGACAACCGAAGCACTCGAGTTGGCGACCAATGAAATGGGAACACGCACTTTCGAGGCAGCATCGGTTTTTACAGCGGGGGTCTTGACCGACGTGGAGGTCCATGTTGACCAAGCCGTTCGCAAGACCAAATCAGTAATCGTGTCATCGCAGCTCGGTGAGCTTTACAACCACTTCTTCGCATCGCTGGTTCCCTATATCGCGTCCGCGCGCGAGGAAGCCGTGAAGTCCCCGGCGCCCGCCTCGTTCCTGCGTTACTCGCCTGGCGACTTCTTCGTCGGTCATCGCGATGTCTCCGCAAAGAAAGACGCATCCGAAGTCGCGACGCGGCTCACCTCTGCTGTCCTCTTCGTCAACGGAGCTACCGGCGAACCGAGCTACGAGGGCGGTGAGCTGGTGGTGTTCCCGTTTGAGGATTTCGGACCGCATGGCATAGTGATCGAGCCCAAACCTGGACGGCTAGTGATGTTTCCATCAACGATGTTCCATGAGGTGAAACCGGTGGCATCAGGCGATCGCTATACCGTGGTGACTTGGTACCACGGCTTGGACTACGTCGCGCCATCACTGGCTGCGGACAGCCCTTCGACTTCAGGGAGATAGCGACTTGCCTGGAGTCGGAACATTCGCGCATACGTGCCATCGAGTGCCATCAGCTCCGCGTGGCTACCCGACTCGAGCACCGAACCTTTGTCGAGTACATAAATTCGGTCAGCTTGCATAACAGTCGAAAACCGGTGGCTGACAACGATGACGGCACGACCCCGACAAAGGGTCTTGACGGTGCCGAAGAGGGCGGCCTCGGCCTCAGGATCAAGAGCAGCACTCGGTTCGTCGAGAATAAGGACCGGAGCGTCGCGAAAGAATGCACGGCCGAGTGCAACCCGTTGCCACTGCCCGCCGGAAATGTCGGTCCCGCCTATGAACTCGGGACCAAGCAGCGTTTCCATACCGATGGGCAACGACGCTGTTAACGCTTCAAGTCCCGCCATGTCGATCGCCACGCGCGTTGCGTCGTGATCGTCAGATCGCTCGACCCTGCCGAAGGTGATGTTCTCGCGAAGGGTCAACATGAATTGGGTGAAGTCCTGAAACATCACTGCAACACCATGCGTCCACGAGGCATCGCCTGCCTCCATGACCTCGCCGTTCCACGCAACCGTTCCGTTCGACGGCGGAAGTAACCCCGCGAGCAGCTTGGCCAGCGTTGTCTTGCCAGACCCGTTCGGCCCAACCAGTGCAATCATTTCGCCCTGACGCACGTGCATGCTGACGTTGTGCACGGCATCGGCTCTTCCTGTGGGATACCGGAACGTCAGGTCTTGGGCTTCGAGATTGGAGAGGGTTTCGCGGGGCCTGGCGGTGGCCGTGGCGGGCTCGACTGACTCTTGGAAGTCGTTGAGGAAGTCATCGAGATCTGACAGGAACAGGCCACATTCGTACAGCAATCCGGCAGCACTCGTCAGACTGCTGAGTCGCTGCCCAAGCATGACGACAGCGCCTGCGGCTATGACAGCCTTGCCGACATCCGCCCGGCCACTCGCTACCGTCCAAACCAGCACCGCGATTATCGCCCCAACAACCAATCCATTCGCTAAACGACCGACCGTGCCGAGTATCGATCGACGACGCACCAAGGCCCGTACCCGAGCGATTCGCGCGTCCCACAGTGCGCCATATCGCTTGTCGAGATGGTCAGCCAGCTGATACGCGCGAATCTCCTTCGCCGAAGGCTTGGCCGTGAGGAGATGCAGCAGGTAGGCGCGTCGGCGATCGACCTCGCCTTCATTCACTGAGAACTCGAAACCGATTCGAGTCGCCCTTCGGGTAACAACCCAGACCGGTCCGCCACCGAGCAGAACGGCAACCAGAACAATCGGCTGGACAATCGCCAGCGCGACTACCAACGCAATACTCGTGACGACAGTGGAGCTGATGGTCGCCAACGCAGTCGCCACCTGAATCGGCCTCGATGAGGCGTTCACAAGAGCGCGCTGCAGCCGATCGTGAAACTCAGGACTCTCGAACTCGAGAAGACTTGCGTTCGCCGCGGCTCGTGCGACTAACGACTGCGCGCGTCGTGTGACCAAATCACCGAGCAGAAATCTCAGCTCCGTGATGAGCAGCCCAACGATCGGAAGAACGGTGAGCGCCACAGTCATCGCGACCAGTTCTGGAACGAGAAACCTCCACGGACCACCGGTCTTGAGCCCATTCAGCTTCGAAATCAGGCGCCCAACCAGTAGAAGTTGGACCACTGAGCCAAGCGCCTGAAAGGCCGTAAGGACACCAAGGCCTATGGCCTCGCGTCGGCCCGCAACCCAAACCAGTGCCAACGACGTGCGCACCAGCCGCGGTAACTCGCGCAACGGTTTCGAGGCCCTCGGACGTTGAAGGTCGAGATACGTGAGCCGGGCACTCTCGTGTTCGTCATCAGCTTCGTCGCCGTCATCGCCCTCATTCACCACGGAGAAGCTACCTTGTGTTCTCAATGTGCACGGACGTCGGCCCTTGTGCGCCACCGGAGACGCATCATGCAACTACACCGCTACCGAGCCCACGGAACTGAGTTCGAGTCAGAGATCGCGTTGCCTTTCTTCGCCTCGTCACCGGCACCATCGGTCGCTGACGTAACGATCCTGCGTGGCTCTGAAGACGATATGCAGCTCGGCGGCGGCGAAGAATTGATTGCCGAGGTCAGCGAACCGAGCGACCGACGCATGTCGATCACCTTCGACGGTCATCGTTATCGGGTCCAGTTCGGTGCTGTATGCGTCGTTACGGTCGATCGGTCCGGCAAGCGTCTACAGGTGTGGGCCGCACCGGGCTACGAGCAACTCGAGCCATGGCTGGTGGCGGGCGCGCCGATGGCTCTGGCGCTCAGTATTCGCGGGCTGCTCGCGCTGCACGCCTCTACTGTCGCGCTCGGCGACACGTCGGTGATGCTGCTGGCCGCCTCTGGCTACGGCAAGTCGACGGCCGCGGGGTTGTTGTGCTCCGCAGGTGCAACTCTGGTGTCGGAGGACCTTTCAGTCACGCAACGCGTGAACGATGCCTGGGTTGTGTTCCCCGGCAACCGACAGATACGCCTTCGACGCTCACACAACGAGCTTGCCGATGTGTTCGAGACACACCAGCTCGATCGCAGCAGCGATGGTCGATCGGTGGTCCACGTCGCAACCACCGAGAAGCCAACTGTGGTCGGTCGATTGGTCGTTGTGGTACTCAGTCCCGATGCAGCATCGGTGGGGTTGACGAACATCTCTTCGGCGTTTGGGTTTCGTTCGCTGATGTCCTCGCTCCGCGTTCCGGGCCTGATCTCCGCCCCAATGCTCGAACAGCAATTCGCTCTCGTCGCTGACCTGGTTTCGTCAGTTCCGGTCGCGATGCTGACCATTCCCTGGCATGGCCAACTGCTCAGCGCGCGCGGCATCGAGATGCGCGCAATCCTCGAGGCGACACCGAGTTAGAGGCGGCCGTCGAAGGGCAGGAACTGGTCGGCTTCGGGATCTAGGTCTACACCGGCGAGTCGAATCCACGCATGCGCCTCGATCTTGTCGTTGCGCTTGCGCACCCCCACGATTAGCTGCGGTTCGCGGCGTCGCAGTATCCACCCGAGCAACAGCGATCGGCGCAGGCAGGTTGCATCGAGCGGCCAACGCCTGACCACACGGGTTGCATTGCGGGTCCAACGCCGTTCGTTCTCGCTCAACAATGTTGACCGACCCTCGTGCTCAGTGTCTTCGGTTTCCATGAACTTCACCCGCAGCAACCGAGCGACGCGTTCGACGCGAATGGTGCGCAGGCCGGTCTCGATGAACACAAGAAGAAAGGCGATGACCAATGACTGCAGGGCGTCGGCCGGCCGCAGCCGGGCAACCCGGTGAAGCCAATGCTGCTGGGCACCCAAGAGCTACAGCACCTCGCCCTTGAAGACCAGACCGCGCAGCCAGTTCTTCGTGTCGAACACCCGTCGCGCCGAAGCGGCGATGACGGCCGGATCGAACTCGGGGTGATCGACCAGAACGATCACCAGATCGGCATCGTGCAACTCGGCAGCACCGAACGGCACCATTGGGTACTGCACGCTACGCGCATTGACATCAGAGATGTAGGGGTCGCAGAAACTCACCACGGCACCACTGTCGGCGAGTCGCTCGGCAACCGCAATGCTGGGGCTCTCGCGCCAGTCGCTGGTGCCCGCCTTATAGGCCAGGCCGAGCAGCAGCACCCGGCTGCCATTGAGCGCGATGCGATCGTTGTTGAGCAGCGCAGTGACGCGTTGGTGCACATAGTCGGGCATGTGTTCGTTCACGTCGTTGGCCAGCTCGACGAAGCGGAACGTGTGACCGAGATGTTGCTTCACGCGCCACGCGAGGTAGCTGGGGTCGATGGGCAGGCAATGCCCACCCACGCCCGGGCCGGGGGTGAAACGCATGTAGCCGAACGGCTTGGTGGCCGCGGCGTCGATGGCCCGCCAGATATCGACACCGAGATCGCGTGCGAACATCGCCAGTTCGTTGACCAGCGCGATGTTCACGTGACGGAACGTGTTCTCGAGCAACTTCACCAGCTCGGCCTCGGCAGCCGAGCCCACTGGCACCGTCGTGTCCACCAGCGTCGAGAAGAACGCATCGACAGCGACGAGTGATTCGTCATCGACACCGCTGACGACCTTGGGCGTATTGCGAAGACCAAAACGCGGGTTGCCCGGATCGATGCGCTCGGGCGAGTAGCCGCAGAAGAACTCACCGAGCGAGAGTCCGGAGCCCTCTTCGAGAATGGGCACCAGCAGCTCAGATGTGGTGCCCGGATACGTGGTGCTCTCGAGGATCACGCAGGCGCCCGGCCGCAGTTTGCCGGCAAGTGTTCGGCCCGCGGCCTCGATGAACGACAGGTCGGGCAGACCCTCGGCAAGCGGGGTCGGCACGCTGATAACAGCGACATCGAAGTTGTCGAGATCGTCGGGGTCGGCAGTGGGCTTGTAGCCCTGCGCGAGCGCAGCCATGACGGTGTCGTTGCTGACATCGCCCACGTAGCTCTCGCCCACCGACAATGCCTTCACACGATCGGCCGATGCCTCGAAACCAACAACCGGGAAGCCCACCTGCACGGCGCGCATCGCGACGGGCAGACCCACATAGCCCTGCCCCACAACCACGACCTTCGCGGTGCGTTCGTGAATGTGCCCGAGCAGGTGTGTCAACAACGACGACATTCTTCAGGATCTCCCCTTGGCGTGAACACGCAGCCTAGTCGTAGCTGCGAAACTCTTTCGATGGACACCGACCGGGCGAGTTCGTCGCAAGAGCACGTAACTGCTCTACGCGTTCTCAGCGGATTGGGTGTCGGCGGATTGATCGTCGCGTTGTGCTGGCACACCTCGCACCTCGGCGATCCGACTCGGCTGTGGGCCGCTGTCGCCACGGTAGGAGCCGCTGTGTTCGTCGTGCTGGCTGTTCCGGCGGCGTATCGGGCAATTCCGACACCGGGGGCTCTTTCGTGCGCACAGGCCTCGTGTGCCGTGGCCGTCTTCGGGTGTGTGCCCGAGACCAGCAACCAGATGGGGTACGTGTTCGTGTTCATCGGCGCTGGCCTGGCGGTAGAGCTGGTCACCGGGGCGCAGCTGCCCCTTGCGTGGCATTGGACCGTCACTGTCGTGGTGCTCTGGTCGGGCATCTACGGCGCCACCGGACGCCAGAGCGCGTTCGTCGGTGCGCTGTTCGCACTGTGGCCGCTGGTGATCGCCCCACTCGTGAAGGCGACACTGCGGCAGTCGAGGGGCAGGCGAGTGTCTGAACAAACCTGGGGCGTCGTCATATCACTCGGCAGCATTGCCTCGGTGGCGGTAGCACGCACCGGCGCTCTGAACCGGTCGATCTGGCCCGCCGTGGTGGCCGTGGCCATCGCCGCACCGACCTCGATCACCATCGCCGCGCTGGTGATGAAACACAATTTGACGCGCGCCAGTGGTGCCTCAGATAACGTCGCTTCGTGATGTCACCAGAGCGTCGAGTCCTCATTCTCGGTGCCGGCGGACACGCTCGCGTCTGTCTCGAGGCCCTTGCCGATGACGACACCATTGCTCTCGTTGGGTGTCTGAGTCTCGATGGCTCAGGCGTCGCAGCGCTCGGCTTGGCGATACTCGGTCTCGACACCGATGTCGCCTCGATCGCCAGAACACATGCCGCCACGCACTACTTCGTGGCCATTGGCAACAACGCTGCTCGCGAGCGCGCCGACCAACGCTGTAGCGACCTCGGACTCGTGCCGGTCGTGGCGATGAGTCGACATGCAATGGTGTCGCGCACGGCGCAGGTTGGTGGTGGCGCTGCTGTGTTTGCCGGCGCGGTGTTGAACGCAGCAGCCGTCATCGGCAAGGGAGCCATCATCAACACCAACGCATCGGTCGACCACGATTGTGCCGTTGGCGATTACGCGCACATTGCTCCGGGGGCGGCCATCGCAGGCAATGTCACCATCGGACGCGGCGCGCTTATCGGCGTCGGTGCGGTCATCGTGCCCGGAGTCACCATCGGCGAACATGCCATTGTCGGCGCGGGTGCGGTTGTTCTCAACGACGTGCCATCCGCTGCAAGCGTGGTGGGTGTGCCGGCCGCGGTCATCTCCCGCGATCGAGGTCAGTAGACGTGCTCGCAAACGCCGTACGGCGCGTCGCCGACGTGTTGGTCGCGTCGTTTGTTCTCATCTTCGCCTCGCCTCTACTGCTGGCCGTCGCCCTGTCTGTGCGTATTCGGCTCGGGAGTCCCGTGCTCTTTCGCCAGCAACGCCTTGGCCTGGCAGGCGCGCCATTCGAATTGCTGAAGTTCCGCACCATGCGCCACGCCACCGCCGAGCAGAGCGGCCCCGAATTCGATGCACATCGCCTGACCGCGCTCGGTCGTTTCCTGCGGCGCACGAGCCTCGATGAACTCGCGTCGATGTGGAACCTGTTGCGCGGCGACATCACACTTGTCGGTCCCCGACCGTTGCCCACGCACTACTGGCATCGCTTCCGCCGTCACGAGTACGAACGCTTCCTCGTGCCGCCGGGTATCACCGGCCTCGCCCAGGTGAACGGCCGCAATACCGTCGACTGGGATGCCCGTCTGCAACTCGATACCGACTACGTACGCACACGCAGTCTGCGCGGCGATCTGCGCATCATCCGCGCCACCATCCCGATGGTGATCACGGGCTCGGGTGTGGAACGCACTGCCGGCGTGACCATGCATGCGCTACCCGAAGATCGGCCATAACGCACAGGCCGGGGCAGCTCGCGGCAGATCACCTCAGACAGCGCCCGCCTGGCGATACACCGTCAATGTTCGGTCCACAATGAGCTGCTGATCGAATTCCGTGGCGGCCTTGCGCATCGCCGCGGCACCCATCGACTGGCGCCGATCGGGCTCGGCCGCCAGACCGCCGAGCGCGTGGGCCAATGCCCGCGGATCGCGAACAGGCACAACCACACCTGTCACGCCGTTCTCGACAACCTGACGATTGCCGCGAATGTCGCTGGCCACGATGGCCAGGCCCATCGCCGCTGCCTCCATCGCTGCGCGCGGAAATCCCTCGCGCCAACTGGCCGTGACGAACATGTCCATCGCTGCGTAACACTCGGCCATGTCGGCACGTTGGCCGACGAAGACCACACCGGCCTTCGCCGCCTGCTCGAGGACCTCGGTGTCGATGGCGTCGGACTTGCCCGGCTCGGCCGGGCCGATCACCACGAACTTCACGTTCGCGCCTCGGTCATTGAGCAGACCCGCGGCCTCGATGATCTCGGCAATACCCTTCTCGCGCACGAGTCGCCCGACCGCCCCACACAGAATGTCGCTGTCACCAACCCGCCATTCGGCGCGGCGGCTCGCCCGTTCGCCATCACCCACGCTCGCCGGATTGAACCTGCCCAGATCGATGCCGTTGCCGAGCAGGTGCACCTTGCGCGCCGGCACCCTCAGCACCTTCACCAAGGTGTCGACATCTTCGGGATTCTGCACAAGTTCGGCGTGCGAGAACGCGGCCGCCACACGCTCGGCGGCGTACACCGGCCAACGACGCCGACGACGATCGGTGGGCTGCGCATACAAACCGTGCTGGGTGTTGACCACATACGGCACGCGCGCCAGTCGTGCGGCAATGCGCCCGAGAACGCCCGGCTTGGGATTGTGCGTATGCACGATGTCGGGTCGCACGACACGGAACAGGCGGATGAGCTGACCGAAAGCGCGCATGTCGTGCAACACGTTGTTGTCACGCGTGAACGCGGGCACGGGCACATGCACGACACCGAGTTGCTCGAGGTTGTGCACGTGCGGTCCGGCCGCCGACATCCCGATCACCTCGTAGCCCGCATCGAGAAAGGCACGCAGCTGCGGACCGAGCAACCAGTCGAGGCTCATGTCGGTGGTGGTCAGATGCACCACCCGTGGTCGGGCAGGATCCTTCGGTGGAAGGTTCACCTGCTCTGCCCGCGGTACTTGACCTTTGCGACCAGAGCGCGCAATTCGCCCTCGAGCCTGAGTCCGCCGTTGGCCTTGGCCCCGAAGATGCGCATGTCGTCGCTGCGCTGAACCGGTGTGCGCCACAGCCGATGCAGGTCGCATTTGCCCGGCCGGTTCACCCTGCTCTGCGCCAGGGCCGCGGACTCGAATCGACGGCGAACGGCAACCTCGGCGTGATGCGACCCGGGCATTGCCTTCGGATACGCGAAGTGCGCCGGCGCGTATCCGATGTGCTCGCCGATGAGGCTGATCGACCGATCGAGATCGTCGTCGAGTTTGTGTGCCTCGAGACGATCGAGGAGCCAATGCGAATGCGTGTGCGAGCCAACCGTGACAAGACCTGTGCTGCATGCATCGCGAAGCGCCGACCACGAAAGCGGAGACGCACCCCATGGGAAGTCGAGTCCTTCGTCGATGAAACGAGTGGCCGCATAGAGCGTGGCCGGCAGCCCATGGCGCACCAGCGCAGGCACCACGATGTCTGCGAAGTCAGCGGTGCCGTCGTCGAAGGTGAGCACCACGCCATCGGTGGCAGTGCCAGCACGAAGGTGCTCGACAGCGTCGTGCAGCGAGAGCACCCGATGATGTTCGCCCAGGTGGCACAACTGAGCGTCGAACACATCGGTATCGAGATCGACAGCGCTCGCCGACTGACCACCCACGCGGTGATAGATGAGCACGACGATGCCCTGCGGTGGCGGCCGCAATTTGTCGACCGCCATGGACACCTGCTTGATCAATCCACGCGCGTTCATGACGCGCCAACGACGACTCGGTCGCGCACGTGCGGCATCTGCTGAACTGGTCGCCGGACGCGTGCGACGCGAAGCGGCAGACACAGCGGCAACAACAGCAACGGCACAACAAGTGAGCGTTGACGCGTGAGGATGCCGAGGTTGCCGATGCTGGCAAAGGCGACACCGAACATGAACAACACAACAAGAACGAAGGTGACATACGGACTTCGCCGCCAGAGCACCATGACGTGAGCGACTCGACGCCAACTGAACAGACCAACGACCATGAAGAAGGCCATCTCGAGTGCCGGAAGCAAGGTGGCCAGGCCGTTGGCCTCGAAGAGCATCGGCCGTGTCAGCGTTCGGACAATTGCGTACGGCCACGAGGTGACGCTGCTGGTGTTGATGGTCTTGAACGCCGAACCACCCTCGTTGCTGCGCTGCTCGGTGCTCTGGAAGATGGCCGTGACGCGGCTGCTCACGTTGCTCTGCGAATTCTCGCCACCGTTGGGGTCGAGATAGCGCAAGGTCACGTTGGCGACGATGACCAGACCAACAATGCCAACCATCACCAACAGCACATTTGCGAAGCGGCCCCGAGATCCTCGGGCAGCGCGCTCGGTGAACAACCCGACTGCCAGCGCGACGATGAAGGCGCCCAGCCAGATCGCGGCGAAGTGCGGCCGCACAAATCCGCCACCCAACATGGACACCGTGATGAGCAGCAGAGCCCTGACACGGTTCTCGCCGACGAAGATCTTTGCCATGCCGTACGAGGCCGCACCGAGGCATAGGCACATCCACGCCTCTTTGCCGGTGGACGACGGCCAGTACACCATGGTGGGGCTGAGCAGCACGAGTGCCATATAGCGCCGGCCTGCCAGACCGGGAATTGCCTTGATCGCTGCCTGCACGAACAAGATCGCGCCGATGTAGCCCATCCATCCAAAGAGCAGGAAGCCAGCGAGCCGGCTCGAACCGAAGATGGTGTACACCAGGCCCGTGAGACGTTCGACGAAGGGCGTGCCGATACCGCGCGGAACGACCTCGAACGGCGAGAACCTGCCCGACCTCACGAGGCCGGCCAATGCCTTGCCGACGTTGTGATACCGCGCCGCATCGCTGGAGCCGCCGTAGGCGTCGAACGCCACCCAGTAACGCACGAACGACCCGGCGAACTTGGCCCCGAGTCCCAACAACACAATTGGAAACAAGGCGGCTTGTTCGCCGGAAAAGACGCGGCGCAGTATCGGCACTGTGACGATCGCGATCAGCGGGATGACGATGAACGCACCCCAAGTGTCGTAACCGAGGTGGATCATCGCCCACCCCATCAACACGATGTACACCACGCCGAGACCGAGTCCGGCGACGGCGACCTGCGTTCTCATCCGACCGCGGGGTGGCTGGCTCGGGCTGCCCGCGGAGGCGCCTGCGCATAGTCGTCGTAATACTTTGAACGCTCTCGTGACTCGCCAATGATGACCAGCAGTAGGTGCGCCTCGGTGAGCACCCGCAAGATCTCGATGGTGCGCGTTGCGGCCTCGACCGAGGTGCTGTCGAGACGAACCACAATCACGATGACGTCGGCGTGGGGCACCAGTTCGAGCACTTCGGCCGTGGCCCCCACTGGCGAGGTATCGATGACCACGGCGCCCGCCGCGGCACTGAGTTCGTGCACCCGCCCGGAGGTGATGCGCGCCAGCTGCCCTGGAGGCCCCTCGATACCGGCGAGATCGAAAAGAGAGAGCCGCTCGATGCGAGTATTGCGGATCAGGTCTTCGAGGGGCAGCCACGCCGCGGCAGTGGCACGACCGGCGAGAGACGACGGCATTTCGCCGAGCAGACGTTCGGACAGCGCCGGCCGACGGAAATCGGTGTTCACGGCAATGGTGTCGAGACCGCTCTCGGCGAATGCCGCGGCAAGGTTCAATGACACTGATGTCTTGCCATCGCCACTGCCCGGCGAAACCACGAGCGTCACGAGGCCGCGCTGCTCCGCAACGGCCACCCCGCCCTCGACGAAGCCGACCACGTTACGCAGCGTGCGATACGCGTCGGACAACGAATCGTGTCGTCCGGCGACCACCACGATCGGGCTGTTGATCTTCTTCGAGACGTTGGGAATCGCGATCTGGCTCTGCAGACCGAAGATCGCCTCGGCCTGAGCGCGGGTACGTACCCGGCGATCGATGCGTGACAGCAACAGCGCCGCACCGATACCGATCATGACCCCCACCGCTCCGCCGAGCAATCCACGACTGAATCTGCTCGTTGGCGCCGACAGACCCTTGGGCCGCACCTCGATGGGCTGCGCGGTCTCGAGTGTGATCAGCTTCGAGGTTCCCTGCTGGCCCTGCAACTGGTCGTATTGGCCGAAGACCACGCTGTACTGGCGGTTGAGCGCATCGAGTTCGGCCGCCGTGAGCGTGTCGCCTGGGGTGGCGTCGATCTTGGCCTGCGCAGCTGCGACCTTGGCCTTGAGGTCGTCGAGCCGCTTCACCGTGTCGGCGAGCCGGTCGGAGATCAGCTTGTCCTCGCGCTCGGCAAGGTAGGTGGTGAGTTGGTCCGCAAAGGCATCGGCGATGGACACCGCTGCCTCGGGGGTGGACTGAACCGTGGCGATACGAAGTGCTCCGCTGAGCGGATCGACCTCGACGGTGACCTGCGCTGCGAGGCTGGCCGGCGTCGCGGTATAGCCCAGCTGGGTAGCGACACGCTTGGGCACCTCGCCCGCGACTGCAAACAGGCGGAGCTGGTTGAATAGCCGCGACGCCGTGGCTGGATCGCTGGACGCTGCATCGGACAACAACAACGTATGACTGGCCGACCAGACAGTGGCCCTGTCGGCGGCACTGGATGGCGACGGAACTGCGCCGGCAAGAACACCCAGAAGCACGAACGCAACCACGGCCCACCAACGCCGGGCCAACGCAGCAACAACGGATTCGGTTCCCATACTGCTGTTTACGCCCTCACCGATCGAGCCACGCGAGAAGCCCCACCAATCGGCACGCAGTCGGTTGATGCGCGAGGGGTAGCTGCGAGGTCATATGCCTGACACCCGCTGTGATGCGAGTTGGCGACAAGATACCATCCACGCCCATGGCAGCGGCGCGAGTCTTGGTGATCTGTACCGCCAACGTGTGCCGATCTCCCATGGCCGCCGGCATGCTCGACAAGTATTTCACGCGCCGCGACGCCCAGGTGCTGGTTGCGTCGGCCGGGCTCGAGTCGGTCTCGCTGCCTGTCGATCCGCAGGCTGTGCGCGCCGCGCGAACCTTCGACGTCGACATCCACACCCACCGGCCCCGCCAGGTGAACAGCGAGATTCTCGCATCCGAAGGCAGCGACCTGATCGTGACGATGACCCGTCAACACCTGCGCGATCTGGTCTTCGAGAATTCGTCGTTGTGGCCGCGCTCGTTTACGATCCGCGAGATCGTCAGGCTCGCCATGCACATCCCTGCAAACAAAGCGGGTAGCGACCTCGCGGGCTGGCTCGCCACCCTCGGCCAGGGGCGCGATCGACGCGAGGCTCTGGTCGATGACCCTGCGTTCGATGTGATCGACCCCTACGGACAGTCGATGCGTAAGGTGCAACGTGTCGCCGCAGACCTCGACGAGTTGGCCATGAAGTTGTCGGTGTCGGCACCGTGGCCACGCCCGATCAAGAACCAACACTGACCGTTTCGCGCACGATCTTGACCACCCAGTCAACCTGATCGGGAGGGAGCACGCTGCCGCTCGGCAGACAGAGTCCGTGTTCGAACAAGGCCTGGCTGGTTCCGTCGACGACCGCGTGATTGCCCGCGAAGACAGGCTGCAGATGCATCGGCTTCCACACTGGCCTGCTCTCGATATCGCTGGCTTCGAGGCAGCGGTGCACCAGATCGCGCATCGCCGGATCGTCGAAGACGACACACGTGAGCCAACTGTTCCATCCGCCCCAAGGCGCAATGGGCATGAACCCCATGCCGGGCAAACCGGCGAACTGGTCTCTGTAGGTTTCGTTGATCTGGCGGCGTCGGGCGACCATGTCGGGCAGACGCGCTAGCTGTGCACGACCCATTGCGGCAAGCAGATTGCTGAGCCGATAGTTGAACCCGATCTCGGTGTGCTCGTAGTGGGCCGCGGGTTGGCGGGCCTGGGTGGCCAGATAGCGCACATGGTCGGTCACTGAAGTATCGGCGCTGATCAACGCGCCGCCGCCGCTGGTGGTGATCAGCTTGTTGCCGTTGAACGAGAACACACCGATGTCGCCGAGCGTTCCAGCAGCACGACCCTTGTAGTGCGAGCCAACGGCCTCGGCTGCGTCCTCGATGATCGGGATTCCGAGCTCGCGACACTGCGGAACGATCTCGTCGTAGTCGGCACACTGGCCGTACAAGTCGACGAGCACCACTGCCTTGGGCAGTTTGTTCCTTTTGCGGGCCTCACCGAGGTGATCTGCGAGCAATTGCGGGCTCATGTTCCAAGTGCTGGCTTCGCTGTCGACGAACACCGGGCTGGCGCCGCAGTAGGCCACCGCGTTGGCCGTGGCCGCGAACGTGAACGTCGATACCACCACGTCGTCGCCGGGTCCAACATCGTGAACCTTCAGCGCGAGATGCAACGCTGCGGTTCCGCTAGAGAGCGCGACGGTGCCGGGCCAACCGGTAAGTGCCGAGATCTCGTTCTCGAATGCATCGAGTTCGGGGCCGGCAGGCGCGACCCAGCCGCTGTCGAATGCACGCAGCAGCGCCTCGCGTTCGAGCGGGCCGACGTCGGGTGATGAGAGATAGACGCGGCTCATCGTCAGAGCGGTACTGGCGCTGCCATGAGCGACTCGAGTTCGCACGCCTCGCGGAACGTATCCCGGTTCGCCGTGCCATCGAGCTCCAACGCGCTCGCTGCCGACTCGTATGACAAAGGCGGCACGGGAACATGGGTGATGAGGCGATGCACAGGGCGCCAGTCGACCTCGCCGTCGGCGATGAGATCTTCGTGCATCTTCTCGCCGGCGCGCAGACCCGTGAACACGACCTCGAGGGGCGGATCGTATTGCAGTGCAAAACGTTCGGCGACATCGACAATCTTGACAGGCTTGCCCATGTCGAGCACCAGTACCTCGCCCGAACTTCCAATCGCCCCGGCATAGATGGTAAGCCGAACAGCTTCTTCAACGGTCATGAAATACCGCGACACGTCGGCATGGGTGACCGTGATGGGTCCACCTCTTTCTGCCTGACTACGGAACGCGGTGAGCACCGAGCCTCGGGAGCCGAGCACGTTGCCGAAGCGAACAGAAACAAAGATGCCGCTCGCGTCGGTGGCAGCATGCGAGGTCATCCGCTCGGTGATCCGCTTCGAATAGCCCAAGACACTGCAGGGGTTGGCAGCCTTGTCGGTGCTGATGTTGACGAACTTCTCGACACCGTTGGCGATCGCGGCCTGCAAGACCTGATCGGTGCCGCCGACGTTGGTCTTCCAGGCTTCGCTGGGTGCCTGTTCGAGCAACGTGAGGTGTTTGAGTGCCGCCGCATGAAAGACCACGTGCGGCCGATGCGCCTCGAAGACCTCGTCAAGGCGGCCTCGGTCGCGAATATCGGCAAGCGCGAGGTTTGGTGAATCGAGCATGGCGCGGCCCTCGATGCTGAGTTGCACCGCGTGTAGACCGCTTTCGTCGCGGTCGAGCATGATCAGCGCGGCCGGCGAATACCGGGCGAGTTGACGGCACAACTCGCTGCCGATGCTGCCGCCCGCGCCGGTGACAAGGACACGCTTGCCCGCCACATAGTGCGAGATGGCCTGAGGATCGATGTCCGCGGTCTCGCGCCCGAGGAGGTCGGTTTCGTTGACATCTCTGATGTCGGTTGCCTCGGGCATGCCGATCATCTCGGTGACCGATGGCAGTATCAGCATGCGGAGCCTGGCCTGTTCGGCAAGCGAGTAGACCTTTCTCACGAGATCGTCGGGCGCCGACGGAATCGCGAACAACACCGAAGCGGCCCCATGATGGCGAGCCACCTTGGCGAGGTCGTCGATCACTCCCTTGACGCGCACACCATGCAGCCGAAGGTTCTTCTTCTTCGAATCGTCGTCGAGAATCGCAACAGGCAGATATGGACCGCCGCCACGCAGCAACAGGTTGCGAACGATCTGATCACCGGCATCGCCGGCACCTACGACGATGATCGATTCGGCACCATCGGGCCGCGACTGACGCATGTGACGGAAACGCCATGCGAGGCGCACAGCCATGCTGCCCGAGAGCATCAGGCTCGCTGCCAGAAACGGAACCGAACGAGGAACCGTGGCGGTGTGGCTCGGGCGCCAGATGACTGCCGTGAGCAATGCGGCAACGGAGAGCACAGCGACGACAAGTGCACGCGCTTCGTCGATGCTGGCGTAGCGCCAGCGACGCGCGTACACGCCAAGCATCCAGCCAGAACCGGACTGCGCGAAGAGCACAAGCGTCACCGACAACACGACGCCGCGCCAGCTGACCCGCTCGACGTGGAAGTCGTAGCGCAATAGCGCGGCAAGGGGTATTGCAAGGGCCCACACGGTTGCATCGGCCAGGTAGCGGACGAAGGGCTGGTGGCGGTGAATCCTCGCCTTCAATGGCTTGACGAACGTCGAACTCTTGGGCACGCCTGTCATTCCTCCCCGTCATGTACTTTGCTCAAGAGTCCGTCAAGAGACTCCTCACGCAGTAGCCCTGCTGTTGGGGGGCCGCCACCGCACATCCCAACGCCTTTCGACAATAGGACCACGCGCGACAAGGCGTCAATGGGCCATTCGGGCCCTATTCATCAAGCAAATGGTCATTTTGAACCGTTTCCCTTGCGCCTCTCGCGGTGTGCGTCGGGACGGTCTCGGATCGTGGGGAGCGCGGCCTCTGCCGCGCTAGGAAATACCGCCGAGAGCGGTGTCCTGCGTCAGGATCCGATCGAGATACAGGCGCATCGGCAGCAGGAAGCGGCTTGCAAAACAGCAATCCCTGGGCAACATCGCAACCGAGCGAACGGAGTACATCCAAGACGTGCTCGGTCTCGACTCCCTCGGCCACTACGCTCAGGCCAAGGCGATGACCGAGTTCAATCACCGACGCAACGATCACGTTGTCCTTGACGCGAGTGCATCGAGGCGATGAACTCGCGGTCGATCTTCAACTCATGCACATGCAGACTGTTGAGCTGGCTCAACGACGTGTAACCCTGGCCGAAGTCGTCGAGGCTGATCCGTACGCCGGCCGCCTCGAGGAGATCGATGTGCTCCATGACACGTCGTGGGTCTCTGGCAATTGCGTTTCGGGCACGCTTCATAGTCGCGTTTACCCCACGAAGGAATCGCCATCTCGACTTTGATAGCAAGCCTTCGACTCGTATCCGATCACCTGCGGTGTCGTCGGCAAGCATCGCCCAGCTCTGTTTGAGATTGTCAAGAATCCTTTGAGAATTTTCGGTGCATGCCCTTCCAAGCTGGCTATTCGGGTTCGATTCCCGTCACGCGCTCCAGACGCCTGCCAGCTCACAATGAGCTCACTGCGAGCACGCAACGCACGTGCATTCGGCACCCTCCGCCCGCTCCGCGACTTTGTTGACGTAAACATGTTCGCGTTCGCCTTGATGTGAACCTCGCCGTAACCGCCGAGATCGTTAAGGGCGTGGAGTGCATCGACATTTGGGAACACAAGCCATACGTCTTCGGCGTTGGCCCCAGTGTTCGTAAACGTCGCCACGTCGTCTTGGAGTTCGCCGGACACATCAATGCTTCGCTCCACTTCGGAATCTCCGAATTAGAGGCAACCTAATACGCATTCAAAAATGGCGCTATAGGTACTTCGCATCATTCATGAAGAAAACACAGTTGCAAGTGCAACGAGGCAGGTGCA